>DASSEZ010000091.1:0-59880 GCA_035694945.1 Vulcanimicrobiaceae bacterium
TTCCGCGCTTGGCCCGTGCGTCTGCCGGTCGTAGCCCAGTGTCACGGTCGCTGCTTTCTGCCAAGCGGGCGCGCTGAGATCGGCGACGAGCGGCGGCGGGGTGTCTACGGTCGGAATCGTGATGCCGCCGTCGGTGCTCTCTACGGCGCGGGCCGGTCCGGCGGCGAGCGTCGCGAGCAGCGCGATGGCAATAGGAAATACCAGGCTGCGAAACCCCATGAGCGCCTCCGTCCCGTAACTAAGGAATTAGGTATACGGTACTCGTTCCGGCAGCTTCTGTCAACTATTTTTTTAAGTTGCCTGGGGAAAGAAGAAGCCGCTTCGTTTGAAGCGGCTTCCGTCGGGCTGTGCGCCGGACCCTTAGTGGATCATGAACGCGACGAGCAAGAGCGCAACGATGTTGAGCACCTTGATCATCGGGTTGATCGCCGGCCCGGCGGTGTCTTTGTACGGGTCGCCCACGGTGTCGCCGGTAACGGCCGCTTTATGCGCGTCCGAACCCTTGCCGCCGTTGTGTCCGTCTTCGATGTACTTTTTCGCGTTGTCCCATGCGCCGCCGCCGCTCGTCATCGCGATCGCGAGGAAGAGCCCCGTCACGATTGCACCGACGAGAATGCCGCCCATGACTTGTGCGGTGGCCATGCCGGGGAGCACGTGAATCGCGCCCAGGATAACGACGATGACCGGAACGCCGACGGGAATGAGCGCCGGAACGATCATCTCTTTGAGTGCGGCGCGCGTCACGATGTCGACCGTCGATGCATAATCCGGACGCGAAGTTCCAGCCATGATGCCCGGATTGTTCTTGAATTGCATGCGCACGTTCTCGACGACCTTGCCGCCGGCGCGTCCCACCGCTTCCATCGAAAGCGACGAGAAGAAGAACGGCAGCATGCCGCCGATCAGCAAACCGGCCAGCACGAACGGATCGCTTACAATGAAGTTCGCCTGCAACTGCGTCGCGCAAGCGGCATCATTGGGCGCGCACTTGTACTTGGCAAGTTCTTGTAGGAACGATGCAAACAGCACAATTGCCGCAAGACCGGCCGAGCCGATCGCGTAGCCTTTGGTGACGGCCTTCGTCGTGTTGCCGACGGCGTCGAGCGGATCGGTGACATTGCGAACGTCGTCCGGAAGTTCCGCCATCTCGGCGATACCGCCGGCATTGTCGGTAATCGGCCCGAACGAGTCGATCGCGACCACGATACCCGCCATCGAGAGCATCGCCATGACGGCGATACCCACACCGTACAGACCGCTGAGCGCGTACGAACAGAGAATGCCGATCACGATGACCAGGCCCGGCAGCGCCGTTGCCTGCATCGAAACCGCAAGACCGCTGATAATGTTCGTCGCGTGTCCCGTGATCGACGCATTCGCGATGCGCTTGACCGGCGAGAACTGCGTACCGGTGTAATACTCGGTGATCCAGGTAATGAGGCCGGTGATTACCAGACCGATTGCCGCGCATCCCCAAATCGCGAGCGCGCTTTCGTTGTGGCCTTCGACGAAGATGCCGCCCGCGCCGAACTGCTTGACCGTCAGGAAGTAGAAGCCGATTGCGGAAAGGATGCCCGCGACTCCGAGTCCGACGTACAGCGAGTTCATGATCTTCGCGCGGTCGACTTTACCGATGCCGACGAACAGCGTGCCGATGATCGACGCGATGATCGAAATCGCCCCGAGAATGATGGGGAACGTCGTCGCGCCGGCGATCTTGCCCAGGAGGAGATTGCCGAGCAGCATCGCGGCGACCGTCGTAACGACGTACGTTTCGAACAGGTCTGCAGCCATGCCGGCGCAGTCGCCCACGTTGTCGCCGACGTTGTCCGCGATGACCGCGGGATTGCGCGGATCGTCTTCGGGAATGCCCGCTTCCACTTTGCCGACCAAGTCGGCGCCGACGTCCGCGGCCTTCGTATAAATGCCGCCGCCCAAACGCGCGAACACCGAGATCAGCGAACAGCCGAACGCGAGTCCGACCATCGCTCCGAGCGACTTGGCTTCATCCCCGCCGTTGACCGAGAGAAGAATCCAATAGTAGCCGGCGACGGCGAGAATGCCCAAACCGACGACGAGCAGACCGGTGATCGCGCCGCCGCGGAAAGCGACGTGCAGCGCGGGCCCGAGGCCCCCGCGCGCCGCTTCGGCCGTGCGCACGTTCGCGCGTACCGAAACGGTCATGCCGATGAAACCGGCCGCACCCGAGAGAATCGCGCCGATCAAAAAGCCGACGCCGGGCTGCCAGCCCAAGCCGACCCAAATCACGATGAACAGAATGACCGCGACGATGGCGACGGTCGTGTACTGGCGCTTGAGAAATGCCATTGCGCCTTCTTGGATCGCGGCCGCGATCTCTTGCATCCGCGCGTTGCCGGCGGAGCGGCGCATCACCCAGCTTATAAGGTACAGGCCATACAGAATGGCCACGACCCCGGCGCCCACGCCCAAATAGATGGCGACGAGCGAGCCAATCCCACTCACAGAAGTCATGCGAATCCTTACGGGTAAGTGCAGTAAAAGAGCCCACCCTTTGTCGTCATCCTGAGCGTGTCGAAGGGAGGGACCGACCCTCGGGGTTTGAGGGGCTAGGGGCCTAGTCCTCTTGGCGCGCGTCGCGCTGAGAATCCGCGCTGACGTATCGAAGTGCCCCGTGTCACGCTGAGGTATCGAAGCGCGGCCGAGGTATCGAGGCCCCGTACCCGGTAGGGCGGCGCGCACGCCGCCCGTGTGTCATGGTGAGGTATCGAACCACCGCTGAGGTATCGAAGCGCGCCCCGTGTCACGCTGAGGTATCGAAGCGCCCCGCGTGTCACGCTGAGGTATCGAAGCGCGGCCGAGGCATCGAGGCCACGTTCATCGGTAGGGCGGCGCGCACGCGCCGCCTGTTGTCACGCTGACGTATCGAAGTGCCCCGTGTCACGCTGAGGTATCGAACCACGGCCGAGCTTGTCAAGGCCCGCGCTTTGAGGCAATCTCGGCAAAGCTAATCCCGGAAAATCGGGCGGCGCCGTCGCGGCTGAAATTCATATCCGGCGTTCGTAACCGCGGCGATATGTTTGCCGATAATGTCGCGGTGCTCGTCCGGCAGCGGCAGATCGGCGCTCTTCCACGCCTCGCGAACGCGTTCGACCATGGCGAATGCATCTTGCTTGACGATCTTCACCGTAAGCTGCGCGTCTGCGGCAAACCTCGCTAGACGGTCATCCGAAAAGATGCCGAGCGTTTTGCTTCCGCCAAACGACAGGCCCAGGTCGTGGTTCAAGTCGTACGGCAGTGTGGAGACGTAGTCGTACGCCGGCGCAAGCCGCGGAGTGCGGCCATCCGGATACACCAGCGACCAATTCTTCAAATGCATATCACCGTTGCCAATCATTGCCGTGAATGCTACGCGGCGCACAAACGCGCGCGCATCCTCGTAGCCGACACGTTCGAAAATCGTTTTTGCAACGTTGCCGTAACTGAAATTGTCGTATTTCTTGCCCGGATGCTGATTGTAGACTTGATTGAAGTCCTCGGCATGTATGCGGCGCGCGCCATCTCGGTCGAACCGTCGTACAGCGAGCATTTTGCCTTGTGCCTGGAACGTCGCGGGAATGCCGGCGATCGCTGATGCATCAAGAAGACGCAGCTCGGGAACGTCGATGCCGCACATCCGGGCGAGCGTCAGCATCGAATACTCATTTTCGATGAGCGCCGGTATCTTGCCCGAAGCCACTTTCACGATCCAGTTGCCGCCTTGGCCGCGCACCGGGATCGTGAGCGCATCATGCTCGTTCAGCACGACGCTGAGTTTCATTTGTACGCCGGGCAGCGCCAGCGCGAGAACCTCCGGATCTGTGGGCGCAATTTCCGCGCCGCTCGTCGGAAGCAAGCGCACCGCGCCGATCAGATTGTCGCTGCCCAGATGAGCGAGCAGCGGGAAGTCGCGCTCCGGCGATACGTCGAGCTGCCGCGCGATGAGCGTGCGCATGCCGCCCTCGGGAAGCAGGTTTGAGAAATACGGTGGCGCGAGCCGGCGAGTAGCTCGTTCTTCGACGATCAGCTCCCCGGTGTCGGTGATGAGCCCCTGAGTGAGCACAGGACGGTTCTCCATGTGCGCGTACTCATCGGCAAACACGAAGAACGTCCGATCGTCGTTCAGATTCGTAAGGTACCCCACCAGAACGTCTCCGAGGCGAACCTCGAGCGTGGTGCTCATTCAGGCACGTTGGCCATCACGCCGCGAACCACGGGAACCGCGCGGCGCGGAACGAGCATTGGAACCAGGTCGAGTGCGGCGGCGATCTGCTGAAGCGTCGACACACGCATATCCTTGCCGCGTTCCGCGAGCGAAACCATTGGTTGCGTGACGCCTGCCTGCTGGGCAAGCTGATGCTGGCTCAGGCCTTTCTGCCGCCGGGCCCGCTGGATCGCCTCGCCGATATGCGGTATAGCATATAACACGACAGCAGTATATCACATCGTTATAGAGTCGAGGGCAAGGACCCAACCCCACAACCGGCCAAGCAGGCGGCCTTATGCTTGACACCGTTCCCTCGGCGCATCGGCTCATTTCCGACCACTATGCACGCGTGGCGCCCATGCTGGTCCGCACGTTCGCCGGCATCCCGTTCGTGTACGCCACGTTTCCGCCGAGCCAAAACGGTAACGCCAAGTGGCACGGCCCCCGCACGCATACGCGCGACGGCGTGAAAACCGTAGCGGTCGCGACGCGTTCGGGGACGCATGCCTACCTCGAATTGAGCGAAGCGAACCTCGCGTACGCCGTCGATCGCGCTCATGCCGTCGAGCTGCACAGCTGGACGCCGTGCGGCGATTCGCCGTACCGCGCGCGTTTCGGGCGCATTCTGCTTACCGCGGAACCCGCCGAAAACGCCATGCTCGCCGAGGGTGCGTCCATCGTGCGCGATCTTTTGCGCGCGCACGGCCTGGACGCAATTGCGCTTATCGCGGGCGCGAGCGGCGTTGCGCTCTACGTGCCGTTCGCCGATGCGCCGCCGTACGCGCCGATGCGCGCGTTTCTCGATGCGATCTGCCTGCAGGCGGTCGCGCAGCACCCGCAGCGTTTTACCACGCAGCCCAATACGCACGCAGCCGGGCGCATTCATCTGCATGCGGGCAGCAACGCCGTCGGCCGGTTCAGCGCGCTGCCGTACAGCGTGCGCGGCGGTGCCGCGATGCACGTGTGCGCGCCGGTCACGTGGGAAGAACTGTTCGAAACGCCCATCGACGCGTTTACCGTCGAAAATTTTCCGCAGCGCTTGGATGCCGTCGGCGATCTTTTCGCGCAGATGCTCTCACCACTCGCCTCGCAAACCTTTGGAGCGGCGCAGCAGCCCACACGTATGGCTCTGCCGTCGCACCAAAAACCGATCGAGCATCACGGACACGTGCTGCAGGCCGCGCTGCAGATTCTGCAAGACGGCGTCCCGCGCGACGCCAAGCAAATTCTGCAAGAAGCGATCGCGCAAAAGTTGCTGCCGCCCTCGACGCTCTCGAAATACGTCTACACCTCGCTGCTCGAATACATCGTGCGCACCAGCGGCCACGGCCATCGCCCTGCCATCGTGCAAGACCACGATCGCCGCTTTCGCATCAACGAACCGCCCGACAATTGGCCCGCGCTCGAGCCGCCGCCCGATCCGCCGATAACGCCGCAGACGCAAGCGCTTATCGACCGCCTTGCGCAGACGGTGCGCGGCAGCGACCCTGCGGCGTTTGAACTTGCGGTATGCGATGCATTCGCGCAGCTGGGTTTTCGTACGACGCATGTTGGCGGGCATCAAAATCCCGACGGCTACGCGGACGCGCAGCTCGGAACGCTCGGCTACCGCGTCATGCTCGAGTGTAAAACCGGCGAGGGCGACGTCACGAATCCCGACGCGGTCGAAGCGAGCAAATACCGCGAGCCCTTCAATGCGCAGTACTGCGCGCTCATCGGCCCCGGATTTGCGGAAGACACCGAACTCGGGTCAGAGCTCGTAACGCACGGCGTGAGCGCGTGGACCGTCGACGATATGCAGCGTCTGCTGCGCGTTCAAAGCAATCCGTACGAAATGCTGGCGCTGCTCAAGCCGGGTTTCGTCGCCGACGTCATCGACACGTTGCTGTGGAATCGCGTTCACGGCGAAACCAAACGCTTGCAACTCGTCTGCCGCTATCTGCAAGATGGCGGCTGGGCCGCGCAAGTCGCAGCCGCAAAACAAGGAACGCCGCAAAACGCACCGCTGCTCACCATCGACGCGGCGATGATGCTCGTCGACCAGCGCCTCGCGGACGAAGGGTCCGACGCTTCCTGCACGCGTGAAGAAGTGCAGCTCGCGTTCGAGTACCTCACCAGCCCGCTCGTCGGCGCCGCCGTCTGGTCGGACGCCTCACGCGACGCCCTGGTCATGGTGAGCCCGTCGAACCACGATAAGGCCTAGACGCGCTTTAGACGCCGCCGCGCTAAAGTTGCGGCATGAAGCACCTTCTGATTCCCGTTGCGCTTGCCGCAGCTCTGAGCGCCGGCGCAGTTTCTCCAATATCCGCCGCGCCTGGGCGGCACGTCGTCTCCCACGGCACTCTGGGCAAAGGCACGGTGACGCTCTGGCAGCGGGGGACGCAGCTCGGCGTGACCATCGACAAGGCCGCCTTCGCCTCGCTGCCGGCCAAGGAAACGCGCGTCGATCTCCCCGTGCATGCAGCGCCCTTCCAACTCGTCGAAATCGACTGGCATCCCTACGGCCACCCCCCTGCGGGCATCTACACGGTGCCGCATTTCGACGCGCACTTCTACGTTATCCCGAAGGCCGAGCGTAACGCTATTGCGTTCGCGGCTCCGGGCAGCGTGCCAAAGGCGCGCGATGCAATCGTACCGATGGGCTACATCACCGACGGAACCGTCGAGCCGCAAATGGGCATGCACTACGTTCCCGGTTCAGCGCAGGAATTTCACGGCAAACCGTTCATGGCAACGCAGATTTGGGGCTACAACAAAGGTCATCTCGCGTTTGTGGAAGCGATGTTCAGCATGAAGTTCGTTAATGCGAAACAATCGTGGACGCAGGCCGTTGCGCGTCCGAACGATTCGAAAACCGCCGCCGGTCTGCCACGCACCATGTCGGTAACGCGCAACGCCGCAGGCGGTTACGACATCGTTTTGTCCAAATAAACCGCGGCGAACGGTAAGAACCATGCGTGCAGCGGCTGCTCCACGCGAACGCCGTCGTCGATAAGCCGGTTGAAAACGAACGCGCCGAACGCCTGACGCGAGGGCTCGTCGTCGATCGTCTGCAGGATCTCGTCCTTTCGCGCCCGCGCTTCGTGCAAGAACGCGGGCGCTTCTTCGTAGCCGAGCAGCGCCAGCAGTTGACCCGCCGACCACAAGTACATTTGCGGATGCACGTAATACGATCGGAATGCCGGCAGTTCGCCGCGAATGCGCTGCGCCATCGCGTGCGCCTCGTCCATGCGCCTTGCGGCGGCGTATGCGGTGCCGAGCAAGAGCGGATAGTGCACGCGCAGTGAACACAGCGCGTCATCTTGCGGAGAGGACGCGCGCCATGCCTGTTCGATAATCGCCGTGCCTTCCGCCAAAGCGCCTTTCGCGACGAGCACCTCGCCGAGCAAACTCGAAATACTCGGGTGCACGAAGCCGCGTTCTTCGCCGAGCCGCAACGATTCGCGCAGACGGCTTTCAGCGGTTTCGAGATCGCCTTCCCACACCGCCGTGTTCGCGAGGTTGGCATGAAACGACGCGATCAGATCGACGGCGCCGCAGGCTCGCGCCGCTTCCAAGCCTTCCTCGCCGTAGCGGGTTGCCGCCGCGAAATTCGCGCAGCGGTTTTCCACCATCACTTGCCACGCGCGTACGCGCGCCAAATCGCGCAGCCTTCCCGCCGCAACGGTAATTTCCGCGCATCGGCGCAGATGGCGCTGCGCGGGCCCGATACGCATGAGCCGCGCGGCGGACGCGCCCGCAGCGCGATGCGCGAGTGCTTCCAGCCATACGTCGCCGGCGTTTTGCGCGTGTTCGAGCATCTGCTGCGCAAACTGGGCAGCTTGCGCCGGATCGCGATCCATCACGGATGCCGATTGCATGAAAGCAAGCCGAGCCGCGACGCGTGCGTCGGTTCGATGCTCCAGGTTTGCGCGCACGCCGCTCACACGCCGCTCGAGTTCGTCGAGCGGATCGCCGGTGCTCAAATAAACGACGTAGAGCGCGATCAGGCAGCGCAGCACTTCGTCGGGATCGCCACCCATGCCGAGCGCGTCGAGTGCGCGTGCGAGTACGGCTTTTGCCTCGTGCACCTCGCCGACGCGCGAGAGATACTCGCCGCGGCGCAGCAGATACGCCGCTGCGTATTGCGGAACGCGCGGTTCGATGCGCTCGAACCGTTCCAGCGCCTCGCGCTGCACCTCCGGTGGTTCTCCGCTGCTGTAATCGACTTCGCGCAGCACGATCTCGGCGTAGTCGGCGCAGTCGAGGTCGCTTTCGAGCGCAAGCAGTTCGTCGAGTGCCGCGCGGTGCTCCAGCCGATCCGCGCGGCGTGCGGCCACGCCTTCCAGCACGCGCAGGGCGCGAAAACGCGCGGGCGTTTCGGGCGCGCGCTCCAACGCTTTGCGCGCGTGTGCGGCGGCTTCGTCGACCGCGTACACGTTGAGCGCGTGCTCCGCGGCCGCAACGTAGGCCTCGCACGCCGCATCGTCGATGCCGCCCAGTTCGAAGTGCCTGGCAACGATCGCCGCAACGTCTGCAAACCGGTGCGCGTGCAGCTCGCGCAGTGCAAAGCCGAGGCGTGCGTGCGTGATGCGCGCGGCGTCTTCGCTCATGCTCTCGGCTATTGCTTCGCGAATGACTTCGTGTACGAACGCGAACGCGTCGCCCGCGCTTTGGCGCAAGAAATGCGATGCGACGAGTTCGTCGAGAATCTGCAAGGCGTCGGCTTCGCGCAGTCCGCTCACGCGGACCAGCAGTTCCGCCGAAAGCGAACCGCCTGCGATAGCGGCGGTCTGCAGCAGACGCCGCGCTTGCTGCGGCAAACGCTGCTGGCGCACGCGCACGATCTCCGCGATGGACGAGGGCACGCGCTCCGCTCCCCGAGCGTGCAACTCGCGGACGATCTCGCCGACGAAAAGCGGATTTCCGTCGCTTCGCTGATAGATGCGCTGCACGAGTTCTTCGGTCAACGCTTTTTCGGCGCGCAGCGCCGCCAGTTCGCGTACGTCCTCGCGGCTGAGCGGGCTTAGCGCAATGGTGGTGCAGCGGTGCATTTTCGCAAGTTCCCGCCGCAGATTGCGAAGCGGATGCGTGCGATGAATTTCGAATTCACGATACGTTCCGACGAACAGTACCGGCGCCGCGCAAAGGCGCAGCACCAAATACCGCAGCGCCTCCAGTGTCGCGGTCGCCGCCCAGTGCAAGTCTTCCACGGCCACCAGCAGCGGCTGCTTGCGCGCCAGTTCCTCCAGCGCGCACGCGAATATTTCAAATGTTCGAAGCCGCTCGTCGTCGTTCGACGCCGGAGCGCCCAAATCGACGCCGACGCTGTGAGCGGCACCCAAAAGCGCTGCGTACGCCGTGTCTTCGTCGTGGCTGGCGGCGGCGCTCACGATCGCGCCGCCGCTTTCGGCGACGGCTTCGCCCAGCGCGTCGAGCAGTGCCGTTTTGCCAATGCCCGCCTCGCCACCCAAGAACACGGCCCGGCCTTCGCCTCGGCGCGCGCGCTCCCACTGCGCGCGCAGCGTCGCCAGTTCGTTCTTGCGCCCGATGAGCGTCGTGCGTGTCGCGCCGGCTGCCGATGCGTTGGCGATCGAACTTGCGGTTGAACGATGTATACGCTCGAAGAGTGCCGTCGTTTCATCCAGCGGACGCGTGTCGAGCTCTTCGCTCAACCGTGCAGCAAAGCGCTGGTACTCGGCAAGCGCGCCGGCGCGATCGCCCAGAAGCATGCGCGTTTCCATGATGGTGCGTACGGCGTCTTCGCGCCACGGGTCTGCGGCGAGCATGAGTTGCGCGTACTGCAGCGCTTCCACGAACGACGAACGTTTCTGCGCGTCAGCGCATAGCGAGGACAGATTGGAAAGTTGCAGCGTTCGCAGCCGCTCCCGTTCGAATTCAATCCACTCTTCCGCGCATCGCTCGTACAAATCCCCGGCATAGAGACGTACGGCGTGCGCGCGCAAGTGGCGTTCCTGGATCTGCGTTTCGAACGCCTCGACGTCGAGCCAATACGGACTTTGCAAGTTCCATGCAACCAGTGCGTTCGTCGTGACGAGCCACGGCGCACCGTTCGGCGGTGCAGGCAGCGCTTTGCTCAGGTAGTGCAGATGCCGGCGTACGTTCGCGGATGCGGAGGCCTCGTCGGCGTCGGGCCACAGGAGCGAGGCGAGCGTTTCACGCGCGACGGGGCCACGCCTATTGACGAGCAGATATGCGAGCAGCGGCAGTGTTTTCGGCGGCGCGGCAAAACGCAGCGCTTGCCCATGCATTTCGAAGCGCGGTTCGCCGAACAGGTGGATCCGCAGCCGCTCCACTGCCATCCGCACGCTATTCTGCGAGAAGTTGACGCGCACTGCTCGCCTGCTTGCTATTCGCCCGCGTGCGAACTATTGTGCCGTGCGTTCGCTTTCGTGCGCCATGAAACGCTCGTACGATTCTTTCACGATCTGTCGCGCGGCCGCGGCATCTTCCCAGCCGTGCGTCGCCGTTTTCTTGCCTTCGAGCAGTTTGTACGTTTCGAAGAAATGCGAAATCTTCCGGATCAGATGCGGAAAAATTTGCGTGTAGTTGTGAATGCCGTCGAATGACGGCTCGCCGACGGGAACCGCGAGAATCTTGTCGTCTTCCTTGCCTTCGTCGATCATCTTGAGCAGGCCGATCGGGCGCGCTACCACCAGGCATCCCGCAAACGTCGGCTCGATGGTGAGAATCAGCACGTCGAGCGGATCGCCGTCCAGCGCGAGCGTCTGGGGCGCGAACCCATAGTCGCCGGGATAGTGAATCGGCGAGTGCAGCGCGCGGTCGAGCCGGAAAATGTCGAGCGTCTTGTCGTACTCGTACTTGTTGCGCGAGCGCTCCGGAATCTCGACGACGACGTTGATTTCCTCGGGCGCGTTCTCGCCCAGCGGCAGGTGCAGGTAGTTCTTCGGGGTTGGGATCGGCATAGCCGCCGGGTATTGCGCGTTTTGCGGTGCCGAGCCTGCGGGCAGCGGCAGGGGTATCCTTTGGCTTTGCCAACTGTTTCGTAACCATGGTTACCATCTGGTCCCGCCTGGGAATCCAGAAAAAGATCCTCACCAGTCTTGCGGTGATCGTGCTGCTCATGCTTGCCGCCGTCGTCGTCGACGCGTTCGCGCGCATGGCCGACAGGCGTCTTTCCGACGAGCTCATTACGCGTTTGCTGCCCGCGCGCTCGGAACTGCGCAACGTGAAGCGGCTTATCTTGGCCGCGGACGACGACGGCGCGTGGTATTTGCTTTCGGGCGAGTCGGCAGTGGGGCGCGGCTATCTGCGCGGTTATCGCGCCGACATCGCCGAAATCAGCGCGTGGATCAACAGCGTGCGGAGCATGCTCGGCACGCACGAAGATGAAGACTTGCTCGCCGCTTTCAAGACGCAGTTCGTCGCGTACCAGCAAGGAAACGATCGGGCATTCGCACTGGCGCGGGCGGGCAAAGCAGAGCAGGCGCGCGGTGCGTACGTCAGGGTCGGCTACGTGCCGATGATGCGCGCGCTCAACCAATACGAGGCCGTAGTGGTCCAGGCGCAAATCCGCGGCGTGGAAGAGCAGCGTTTCCGCGTACGCCGCTTTGCCGACGCGTTCGCTGCCGCCATCGGCATCGGTTCCATCGCGCTTGCGGTTACCGTTGGCGTGCGCACCGGCGGAACGCTGCGGCGCCGCTTGGGCAAGGTTTCCAATGCGCTCGCGGACGTCGTCGGTTCCGATTTGGCGCAGCTCGACCAGAGCTTCCGCAACATCGCCGAAGGGAATTTGTCAGCGCCGCGTTATGTGTGCGTGCGGCCGTCCATCGACGATCGAGGTGGCGACGAGTTAGCGATGCTGGCCGCCAGTTACAACCGGCTCATCGAAGGGCTGCGCGATCTTTCGCAGCGCATCGACGAGTCGGTGCTCGACGCTCGCCGCAGGCTGGAAGTAGAAGAACGCCTGCAGTACCTTCAGGAGTACGACGACGTTACCGGCATGCCGAACCGGCATCTGCTGCAAGCCGAACTCGATCGCGCCATTCACGCGCACACGTTGCTGACCGGACCTATCGCCATCGCGTATTTCGGCGTAATCGGCCTGGATAAAATTCAAGACAGCTTCGGCCGCCCGTTTGCCGAGCGCGTGCTCAAACTTACCGCGGAGCGCCTCAAAGACGCGCTACGGCCGACCGACATACCCGCGCGCGGCGGCGGCGACGGCGAGTTCATCGCCGCGCTCGATCCGGTGGACGGTCGCGACGACGCGATGAACCGCACGCGCGAACTCATCTTGCATCTTTCCGGTCCGTTCAATTTGGAAGGCCGCGAACTGGCGGTTGGCGTGAGCGCCGGGCTCAGCATGTACCCGCGTGACGGCCGCGATTCTGACGAACTGCTGCGCAACGCGACCACCGCCATGTCGTACGCCAGAACATCGGGAAGCGGCGAGGTTGCGCTCTATAAACCGAGTTTGCGTTCGCAGTCGCTGGAGCGCGTAACCCTCGAATCCGATCTCAAACGCGCGATTGCTGCCCAAGAGTTCGAGGTTCACTATCAGCCGATCGTCAACGTCGCCACGCGCCACGTCGATGCGTTCGAAGCCCTGCTGCGCTGGCGGCATCCGCGTCTCGGCTTGCTGGAGCCGTCGTCGTTCATCGACGTTGCCGAAGACACCGGTACGATCGAAGCGCTCGGCACCTGGGTGCTGCAGACGGCGTGTGCGCAGGGCCGCAGCTGGCACGAGCGCGGACACGACGTCGGCATCTCGGTGAACGTGTCGATGCGGCAGTTCCGCGGCGACGTGCTCGGCGTCGTCGAAGGCGCGCTCGCGTCCACGGATTTTCCGGCGCGTCATCTCGAACTGGAATTGACGGAGAGTCTGTTGATCACCGATCGTCCGCGCGCGCAAAACGCGCTGGGCGCGCTCAAACGCTTGGGCGTGCGCGTCGCCATCGACGATTTCGGCACCGGATACAGTTCGCTGGCGTATTTGCGCACGTTTCCGCTGGACGCGCTGAAGATCGATCGTTCGTTCGTGAGCGACATCACGAGCAAATCGTACGACGAGGCGATCGCGCGAACGATCATTCTGCTGGGGCGTACGCTCGGCGTTCGCGTCATCGCCGAAGGTGTGGAAGACGTGCAGCAGGCGGCCATTCTGCATAAACTTGGATGCGATGCCATGCAAGGCTACTTCTTCGGAAAGCCCTCGCCCGCGAACGAGTGGATGCAATTGCTGGAAAGCATGGCCTAGTCAGCGTCGAACCCCTCCCGCTCAATGGTAGAGCAGGCCGAATTTGTGATCGTGGGCTGCGGACCCGCAGGCGGCACCGCGGCGCGAGAAGCGGCGCGCGCCGGCGTCCAGACCGTCGTGCTCGACAAGGACAGCGAGATTGGGGCGAAGCGCGTTTGCGCCGCGGGCTTGCGTCCGGGATTTTGCGGGACGTTCGATCTGCCGCGCAGCCTGGTGCACTGCGATACTCCGCGCCTGGCGCTGTTTGACACGCAGCTTCGGGAATACGAGGTGTTTTTCGGCCCCGGCCATACGACCACGCGTGAAGAACTCGACGGCACCATCGCGCGGCTTGCGCGGGGTGAAGGTGCCGACGTTCGCACCTCGTCGCTGTTCAAGACGCTGCGGCGCGAGGGCTCGCACATATTCGTCGATTACGCGGACCTTCGCAGCGGCGAGCGTCGCACGATTGCCGCGAAGAACGTGTTTTTGGCGCAAGGTTCAACGGCGAAGCTGGAACAAACCGAGTTCGCATACGACGGTTGGCAAGACGGCTTGGTCACGACACTGCAATATCGTGTGTATCTGGACCGGCCGGCGGCGGCGATCGCCTATCAAACGCTGGAGATGCACTATTTTCCGACGCAAGACGGGCGCATGACGGTCGCGTGGATGTTTCCCAAACGCGATCATTTGGCGATTGGCCTGGGCGTGATGGGCAAAATGCCCGGCGCGCAGCTGCGCGAGGAACTCGACCGTTTTACGGACCGCGTGCGCGATCGGCTCTATCCCGGCATCGCGCATACCATAAAAACCGAAGGGCATCTCCTGTACGGCAGCGAGCCGCGGGGAGCGATTGCGGCTCCCGGCGCCATGGTCGGCGGAACCGCAGCGGGCCTGGTCGACGCGACCAACGGCGAGGGTATCTTCGAAGCGGCGATGAGCGGGCGCGTTGCCGCGCAAGCCGTCGCGGCGGCCCGGCGCAGCCGTACGCCCGCGTTCGAGGAGTACGAGCGCGCGGTCAAACAGCGCTTTTACCGGCGGCTGCGCCACCGCGCCAGGCTCATGCGCTATTTGGAGCGCAAGCCGTCCCGCTATGCGCTGCTCTTCGAGCAACTGGCGAAGGCGCCGCGGTTTGCCGATATTCTCCAGCGAGAAGATCACGAACGCACGATGCTGGATCGGTTATATCTATACGGACAAGCGCTGCGGTTTGCCGCGCGAGCGCATTTTAGCGGCGAGTAGTCTTTGCTCGTAACAATCGGCGATGCCGAATTCCGGCAATTGCGCGATCTCATCCGGGACCGCTTCGGCATCTATTATGACGACACCAAGCAGTTTTTGCTGCAGAGCCGTCTGCAGACGCGCCTCGTCAAGCGAAGCGTCGCGGATTTTGCGGCGTATTACCGGTTTTTGACGAGCAGCCCCGAGCGGCAGAACGAGTGGGACGAACTGGCATCGGTCCTTTCCAACAACGAAACGTATTTTTTTCGCGAGCGTGCGCAGCTCGACGTCCTGGCGACCGAAGTGGTGGCCGAGGCGGTGCGCAGCGGCGGCAAATTGCGCGTCTGGTCGTCCGCGTGCTCCACGGGCGAGGAGCCGTTCTCGCTCGGCATGACGCTGCTGGAGACGCGAAAACTGCAGTCGAGTCACATCCAGATAAAGGCCAGCGATCTCTCGCCGCGGGTACTCGAACGCTGCAAGGTCGGTTTCTACCGGGACCTGAGCTTTCGGGCGACACCGCCCGAACTTATTCAAAAGTACTTTCGCCCGTTCGAGAACGGCTTTCTCATCGCAGACGAGGTCAAGCGCCTGGTGGACTTTTTTCGCATCAACCTGCTCGACGAGCACGCCGTGGCGAGCCAAGGGCCGATGGATGCGATTTTTTGCCGGAACGTGCTGATCTATTTCGACAAGCCGACGCAAAAGCGCGTCGTCGAAGCGTTTGCGCGCGCATTGCGTCCCCGCGGCTACCTGTTTTTGGGCCACGCGGAGTCGATCATGCGGCTCACCGATCTCTACGATCCCGTCGTGACGCCGAAGGCCATCTATTATAGGTTGAAAGCCGATGCCCATTAACGTCCTGGTCGTCGACGACTCGGCCTTCATGCGCCGCGCGATCTCCAAGATGCTCGAAAGCGAGCCGGACGTGCTCGTGTGCGGCACGGCGCGCAACGGAGAAGAGGCGATCCTCAAGGCCGAGCAATTGCATCCGGACGTCATCACGATGGACGTCGAGATGCCGGGCATGGGCGGCTTGGAAGCGGTGCGCGAGATCATGTCGCGATCGGAGATCCCAATCATCATGGTAAGCGCGCTCACGCAGGAAGGCGCGGAGACGACGTTCCGCGCGCTCGATCTGGGCGCCGTCGATTTCATTGCCAAACCCGACGCGGCGTACGTCAACATCAAAGACGTCGCGCGCGACCTGCTGGCGAAAGTGCGCGTGTTTGCGCGGCGTGGCGCGCCGCGCCGTTTTTCGGTGCGTCCGAAAGTCGTGATGCCGCCGCTGCCCGAGCCGCCTTCGCGGCCGCCCTCGCGTCCGGATCTGTTTGCATGCGTTGCAATCGGTACGTCCACCGGCGGTCCCGTCGCGCTCTCGCGCATCGTGCCGCAGCTGCCGCAGGCGTTTGCGACGCCGATCGTGATTGTGCAGCACATGCCGCCGGGATTCACCCGGCCGCTCGCGGATCGCTTGAACCAATCCAGTAAAATCGCCGTCGCCGAAGGCGAAGAGGGCATGGTGCTGCGCAAAGGCCAAGTGATTATCGCTCCGGCTGGCCGGCAACTGGTGCTGCGCCGCGCGTACGGCAGCGACGACGTCGAAGTGCAGTTACGAGCGGACGACGGGCATTCGCTGCACGTGCCGAGCGTCGACGTGATGACCGCGTCCGTTTCCGAAATCTACGGAGCCGCGACGCTCGCGGCGATTCTGACCGGCATGGGACAAGACGGCGTCATCGGTTTGCGCAAGGTGAAGGACAGCGGCGGATACGTGATCGGGCAAGACGCCGCCACGTCCGTCGTGTACGGCATGCCGCGCGCGGCCGCGCAGGCGGGACTGGTCGATCGCGTGCTTCCGCTGAATGAAATCGCTCCCGCGCTCTGTGAGCTGACGAACACTTCCTTCGCACGCTCTTAACCGAATCAGCGCGCGGCGCTCGGCTGTACCCGGTAGGAGCGTCGAGCCCGAAGGGCAATTAGACCGAGGTAACGGGGCTATTCGTTACTCGGAGCGTGGATGAGGCTGAACCGGAGCTCGCACCGTTATGTAATCGGCGGTGTTGAGCTGTCACGAGAAGAGATCGTTCACAAGTACTTGCATTTGGTCAAGTACGTGGCGGGACGCATCTCCGTGAACCTGCCTCCCAACGTCGAACTCAACGATCTCATCAACGACGGCATTCTCGGGCTCATCGACGCCATCGAGAAATACGACGACGCCCGCGGCGTCAAATTCGAAACGTACGCGATAACGCGCATCAACGGCGCGATTCTCGACGCGCTTCGGTCGCTGGATTGGGTGCCGCGCGCCGTCCGTCAGCGCGCCCGCGAACTGGAACGCGCCTACCAGGAACTCGAAGCACAGTTCGGCCGCGTGCCGACCGACGACGAGCTCGCCGGCAAACTCGGCATCTCGCGCAAAGAGCTCGACACGCTCATGCAGCGCGTACGCGGAACCGCGGTGCTCTCGCTCGAGGAGTTTCTGCCGAACGAAAAAGGCTACGAAATCCCGCTGGTCGACACCCTAAAAGATTCGGACAACGACGTGACGACCGCGGTGGAACAGCGCGAGATCCGCTCGGCGCTGGTCACGGCCGTCGACGCACTGCCACCGCAAGAGCGCACGGTGATCTCGCTGTACTACTTCGACGGTCTCACGCTCAAGGAGATCAAGAGCGCGCTGAACGTTTCCGAATCGCGCGTCTCGCAGATTCACGCGCAAGCCGTGATTCATCTGCGGCAGAAGCTGCGCGAGCTGCGCTCCGACTTGGGTTATCGTGAGGGCGACCCGAACGTCAAGCAGAAGTACCTGCGCAAGACGCCGCCCGCCGCCGATAACATCAGTAGAGCCGGCTAACCCCCAGTTGTCATCCTGAGACCCCAGTTGTCATCCTGAGACCCCAGTTGTCATCCTGAGGTATCGAAGGATGGCCGAGGTATCGAGGCCCCGGTCACCTATCTAGGGGATAGCCTGCGAGTCGGGAATTTTGCGAAATGGCCATTCGTCCGGTCGATCTTCAGCTCATGTACATGGCGGCGCCGCAGAACGCTGCCGTATTGAGCAATGCCCAGGACGCGCCCCAAGCCGCACAGCAAGCGGCGCAAGCCGCCTTTGCCGCCGAAGTGATGCGCCGGGAAGAGAGCGTCGACGAGCCGGTCCAGGTCGAGGGTGCGAAAGTCCGCGCGCGAGGCGACCGCGAGCCCGACGGCGAGCAAGGGTCCGCGCAGCGGCGTGAGCGGCGAGCGCCGAAAGAAGAACCGGAGCCCGGCAGTCCGCTGGGGCTTGCGGGCGAGGGCGAGCACTTCATCGACGTAACGGCGTAAGCCGTGTCGGGCATCGATCCGCTCGCCGTCATGAGCGCCCGGGTACTCGCCGCGGAAGCGGCGATGCTCGAAGCCGCCATCAACCTCGGCGTTTCCGCCGAGGTATTGCAAGCGCAGATCTCCACCGGCGACATTCTCGCGGCGAAAATTCTTCCGCCGCAGAACGGCCAAGATCTCATCGAGATCCTCGGGCAGCGCGTGAGCGCGCAGTTGCCGCCGGGCGTGCATCCAGGAGAAACGCTTCTGCTGCAAGTGACCGGGTTTGCGGGTACGCAAATCTACGTTCGCAATCTGGGCATGCCCGATCCGCGCAATCCGCTGCCGGTGCTCGATGTGGTACTGGTTGCACCGGAGAACGGCGAGTCCGCGCCGCAAGAACCGCCGCAAACGCAACCGCAAGAGCCGGCACGGCCGCAGGCGCAATCGCCGCCTCCGGTTTCGCCGCCGCGCGCAGTGTTCGTGGCTGCATCGGTGCAGAAGTCGCCTGCGCCGTCCGTACCGCCGGCCGCGCAAGCCGACGTACCCGCGCAGCCGCTGCGCATGCCGGGCATCGAAGCGCGCATTGCCGCCGCGCAAGCGGCAAAGATCCCCCTGCAAGAAAAACCCGACGTCGCACCGCTCATTCCGCCGCGCACGCCGAACGTTGAAGCAACCGTGGTACGGGCCGCGGCAAGCGCCGCACAGGCTGCCGGCAACGCCGCGCAGCGCATCGTGCGCACGGTGGGCGATTTTCTGCGCGCGGCACGTCTGCCCGATACGCCGTTCACGCGCATGGCCGCAACGATCGCACCGCACGCTCCCGAGCGATTGCCGTCGGTGCTGCAGCGATTGGAAGCGGCGCTTCCTAAACAGCCGTCCGACGCGCGCATTTCCACGCTGCGCACACTCATCGCGTTCACCGCGCGCTTGAACCCCGCCAACGCGGAAACGTTGCCCGCGCAAATTTCCGCGTACGTGTCCAACGTTATCGAAGGCGTCGAAGCAAAGCTTGCGCAGCTCTTGAACGCACACGTCCAAGCGGCACCGCAACCGCAAACGCAGTCGCATACAGCGGCGCAAGCGCACCCGCACGCGCCCGCGCAAACGCAGCGTCCCGCCTCCGCGCCGCAAGCGCTGCAAACGCAAACGGCCCAAGACGATGCGCCGCAGGTTCCCACGACGCTTGCCAGCGCACGGGCAGCGGAACGCGCGGCGGCCGTTTCGCACGATCTCAAATCCGTCGTGCTCTCGCTGCTGCGCGATCCGCCCGCTGACCGCACGCCCGCAATGTCCCAGGCCCTGAGCGAAGCGCTCATCACACTGACCGGCGTGCAAGTCAACGCGCTTTCTTCGGCGCAGCAGAATCCCGGTACGTTCACCCTCACGCTGCCGGTGTATTATCGCGAAGGCGGTAAACCGGCGCAGATTCGCATAGCGAGCGATGCGCAGTCGCGCGCGGCAAAATTGGACGCCGACAACTTTCACGTGGCGTTCGTTCTCGATACCGCGCACTTAGGTACTGTGGCCATCGATTTGCAGACGACGGGCAGAACGGTGAAAGTGGACGTGAAAACGGAAAACGGGCCGGCGGCGAAGCGTTTCTCCGAAACGCTCGATTCGCTGCGTGGACGTTTGGAACAACTGCGCTATCGCGTCGCTTCTGCGGTTGCCGGCGCACTGCCGCGCGCATCCAATGGTACGGCGACGGTACAGCAGCCAAAAGTTGCAGGCACACCCGGACTGGATCTGCGCGCATGAACCGTTTCTACGATTTTCGCAGAAAAGTCGCGCCGCGTCCGGCAGCGGCCGCGCTCAAGTACGATCCGGTCGGGCATGAAGCGCCACAGGTCGTTGCGGCAGGCCGAGGCCTGGTTGCCGAAGAGATCGTGCGCGTTGCCAAAGAACATAACGTGCCGCTGCACGAAGATGCCGAATTGGTGGAAGCGCTCTCCCGTTTGGAATTGACGGAGTCGATTCCACGGGAACTGTACGCCGTCGTCGCCGAAGTGCTGGCGTACGTCTTTCGCGTGGATGCCGAAGCCGCCAAGCGCAGCCACGCCCGCTAATCACCACTCGTCGTGGTGAGCCCGTCGAACCACGGTACGAAGCATGCAACAGCGTAAACTCGGCCACTGCCTGTTTCGGCGCTCGGTCTGGCTGCATGGATGCAGCGCGTGGGATGCGGTGAATGCCAGTCGTCTGGCACCGGCATCCGGCATCCTTGATGTGTGAAGCGCATCGAGCGCGCCCTCTATGGCTATTAAGCCATAAAACATTGTGGGGTTGGCTAATAAACCTTAAAACGCCTTGGTGTTTTAGGTTTAATACGCTATAATATCTATATGCTAAGCATTTCTCGCTCTATTCGCGGGCAGCGCGAGGCTCGGCGGCTTTCCCAGCATGAGGTGGCCCGCCTAAGCGGCGTGCCGCAGTCGAACTACTCAAAGATCGAGCTCGGCAAAGTGGATCCCCGCGCAAGCACCCTCATCGATATCGCGCGCGCTCTGGACCTCGAACTCATGCTCGTCCCCAAGGAGCTGGTACCTGTGGTGCAGTCGCTATACGACGACCACGTACGTTTGGAAGAGCGCCCGCTATTTGCTGCAACAGGCGACGAGTAATGCGCCCTACCCTCGATATTTTTCTGGGTTCGACGCGCGTCGGCACGATTACTAATCTGTCGAGCGATCATAACGCGTTTGTATTCGACGACACATATATCGCTGACGAAGCGCGTCCGGTTCTTAGTCTCGGCTTTTATAACGTGCAGGGCGACTTCTCTCCACACGTTCGCATACCGCAATTGAAGTTGCTGCCATTCTTTGCGAACCTGCTGCCCGAAGGACACTTGCGCGAGTATCTAGCGCGCCGGGCGCACGTAAATCCGCAGTGGGATTTTCCACTGCTCTGGTTGCTTGGAGAAGATTTACCGGGTGCGGTGATTGCGCGCCACCCTGACGGCGCTGTTTTTACACCGGATGAAATGCCAGCCGTGATAGATGAAGCCGTCGAGCGCGACCCGGAGGTGCTGAAGTTCTCGCTTGCCGGCGTACAACTCAAGTTCAGCGCCGTGCTCGAGGCGGAAAACGGCCTAACTATTCCGATCCATGGTAAAGGTGGCAATTGGATCGCGAAGATGCCATCGGCGACATATCCAAACGTTCCCGAGAACGAATTCACGATGCTTTCGTTTGCGCGCCGCCTTGGCATTGACGTTCCGGAGATTGGCCTTATCAACGCAGCCGACATCCAGAACATGCCGCCCGAGGTTCGCACGGACCTTGGCAACGCCATGTATATAAAACGATTCGACCGCGCCGGCGATCACCGCATTCATAGTGAGGATTTCGCGCAGATATTTGGCTTGTACCCGACGCGTTTCGAAAAGTACCGTAAAGCCAGCTACGCAAATATGCTCGCCGGTATTTGGCAGCGATTGGGTCAAGAGCAAACCGAGGAATTTATTCGGCGCCTCGTTTTTTCCATCGCGATCGGTAACGGCGATATGCACGTGAAGAATTGGAGCATTATCTATCCCGATGGTCGCACACCTAGACTCGCACCGGCATATGATTACGTTTCGACTATAGTGTATATGCCGAATGATGATCTTGGACTCTCTGTCGCGCGCACTAAAGATTACGAACAGCTCGATATGGCTCGCTTCGAAAGCATGGCGCGGCGCGCTGGCGTACCACGCGGAGTAGTCATGCGCGCAGCGCGCGACATGGCCGAACGCATCAACGGCGAGTGGCGGCACATCAACGATGCGGATCTGCTTCCGCGACGTATCGTGGCTGCTATTGAGCGCCACCGTGAGCGCGTACCGCTGCTGAACGGACGCAAGGCGCAGGCGGTAGACATCGACCTGGCTGCGGCGCCACCCGAGGCGCAGCAACACGAGATAGCGTAGCATGCCGTTCGCCGGAGAATCGAACAGGAGTTCGATTCTTGATGAGGAAGGGGCTGTACCCGTGAGCTGGATTGCCAAATTACGGGCATCGTTCGGAAAGGCCCGAGACACCCTCTCGGGCGTGCAGGCTCTGGGCCGCGCGCGCCGGCCGATCACGCCGGAGCTGTGGGATGAACTCGAGGACCTGCTGCTGCTGGCCGACTTCGGGGTGCCGACCACCGAGAAAATCCTCGGCGGCCTCAAAACCGTAGCCAAGCAAGAACTCTGGGCGACCAGCGATCAAATCGTCGCGCGATTCCGCAAAGACGTCGAACGCTTTCTCACGCTGCCCAATCCCGAGCTGAATCTGCGAGACAAACCGGCGGTCATTCTCATCGTCGGTGTGAACGGCAGCGGCAAAACGACCACAATCGGCAAACTGGCAACGCGTTTGCGCAAAGAAGGCAAACGCGTTCTGCTCGTTGCCGCGGACACGTTTCGCGCGGCGGCCGCGGAGCAGCTCGACATTTGGGCCGACCGAAGCGGCGCCGATTACGTGCGCGGCAAGGAAGGCGCCGATCCCGCCTCAGTCGTGTTCGACGGCATGCAGGCCGGCAAATCGCGCGGCGCCGACGTGGTGCTCGTCGATACGGCGGGCCGGCTGCAAACCAAGACCAACCTCATGGAAGAGCTCAAAAAGATGCGCCGGATCATCGAGCGTGAAACGGGCCAGCCTCCGGCGGAAACGCTCCTCGTGCTCGACGGCACGACCGGACAAAACGCAATCTCGCAAGCCAAGCTCTTCAACGAAGCGACCGCGCTCACCGGCGTGGTCGTAACCAAACTCGACTCGACGGCGAAAGGCGGCGTGCTGGTCGCAATCGTCGACACGCTCGAAATTCCCATCAAATTCGTCGGTCTGGGAGAATCCGCCGATGCTCTGCAGCCCTTCGTCCCGGCCGAATTCATCGAAGCACTCTTCGAGGACTCGTCATTTTAATGCCACCCCGTTGGCATCACCCCGGGTTAGCGTGATACTCACAACGTACGCAATTTTTTGCAAGAGGTCGGACAGGCGTTAGGCGCTCGAAGCCGCAGTGGTCTTCGGACCACAAGGTTTCGAGCAACGACACGAATGGCCGACGACAAGAGAGATTGGAGAATAGTCATGGCAGCGCAAGATGAACGGCAAGTGGCTCTGAGCAATGCGCTCGCGCAGATCGAGCGGCAATTCGGCAAGGGCTCAATCATGCGGATGGGCGAGTTCAGCGAGAAAATGTCGTTCGAGGTCGTCCCGAGCGGATCGATCGCACTCGATCTCGCGCTTGGAGTCGGCGGTTTTCCGCGCGGACGCATCGTCGAGATCTACGGGCCGGAATCCAGCGGTAAGACGACGCTCGCGCTGCACGCCATTGCCGAGGCGCAGAAAGGCGGCGGTACCGCAGCCTTCATCGACGTTGAGCACGCGCTCGATCCTACGTACGCGGCGGCGCTTGGCGTCGACCTCGACAACCTGCTCGTATCGCAGCCGGACACCGGTGAACAGGCGCTGGACATCGCCGAAATGCTCGTGCGCAGCAACGCGGTCGACGTCATCGTCGTCGACTCGGTTGCCGCGCTCGTCACCAAGGCCGAACTCGAAGGCGACATGGGCGATGCGCATGTGGGCTTGCAGGCGCGGCTGATGTCGCAGGCGCTGCGTAAACTCACCGCCGCGATTTCCCGCAGCAAATCCGTCATGGTGTTCATCAACCAATTGCGCGAAAAGGTGGGCGTCATGTTCGGCAATCCCGAAACGACGTCGGGTGGACGCGCGCTCAAGTTTTACGCGTCGATTCGTCTGGACGTGCGCAAACTCGAGCAAATCAAGATCGGCCAGGATGTGGTCGGATCGCGCACGCGCGTCAAAGTCGTCAAGAACAAAGTCGCGCCGCCGTTCCGTCAGGCCGAGTTCGACATCACCTACGGTCACGGCATCAGCAAGATGGGTTCGATTCTCGACGTGGCGCTCGAACGCAACATCGTCGGCAAGAGCGGGTCGTGGTACACGTACGGCGATACGCGCATCGGCCAAGGCCGCGAGAATGCCAAGGCGTATCTCGAAGAACACAGCGATCTCGCGGACGAAATCTCCACGAAGATTCGCGAAGAACTTGCGGGCCAGGTAATGTCCCGCAACGGCCACGCCACACCCGCCGAGACCGCCTGATTTTCGCCGCGCTGTCGTTGCTGAAGCCTCATTTTAGCGAGTAGTACGATTACAACGGCGCTGAGGTGGGAGGCTTGTTTATGGAATCTGTGACTTTTTTGCGCAAACCCGGATGGTTTTTTCAAAACTTGTTTTCGCAAAAAAGCACAGAAGTAACAAATTCACCATGGAGGGTGAATTTGTGAACGGTTCCGGAAACAAGCCTCCCACCTGCAGCGCTTATGTAACCGCACTGCGAGCGCTCGCCCAAAGACGCCTCACCGAAGCGCAGCTCTGGCAAAAACTGGAGCGCAAAGGCTACGACGACGATGCTATCCGCGATGCAGTTGCGCGCTGTAAACGGGACGGCTACATCGACGACCGTTTATTCGCGCAGCTCTACGTCGAGCAAAAGCGCAAAGCGGTCGGCAATGCGCGGCTGGTCGGAGAACTCGTGCGCAAAGGGATCGATCGCGATGCGGCGGCGGCGGCCGTGTCAAACGGATCGATGGAAGAAGGCGAGCGCCTCGACGAAGCACTGGCAAAACTCTTTCGCGCGAACGCCGAAGTGAATTATCCTTCGGCGGCGCGGGCGCTCGAGCGGCTCGGCTTTCCCGCCTCGCTCATCTACCGCAAATTGCGCGAACATGCGGCGAAGTTCGGCCCGTTTGCCGATCTCGCGCAGAGCGAAACGGGCTAATCGCCGCCCTGTTCGGGCACGACTTGTCCGTAGTTCAGGATCGCGACCAACCCAACGCCGCCGATGCAGTTGCCGATGAAGACCGGTACGAGGAAGTTCGTGACGTACTGCGTCCATGGCCACGCGCCGGCCGCGACTGCGTAGAGCGCTTCGATGGAGCCGGCTATGATGTGGCTCAGGCCCGCGGCGCCGACAGCCCACGTGATGATAATGATGATCCACACCCGCTGCTGATGCGCGGCGGGCAGCAGCCACACCATCAGCGCGATCAGCCAGCCGGCTAAGATGCCGCGCCAGACGATCTCGCCGAACGTCGGGTGAACCGCCTCCAGGCCGATCTGCAGAAACGCCGCCTTGACCTCCGGCGGAAACGTCGCAGTGTGCGCGATGACGTATGCAAAAATTCCCGCGCCGACCAAATTCGTGAACAGCACGATGCCCCACAGCCGCAGCATCTGCATCAGTTTTTTGGGTTTGTCCGGATCGTCGAGCACGGGCAATATCGCGGTGAGCGTATTCTCGGTAAACAGTTGCTGGCGCCCCAGCACGACGATCAAAAATCCGAGCGTGTATCCGAGATTCACAAATAGCGGACGCCACACCGCATCGGGCAGGTATGTGCGCAAAATGCCGCTGCCTACAAGCGAGAAACCCATCGAAAGGCCGCACGCGAGTCCGGAAAACGCCAGCGCCAATGCCGGACGCGTCACTTCCGTTTCGCCTTCGCGCCGCACCGTCTCGAATACAACGGCCGCACGCAGCGAGGAACGCTTGCGAACCTCTTCCTCTTCGGTCTTGCTCAGCTGAACGATGTTGCCGGAGTTATCGTCCGGCGGTGGACCGCCGGTCTTGCGCTCTTTGTGGTCCGCCACGCGGCCCATGTACCCGTGTCCCGCGAACGGTAACCGCGGGCACTATCCGGTGCATGCCCTCTCGTACGGTGCTGGTCGCGGAAGACGACCCGGCGATTCGCGAGCTGCTGGCGCATCATCTGCAGCGCGAAGGTTTCGAAGTTCTAGCGGTCAGCGACGGAAACGCCGCGCTGCGCGCTGCGCGCGATGCGGCAGACGTCGTTATTTTGGATCTCGGCCTGCCCGCGATCGACGGCCTTGAAGTTGCGCGCACGCTGCGGCGTGAGAAGTGCGACGTGCCGATTCTTATGCTCACGGCGAGAGTCGACGAAATCGATCGCGTCGTCGGATTCGAACTGGGGGCCGACGATTACATCTGCAAACCGTTTTCGCCGCGCGAGGTCGTCGCACGCGTCAAAGCGGTGCTGCGCCGCGCCGGCGCTCCGGCCGAGCAGAAGGCGCCGGTGTTGCAGTTCGGGCGGCTCGAGATAGACGAGGCCGCGCGTGAGGTTCGCGTCGACGGCGAAGACGTAAAGCTCAAGCCGCGCGAATTCGCGCTGCTGCTCACCCTCGCGAGCAATCCAGGCGTCGCGTTCTCGCGGCGCACGATCCTGGAAAAAGTGTGGGGCTTTGATTTCGACGGCGACGAGCGGACCGTGGACGTGCACGTGCGCCGCGTGCGGCTGAAGATCGAAGAAGAGCGCGATCTGCCGCCGATGCTGCAAACCGTGCATGGTTTCGGATATAAGTTCTCCCGCTCGTAAGCGTCCGGTTGCGCTAGACGCGATGCTGCCCGTGCTCTCGGCTGCACTAGAGCAGCGGCCGGTACCGCTGCTCGCGTTGCGCTTGCCGGAGTTCGAGCGCATTGCCTGGCGCAGCGGAAAACGCGCGGCGCAGCGGCTGGAACGCAGCGCGGTCAACGCGTTTACCGAGTCCGCGCAGCAAATGCTGCGCATGGGTGACATGTGCGGACACGATGACGGCAGCGACGTCTTCGCGATCGTGATGACCGCGCCGTCGCGTGAATCACGCGCGCCCTCACCGATGGACGTTCGCGCGGTGCTGGAACGTATTTCGGCGGCAATTTCACTGCGTTGCGGGCTGCGGGCGCAAACCGGATGGGTACAGCTCACGCGCATAAGCGGCGACTTGCAGCGCGACATTGCGCTGGCGCTCGAACGCGGCGCACGAGAGCGCGAGCGCTATGAGTTTTTTTCCGCCATCGGCCACGAACTGCGCACGCCGCTCACGTCGATTCGCGGGTACCTGGAGACGCTGCTCGACGAGGACGTCGATGCGCCAACCTCACGGCGCTTTCTCGAAACGGCGCGGCGCGAGGCGTTGCGGATGGGGCGCCTGCTGGACGGCATGTTCGAGTTTTCACTGCTCGATCTCTCGAGCGACGCGCTCGCGGGCCAGTCCTGCGATGTGGGCGCTCAGATCGCGCAGGCATGCGAGGTGGTCCGGCCGCTCGCAAACGCGCGCGGTGTGGCTGTCGAGTGCATGCCGGCGCAGTTGTGCGCCGCTATCGACGCCGACGCATGTCTGCAACTGCTGGTGAATCTGCTGGACAACGCGGTGAAATACGGGCGCGACGGCGGCCGGGTGCGCATCGAGGCGCGCAGCGATGGTGGTGAAGCGATTATTGCCGTCGACGACGATGGTCCCGGCATTGCCGAGCACGAACGCGAATCGATCTTCGGCTTGCGCGTGCGCGGTTCGAGCGCAGCCGCGCGCCCCGGCACCGGCATTGGGCTGGCGATCGTCAAGATGATCGCCGAACGCGCCGGCGGTGCCGTTCGCGTCGCCTCCTCGCCTCTGGGCGGCGCGCGTTTCGAAGCAACGCTTCCGCTGGAGCAAGAGTTCGCGGCAGCAACGTCGTAGATGTACGCCCGTGGCAATGCAACAGCCGCGGTTCGCGCATCGGAGCGAAGCCGAGTTCGCCCGGCTCCTCGACTTCTACGAAGTCGAATGGCTTTATGAGCCCTGCGCCTTTCCCATCGTCCGGGACGCCGGCGGAAAAGCCGTCGAATGGTTCGCCCCGGATTTTTACTTGCCCGAGTACGATCTGTACGTCGAGATGACCGTGCAAAGCCCGCGCTTGCAGTCGCGCAAGAATCGCAAAGTGCGGTTGTTACGCGAAGCATTTCCCGACGTTGCGATCAAATTGTTCATGCGGCGCGACGTCGAACGCATTTTTTCCAATAGGCTGGCTCACGCTTCGCTTGAACCGGCGTATCCGCGCTGCGCGCTTCACGCCCCCCATACGCAAAGCGCATGGGGCCCCCGGCCTTCGGCCCACGTGCATCGGTGATTGCGCAGCGGCTCTTCGACGAGGCGACGATTGCGGCACGCGTCCGCGAAATCGGCGCCTCCATCAGTGCCGACTACGCCGGCAAGTATCCGATGATCGTGGGCGTGCTCACCAGCTCCGCGGTGTTCGTTGCGGATCTCACGCGCTGCATCGACATCCCGTGCGAATTTGACTTCATTGCGCTCACGCGTTACAGCGACGCAGAAGGCATTCGTTTCGCGAAAGACACGTCTGCCTCGGTCGAAGGGCGGCACGTCGTCTTAGTCGAGGATACGATCGATACCGGCTTGACGCTGCAGTACGTCACCAAGACGCTGCGCGCACGCGAACCGGCGTCGCTCGAAGTCTGCACGCTCCTCGACCGACCGCACCGGCGTATCGCCGGCTTGGACGTCAAGTACCGCGGCTTTGAGATTCCCGACGTGTTCGTGGTCGGCTACGGTTTGGACTACAAGGGCCGATACCGTGAGTTACCTGAGCTCTATGCCCACGGAAGTTGGCCTCAATAGATGATCAAGCGTGCGCTTATTTGCTTGCTTGCGCTCGTACTGTTCACACCCGCGTCCTCACCCGCGCTCGAATTGCAATCTATTCAGCGCGCGGCGGCCGATTATCAGAATTCGAATCTGCATCTGCAGACGATGTTCCGTGCCGCACTGCTCGACACGACCAAGCTGGCGCAGGTCGCACCTGACGGCACCGCCTACGTGAAAACGGGTGATATTCCGGCCGAATGGCTGCGCGATTCCAGCGCGCAGGTGCGTCCGTACCTCTATTATGCCGCCAACGATCCGACGATCCGCGAGTTGCTGCGCGGCATCATCGCCCGGCAAGCGAAGTACATTCAGATCGATCCGTATGCCAACGCCTTCACCCTCGACTATCGCGTGTGGGAAGAGAAATTCGAACTGGACTCGCTCGCGTATCCGATAACGCTGGCCTGGAGTTACTGGCACGTCACCGGCGATGCCTCGGTGTTCACGCCGGACGAGGCCAAGGCGTTTGATGCGATCCTCGCGACGATGGAGCGCGAACAAGATCATCCGCGCAACTCGCGCTACTCGCACAAGGAACTGGTCGACGGCGGACGCGGCCGCGCCGTGGGATACACCGGAATGATCTGGACCGGCTTTCGTCCGTCGGACGACGCGTGTTACTACAACTTTTTGATTCCGTCGGAGATGTTCGCGGTCGTCGCTCTCGGCGATATGGCGCAGATCGAACGCGAAGTCTACCACAATCTCATTAAAGCCCACGAGGCGCAGTCGCTGCGCGACGAAGTGCAGCGCGGTATCCAGCGCTACGGCATGGTGCCGGTTTCAAAATACGGCTACATCTATGCCTACGAAGTCGACGGCCTGGGACATGCGATTCTCACCGACGACGCCAACGTACCGAGCCTGCTCTCCGCACCGTACATCGGCTACATGCCCGACACCGACCGCTATTATTTGAACACGCGCGCGTTCTTGCTCTCGCAAGATAATCCGTCGTACTACACCGGCAACGTGGCGCGTGGCATCGGCAGCTATCACACGCCCGATCATTGGGTGTGGCCGCTCGCGCTCGTGATGGAAGGCCTGACTGCGTCCTCGCAAACCGAGAAGCAGGACGTGCTCAATCAGCTGCTCGCAAGCGATCCCGGCGATCACTTGCTCCACGAGTCGTTCGACCCGAACGATCCCAAGCGATTCACGCGCCCCGATTTCGGCTGGCCGAACGCGCTGTTCAGCGAGTTCGTCATGACGTCGTTCGGCGGCGTTGCGGAAATCCCGATGGGCGACACGTCGGATCTGGAGTTCATGAACGAATGAAGCAGATCGTCCTAAGGAGCGGGATTTCGGTGCGTTCGGTTTCCGGATTTCGAATATTTTTCCGCAAACCAGGATGGTTTCTGCAAAACTTTGTTTTCGGAAAAATTTCGATAAGCGGTGATTTTACATGGACGTAAAATCACCAGCGGTCCGGAAAACGAATGCACCGGAATCCCAGCCAGCGGTTTCCGGACGGAACGTCCCGCAAACATCAGGCGTTCGCAAAGCGGACATCATTTGGGGTGCCCTACGGGCTCTGCCCGTAGGGGGCGCGGAGGCGAAGCCGTAGTGCCGGTTCAAATCTCGGGGACCCGCAATGATGGCCGCAAAGCGGACATCATTGTGGGAATTCAGTGGGGCGATGAGGGCAAGGGCCGTATCGTCGATTATTACGCGGGCAATTACGACGTGGTTGCGCGATTCGGCGGCGGCGATAATGCCGGGCATTCGATTCGCGTAGGCGAGCAGAAACTCGCGCTTCGCATCGTGCCGTCCGGCGTGCTGCAAGAGCGCTGCGAACTGTTTATCGGCGGCGGTACCGTGGTCAGCCTGCAAGGGCTTACCGCAGAGCTCGACTCGCTCGCCGCGCTAGGCGTCGATACGTCCCGCATCCGCATTTCGGATCGCGCGCACGTCGTGTTTCCGTATCATGCAGAAGCGGACAAAGCGGGAGAAAAAGCGCGTGGCGCGCAGGCGATTGGCACGACGGGCCGCGGCATCGGGCCCGCCTACGTCGATAAAGTGGCACGCTCCGGCGTCATGTTCGGCGACCTGCTGCGCAAAGAAGTGCTCGCGGACAAATTGCGGTTCAAAGGTGCGGAAGATCTCATCGCGCCGACGCTCGATGCGGCGCAGCGTATTGCACCGCACATCGTCGACGGCGTGGAGTATCTGCACGGGGCGCTCGAGAGCGGTAAACGCGTGCTGATCGAAGGCGCGCAGGGTTCGCTGCTGGACGTTGGCTACGGCACCTACCCGTACGTGACCAGCTCGCATACCATCGCGGGCGGTGCGTGCATCGGCCTTGGCATGGGACCCACCGCCATTGAACGCGTGATCGGCGTTGTTAAGGCGTACTGTACGCGCGTAGGCAGCGGGCCGTTTCCATCGGAACTGCACGACGAAACCGGCGAAGATCTGCGCAAAGCGGGCGCGGAGTTCGGCGTCGTGACGGGTCGTCCGCGGCGCTGTGGCTGGTTCGATGCGGTGGCCGCACGGTACGCGGCACGGCTGAACGGCTTGACGTCGGCGGTCATCACCAAACTCGACGTCTTAACGGGATTCAAACGCATCGGCATCGTGACCGGCTACCGTGTCGGCGGCAAGCCCGTACCGTTTTCCGCGGCGGGCGCGCAGCGGCTGGAACTGGACGTCGACTACGCGGAGGGCTGGGATGACGACATTTCGCGCGTCCGGCGTATCGCCGATCTGCCTACGGCCGCGCTTGCGTACGTGCGCCGGCTGGAGTCGATTCTCGGCGTCCCGATCGAATGCGTCTCGGTCGGTCCCGAGCGTTCGGAGCTCGCGGTATGATGCGCGTTAAGTTTCTTTTGGCGGCACTGCGGGGCGTAAAGCGCTGTGGATAACGTCCGATACTACAGGTTAGTAGTCCGGCAGGCCCAGCGTTGGGGTCTACCGGACATGAGTGCCGTCGGGCAGGGACGTTCGGCGAGCAGGCCACGGTCGGCCGCGCTTGGGGTTAGGTGACGTTTTGGATCGCGTCTCGGTGATGTGGAACGATCTCGCCGGCCGGATTCGAGCATTGTGGGAAGGTCCAAACCGCAATCTCGCCGTCGGCGCTATTTCCATTGTCGCGTTCGCCGTCGTGCTGCTCGGTGCGCTCTACCTCTTCAACCGGCCCCAATACGAACCGCTGTTCTCAAACCTTTCCGCAAGCGATGCCGCGAACGTTACGCAGCATTTGAAGGACGACAAGGTTCCGTATCAGCTCTCGGCCGACGGCAAAACCGTGTTCGTTCCCTCGCAGAACATTTCCGACGAGCGCGTAGCGATTGCCGGAGCCAACCTTATCAAAGGCGGATCGACCGGATACGAATTGTTCGATCGCACGAATTTCGGCATGACCGAATTCGAAGAAAAAATCGACAAGACGCGCGCCATTGAAGGTGAACTCGAGCGTACCATTTCGGGCCTGGATCCGGTTGAGGGCGCGCGCGTGCAAATCGCCGCACCCGACCAAACGCTGTACACCACAACGCAAAACCCAACGACCGCCTCGGTTGCCGTCACTACCAAGCCTGGGATGCAGCTCTCGCCCGAACAAGTGCAGGGCATCACGATGCTCGTTTCGCACGCGGTCGAAGGGCTTAAACCGGAAAACGTCACCATCGTCAATCAGGACGGCCAAGTGCTGCTGCCGCCGCAGGGGGCGGACAGCAATCAGCCCGATCCGCTCAACCTCACGCAAGAGCAGCTCGCCGCCAAACAACGCTACGAGGCAACAGTGCAATCCAGCGTCCAATCGATGCTGGATCAAACTCTCGGCCCGCGTCGCGCCGTCGCGCGCGTGTCGACCAAGATGAATTTCGACGCGAACAGCACCGAAACGAAAACGTACGCACCGCAAGGCACGGTGCTCTCAACGCAGTCCAAACGCGAATCGTACAACGGTCAGCAGGCCGCCGCTCGCGCCGCCGGCGTTCCGGGAACGACCACGAACATCCCGACGTATCAAGGCCAGCAGCAAACGCCGGGCGGTAAATACAATAAGTCCGAAAACACCACGAATTACGACATCTCCGAGTCGAACACCAAACACATCGACGCGCCGGGCAAAGTGGAGTCAACCAGCGTCGCCGTCGTTTTGAACAGCGCGGCGGTACCGGCAACCACGAGCGGTACGCCGGCGAAAAATCCGGCGCAGCCGTATCAGATTACGCCCGCGATGCGCCAGCAGATACAAAATCTCGTCGTCGCAGCCGCGGGTCTGAATTTGGCTAACGGCGATCAAGTGTCCGTCGAGTCGATTCCGTTCAATCCGGCCGTCGCGACCGAACCCAACATCACGGTAACGCAGGTCCCGGGAACAATGCTCGGCATCCCGCTCAGCGTCGTCATCGCGATACTCGTGCTCGGAGCGCTCGGCGGCCTGGGAATGTTCGCAATGCGTGCTCGCCGCCGCACGTTCAAGCCCGCGATGGAATTGCCGTCGTTCGACTCGACGCTCGCGGAAGAGTTACCGCCGTTCGAAGAGCATCCGATGCTCGACGGCGCTCCCGGAATCGCGGCACCGATTCGTTCCGCCGCCGATCTCACGCGCGAGCAGATGATCGAATACGTCACGACCGTGGCTCAAGAGAATCCGGACAGCATCGCCAAACTCGTCAAACTATGGCTGGCGGAATGATGCAGATCGGCGGAAAAACGTTCCATCCGAAAACCGCTCGCAATTTTTCCCTCCATGGAAAAATTGCTGCTCCTGTGCATTTCTGCGAAGGCAACGCCTTGAAGAAACCATCCGGGTTTGCGCAGAAATGTCACAGGTTTTCTGATGGAACGTCATTCCGTCGATCGAAAAGAGCGCTGTTAGGGCGGAGCGCCTTCTAAAATGGATTCACCTATCGTTAACCTGAGCGACGTACCCAGTGAGTTGTCCGATCTCGGGCATTCGCTTGGAAGTGACTTTCCAACCGTCGACGTCTCGGGACCCGAGAAAGCCGCAATTCTGATCATCACGCTGGGACTGGAACTCTCGGCGACGATCTTCAAATTCTTGCGCCAGGACGAAGTCGAACGCATCGTTCTGGAGATTGCGAAGATCTCCACGGTTCCGCTCGAAAAGCGCGACTCGGTCATCACCGAAGCCTACCAACGCGCGATAGCGCTCAAGTACATCAACGAAGGCGGCATCGAGTACGCCAAGGAGATTCTCGAGCGTTCGTTCGGCGCGGGCCAAGCCGACGACATGACCAACCGGCTGTTCGCGGCGCTCAAACACGGCAATCCGCTCGAACTCATCAAGAAAACCGAGCCCGCGCAGCTGCTGCAGTTCATTCAAGACGAACATCCGCAGACAATTGCGCTCATTCTGGTCTACATGGCGCCCGATCAAGCGGGCGCGGTGCTTTCCGCACTGCCGCCGGAATTGCAATCCGAAGTCGCGATGCGTATTGCGATCTTGCAGAAGACGGCACCGGAAGTACTCGAACAGCTCGACGAACTGCTTGGACGGCGTCTACTGGTCAGCGGCGCGGATTTCGCCAAAGCCGGCGGCGTGCAGTCGCTCGCGAACGTCATGGGTTTTGTCGACCGCGAAACCGAGAAGAACATTTTGGAAGGCTTGGCCAAGCGCGATCCGGAGCTTGCGACAGAAGTCAAGAATCTGCTGTTCGTCTTCGAAGACATCGTCAATCTCGACGACCGCTCGATTCAGCGTATCCTCAAGGAATGCGATCCCAAGGATCTGGCGCTCGCACTCAAGACGGCGAACGAAGAACTGCTCGCGCGCATCTTCAAGAACATGTCCTCGCGCGCCGGCGCCACATTGCGCGAAGACATCGATCTTTTGGGCCCGGTGCGTATGCGTGAGGTCGGCAAAGCGCAGCAATCCATCGTCGACGTCATCCGCACGCTCGAAGAGAACGGACAAATCATCATCGCCCGCGGCGCGAAAGACGAGAAACTGGTGTAAAGTTGGGACGTATCGTCAAGGGCGCGCAACTCGCGCAAAAGACGTACGAAATCAAGCCGCCGGCCGTCGCGGCCGCGCGCTTCGCCCCCGCCAGCCCTTACGACGATCCGATCTTCGCGGAGATGCGCGAACCCGCGCCCGCATTTGCCGCGGAGCCGTCTGAACCCATCGCTGCGGCCGGCGACGTGATCGACGGTGCACGAGCCGAAGCGGCAAAGCTCATCGACGACGCAACCGCCGATGCGCAAGAACTGATTCGCGGTGCGCAGGAACGCGCGCTCTCGATCATCGACGACGCCCAGCGGCGCGCCGCAGAAATTGAAAACGATGCGCGCACTCAAGGCTTCGACCAAGGCGTTGGTGATGGGCGAGCCGCCGCGCAAGCCGAGATGGACGAGATGCTCGAGACCATGCGTGGTCTGGTAGAAATGGCGCGCGCGGAACGGCACAAGATCATCGAATCCGCGGAACCGGAAATCGTACGGCTTTCGGTCGCGCTTGCCGAGCGCATCTTGAACCAGCACGTCGCGCTCGACGAGAACGCGGTTCTGGAAATGGCGCGTTCGGCAATCACGCGTCTGGTCAATCGCGAGACGGTCACGGTTCGCGTGAACCCGGCCGATATCGAAACGATGCGCCAGCATCGCGACAAACTGATGGCGATGAACGACATCGACAATCTGCGCGTAATCGAAGATCAGCGCGTCGATCGCGGCGGCGTCGTCATCGAAACCGATGCCGGTACCATCGACGCGAAAATCTCGACCCAACTGCGCGAAGCGCGCCGGTTGCTCGCGGTGGAAGACCCGATCTCGGTCGGTGAGCCGATGGAGGCGCCGCTGCTCAACCCGCCCGCGCAAGCGAGTTAAGGTGTGTCACGCTGAGGTATCGAAGCGCCCAGCCTGTCACGCTGAGGTATCGAAGCGCGGCCGAGGTATCGAGGCCCGTTGTCAGCGTATCGAGTCGTGAGCGTGTCTAAGCATGAGCATTGATCTGCCCGCGTTTTCCGCGGACAAGTATATCGGCGTCATCGACTCCGTCGATTTGGTGCGCCAAAACGGCAAAGTACGGCAGGTCATCGGCGTGGTCATCGAGAGCCTGGGTCCCAACATGGCCATCGGCGAGACGTGCCACATTCAATACAAACGCACGGCGGAGCCGGTTTTGGCCGAAGTCGTCGGTTTTCGCGACAACAAAGTGCTGATTATGCCGCTTGGCGAACTGCTGGGTATCGGCGCGGGCAGCGAAGTCGTGAGCTTGGGCAAGCCGCTGGAAATCGCGGTGACGGATCAATTGCTCGGGCGCGTGCTGGACGGTTTGGGACGCCCGATTGACGGCAAGGGCCGCGTGTTCGCCGAGAAGCGCGCGCAGATTATCGCCGCGCCGCCTGATGCGCTTTCACGCAGCCGCATCACGCAACCGCTCTCGCTGGGCATACGAGCGGTCGACGGTTTGCTGACGTGCGGAAAAGGCCAGCGCGTCGGCATTTTCGCCGGCAGCGGCGTCGGTAAATCCACGATTCTCGGCATGATCGCCCGCAACACCGCAGCCGACGTGAACGTCATCGCGCTCATCGGCGAGCGCGGCAAGGAAGTGCGCGATTTCATCGAGCGCGATCTCGGAGAAGAAGGCCTGCGGCGCAGCGTTGTCGTCGTCTCAACCAGCGACCAGCCCGCGCTCGTGCGAATCAAAGCGGCGTTCGTTGCGACCACCATTGCCGAATATTTCCGCGCTCAAGGCCTCGACGTGATGTTCATGATGGACAGCGTCACGCGCTTTGCGATGGCGCAGCGCGAGGTGGGGCTGGCCATCGGCGAACCGACGACCACACGCGGGTACACGCCGTCGGTTTTCGCACTGCTGCCGAAGTTGCTCGAACGCGCGGGAACTTCGCAAACCGGCACCATTACCGGATTGTATTCCGTCCTGGTCGACGGCGACGACATGAACGAGCCCGTTGCCGATGCCGTGCGCTCGATTCTCGACGGGCACATCGTGCTCTCGCGCAAACTCGCCGCGGCCAACCAATACCCCGCGATCGACGTACTCGCCAGTGTGAGCCGCGTCATGCCTGACGTCGTCGATCAGAACCATTATTCCGCCGCCTCCGGCGTGCGCGACGTTCTGGCGACGTATCGCGACGCCGAAGATCTCATCAACATCGGCGCATACGTGCCGGGAAGCAATCCGCGCGTCGATCTCGCGCTCTCGAAAATCGAGGCGATCCGCCATTTCCTGCGTCAAGGCATCTATGAGACTGCGATCTTCGAAGAGAGCGTCGCGCAACTCATGAGCGTCGCATAATGCTCGTCATGGTGAGCCCGTCGAACCATGGGTAAATTCCGTTTCACCCTCGAACCCGTCCTCGATCATCGCGAGCGCATAGAAGATGAAAAGCAGCTCGTGCTGGCGCAGCGGCAGCTCGATCTCAAAGCCGCCGAAGACGAGTTGGCGCGTCTGAACGGCGAGTTCAAGCGCTACTCCACAGCGCTGCGCGAAGATCACGCGAAGTTGTCAACCGAGGAACTGCGCTGGCACTACGCTCACCTTGAGTATCTCGACCGCTGCATGACGATGCAGCACGGCATCATCTTTGCGCGCCGTGCCGCCGTCGAGCGTGCGCGCGTGGAACTCGTCGACGCCAGCAAGGACCGCAAGGTCATCGAGAAATTGAAGGACCGCCGCTACGAGGAGCATCGCGCCGCGCGAGCCGCGCAAGAGCAAAAGGAATTGGACGATACCAACAACCGCCGCCACGACAGTGTCACGCTGAGTCTGTCGAAGCGAGACCGGTCATAGCCGAGGTCATATGATCGTAACCAGACAACGCCGCAAACCCTTTCCCTGGAAACGCATTCTCTTGCCGCTAGTCGCCATCGCGCTGCTGACTGCCGCTCTTTGGTGGACGCCGTCGCGCACGTGGATCGCAACCGGACCGCTCGCGCCCGTTTGGAAAGCGGCGTCTCCGGTGTGGAAGCCGATTGCTGCACCGTTCAACGCCGTAGGAGAAGCTCACACCATTGCGTCTCAAAACGCGCAGATCGCGTCGCTGCAAAAACAACTCGCGGACACGCGTACGCAAATAGCCAACCGCGACAAGCAAATCTCGCAACTGCAGACGCAAGTGAACGACGCGCAGCAGCAAGCCGCGCTGGCGCATGCCGCAAAGCCGGCAGCCGTCACCGCACAGGCAAGCGCAGCGCCGGCCGACCTGAGCGCGCAGGCGACGCCGGACATGCGCCGGACCGCCGCCGTGTGGTCCGCCATGGATGCGGAGTCGGCCGCGAAGATCGTGCAGAAACTGCCGCAGGACTATGTGGCGCGCGTGTTCGCCCTCATGTCGCCCGATTCGGTTGGAGCAATTTTGGAAAACCTTCCGGCTTCGTACGCGGCGCAACTCACGCAGGAACATCCCCAGCTGCACCGGTAATGTCTACACGATGATTTCATATGCGCGTTCGTGGTGGCGTCTCGCGGAGCATCTCCGGTGAGTTCAGCGCGCCCCGACGTTGTAGCGAAGGCCGCCGGAACATCACCGGCGGCCTTTGTTTCTGTAAGCCGCACGATTGCGGCCGATACGCTTACGCCCATCGCCGCGTTCTCCGGACTGGCGCAGCCCGGTGCTGCCTGCTTGCTGGAAAGCGTGGAGAGCGGCGGACGCATCTCGCGCTATTCGTTCATGGGCCTCGACTATATCGACGCGCGTTCCTTCGACGATGATGGAACGCTGATCGAACGCGTACGTGAATTCGTGCGCGGCTATGGCCTCGATGCGCTCGTCGCATTCGCGTATGATGCGGCGCGCACGTTTGCGAGACTTCCGGCGCGCGAACCAGCCGAGCCGGCCATGCCTGCCGCATACGTGGCGATTCCGCGCACGTGGCTCACGTTCGATCACTTTACCGACAAACTGACCATTACGACGAGCGCGGCAACGCAGGCGCAGGCGCACGAAACCATCGCGCGCTATGTGTTGCGGCTGCTGGCCCTGCGCCCGTCGCTGCCGCAGCCGATTCGTGCGAACGGTCCGATGCTTGCGTCCATCGACCACGAAGGCTATCTCGAACGCGCGCAACGAGTAAAGCAATACATCGTTGACGGCGAGGTCTATCAACTGCAACTCGGTGTGCGCTTTTGTGCGCCGTTTGAAGGCACCGCGTTCGACTTGTACCGCGCGATACGGTCGCGCAACCCCTCGCCGTACATGTTTTTCGTCGATACGCCGTTCGGGCAATTGCTCGGCGCGTCGCCGGAGTTCTTGGTGCGGCTCGAAGGAAAGCGCGCGCGCATTCGGCCGCTCGCGGGAACGCGCCCTCGCGGCGTTGACGAACGCAGCGATGCCGCTATCGCTGCCGAACTGCTTGAAAACGAGAAGGAGCGCGCCGAGCACGTCATGCTCGTGGATTTGGGCCGCAACGATTTGGGTGCCGTATGCGACTACGGCTCCGTTAGAACCACGGAACTGCTGCAAATCGAACGCTATAGCCACGTCATGCATATCGTTTCCGATCTGACCGGCGAACTGCGCGGCGATAAAGACGCGCTCGACTTGTTTGCATCGGGGTTTCCGGCCGGCACGGTAACCGGCACGCCAAAGATTCGCGCAATGCAGATCATCGACGAACTCGAACCCGCGGCCCGCGGCTTTTATGCGGGCAGCATCGGCCGCTGGGCAGCCAGCGGCGATTTCGACTCGTGCATTACGCTGCGCAGTATGCACGTGCAGGGGTCGACCGCGTATTGGCAGGCTGCGGCGGGAATCGTCGCCGACAGCGATCCGCAAGCCGAATACGAAGAAGTGCTGCACAAAACGCGCATCGCGCGGGAAGTTCTTGGCCTATGAACATCCTATTTGTCGATAATTTTGATTCGTTTACGTACAACGTCGTGCATCTACTCGCGGCGCAAGGCGTACAGCCGGACGTCATCTTGAACGACGACGCGCGTTTGCGGGATCCGGCGATACTGCGCAGCTACGATGCGCTCGTCGTGGGTCCGGGGCCGGGTAATCCCGGCCAAACGCCTGCGGTCGTCGATCTCATTCGTGCCGCCGCTGCGCAGAAAAAGCCCGTGTTCGGTGTGTGTTTTGGACTGCAGGCGATTGGTGAAGCGTTCGGTGCGCGCGTGATACACGCACCTGCCCCGATGCACGGGAAGACGTCCGTCATGACGCACACGGGCAGCGGCGTATTCGCTAATCTGCGCGAGCCGATCGTTGCGACGCGCTACCATTCGCTGTGCCTGGACGAAAACACGTTGCCGGAGGACCTCGTGGTCACCGCGCGCAGCGAGGACGGCGTCGTGCAGGCCGTTAGTCATCGAACGCTTCCGGTGCACGGCGTACAGTTCCATCCGGAGTCGGTGCTCAGCGAGCAAGGCGAGCGCATCGTGCGCAACGCCCTGGGCATCGCGGACTAGCTTGCGCAGGCGTTGACAGCGCTCCGGCACCGTGCTATGGTCGCTGCAATGAAGGTTTCGTTCGCGCGTTATTGGTGGTGGCTTGCCGCACGTCAGTTGCCGGTGAGTTAAGCGCGCTTTTTTCGAAATCACAAGTCGTGACGAAGGCCGCCCTTACCGGGCGGCCTTCTTTTTTATCGCCATGAGGGACACAGAGCATGTACAAACTTGCAAGCAGCCAGACCGGTTCGACCAGATCGCTGGTGCACGTCGCGGAGGTGCGTTTCGGCGACGGCGGCTTTACGATGATCGCCGGTCCGTGCGCGATCGAAAACGGCATTCAAATCCAGCGCACGGCGCAATTCGTTGCAATGCAAGGCGCGCACATGCTGCGCGGCGGCGCGTATAAACCCCGTACGTCGCCGTACGCGTTTCAAGGCCTTGGCGACGAGGGCGTACGCCTCATCGGGCAGGCCAAGCGCGACGCGGGCATTCCATGCGTGGTGGAGGCGCTCAGTGAAGCCGAACTCCCGGTGCTGTGCGAGCAGGTCGACATGCTGCAAATCGGCGCGCGCAACATGCAGAACTTCTCGCTGCTACGCGCCGCCGCTCGAACGGGTAAACCCGTGCTGCTCAAGCGAGCAGCGTCGGCGACGCTCGACGAGGTGCTCTATGCGGCGGAATATATCTTGATCGAAGGCAACCCGAACGTGGTGCTGTGCGAGCGCGGAATCCGCGGCTTCGACCCGCACACCCGTAACGTCTTCGATCTCGCCGGCGCGCTGCGCCTGAAAGAACTCACCCACCTGCCGGTGATTGCGGACCCGAGCCATGCTACGGGGCGGGCCAGTCTCATCGAGGCGGTGGTGGTCGCGGCGGCCGCGGCTGGACTGGATGGTGCGATTGTGGAGGTGCACCCCAATCCGGCCGCGGCCCTTTCCGACGCCGACCAGGCCCTGGACTTCGCAGCCTTCGAGCGTCTGATGCGGCGTCTGAGCGCGGTTCTGTCCGCGGCCGTACCTAACATTCCTCTTGCCGCATGCCGATGAGGTCAGTAGAGATCGAACCATACAGGCGACCTCGGGGAGCGCTCATGTCAGCAGTGCTTTTCAGGCGCCCGGGATCGGGGGCCCCGCAACGCGGGGGGCGCCCTTCGACCTGGCTCAGGACAGGCTCCGGCTAGGCCGGAGCGCCATTTCGGAATGAAAGGGGGTGAGTATTTACATTGGCATTACCTCTTGCAGCCATCGGTGAAGCCGTGCTGGCGCAGGGGCTGACCGGCGGGAAGTCCGCCGGGCAATCCAAGGGTTTGCTTGGGCACGCGAGCTTCGGCTCGGCGCTCCAGCAGAAATTGGATCAGTTGGGAGCGGACGGAAACGATCTGCTCGCGCAGCTGGCAGGCCTGCTTCAGGGCGGAACGCCACTGGCTGCCATAATCGACCGTGTTGCAAAACAGGTTTCCGACATGCTCGCACGCGCGAGCGGAAATGCAAGCAACACACCCCGCCGGCGCACGCTCGAACGTGCACTTGCGGCAGCACTCGCGCCACCGGGCACGAGTCCACCGAATCAAAGTGCCGCCGGAAAAGCGGCAGCCCTCGAACACCGGCTCGCAAATCTTCTGAGCGCAGTGACGAGGGAACTGAAAAACGCAGGGCAGCAGAGTCGATTCTCGGGACCAGTCTTGGACGCCAACTCGGCGAAAGAAATCCCGGCCCAGCAGCAGACGAAAGACCCGACCGGAATGCAACCGCAATCACCGGCCGGTTCCCTTGCGTTTGCCGAATCGATCCTGCGCAGCGTCGTGCAGCAGCTGCACAACGCCGCTCCGCAAATACCACAGACACCGCAAACGCCACAGGCCGCGCAAACGCCGGCGCCCGCGATAACGGTCGCGTCGGCCGACGTGCTCGGCCGCATGCTGGCGCGCGCCGCGAAGGCCGATCCGTCCGCGGATCCGCCGGTAAGCGCATCGTCGTCGCAACCGGGTGCGCCGGTATCTCCGTCCGATCTGTTCGCGCGCTTGATGACCGTCATCGCGCAAACGGCGAACGAGAATACGTCGCACCAAGACAGCGGACACTCTTCGCAATCCGCGTTTTCGCAAAACGCGCTTGCGCAGACGCACCACGCGTCCTCGCCTGCGAACACGGCACCCGTGCCGGCATTCGCCTCGGCGGTGAACGCCGCATCCGCTCCGGCGGTGCAGCCGGCAGCGTCGGCACCAACGCCGTATGCAATGGATCCGCAATCCGTCATCGAGCAAGTCGTCAAAGGCATCGTGCTGCGCAACTCGGGCGCTACGTCCGAAGTGCGCATGCGCTTGCAGCCCGATCATTTGGGCGACGTCTCGCTCAAACTCACGGTGACGGGCAACACCATCTCCGCCAACATCATCGCGCAGAACGCAAACGTACGCGATCTGCTGATGCAGAATCAGCAGCAACTCGCGCGTACGCTTTCCGAAGCGGGACTCTCGCTCGGACAGTTCTCCGTCGACGTTTCAGGCGGAAACCCCGGATTCTCGCAGCGTCAAACGGCGCAGCACCGTTCGCTTTCACGAGCGGGCACGCTGCATTTCGACACGCTGCCGGAAGACGACACCTGGGCCGACGCGCGTTTCGGTCCGCCGGTCATGGCCGGCACCAGATCGCTCGTGCTCAACTATTTAGCCTAAGGGTTAGGCATCGAAGGGAGTTAACCAATGGCAGGTTTATCGCCAATCAACGGAGCGCTGCAGCAAGCCGCGGGAAGCGGTTCGGCACTCGGCGGTCAGCAAATGGGCGCGCAGGATTTCCTCGCGCTGCTCACCACCGAACTGAAGAACCAGGACCCGATGCAGCCGGTCGACGACACGCAGTCGATTGCGCAACTCGCGCAATTTTCCGCGCTCTCGGCGACTCAAGAACTTAACTCGTCGTTTCAGAATTTTCAGTCCAACTTCGGCGTGTTGCAGTCGGCATCGCTCATCGGTAAGACGGTTACCGTCGACACGCCGGACGCGTCCGGCAATACCTCGACGGTGACGGGAACGGTCGCGTCGATCGCGGTGCAGGACGGCAAGCCGTACTTCACCATGAACGGCACCGACGGCAAACCGATTGCCGACGGCAACGGATCTCCGCTGCTGTTCTCCACGACCGAAATCGTGGGAATCGGAAATTAGCCGATGGATCCGAAGGATCTGAGCGCAATTGGCAGTCCCGGGATCATTCCCGGGCCGGCACCGCGTCCGGCGGGTACGCCCGTACAGATCCCGCCAACGTCGGGGCCGAGTTTCCGATCCGTTCTCGAACAGCAACAGCGCACGGCCGGTGCGCAGCCGCTCAAATTTTCGGCACACGCGATGCAGCGCTTGCAATCGCGCAACATCCATTTGAGCAATGAAGACATGACTCGCATGAACGTCATGGCGGATAAAGCAGCGGAAAAGGGCGCGAAACAATCGCTCTTCATGCTGAACGACGTCGCCATGGTCGTGAGCATCAAAAACCGCACCGTCATCACCGCCGTAGACGGCGATTCGATGCGCGAAAACGTGTTCACGAACATCGACAGTGCGGCCATCATTCGATAATCACTCTTGGTCCCGGACGGTAAAACGAGGGACCTTCGCGGCGTCGATCGACAGACGCGTCGCGATAGTTTGTAGGAAAGGTCAACGACATGGGATTCGATGCGCTGTTTACGGGCATCTCCGGTCTGAACGCTTATCAAAGCCAGATCGACATGATCTCGAACAACATCGCCAACGTCGGCACCATCGGCTTCAAAGGACAGCGGATGACGTTTGCCGACCTCTTTTACCAATCGCAGGGCTTCGCCAGCGGTCCAACGCAGAGCAACGGCGGCGTGAACCCGATGGAAACCGGCCTGGGCGTGAAGGTCAACACGATCGACACGAACTTTAGCCAGGGCGGACTGCAAACCACCGGCATCAACACCGATCTCGCGCTCAACGGCGACGGATTCTTCATCCTGCGCAACACTGACGGAACCGGACAGCCGCTGTACACGCGCGACGGTGCGTTCTCGCTCAACTCGAGCGGCGTGCTGTACGATCCCGCCACCGGACTTGCGGTGCAAGGTTTCATGGCGAACTCGAATGGTGTGGTGAACGCGTCCGGTACTCCGGGCACGGTGACCATTCCGCTGGGATTGCAGATGCAAGCGACGGCAACGGGCGGTCCGAACTCGGTGAAACTCGGTCCGTCGAACGATCAAGTGTTCGACATGGGTTTCGGCGGTTCGCTCGATCAGACGCAGTACTCGGTTGCCGCGAACGGCGGCACGCCGGTGAACAAGGTGCTCACGACGACGATCTACGATTCGCTCGGCAATGCGCACCAAGCGACGATCACGTTCTCACCGTCGGCTCCCGTCGCGCCCGCGACGCTTCCCGCAACGGTGAACAACACGAGCGGCACGGCCGTCGCGCCGGCGACTCGCTGGACCTACAGCGTGTCGTTCGCCGATGGCACGACGATGCCGGCCGGTGACAACACCGGTTACGTATGGTTCGACACCAACGGTCAATTCATCAACAGCTCCGGCGACGCGGCCGGTGCCAACGTGCATACGCAAGGCAATGCGCCGACGCCGTCGACCGGCGCCGGCACCGGTCAAGGCGACGCAATTCAAATCAGCGGCTGGCCGGCGGGCAACAACTCGACGGCGCCGCAAACTATCGGCCTGGACTTCTCGAACATGTCGGCGCTGTCGGGAACGGCGACGGCAAACGTGCTCGCGCAAAACGGGTACGCGGCCGGAACCCTTTCGAACATCACCGTCGGTCAAGACGGCACGATCACCGGTTCGTTTACGAACGGCCAGCAAAAGACGATAGCGGAAGTCGCCGTGGCGACGTTCCAAAACGAAGGCGGTCTGCACCGCACGGGCGGCAACGGCTTCGTGCAAACGGCCAACTCGGGCCTGGCGCAGGTCGGCACCGCGAACAGCGGCCGGTACGGTGCCATCGTTTCGGGTTCTCTCGAACAGTCCAACGTCTCGCTAGCGGACGAATTCACGAAAATGATCGTCGCACAGCGTGCGTTCGAAGCGAACACGCGCGGCATCTCGACTGCGGACCAGAACCTCATGACGGTCCTGAACATCCGCGGCAGTGAGAACTAAGGCGTTCGGTCCTTAGATAAGGGGACACGGAGGTTCCCGGTAGGAGGGGTCCGCAGGCAACTGCGGCCCCTCTTTTTAAAAGGCGCTCCCCCGTGGGCGCCGCATTAGTGCCTTCATGATCCAACTTACGCGGCTCAACGGCCAGCCGATCATGGTGAACGCGGACCTCATCGAGTCGGTCGAGCCCACGCCGGACACCGTCATCACCCTGGTGAGCGGCAACAAACTCATCGTGCGCGATGCCATGGAAGACATCGAGGCGCGCGTCATCGAGTTCAAACGAAAGATTTACGGTCCGCCGCCGTCGCCTGGTGCCTCAGGATGACGGGCAGGGTGCCGATACTGGATAGGTAAGGAACGCACGGAACCGGACCTGTTGCGGGGAGAATTTTTTTGGATTTTGCTACGCTGATAGGCCTCATTATTGCTTTTGGGGCCGTCGTCGTCGCCGGATGGGCAGGTGGAACGGATCCCAAAGTCTTTTTGGGACGCTGGGACGCGCTCGTGCTCATCATCGGAGGCACGCTCGGCGCAACGATGATCTCGTTCCCATTGGGGACGTTCATGAAAGGATTCATGGGCGGCCTGAAGACCGTCTTCAGCGAGCCGGTCTATCACGAGCGCGACGTCATTGCGACGCTCGTTTCATTCGCCGAAAAGGCGCGCCGCGAAGGTCTGCTCGCTCTCGAAAACGAGGCTGCTGCGCTGGAAGACGATTTCATGCGCAAAGGCATTCAGCTCGTCATCGACGGCCGCGACACCGACGTGATCCGCAAAGTGCTCGAGACGGAAGTCTCGCACGTGCAAGAGGTCGGTACGAAAGCGGAAGCGGTCTTCAGTAATATGGGCGGTTATTCGCCCACGCTCGGTATCATCGGTACGGTCCTCGGTCTTATTGGCATGCTCAAGGGCCTGGCCGAGATGAACGGCTCGTCAAACGTTGCGGGCAACATCGGCGGCGCGACGGCACAGGCGTTCGTGGCGACGTTCTTCGGTATCATGTTTGCCAATCTGCTCTGGCTGCCGATGGCGAACAAAATCAAGGAGCGTTCCGGTCAACTCTTGCTGCTGCGCGAGATCATGATCGAAGGCATTCTTTCCATTCAAGCCGGCGACAATCCGAGACTGCTCGAAGAACGCCTGCATGCGTTCCTCGATCCGCAAGAGCGCGAGACGGAGGTCGAGGAAGGCGGCAGCGTCGCCGAACAGCCGAGCTATTCAACCTCGTAATGCCGCAGCCCATCAAAACGGCCGCGCGCGCGGCTGAAAGCAAGTTCCGCAAGAAGCAGGAAGAGACGAAGGTCGAGACAGCCGGCATGATGCGCTGGCTGTTGACCTATGCGGACATGATCACGCTGCTGCTGGCGCTTTTCATCATTCTCTTTGCGATGTCGACCATCAGCAAAGTGAAATTCCAGAAGTTCGCCAAAGACGTTTCCGGGGGCTTCGATAACGTCTGGTCAACCAACCAGCCTCCGCAGGGAGGGCAGGACGCGCAGAAGAGCTTCAACTCGTCCTCGAGCATCCCGGCGATTCAAAAAGAACTGCAGCAGTACGTCCAGAGCCACAAGTTGCAAAACCAGGTTCGCGTGCACATGGACCACCGCGGCTTGGTCATTACTTTACTTTCGGACAAGAGCTACTACGACAGCGGAAGCGCGCAGCTGCGGCCCCAGACTAAGGAAATTCTGGATGCCGTCGATTCTTTCTTAAGGAAGAACGACAACCTCATTCGGGTCGAGGGCAACACGGATAACGTGCCCATTGCGACGGCGGAATACCCGAGCAACTGGGAGCTCTCTACCGCGCGCGCCGTGAACGTCGTCCGGTATCTGGTGGAGCAAGACCACCTGAATCCGACGCGGATCTCGGCTGCGGGATATGGACAATTTCATCCACGGACGGATAACAGCACGCCGGAGGCCCGACAGGAGAATCGCCGCGTCGACATCGTGCTGCTCAATGCCAACCTCTCTCGCGCCGAAAAGGGGCAGTAGTCCGTCATATGTCCAGTCTCTCGCAAGAAGAAATCGACGCACTCATAAATCAACTTGCCACCGAGCCCACCGAACGTGAGGATGCGCTCGAAGGCAAAAAGATTAAGTCCTTCGATTTCCGCTTCAACAAGCGCCTCGACAAGTTCTCGAACAACCAGCTGCAGACGCTGCGCACGCTCCATGAGAACTTCACACGACTGCTCAACAACTCGCTCTCGGTGTATCTGCGTACCCGCGTCGAGGCGACGATCGTCTCGATCGAGCAGATCAGTTACGGCGATTTCATCGCCAGTATCGGCATCCCGTCGATCCTCTCGATTTTCTCGATGGACCCGCTTCCAGGCAGCGGCATCACCCAAGTCGACCTCAATCTGGTCTTTTCGATCATCGACCGTTTGCTGGGCGGTCCGGGCTGGTTTCCGCAAAAACTCCGCGACCTGACCGACATCGAGCGCACGCTGATGCAGCGCTTCATGGCGCGCATGCTGAACAGCTACCGCGAGTCGTGGAACTACCTGCTCACGCTTTCGCTGAAGATCGAAGCGCTCGACTCAAATCCGCAGTTCATTCCGCGAATCATTCCGCTCGACCAGATCGTCGCCTATGTGTCGATGGAACTCAAGGTCGGCGACATGGCGGGCGTCATGAATTTCTGCCTGCCGTATCTGGTGCTGCAGTCGATTAGTACGCAACTGACGGACTTCCAGTGGTCTCCCAGCGTCATCGCCGGCCGCGGCATGACGGAAGAAGACATTCAGCAGCTCGCGCGCAACGTCGAGAAAGCCGACGTGGACGTGCAAGTGGAATTGGCGCGCACGACCGTCTCGCTGCGCGACCTGGTCGCAATGCAGCCGGGTGATTTGATTCTGTTCGACAAACCGACTGACTCGGCGCTGGTGGCACGCGTGAACGAGCGCGAAAAGTTCCGTGTGTATCCCGGCGTCCACAAGGACCGCATCGCCGTGCAAGTCTCCGACGTCATCGAAAACGAGGACCAATAAGCCGCCATGCCCGACATTCAACAGCTTACCGATGCAATGCTGGAGGCCGCCGGAACCGTTCTTGGACGGCTCGTCGAACAGCCCGTCGCGGCGTCCGCCGCAACGCGCAACGATCACGAGGGCTCGATAAAGATCGATGCCGACACGCTCGTAACCGTCGCCGAAATTCCGTCGCTTGCTATTCGCGTCGTCGTGCGCTTCAACGTTGCCGAGATCGGCAAAATCGTGAATCTGATGCTCGGCGGTGCGGACGACTCCGCCGAAATGGGCGCGATGCAGCTCTCGATTGTTTCCGAGACGGTTTCGCAGATCGCCGCCGCGATGGCCGAGCAACTCGCAAAAGGCGTTGGCGCGAGCAGCGACGGCGTGCATGCGGACCTGTGCACCGATGCGACGAACCTGCCGGCGCCGCCGTTCGCCTCGTACGAAGGCGCGATTCAAGTCGGCGCGGAGGTCGCGCCGCAGATCGCCATCGACTTCGACGGTATTGCGTTGGGCAAAATTGGCGGCTCGCAGGAAGCGGAAGTGGAAGCCGTCATTGCCGCGGCCATGGAGCCGGTTGCGGTCGCGGTTCCCGCCGCACCGAAACGTCCGCAGCCGCCGACGCCGCCCGCGCAGCCGGTATCGTTCGCGTCCATGACGCCGACCGCCCAGCGCGCGGCACAAGGCGGAAACAACCTGGATTTGGTGCACGACGTTCCGCTGCAGATTAGTGCGGTGCTGGGCAAAACGGCACTTACGCTGCGCGACGTGGTAACGCTGCAGTCGGGAAGCGTTTTCGAACTGGACAAACTTTCGACCGATCCGATCGATCTGTACGTCAACAACATTCTGATCGCGCGAGGCGAAGTGGTCGTGGTCGACGACAAGTACGCCGTGAAGATCAGCGAACTCAACCCGAGCGTGGAATAATGATCACATTCTTTGGGCGCGCCCTCGGGGAGCGTTTGCGTAAGCACGGCATTTATGCGCGCCGCAGCATGGGGGCCCCAGTTATAGGGGGCGGCGGAGCCAGGCGGAGCGCCGTTTAGATGCAGTTCGCCGGTCAGTACATTCTCGCGCTGCTGGTCGTAGCGCTGATGCTCTTCGGGCTGTACACGGTCGTGCGCGCGCTCGGTCGCGGGCGCCTGGTCAACGCAACGGATCGCCGGCTGGTGAGCGTCATCGAATCGACGTTCCTCGCCCAAAACACGACGCTGCACGTCGTCAAAGTCGGCGAGCGGTTCTACCTCCTCGGCGGAGGCAGCGGCCATGTGAACACGCTGGCCGAAGTCCCGGCGGAACAGGTGGAGCCGTGGCTTCAAGAACAGCGCACGCTGTTCGCGCGGCAGACGCAGAGCATCTCCGGCTTTTTGCGCCAGTTGCGCAAACCCCAGCAATGAAGCAGTTCTTCAAGCGGCTCTGGACGCGCCATCGCGCGTTCTTCATCGTGAGCGCCACCGCGATCGTCTCGCTGTGGATCGTTCCGGCGATTGCGGCCGCCGCAACTGCGCCCACCAGCCCGACCGTCCCGATTCCGCAGGTCAGCATCGGGGTGGGACAGGCGAAGAATCCCGCGCAAGTTGCAACGGCGCTGCAGATTCTGTTGCTGCTCACGGTGCTCTCGCTCGCACCGACACTGCTCGTACTGCTCACGTCGTTCACGCGCGTCATCGTGGTGCTCTCGTTCGTACGCACGGCGCTTGGCACGCAGCAGGTTCCGCCGAACCAAGTGCTGGTCGGCCTAGCGTTGTTTTTGACGTTCTTCATCATGGCGCCGGTGGTGAAAGACATCAATCAGAACGCGCTGCAGCCGTTTCTAAAAAGCAAGATATCGCAGTCGGTCGCGCTCGACCGCGCTGCAAAACCGCTGCGCACGTTCATGTTCAAACAGACGCGCGAGAAGGACTTGCAACTGTTCTACTCGCTCTCGAAGGAACCGCGCCCGGCAACCCAAGCACAGGTGCCGACCTATATTCTGATTCCGGCTTTCGTCATCTCCGAACTCAAAACGGCGTTCGAGATCGGCTTTGCGATCTACATTCCGTTCATCGTGATCGACATGGTGGTCGCCAGCATCTTGCTCTCCATGGGCATGATGATGATCCCGCCGGTCATCATCTCGCTCCCGTTCAAGATTCTCGTATTCCTACTGGTCGACGGCTGGAACCTCACCGTGAGCGCGATCTTCCAGAGTTACAAATGATGAGCGAGGGCTGTCTGGATCACGTTTCGTTTGCGGTACCCTTTGCCCGGGAATCTGCGACTTTTTTGCGCCAGCCTGGATGGCTGTTTCAAAACTTGTTTTCGCAAAAAAGCGCAGAAGCAGCAATTTTTCCATGGAGGGAAAAATTGCGAGCGGTTCTCGGGCGAAGGGTACCACAAGCGGAACGAGGCGAGGGAGGCCGAGCGTGACCTACGGCGACGCTATCTCGATCGGGCGTGACGCCATCTTCGTGTGCTTCATGGTTGCCGCGCCCGTGCTGCTGATCTCCATGGTCGTGGGTCTGATTATCTCAATCTTTCAGGCCGTGACGCAGATTCAGGAGCCGACGCTCACGTTTATTCCGAAGATTTTGGCGTCGGCGCTCGCGATTCTGTTTTTCGGACCGTTCATGCTGGCGCTGCTTACCGACTTCACGGCGCGGATCTTCACGCACATCCAGAACTTTGTGAAGTAGGGCCCATGCTCGACGTGTTTGGCTTTACGCAGGCGCAATTCGAGACACTGCTCCTGGTGTTCGTGCGAACGTCGACCATGCTGTTCGTGTTTCCGATTTTTTCCGCGTCGCAGATACCACTCATGGTACGCATCGGCCTTGCCGGCTTCATCTCGTTCGTGCTGTACCGTGCGCTGCCGCTCACCGCGCCCATCGGCGATCTCGGCGCGCTGGTAGCTGCAGTGGTCAGCCAGGTCGTCATCGGGCTCATCGTCGGCTTCGTGGCGTATCTCGTGTTCATGGGCGTGCAGTTCGCCGGCGAGATCATCGACATTCAAATCGGTTTTGCGGTCGCGAACATCATCAGCCCGCAGACGCAGCAGCAAGTAACGGTCATCGGCGAGCTGGAACTGACGCTCGCATCGCTCGTGTTTCTCATCAGCAACTCGCACTTGCTGATGCTCAAAGGGATCGGCGGATCGTTCAACCTCGTGCCGCTTCCGTACGTGAACTTGGACCCGGGCGTTGCCGGAAACGTGGTCATCTTTTTGGAACAGGCGTTTTTGGTCGTGTTTCAAATTGCCGCGCCCGCGGCGGTGTGTCTGTTCATCGTGAATATCGCGCTCGGCCTCATGGCGCGCGTGGCGCCGCAGATGAACGTGTTCGTGGTCGGTTTTCCGCTGCAGATTGGCGTTGGGCTGTTGATGCTCGCGGTCAGCGTGCCGCTGCTCGCCGCGGTCGCTCCAAATCTTTTCACCGACGCCGCGCACCACATGGACACGGTCATGCGCGGCATGGCGGTTCACTGACGGCGAGCAGCGTGCTCGACGGTCTTCTCGCTTTCGTCTACGTCGCGGCGCTGCTCTATGCTGCACCGCTGCTGCGCGCAAAAGGCATCGCCGGCTCGCTGCGCGGTGCGCTAATCATCGGTATCGCGCTTCCCGCGCTGCTCGGCGCCGCAGACGTGTTGTACGCTCCGGTGCTCTGGGCGTGCCTCGCCGCACTCTGCGTGTGGCGCAGCATCTCGGTCAAGCCGCAACTGCACGTGCGCGATTCGTGGGCGTACGCGACGCTCGGCGCATGTCTTGTGGTGCTGTGGCCGCCGCTCTCGCGTCCGCTGCTCGACGGCGATACGCTGCTCTACCATCTGCCGAACGCGGCGGCGTTCGTGCAGAATCACTCCATCTGGACTGCGTCCGCACCGTACTGGCTGTATCCCCAGGCATCGGAACTGTTTTCCGCGGGAGTATTTGCGGTAGCCGGCCGCTGGTCGCTGCCGATTGCGGGGGCGCTGCCCGCGCTGCTCATTGCGGCGCGGCTCTACGAATATGCGCGTGCCTCGGGCGCGCCGGCTTGGGTGCGTCCGGCTGCGGCGCTCGCGTTCGTGTGTACGCCCGTTGCGGCGTTTCAGAACGGCACGCTGCAAAACGATGTGTGGCTCGCGGCGTTCGTCATCGAAGTGCTGAGTGGGGCTGACGCGACGTGGGTGTCCGCGGCTGTGTGCGCGCTCCTCAAACCGTTCGGCTGGATTGACGGGCTCATCGCCGGACTTTGCGGGGGCGTGCGTCTGCGAACGTTGCTGCTCGCGCTGGTGCCGCTTGCGTTGTGGGCGGCGCGCGACGCGGTGCTGCTGGCGCAGGGCCACGCACGCGGATTCAGCGTTCCGCCGTACGCCGAAAATGCGATTGCCCCGAACATGGCGGCGGCGCTGCCGCAACTGCTGCACGGCATCGCCGCCGTGACGCCGCAGAGTTTCGTGTGGGTTGCGTTGCTGCTGTGCGGTGCATGCGTTCCTGCGACGCGGCGCTACGCGCTTGCGGGCGGCGTCATGCTGCTCGCGTACGTGTTCCTGCCACAGTCCTATCGCAATGGCGCGACCAATTACGTGCTTGACGCGTCATCGTGGCGCTATGCTCTGCCCGCTTTGGCCTGCGGCGCGCTCATCGCGGCGGCGCTGTGCAAGCGCCTGGGTGTTGCGTGCGCTATCGGAGGCTACGCGCTTGCGGCGTGGGGCGCATGGAATGTGCTCGCGATCTACTGGAACGACGCATACACGCACTACGCGCTGCTCGCCGCGCTTCTCGCGGTTGCGGCTGCGGCGATAGCGGGCAAAACGCGCGGCGTTTCGGTCGCCGTCGTGGCGCTTGCGGTGGTGCTCGCGGGGTGGTGGTGCGCGTCGTCACGCGCGCTAGGCTTTTACGCCGATTGGATGCGCCAGCCGTCGGGCAAACCGACTGGCGTGTTCACGTGGCTTGCCGATCACCGCCCCGCTGCAATCGTTGCGGCAAACGTGCGCGGCGGCGCGGTGCTGATGGCATCGCCGCACACGCGCGTCGTCGCGGTTGAAACGATGGACGGCGCGTGCGCGCTCGCGGCGAACGAGAACGCACTTTTGTTGATCGGTTCGAACGAAGAACCCGTCGACGCGAACGTGCAGCGTGCGTTCGCGCAGGCAAAAAACTGCGGCGCCGTCCTCTATGAAGACGGCGCCGGCGTTCTGGTCAAACCGCGTAGTATGCGCTAGTAAATGATTTGCGCAACCTTGTTCGCGTTCGTTTCCGTCATGTAGATGAGGCCGCTCTGGCCCAGCGCCATCTGCGCGGGCTGCGCACTGGGCGAGGTGATGTTGAACTCGGTCACGCCTCCCGCGGTCTGCCCGTTGACGCTGCCGAATTTATTCTGCAGCGGATCCGCGAAGTACAGATTATTGTCCTGGGCGAGCACCAGTGCGTTTGCGCTCGTGGCCGGTGAGAGTGGGTACTCGGTCATCGCGCCGCTGGTCGTCATGCGACCGATCTTGGCAACGTTGTTTTCCGTGAACCAGAGGGCACCGTCGGCGCCCTGCACGATGGTCGTCGGACCGGCGTTCGGCGTAAGCGTCGGAACCTCGGTCACGGTGTTCGTATTCGCGTTGTAGATGCCGATCTTCGAGGAGTCGTGCTCGGTGAAGTACGCGTGATTGACGTCGTTAGTGATCACCGCGATGCTCATCGGATTCGCGTTTGCCGTGGGAAGCGGCGCCTCGGTAACGGTTCCTGACGTGGTGATCTGACCGACCGCGTTGTTGCCGGGGTCGGTGAAGACCATCGTGTTTTGCACCGGACCGCTCACGATGCCGTACGGCGAACTGCCGGCGATGGGGTACTCCGTCACGGCGTTCCCGACGATCTCCATCTTGGCGATGCCCGGCGCGGCGCCGCGTTCCGTGAACCACAAGTTGCCGTCCGGCCCGCTGGTGATGCCGATGCCGACGTTGCCGGCCGTGCCGCCGCCCGCCGCGATGCCGAATTCTTTCATGGCGCCGCCCGAGGAGAGTTGGCCGATGTTGCCTGCGTTCTGCTCGGTGAAATAGATGAAGGCGTCGCGCCCTTCCACCAGGCCCAGCGGCTGGGCGTTCGCCGTGGGGACGCTGAACTCGTTGACGACCTGTGGCGTGATGGGCGTCGGGGTCGGCCCGGGTCCGCTGCCGATGACGGCGCCGTGGCCGCAGCCGGCGAGCGCCAGAGCTGTGAGAAATAACGAGGCCGCCAGGCCCGCAGAACGACGCATGTAGTCTCCTGTGATGAGCTGATGCCCGGAGGGGGGCTAGACCCCCGGCGTATTCGTCGCCTTCCCGTAAAACCTCTGCGCTCGAACTGTTGCGGGCGCGCCCCTGAGCCGATGATAGGTCTAGACGCTTAACAAGCGTGGCATATGGCAAGACCCGAGCAAACTGAGAAGGCCACTCCAAAGCGCCGCGAGGAGGCGCGAGGCCGTGGCCAGGTCGCCAAGAGTTCCGATCTCGCCGGTGCAGCGGTCTTCCTTGCCGGCGTTTTCGTGCTGCACGCCCTCATGCCGCTTGCGCTGGGTTCGCTCGCGCGAACGGTGCAAGAAATTCTCTGGCGCATTCACGAGCACCAAGACTTCACCGTGAACTCGGTGTGGATGCTGTTCGCGCGCGGGTTCGGCAGCATGGCGCTGCTCATCGGGGTGCTGTTCGCGGTGGCGGCGGTTGCGGCCATCGGCGTCAACCTGCTGCAGACCGGCGTGGTCGTGTCATTCACACCCATCGCGCCCAGTTTCAGCAAGATCAATCCGCTGAGCGGTTTTCAACGGCTATTTTCCAAAACGGTATTCGTCAACTTGGCCAAGCAACTGCTCAAACTCGGGGCGGTGCTCGTCATCATTTATACGAGCGTAGCGGGCAACACCGGCACGCTGCTGATGCTGGGCGAACTCTCGCCGCAAAACCTCATGGGGTTCGTCGGCAACCTGATCTTCTCGATCGGGTGGAAGTTCGGCATGCTGCTGCTCATCGTCGGCTTGCTGGATTTCGCGTACGAGAAGTGGCAGTTCGAAGAAAACCTCAAGATGAGCAAGCAAGAGGTCAAGGACGAATACCGGCAGTCCGAAGGCAACCCCGAAGCCAAAGGCGCGCTCAAGCGCCGCCAGCGTGAGTTCGCACGCCGGCGCATGATGGCCGCGGTTCCGAAAGCGACCGTCGTTGTCACGAACCCGACGCACTTTGCCGTCGCGCTCGAGTGGGACGAAGTGAAGATGGAAGCACCGGTCGTCACCGCCAAAGGCGCGGATCTGGTTGCCAAGCGGATTCGCGAGATCGCTCAAGAACACGGCGTACCACTCATGGAAAACCCGCCGCTTGCGCGCACGCTGTACGCAAAGGTCGAGTTGGATCAGGCGATCCCGCCCAACCTGTATGCGGGCGTCGCGCAAGTGATCGCGTTCGTCTACAAGCTTAAACGGAAGACGATCGCCTGATGGCGGCGGCACCGCAAGCGCAGCGCCCGCAAGGCGCACAGGCGGCCCCGGGCATTCTGGCGCGCATCGGTGCGACGGCGCCGATTTGGATCGCCGGCGCATCGGTCATGCTCGTCATCCTGATGATCGTGCCGATTCCGGCGATGTTGCTGGACTTGCTGCTCACGCTGAACATCGCCGTGGCGCTGCTCATCATCGGCGTAGCGCTCTACGCGGAAAATGCCTTGCAGTTCAGCGTGTTTCCGACGCTGCTGCTCATCGTTACGCTGTTCCGGCTCTCGCTGAACATCACCGCGACGCGTTCGATTCTGCTGCACGGCTACGCCGGCGAAGTGATCAACTTTTTCGGCAACGTAGTCATCGGCGGGAACTACGCCGTCGGCTTCGTCATCTTTTTAATCCTCATCGTCATTCAGTTCGTCGTCATCACCAACGGTGCCGGCCGCGTCGCCGAAGTTGCGGCGCGGTTCACGTTGGATGCGATGCCCGGCAAGCAGCTCGCGATCGACGCCGACCTCAACGCCGGGCTCATCACCGAGGCCGAAGCGCGCCAGCGCCGCAAAGACATCCAGCGTTCGGCGGACTTCTACGGCGCGATGGACGGCGCCAGCAAGTTCGTTCGGGGCGACGCGATTGCCGCGGTCATCATCGTGGCGATCAACACCATCGGCGGCTTCATCGTCGGCGTGGCGCAGATGCACATGTCGCTGCTGCAGTCGCTGCAGCACTTCACGCTGCTGACCGTCGGTGAAGGTATCGTCACGCAGGTTCCGGCGCTGCTCATCTCCACCGCCACCGGTATCGTGGTGACGCGCGCCGCGTCCGAATCGGACTTCGGCGCCGATCTCACCAAGCAACTCAGCGGGCAGCCGACGGCGATTCTCATCGCCTCGATCATGACCGCGCTCTTCGGCCTGGCGGGGCTGGTGCGCTGGTTCATGCTGCCGCTCTCGGTACTGCTCTTCATCTACTATCTGCGCACGCGCAACCGTCCGCGCGATTTGCGTCCGGGCCAGTTGCCGTCGGCGGCGCAAGCCGCGGCGGTCGCGGGCGGAACGGCGTCCCAGCCGCAAGCGGTCAAACCCGCCGAGTCCGTCGTGCCGTTGCTCTCGTACGATCCGATGGAGCTGGAGATCGGCTTCGGCCTCATTCCGCTGGTCGATACGACGCAGGGCGGCGATCTGCTCGAACGCATCACCCTCATCCGCCGCCATGCCGCGCGCGATCTCGGCATCATCGTGCCGCCGATCCGCGTGCGCGACAATCTGCAGCTCAAGCCGAGCATGTACATCGTGAAGATCTACGGGCTGGAAGTCGCGAGCGCCGAAGTTATGGTGAGCCGCCTGCTGGCAATGAATCCGGGAACCGCCACGCAGCCGCTCGACGGCATCGCGACGACCGAACCGGCGTTCAATCTGCCGGCGCTGTGGATTTCCGATTCGGCGCGCGGGGAGGCGGAGATGGCGGGCTACACCGTTATCGATCCCACCAGCGTCATCGCAACGCATCTCACGGAAATCATCAAGAGCCACGCGCCCGATCTGCTGGGGCGTCAGGAAACGTCGGCGCTGCTCGACAACGTCAAGACGCACTACCCGGTCGTGGTGGAGGAGTTGGTTCCCAATCTGCTCACCGTCGGCGAAATTCAGCGCGTGCTGCAGAACCTGCTGCGCGAGCGCATTCCGATCCGCAACCTGCTGCTGATTCTGGAGAGCCTGGCCGACGCCGCACGCGTGAGCAAGGACGTCGACTTCCTCACCGAGCGCGTGCGGGCGGCAATGGCACGCCATATCTGCGCGGAGTACTCGGAGGACGGCTTGCTCTCGGTCATCACGGTGGACCCGCGGCTGGAATCGCTTTTGGGTGAGGCGGTACGTCGCGGTGAGGATGCATACGCGCTTCTCGATCCGAATACCGTCGCGAAGATCTACAGCTCGCTCACTAGGCAAATGGCGGCGGCGCAGAATTCGGGCTTACACCCGATCGTGCTCTGCTCGCCTTCGGTCCGTTTGGCGCTCAAGCGTTTGACGGAGCGCGCTGCGCCGCAGCTGGTCGTTCTCTCGTACTCGGAGATCGCACCGGGCCTGCGTGTCGAGTCCATCGGACAGATCTCCACGACGGACGAACAAGAGATGAGTATGGAGACCTCTAGATCGTGATCTTTAAGACGCTTTTCGGGGGAAGCGCGAAAAAAGGCATCCCCGAGGAAAAATTGCCGCCGCTCCATTCGTTCGTGGACGTGACGGTGAGCGGGCGTGCCGCGCGTTCGGTCTCGGTGGAAGAACTGGGGCCGCGTATTGCCGTGGGCGATACGGTCGGACGCAAGGGCGAGCGCGCCGTCTTCGTTTATCAGAACGCCGCCGGGAAGTTCCGCTTTGCCTCCTCGGTCCTGGAGGCGCGCGCCGGGATGACGTTCTTCGAAATGCCGCAGCGCATCGAAACGCTCGGTGGTGGCGGCGGCAAGCAGAAGCGCTCCAGTGTGCGGCTCGACACGCTGCTCACCGGCCAGTGGCGTATGGCGCCGGGCGGCAAGGGTGTCGGGGAGTTCATGAAAGGCAGCGTCCGGGACATCAGCCGCGGCGGTTGCGCGCTCATCACCGACCGCATGTGCAAGGTGGGGCAGACCATCGAAGTCAAGTTGACGCTGAACTCGAGTGCGCCGCCGCTAACCGTCCTGGGTGAAGTGATGCGCGCCGAGCAGGTACCGACCTCGTCCAAATATTCGCACGGTCTGCGGTTCCACGGTGTTACGCCGGTCGAAGATCGCGCCATCTTGGACTTCATCAACCGGCGCACGACTGAGCTGCGAAACCGCGGCTTGGCATAGTTTACAACTAAGAAAAACCCCATTTTCGGCCGATGGGGTGTAAGTACAATCTCGGCCTGTAGGAGCTAGGAATGAGCAAGCGGGTCCTCATCGTCGACGACGCTGTCGTCATGCGGATGATGATCAAAGGTATTCTGAGCAAGAATGGATTCGACGTGGTCGGCGAGGCGCAAAACGGCGTCGAAGCCGTGGACAAGTACAAGTCGCTGAATCCTGATCTTGTCACGATGGATATGGTCATGCCCGAAATGGACGGCATCACCGCAGTCCGCCAGATCATCAGCCACGACCCCAACGCGAAAATCATCATGTGCACGTCGATGGGGCAGCAGGCCTTGGTCGTCGAGGCGATTCAGGCCGGCGCGAAGTCGTTCATCACCAAGCCCTTCCAGCCGCCGAAGATACTCGAAACGATCAACAAGGTGCTGTCGTGAGCGCACAGAGTCTGAAACTGAACGAGCTGCAGAAAGACGCGCTCAAGGAAGTCGGCAACATCGGCGCCGGCCATGCCGCCACCGCGCTCTCGCAATTGCTCAACACGAAGATCAATCTGAGCGAACCGCGCATCGACGTCATCAAGTTCCGCGACTTGGCATCGCGCGTGGGCCACGAGAACCGCATGGTTGCCGCGCTGCACATGTATATTCGCGGTGAAGCGCCCGGGCAAATCGTGGTGCTCTTCGATCGCGAACAGGCTATCGATTTCGTCGGAACGTTCCTCAAACGCGTGATCGGCGATATTCAGGTCTTCGATTCGATTGCCGACTCGACGCTCAAAGAAATCGGCAACATCATCGCCGGCTCGTATCTCTCCGCGATCAACAACCTCACCGGCCAGAACGTGCTGCCCTCCGTGCCGACGCTTTCGTACGGTACCATTCAAGCCGCGTTCCGCACGCTGATGTCGATCCTGCCCGACCAGGACGTGTTCCTCATCGAGAGCGCGTTCCTCGACAAAGAAAAAGAAGTCTCCGGACAGTTTATTTTAATCCCCGAGACCGGCTCTCTCGGGCCGTTGCTTGCGGTCTTTGGAGTAGAGTAGTGTTTAGGGCGACCGGTATGCACACGTCTGTCGTGTCGCCAGTCGCCTTTTCACATCCGTGTGAAAAGGGCTCCTTCGCCTCTTTGCGCTTTCATGCGCCCTCGTGGCTTAAAGCGCAAATTCACACGCGCCCCGACAGACGTGTGCATACCGTCCGCCCCAAGCGATTGTTGACCCGGGACCTCCACCAGCAGCCCTCGTTCGCTTTGCATCATGTCTGACGATTTATTCGATCGATCTGAGTTCGTCTCGTATTTTCGGGACGAAGCGGAGGAGTTGCTGCAGCAGATCGATGCGGATCTGTTGCAACTCGAGGATTTTGTCAGCAGTGGGCGTGCCGACAGCGAACTGATCAACTCACTGTTTCGGGCGCTGCACACGATTAAGGGCAGCGCCGGCATGCTGCAGTTCACCGACGTTCAAAACGTGGCGCACCGCCTGGAGAACCTGTGCGACTTGCTGCGCAAGGAGCGCATGCCGCTCTCCGAAAGTTGCGTCGACATTCTTTTTGGCGGACGAGATTTTCTCACCGATCTTATCGACGCCGCCGTGCACGGCAAAGAGACGCCGGCCGGACTGAACGACTTCATCGGCCGTGTCGATTCATTCGTCGCGATTTACGAAGAGACGTCGAACGTCATCGAAGGCACGACGAGCGACGTTTCGTTCGATGAAGCCGCCGCCGCAGAAGAAGAGCAGCAGGTCAGCGAAGACGACATTGCCGC
>DASSEZ010000092.1:0-17444 GCA_035694945.1 Vulcanimicrobiaceae bacterium
TTCCGCCGCCGCCGCTCGGCAGCGGACTCGATCCTCCGCCGCCGCACGCGGCCAATACGAGAGCGCTGCTTGCACAAAGCACCGCAACGAACTGCTTCACCAAGATTCTCCTCCGTGAGGGAAGTGCCCACACCACGCCGTGTTTCGGACAGCGCGGGGCGCTTGCCCTTCGACACCTCACAAGACACGGTGCTGCGCGCTTCGTGACGCGCGCAGCCGTTTATGTTTGAGGCGCCTCTTCCTCGAACAAGACCTTGCCGCTTTTCGGATCGATCGTGCGTTGGCAGTGATCTTCGGTCACGCCGACCACGATACCGACTTCGTCGCGTATCGAGGTGTATTTATTGTGCGCCTCGCGTGACGGGCGAGGCTCGATTTGCCACAAAATGTCGCCCTTTGCGCTCACACCGAAAATGTTTTGCGGATAATCCTGATCCGGCGGAATGCTCAGCAGCAACACGTTCACGCCGTCGATTTCCAGGCGCTGCTTTATCGGATAAGCGGGCAGGCTGGGGAACTGGCCGGTACTCATGCGGGAATGGTACCCGCCTGCGGTGCGCCTATTCGGCGGCGGGATCGAAGACGACGCGAAACAGCGTTTGACCGGGCTTGGGTTTGCAGTGCACCATTGCGGGCGAGTACCGGCTGGCGTAGGCCGAGCGCACGGCAGCGCTGTCGAGATCGCGGTTCTTCGCGGGTTGCAGCATCTTGACGAACGTCACTTGTCCGCGCGCATCGACGAGCACTTCGAGCAGCACTTCACGGTGCGTGCGAATCTTCAGTCCTTCGAGCGTGCCGGGTAACTGCGCTGCGGCTTGCATGACGATCGCCGCCGGGTGATTACACTGATCGGCGAACGCAACATATGCCGCGATGTTGGCATGCATGATGCCGTGATTCGCAAGGCGTAGCAACGTTCCTATGATGTTCGCTGCTGCTCTTTTAGCCGCCGCGGTTAGCGGCGGTCCCATTACACTCGTCGTCGACGCGTCGCAAGCACCGACGCAAAACATCGTGCGCACGCACGAAGTCATTCCGGTGACGCCGGGGCCGCTCACGCTGTATTATCCGCAGTGGATTCCGGGAGAACATTCGCCCGCCGGACCGATTCAAAACGTTGCGGAACTCGTGATCACCGCGAACGGTAAACGCCTGCAATGGCATCGCGATCCCGTGAACCTCTTCGCGTTCAAAGTGGACGTGCCGCAAGGCGCGAGCAGCATCACGACGGACTTTACGTATCTTGGTGCGACGTTCGGAAACTATTCCTCGAACCGTCTTTCGACGCCGAACATCTTCGTCATCGACTGGAATCAGAACGTGCTCTATCCGTCGACGGGAACGAACGACGACACGCAATTCAACCCGTCGCTGATTTTGCCCGGCAGCGATTGGAAGTTCGCGACGGCGCTGTACGCCGAAAAGCGTAGCGGCAATACGGTGACGTGGGGTACGACGCCGCTCGGCCGTTTGCTCGACTCGCCGCTCGATGCGTGCGTCAATTTCCGGCAATGGGATTTGTGGAACGACACCGGTTCGTTTCCCGGCGAAGCGACGCTGAACGTGTGCGCCGATACGCCCGACGAACTGGACGCGAGCGATACGACGATCGATCACTACCGCGCGCTGGTGAAAGAAATGATCGCGATGTACGGCGCGCGCCATTGGCACAACTACCATTTCCTGTTGACGCTTTCCGACGTGATGCCGGGCGAAGGCGTGGAGCATCACGAGTCGAGCGACGACGGCGAAGGCGGCGACTATCTCATCAACGACAAGGCGCTCGAGCGGGGCGGCGATCTGCTCTCGCATGAATTCAATCACTCGTGGGATGGGAAATACCGCATGCCCGACGGGCTGATTCGCACGAATCCGAACATTCCGTACGACGATTCGCTGCTGTGGGTGTACGAAGGCATGACGCAATACTACGGCGACGTGATGTCGTATCGCGACGGCATACGCGATGCGAAGAACTGGCCCGACCACATCGCCGCGGTATATGCGAATTACGACAACGAAAAAGGTCGGCAATGGCGTCCGCTCGGCGACACCGCAACGTCCGGCCCGTTCTTGTACGGCGCACCACGCGGGTATTATTCCGAACGGCGCGGCGTGGATTTCTACTCCGAAGGGGAACTGATGTGGCTGCTCGCCGACGCGACGATTCGCGATAAGACGAACGGCAAAGCATCACTCGATACGTTCGCGCGCGAGTTTTTCGGTCAGCACGATACGGGACCGGTAACCGTCGGATACGATCGCGCCCAGGTCATCGCCGGTTTGAACAAGGTTGTGCCGTACGACTGGGCCGGGTTCTTCCATCGCTGGATAGACGACATCGCCGTGCATCCGCCGGCCGGATTCGAAATGGACGGCTGGAAGCTGGTGTACACCGGCAAGCCATCACACGACGTGCAGAAAAACAACTTCGTGTATTCGCTCGGCTTTACGCCCGGACGTGGCGGCGAAGGCGTCGTGGGCGACGTGCACTTCGGTTCGCCGGCGTGGAAAGCGGGCCTCGGCATCGGCGACAAACTCGTTGCCGTCAACGGCCGCGACTACAGCGCCGATCTGCTCCACGATGCGGTGCAGTCCGCGCAGCAATCGCACAAACCGGTTCAACTGCTCGTGGAGAAGGACGAGATGTTCCGCACGATTAGCATCCCGTATTACGGCGGTTTACGGTATCCGCATCTGGAGCGCGTCAAAGGCACACCCGATCGCTTGTCGGAGGTCGTAAAGCCGCTGCGTAAGCAGTAAACAGCGTTACGGTTACGGTCGCGCGGGAGCGGTTTCGGGCGCGAGCGGAACGCGGAACGCTTGTGCCCATTGTCCCTGCAGCGCTTCGTCGAAGCTTTCGCCGAGCACGATGCATTTGCGCAAACGCGGCATTTTGAAGCGCGCCGGCTCGGGCAGCGCGAGCTGCGCGTGATATTCGTCGGCGCGCTGCAGCAGAATCGTAACGGAGAGTTCGCGGATCAGATCCAAACGCTCGCGCGCGTCGAATCCGCCGTTGTGCACCACGGCGGCGGCACGGCAGAGCCATGGCCGCACGACCGCTTGAGCGAACCAGTCGCGGTCTTCGATGTGCAGCGCGCACCAGACCGTGTCGGTGGCCACCGCTCCCAAGTGCGCGCGTGCTGCCTCGCGCGCATCACGCAGTGCGTCCGGCTCTTCATCCGTTGCAGGCGGCGGCGCGGCGGGCGCGCGCTGCGCCAAGGTGTCGAGGCGCGCCCAACCCTCGCATTCTTCGCCGATGAGCAGATAGCGCGCATCCGGCGAGAAGCGGTCGCGGTTCGCGTCGATGCCGGGGCGGTACATGCGGTTGGCAATAATCGCCGTTGCTCCGGCCGCCTGCGCTTCGTCTAAGATTGCGTGACTGCCGACGCGATCCAGCGCCAGCAGCGTAAACACGCACTTCGCCGCGGTGGAGCAGCAGACGTACACCCGATCGTGTTCTTGAATGCCGAACGCGCGCAGCACGGCGGCATACTGTAATGCGTGCCTTACGACTTCCGCGAACGTGTAATCGCGCCGGTGCCCGTATTCATCGACGAAAATCAGGCCCGTGCGGTCGTCACCGGCGAAGCGATCGGTCAGATCAGAGAGTTGCCAGTGCATCTCCGAACACACGCAGCAGCATATCGATTTCCTCGTCGTCGATGACGAGCGGCGGCGCGATGCGCAAGACGTTTTCGTGCGTGTCCTTCGCCACCACGCCGCGCGCCAGCATCGCCTCGGAAAGCCGGCGTGCCGGAATCGTCAACTCGATGCCGATGAGCAATCCGCGCCCGCGTACGTCCTTGATGAAGGGCGAACTGAGCGAACGCAGACCGCGCATGATCTTCGCACCCGCGTAGCGCGCGCGCGATGCGAGTTTTTCTTCGTCGATGACGTCGAGCGACGCGATTGCAACCGCCGATCCGAGCGGATTTCCGCCGAAGGTGCTGCCGTGCTCGCCCGGGCGAAACAGCAGCATCAGTTCGCGCGCCGCCAGCACCGCGGAAACCGGATAATACCCGCCGCCCAGCGCTTTGCCCACGACGAGCACGTCGGGTTTGACGCTTTCGTGATCGCAGGCGAAGAGATCGCCCGTGCGTCCGAACCCCGTTTGAATTTCATCCGCGACGAACAGCACGCGGTGTTCGCGGCACAGCCCCCACGCGCGCTTGAGAAAACCGTCCGGCGGCACGACGACGCCGCCTTCGCCTTGAATCGGCTCGATGAGAATCGCGCAGGTGTTGTCGTTCACCGCGGCGCTGAGCGCTTCGTAATTCCCGTACGGAACGTGCACGAAGCCGGGCGTGAACGGGCCGAAACCGCGCCGGTATTCTTCGGTGGAACTCGCGCTGATCGCTGCGGTCGTGCGCCCGTGAAAGTTGTTGGTGAAGACGATGATCTCGGCGCGGTCGTGCGCGATGCCTTTGACTTCGTAGCCGTATCTGCGCGCGAGTTTGATCGCCGTTTCCACCGCTTCGACACCGCTGTTCACCGGCAGCGCCATGTCGTATCCGCAAACTTGCGTGAGTTTTTCGAGGAAGAACGGCATGCGATCATTGCGCATGGCGCGCGAGGTGAGCGTCACCTTTTTCGCCTGTTCGGTGAGCGCGGCCATGATGCGCGGATGGCAATGCCCTTGATTGACGGCGGAATACGCGCTCACGCAATCAAGATAACGGTTGCCGGAGACGTCGTAGAGCCACACGCCCTCGGCGCGCTCGACGACGAGATCGAGCGGATGGTAGTTGTGAGCCCCATAGCGATCCTCGAGCGCTATGAGTTCATCGGCAGTCAACATGATGTTCCACGGGCGCCGCGTGTGTTTACTTCAGCGATGCGTCGCACCGGCCGAAGGACCGCAGGGGCGCGAACGCCTGCGTTCCAGGAACACTTCCACATTTGAGTTAAGGACGATACGCTCGCCTACCTCTTTTATGAACGACACGACCTATTCGCACGCGCAGGAGCGTCTGCAGTGGTTTTACCGCCGGGACGAGGCATCGCACGTGGGTGCATGGGGCCGCACGCTCGTCTTCGACCACGGCCGCCGTACGAAGCGCGCGACGGTGCTGCTGCATGGGCTATCCGCAAGTCCGCGGCAGTTTGTGGCGGTCGCGCGGGCGCTGCACGAGCGCGGACATAACGTCTTCGTTCCGCGCTTGCCGCGGCATGGCTACCGCAACCGGTTGTCGGAGGCGCTCGCGACGATGAACGCCGGCCAACTGGAAGCATGTGCCAACGATTCGCTTGCCATTGCACGCGGGTTGGGTGAACGTGTTGCGGTCGCCGGTTTTTCACTGGGCGGATTGCTCACCGCATACCTCGCGCAATTTCACCACGTGCAGCGTGCCGTCGCGGTGTCACCGTTTTTAGGCGTCTCGTGGATTCCGAATCCGTTGCGTTTGGCGGTTGCGCGTCTGGTGCTCAGCCGGCCGAATCGCTTTTATTGGTGGGATCCGATCCTGCGCGAACGGCAACTGCCCGAGCACGGCTATCCACGTTTTGCGACGCACGCCATCGGCCATGGCCTTACGCTCGCGCACGAAGTTTTGGAAGCGGCGCGTACCAATCCGCCGAAGGCGGACGAAGTGGTGCTCGTGATCAATCCGCGGGACTCCGCCGTCAACAAGGGCGCGATCGTGCGTTTGGGCGAGCGCTGGCGCCATCTGAAACCGCACGCGGTGACCATACAGCGTTTGCAGGGGCTTCCGCCGTTCGTGCACGACATCATCGAACCCAAACGCTATCCGAAAGTCGCGCAGCGGGTTACGCCGCTGCTCGTGGAACTGATCGACGCGTGAGTACGCTGCGTCGCTGCGATTGGCCGAAAAACGATCTCGCCATCGCCTATCACGACGACGAATGGGGCGTGCCGGCGCACGACGACGCCGTGCTGTTCGAGTTTCTCACGCTCGAAGGTGCGCAAGCGGGTCTGAGTTGGGACACCGTGCTGCGAAAGCGCGAGCGTTATCGCACCGTGTTCGCGCAGTTCGATCCGCATCGTGTTGCACGATTTAGCGACGCGCGCTGCGAGCGCATTCTGCAAGACCCCGGCATTATTCGCAACCGCGCCAAGGTGTACGGCGCTGTCGCGAACGCACGCGCGTTCATCGGCGTGCAGGACGAGTTCGGCAGCTTCGACTCGTACGTATGGCGCTTCGTCGACGGGACGCCGGTACGCAAGCGACGCCGCAGCAGCGCCGAGATTCCGGCGAGCACGCCGCTCTCGGATGCGCTCAGCAAGGACTTGCGCAAGCGCGGTTTCACATTCGTCGGCACGACGATCTGCTATTCGTTCATGCAGGCCGTCGGCATCGTCGACGACCATCTGGACGTATGCTTCAAGCGCCGCCCGTAAACCCCGCGCGTTCGTACGCGCAGGCGTTGGAACGCGTGCGCGATCTGCAAACGCTCGACGACGATCGCATTTTGCCGCATGCGCGTACAGCGCTGCTGGATCACGGCGAGCGTACGCCGCTCGCGGTCGTGCTGCTGCACGGTTTTACGAATCACCCCGGGCAGTACCGTGAGTTTGCGCCGATCGTGCACGCGCGAGGAGCGAACGTACTCGTGCCGCGTATGCCCGAGCAAGGCGATCGCGATCGCCTCACCAAGCGCATGTCGCGATTGACGGCGGAATCGCTGCTGGCGCGCGCGTCGCAGGCGGTCGATATCGCGTGCGGCCTTGGCGAGCGCGTCTGCATAGCCGGCATCTCGTCGAGCGGACTGCTCTGCGCGTATTTCGCGCAATACCGGGCCGATATTGCGCGTGCAATCTGCATCGCGCCGGTGTTCGCCATGCTCCAACTTCCGTACGCCGGCAGTTATGCGCTCACGCGTCTGATGCTGGCGCTGCCCGACTTCTATTTGTGGTGGGACCCGCGGCTGCAAGAACGGCAACATCCATCCAGCGCGTATCCGTGGTTTTCCACGCATGCGCTCGCGCAGACGATGCGCATCGGCGAGAACGTGTACGCGCAGGCCAAGCGCGCGGCGCCGTCGGCGCCATCGATCGTGCTGCTCACCAATGCACTGGACCCGGCGGTGAATAATGCTGTGACGCATGCGGTCGCTCTCAATTGGGAGAACCGCCGGCCGGGATGCGTGCAGGAATGTGCGTTTGCGAATTTGCCGCGTAACCACGACATCATCGAGCCGGACAACCCGCATGCGCGTACCGATATCGTGTATCCGCGCCTGCTCCGGTTCATTACCGAGACGCCATAAGGCGCTCTTAAGGCACTCATAACCTTTTGCGGGTAATACTGATAGTTGTCCGTGTTTTTCTCGCTTTTCCGCAGGAGTTGAACGTACTGAATGTTGCGTAAGATCGGTCTTGCCGCCATCGCCGCGGCGTTACTGCTGCCAATCACCGCGTGCGGCGGCGGAAGTTCGTCCTCGTCATCGTCGTCCTCGCCCGCCCCGTCAAATTCCATCACAGCGGCCGGCTCCACGGCGCTGCTGCCGCTCGTCAAACAAGCCGCCGTCGATTATCAGGCCAAACATCCCGAAGTGAAAATCAGCGTGTCGGGCGGCGGATCTCGCGTCGGCATCACGCAGGCCGCCCAGAAGGCGGTGGATTTGGGCAACTCCGACATTCCGGCCGTCAACGAGCCGAGTTTGGTCGATCATCGTGTCGCCGTCGTGAGTTTCGGCGTCGTCGTCAACTCGAAAGCCGGCATCAAAAATCTTACCGCACAGCAGATACGCGACATCTTCAGCGGAAAAACGACCAATTTCAAACAAGTCGGCGGCGCGGACCAGCAGATCACGATCATCAACCGTCCGCGCAGTTCGGGCACGCGCGCCGTGTTCGTGAAAAATCTCATGAACGATCAGCAACCGACGGAAAGCGGTTTGACGCAAGACTCGTCGGGCACGGTGGCCACAATGGTGGCGCAAACGCCCGGGGCGATATCATATGTGGCGATGGGCTACATCAAACCGGGCCAGCAGGTAGCCGTGTCGATCGGCGGAGTCGCGCCGACCGACGCCAACGTGGAGAGCGGCAAGTATCCCTATTGGTCCTACGAGCACATCTTCACGAACGGGCAGCCCAGCGCTCTGGCGGCCGATTTCATCAACTTCATCAAAACCGACACGACGTTGCTGCGTCAGTTGCATTTCATTCCAGTCAGCGCGATGAAGGTGAAGTAAGGCGCGTTTAGTTGTAATCTTTGACGAGCGGCCAGACCTGCGCCAGCGGCTTCTTGATGCCGCGGCACAGCATGATCGGCATGTCGTCCTCGTACGGCATGACGTAGCGCGCGGTAAACGTCGCCGCGCGCTGCGTGTGCGCAAACAAGTGCAGGTCTGAGCCGCAGTCGCCGTTCACGTCGATGAGCACGTCTCCGCTCGCGCCGTGCGTGCCCCACAGAAAATACTGGTTGTGTCCGCTGATCACCGGCGGTAACGCGCGTCCGGCGAAAAACTCGATGGCCGAGGCTTCGCCGTAATTCGACGCCGCGATCACGGCGCGTGCGCGCTCTGCGGGCGAAAGCGAATCGTACACCTCGACGACGGTTTGCGCGAGTTGCGGCCATCCGTACATATCCGCATAGTTTTGCGGCAGCACCGACTGCTTGTGGTGTTCCGTCACCGTCGAGTTGAGCGGCAGCACCGACGACAGGGCGTTATTGTACGCGATGAACTGCCGTACGGGAAGAAGCGGCACGGCGAGCGGCAGCAGCAGCGCGCCCGCTGCAGCTACGAGCGCGATGAGCACGGGACGTGCGATACGTACGTGCGCGGTCCATTGCTCGAAGGCCGCGCCACCGGCTGCGAACAGCACCGGGTAGACGTCGGCGGGATAGTAATGCTTGGCGTGCAGAGCGATCATCATCGCGATGAGCACGACGTATGCGATACCGATCCAGCGTATGCGCGCCTGGATGAACGACCACACCAGGCCCGCAATCCAAACAATTGCGAGGACGGGATTGGTGATGAGCGCCTGCAGCAGAATGAACGAAAGCGGGCTGAGTACGACGTTCTTGCCGTCTTGTCCGTTGCGCAGCAATTCCAGCATCGGAAAGCCGTAGTGCGCCTGCCAGAGCGCGTTCGGCAGCGCGATCAGCACGCAGAGTGCAGCGCCCGCGGCAAACCACGGCGTACGCAGGGCGCGGCGCCCCTGGGTGAGCAGCAGTCCGACGGCCGCGCTTACTAAAAAGAACGCGGCACTGTACTTGCTTTCCAGCGCGATGCCCGCGATCGCGCCGGCTGCCAGCCACCATCGCGGATCGGCGCCGCGTGCGATGCGCACCGCGTACAGCGCGATGAGCGGCCACGCCCACAAGCCCACTGTGTCGGTTCCGACGAGCGTTCCGAACGCCGCCAAAACGGCGGCGAACGCGGTGCAGAGCGCCGCGAACACTTGCGCGAAGGTGCCGCCGCCGAACTCCTGAACCAGCCTGCACGTCACGAACACCGATGCACCGGCGAAAACCGCGGAGATTGCACGCAGCGCCACGAGTGAAATACCGAAAACTTGCGATGCCGCCGCCAGCAGCGGAATGACGGGCGGCTGATCCACGTACCCCCATTGCGGATGACGCCCGCAGATGATGAAGTAGAGTTCGTCGCGGAAAAAGCCGTAGTGCGGGTTGCCGAGCAAGTGGAAAACGAATGTAGCCGCGGCACATGCGGCGGGCACGATCAAACGCTGACGTTCCATGCTCCCGTTATAATGTGCCGAATCGCAGTGCGGCCACTGCTTTGGGACGAGCGGGACTACGGCAGCAGATCCGGGCGCTTTGCCGCGTACCGGCGGCTCCACGTCAGTTCGCTGCCGTCGTGCAGGCGTACTTTGAAATCGCCGTGGAACCACGGATGGATCTCGCGCACCGCGTCGATGTTCACGACGTGCGAGCGGTGAATGCGTACAAACTGCTGCGGATCGAGTCTGCGCTCGAGCGCGTCGAGCGTCGATCGCAGCGCGAACGTGCCGTGACGCGTGTGCACGTGGACGGTGTTGCGCTCGGCTTCGACTCTTACGATGTCGGTGGTGTTGACGAATAGCGCGCGTCCGTCGCTCGGCAGGAGCAGACGCTTTGCATAGCGGCTTTCGGGGCGAACCGCTTCCAGCAAACTCAAAAGCTGCGACTGCGCCATGTCACCGGCGTCGCCGACGGACTTTCTCGCGCGTTCCAGCGAGCGGTCGAAACGCTCGCGGTCGAACGGTTTGAGCAGATAATCCACCGCGCTCACCTCGAACGCGCGCACCGCATGCTCGTCGTGCGCGGTCGCAAAAATGATCGCCGGTACGCGCTGCGCGCCCGCAATGGCCTCGACGACGGCAAAGCCGTCCACCTCGGGCATTTGTATATCCAGGAAAACGACGTCGGGGCGTTCGCTCAGGATCATCTCCACCGCTTGCGCGCCGCCCGAGGCCTCGCCGGCGATCTCCACATCCGCGTGTTCTTTGAGAAAACGCAGCACTTTGCGGCGCGCCGCGGGCTCGTCGTCGGCTATGACGACGCGCATCAAACGTGGAACGGCAGCCGCAGACACACTTCCGTGCCTTTGGGTTCGAGTTGCGCGATGCAAAGCTCCGCGGCGGCACCGTGCAGGTGGATTAGGCGCGATTGCACGTTCGTCAGGCCGTGTCCGAAGCGGGGCGAAGGCTCGGCCAGCCCGTTGCCGTTATCGCGAACGTCGATTGCCAGAGTTCCTTCGCGAAGCGTTGCGTGCACGGCAATCTCCAGTTCGCCGTGCGCCGTGCCGAGTCCGTGGCGTATGGCGTTCTCGACGATCGGCTGCAGCAGCAGCGGCGGCACGCGTGCGAGCCGCGCGTCCGCGTCGGCCTCGATGCGCATCTGCAGACTGTTTTCCAGGCGCGCCTTCATCACGTCGACGTACATGCGCTCGATTTGGAGTTCTTCGTCGAGCGTAATCTCTTTTGCATCGCTCGTGGTGAGAATGACGCGCAGAAAATCACTCAGCCGGGCAAGCATCGCATCCGCCTTGCGGACGTCCTCGTACATGACCGCCGACACCGCATTGAGCGTGTTGAACAAAAAATGCGGCTGCAGTTGCAAGCGCAGGTTTTCCAGTTTGGCTTGCGCGAGTTCGCTTTGCAGCCGCGCCGCATCGAGTTCGGCCTGGCGCGCCGCGCGCGTACGGTCGTAGTAGTAGATGAAGCCCAGCATGATGCCGTAGAAGATGACGTCTTGCGAGGCTTCCATGGGATACCGGTAGAGCATGATGCCGTAGTCGTACGGCCCTTGCCCCGCGAGCGGAAAGATGATCGCGCGCGAGAGCGCCATGAGCGTCGTGTGGGCCGCGGTAAACGCGAGCGCGCCCGCAATTTGTGCGGGCCACGAAAAGCGGCGGGCGAACCACAGGACGAACGGCAGCAGCACCAAGGCGCTGTAAACGCCGGTCATCTCCTCGATGAAGCGCCGCACGAACGTCCCATGCTGCATGCGCGCGAGATCGTCCAGGTAGTGATAGCCGAAGAACAGCAGGCCCATTGCGGTAAACAGCGCGAGCGGCCATCCGCAGCGCCGCAAGAGAGTCATGCGTCTCTCATAGCGCACGGCGCGGACGGCCGTCAATGCTTGCGGGACGAACGGGCTTATTCCGGGTCGAACGCGCCTGCGAGAATCATCTGCTCGGAGATTTCCCGTGCTTGCTTGTACCGCTCGCGCTCTTGTGGCGCACTATCCCCCGGCAACTCGCGCAGAATTCGCTCCAATTCCTCGTCGAACGCGGCCGCAAGCGAGGGCGGCGTGTACGCTCCGGGATAGCGCATGCGCTGCGCGATCATCAAGCGGTAAATGCGGTCGGTGGCGAGATCTTCCATGTAGCCGTCGAGCAGGCTCGCGCCGCGCCCGCCCAGCACGCCGTGCCGATACCGGATCACGGTTCGTACTGCTGCGCGCGTGCCGTCGAGCGTGGCGCTGCCGACGCCGAGTGGCGCGGGACGCAAGTCGGGTGTCGGATCCGCGTCGCGAGGGCGCTTGTCGATTTGATTGGGATACGGAAACTGCGCAACGGCAACGGCGTTTTGATCCGGATGGCCCGTCCACGCGCCGTCCATCAAGCAGTCCGCTTCATTTTTCTTGTCACGCGCGAGAACCTCGAGCGCCCGCGCATTGAGCTGCGCGTCTTCCCGGCTCGGATAGAGCGCCGTCATTCCGCCGATGGCAAGCATTCCGTGTTTGTGGCACACGTCGGGAATCATCGTGCGCAGGCGCTGGAAGAACGGCACATCGATCGGTATCGTATTGCGATCGGGAAGTACCCACTGCGGATCGGCGAGCGTGTAATGAATCAGGCTTGCCATGTAATCCCAGCGGCCCAGATTCAAGCCGACCAGATACGCACGCAAATTATAGGCGAACTCTTCGAGCTGGTAAGCAAGTGGATGCGCCTCCACGAGCGCCATGCATTTGATCGCGCCGGCGGGCCAGGATTTCGCCTCGATAGTCGCGTCGAACACGTCGCGCCACCAGAGCGCTTCCTCCGCCGATTCGGATTTCGGGATGTAGATGCACAGCGTGCGGTTCGTCAGCCGTTCGAGATCGATGCGGTACGCAAGCAGTGCAACGTCGAACAGTGAGGCCGGCGTCGGCTCCGGCAAGATTCCGCGTTGCGAGAGATGCAGTCCGCGTACGCGACTCCACACAACCGTCGTGCTCGGCGCGATGCTCACGGTTTGCATGCGCTTGGCGTCCCAATACGTGAGCTCGCCGTAGAGCGATTTGGCGATGTTGTCGTGCCCGAGCAGCGTGTGCGTCCATTCGTTGACCATCGAGTCTTCGAGATCGAGCATCACGCCCGGCGCGCCCGAGTTCAGCATTTTCACGACCAGTTCCGCATCGTCGGCCGGCCCGGTCATTTGATTGCGTTGATCGGCGCACCACGCCGGCAGGGCAATCCGCCAGTCCGTCGGACGTACTTTGGCTGCGTGCAAATAGGCCGGCAGCGTACCGGCATGAGCGCGAGCCAGCACCTCTTTGCGCCGCGCGACGAGGTCGCGCGCACGCGGTGCGAACCGCTCGTGGAGGGTGCGGTAGAATGCGGCGAATCCAGCCGGCAGATCGCGCTGCGCGATTTCAAGCGTCTGCATCGGCGCCTACGCTACCGCCGCGCCGCTTTTTTGCTCGGCAGCGGCGTAGAACTGCTCTTCTTCGGTCGAGCCCGTGAGCGCGGTGGTCGAAGCCGTACCCTCGGAAACGACGCGCGCGATTTCGTCGAAGTATCCGGTTCCGACTTCGCGCTGATGGCGCGTCGCGGTGTAGCCATACGCCTCGCTCGCGAACTCGCGCTCCTGAAAATCAGCGTACGCGCTCATGCCGCGTTCGTTGAAGTCGCGCGCGAGTTCGAACATGCTGTGGTTGAGCGCGTGGAACCCGGCGAGCGTGATGAACTGGAACTTGTATCCCATTTCGTTCAGCGTATCGCGGAATTGCGCGATGCTCGGCTCGTCGAGTTTCTTTTTCCAGTTGAACGACGGCGAACAATTGTACGCCAGCAATTTGCCGGGGAATTGAGCGTGTATCGCTTGCGCGAACGTACGCGCCTCTTCGATGTTGGGCTCAGACGTTTCACACCAAATGACATCGGCGTACGGCGCGTATGTCAGGCCGCGCGCAATCGCCGCGTCGATGCCGCCGCGAATGCGATAGAACCCTTCGGCGGTGCGTTCGCCCGTGCAAAACGCCTGGTCGCGCGCGTCGACGTCGCTGGTGAGCAATTGCGCCGCATTCGCATCGGTGCGCGCGACGATAACCGTGGGAACGTCGAGGACGTCGGCCGCAAAACGTGCGGCAACGAGATGGCGCACTGCTTGCTGCGTCGGAATGAGCACTTTGCCGCCCATGTGACCGCATTTTTTCTCGGACGCGAGTTGATCTTCGAAATGCACGCCCGCCGCGCCGGCACGGATCATCGCCTTCATCAGTTCGAAGACGTTGAGTGCACCGCCGAATCCCGCTTCAGCGTCCGCGACGATCGGCGCGAACCACTCCACGCCGCTCTTGCCTTCGCTGCACTCGATTTGGTCGGCGCGCTGCAGCGCGTTGTTGATGCGTTCGACCACCGCCGGCACGCTGTTGACCGGATACAGGCTTTGGTCGGGATACATCTGGCCGGCGGCGTTGGCGTCCGCGGCGACTTGCCAGCCGCTCAGGTAGATGGCTTTCAGGCCCGCTTTGACAGCCTGAACCGCCTGATTCCCGGTCAGGCAACCGAGTGCCGCAAGCGGTTCGCCGGCTTGCAGCAGCGCCCACAAGCGTTCCGCACCAAGGCGCGCCAGCGTGTACTCAACGCGAACGGTGCCGCGCAGCCGCTCGACATCGCCGGCGCTATAACGGCGCTCTATGCCCGTCCAGCGCGGTTCGGTATTCCAGCGAACCTGGAGATTGGTGGCTCCGGAGGCGACCTTCACAGCGAACTCCTCTCGTCGGATGAACGGTTGGCTTGCTCCGGCTCTCGTTTGGACCGCTCAAATTGGCTGGAGTCCTTTGTACTGTTGGATGAGAGCCGATGTGAAGGACAGGCTACCAAAGTCGATAGCCTAAGTCAAGGCAATGATAAATTTACTAGGCGCTCGCCTGCAGCAGTGATGCGACGTGCTGCAGGTCTTCCACGAACTTGGCGAGTTCGCGCCGGCGGTTCTCGCTGTCGGGCGTGCGCAGAATCGCGGATGGATGAACCGTCGCGACGACGCGCGAGGCCAGCGGAGACGAAAGCACCTCGCCGCGGTGTTTGGTCAGGCGGAAGGTGTTGCCGAGCAGCGCTTGCGCGGCGGTCGCTCCGAGCGCGACGACGACTTGCGGATGCACTCGCCGCAGTTCCGCTTCCAGCCACGGTTCGCACGCGCGAATCTCGATCGTCTTCGGTTTTTGGTGAATGCGTTTTTTGCCGCGTTCGATGAACTTGAAATGTTTGACGGCGTTGGTGATGTATGCGCTGCTGGGCTCGATGCCGGCTTGCACCATCGCTTTGCGCAGCAGCGTACCCGCCGGGCCGACGAACGGATGCCCCGTGCGGTCTTCCATGTCGCCGGGCTGCTCGCCGACGAGCATCACCCGCGAACGCACGCCGCCTTCGCCGAACACCGTTTGCGTTACGTATTTATAGAGGTCGCAACCGCGGCAATGCGCCGCCGCTTCGCGCAGCGCTTTCATCGACTGCGTCTGAGGCAGAAACTCCGCCGCCGACCGCGCCATACAGCGAGTTTGCCACGGAAGGCGGCGGGCGAAACGCGCGGTTTCCTAGCGCAATACGACCGCGAAAGGATCCTCGAGCAGCGTATTGGATCCCGATACGCTCCAGACCGGTGCGACGTTGCCGGTCGCGCCCGCGGCGAATTCGTACAGGCTGCCTTCGCTCCAACTGGGACTGTCGGCGACGAAGATATTTCCGAGCCGATCGCACGCAATGCCCTGCGCGTTCGTGAGACCGGTCGATGACCCGGTGACAACCGCTGAAGGCGCCGTAGAGCCGTTTGCATCCGCGGGAAACTGGAGTGCGGTGCCGTCGGGTGCTTCGGCTACGGCAAGCGTTCCGGAAGCGCATGACTTGGCGACGGCAAAATCGGTGAGGTTAGCGCTCGTGATCGAACGGGACGGAGCGACGTTCCCGTTGGCGCCCGCGGGGAAGACCCACACGCCCTTGAGATCTCCCACGTAGATTTGGCCACTGGCGTCTACGGAGACGCTGTAGGGAAACGCAAACTGCGTCGCTGCTCCTGATATCGTCCGAATTGGAGCGATATTGCCGCTTTGTCCGGCGGCAAACTCGTCGATGGCGGGGACTACGTAGTCTGAAACCCAGAGATTGCCGTTCGAGTCCAGCGCAATATCCTGAATACTTTTGAGTGTCGTATTGCTGCCGCTTATGCTTGCAATCGGCGCGACGTTGCCATTGGCTCCAGCCGCATAGACGTAAATCGCGGTCCCCATGAGATTCGATACGTAAAACTGCCCTTTTGCGTCAATTGCTAGACCGGTCGGATGCTGTAGTTGCGTGTTGGAGCCGCTGATGTTCACCGCAGGAGCAACGTTACCGGACGTTTTTAGCGAAAAACCCAAAATTGCACCATTGAGGCCGCTGCCCGTGTTGCTGCTGGCGACGTACAGCATCGACGGCGTCGGCACGGGCGTGGGCGTCGCCGGCGCGGGCGGTACGGCAGGTGCGTTAACGCTGGCGTTCTCGCAGCCGGTCAAGATCGCCAGTGCGACGATGGAAAGCGCTGCCCGGCAGAGCAGCTGCGTGGTTCTCATGATGAATCTCCTCGGTGGTGTTTCAGCGGCACGCGGATGAACGCGCTTTGGGCTGCTGCTCCATGCGCCCGATTTTGACGGTGCAGGTGTCCGAAAAGCGTCCGAATTTCGGACACCGCTTTAGGCCGTTAGCGCTATTTCAACCAATTCCGCGACCGTGAGCAGCATGCCGCTGCGCAGCGACCGCTCCATGCGCTCATCGCCGAGGTGCCGTGCCACGCGCTCCTTGGTGTCGTTCGACACCGCTTCCACGTGATTCTGAAACATGCCGATGTCCGGACGCGTAAGCCGCTGCGCGCCGCCGAATAGGACGGCGCTTTTTTCGGCATCGCCCTGGCGAAAACACACCGTTGCCAAGCCTTCCAGGCACTGCGTTACGCCGATCTCCAGGCCGATTTCGTGCGATCGCTGCAAACCAGCCGAAAAATAATCGCGTGCCGCGGGCAAGTCATTCATCCCAAGCGCTACATCACCGAGATCGTGAAGGATCTCGGCGATGCTGCGCAGGTGTTTGTACTTGCGCCGGATCTGCAAGACGCGTTCGAGCTGCTGCTTCGCGCCGCAAAAATCCCGCGCCGTGAATCGTTCGAGCGCCACACTGTAGAGCGCGCTCGAAAGCAAGTACTCATCGCCGATGCGTTCGATCAGCGCCATCGCTTGCTTGTGATAGAGCGCCCAGGTCGCGGCCTCGCCCATGGCGCTGCTCAGATGCGCCATGCTGAACAACGAAAGCGCGCGCTGCCGCTCGTTACCGCAGCGTGTTGCTAACTCCAGAATCTCCTGTTGCATCGCGAACATTTCGCGCGGTGGATGCTGATAGCACATCGAGTATCCCGAAAGTGCGCTGGAAAGCGTCCAGTCGTTACCGCTTTCGCGGCAAAGCTCGGCACAGCTTTGAAAGTGCCGCGCTGATTCTTCGTGCCGCAGAAGCGTCCGGTATAGGTGCGCCAGGCCCAGGTGTAGTTCTTCGCGGAGCGCGTTCGTCGGCGCGTGTGAAAGCGCCGCGGAGAGCCAATGCACGCCATGTTCCTGATCGCCGGTGTATTCGAATCTGCGCCAGAGCGCCGCAATGATGCGTGCGCCGGTCTGCGCATCTCGCACTGGAGCGAGCGTCCAGCGCAGCGCGTCCTCGATATTCGGCATCTCCTCGCCGGTTGTGGTCAGCCATTCGAATTGCCGCCGGTTGCCCCAATTCTCGGCGCCGCGCTC
>DASSEZ010000093.1:0-88517 GCA_035694945.1 Vulcanimicrobiaceae bacterium
TGGTCGCGCAGGCCAGCGGCATGAAGGCGCAATTCATCGAGTACGTGCTGCTCGTACTGCTCGCACTGACGATCATCATCTCGCTGCAAGCGGTGGGCATCGTCCTCGTTGCCGCGCTGCTCGTGACGCCGGCAGCGGCAGCGTATCAACTCACGACGCGCTTTTCGCGCATGATGGGCATTGCCGCGTTCATCGGCGCGCTCAGCGGCGTCGGCGGCCTCTACCTGTCGTATTTCTTGCGCAGTTCGAGCGGGGCGACCATCGTGCTGCTCGCGACGATTCTCTTTTTCGTCGCCATCGGCAGCAAGCGGTTGCGCGTCGCGTTAGCGCGCTGATCGAACGACGCGCCAGCGCTCCTCGCCGGTCTTTTCCAGGAATCCGCCGGCGGCGAGCGCTTCAAGCACCTCGGCCATTGCGGCGCGTTCATTTTTATTCGGCATGCCGGCCCAACGCATCGCCGCATCGGCCAGCTGCACGTCGTCACCCGGTCGCAGCAACTCCGCAATGAATGCCGCGGGCAGTTTTACGCGCTCCATACGGCGCGACACCGGTTCCAGCGCGCGCTCGAAATCGGATTGCGGTGGTGTTGGCGGCGGCCCGGGCTCAGGCTGTGGCGTGGGCGCGGGTTGCGCAACCGCTGGGGGTGGCGGCGGCGTGCGCGACGGCGCGTGCTGCGCCATCGCGCGATCGGTGAGATGCGGAAACCATTCACCCAGCATTGCGCCCAGCGTGTGGAGCGGCACCGCATTGAGAATCGACGGCCGCGTGTGCGTTCCGCGAACGATCCGGCGAGCAACGTGGTCCGCGTCGACCGGAATCCAATCGGGACCCTGCGTTTCGATACCGGCATGTTTGGCAAAGTTCGTGCGCACGCTGCCGGGATCGATATAGGTGACGGCAATGCCGGTGCCATGCAGTTCGCGGCGCAGCTGCGTCGCCAATGCGCGTACCGCTGCCTTTGCCGCGCAGTACGCGCCGTAGTTCGGCGACGGCACGCGCGCAAGGCCGGAACCGACGAACATCACTTGGCCGCGCGTTTCTTGCAGCAGCGTCAACGCGGCGCGCGTAATACGCAATGGAGCGGCGACGTGCAAATGCCACTGTTCGTCGATCTGCTCGTCATTTTGTTCCAGTAGTTTACCGCCGGTGGCCGCGCCGGCATTGTTGATGAGCACGTCGATGCGCCCGAAATGCTCGCGCGCCGTTTGCACGATGCGTTGCGGTGCGTCCTTGGCCGTAACGTCGAGCGCGAGCGTGACGCAGGTGCCGCCCTTTTGCGCGATCTCGGCAGCGAGTTCGTCGAGTTGCTCCTTACTGCGGGATACCGCCACGACGGCGAAATCTTCGCGAACAGCTTCGACCGCGGTTGCGTACCCGATGCCAGAGCCGGCACCGGTAACGACGAGCACTTTCGGTTTAGACATGCGCGTTTCCGGTTGCAGCCAGGTATTCTTCGTATTTCGCTTTTTGATACGCTTCGTTCACGTTGGCATACCATTCGCGTTCGTCAACGATTGGCGCGGGTGGTGCGACGACGGGACGGTCTTCATCGGCGAAACGCCGCAGCGCGCCGGCGACGGCCTTGTCGCTCCCGTCTGAACGGATGATGCCGAACGTCAGTTCATGTTTGGCGCGATCGAACGGCGGCGTTTCCGCCAGTTCCTTTGCGTAGTCGGCCCAGTTCCACCAAAACGCCCCGACCGCTCCGCGGCGCTGCAGCCGGTCGAGCACCTGCGTGCAGTACGTTGCCATCTCATCCTCCGTCAGACACGCGAAGGGTGCGGCGTTCGGCGGCAGCGTTTTCGCCTCCGGCTGCGGTTCGCCGGGAAGCGGAACGCGATCGTACGGCGAGATGGTGCCGGTCGGACATGTCGGATTTCCGAATTCGTTGAAGAGCACCGGTTTGCCCGACATCGACTGCATGAGTTGACATAAAAACGGCACCACTTCCGGGTCGGTGCGGTTGCGCGCAAAATGGCTGTAGACGGAGTAGCCGTGCATGACCGCGCACGGAAACGGCTCGCAAAACGACGATGGGCGAATGCCGCGGTCCTGCGTGAGGTCTTCGCTGTGATTGCCGGCACTCGTCTGAAAACCGGAAACTTCGAACAAATCGTCAGTGAGGCGCTTCGACCAGTTCGCCGATTCCTGCGGCGAGTTGGCGAAGCGCACGTTGCTGAATTCGTTGCCCAGATCCCACAAATAGAGTGCTTGGTGGCCGCGGCACCGTTCGCCGATGCTGCGCACCTGCAAACGTGCCGCATCGAGCAATGCGCCCGAATAAAAATCTCCGGCGCCCCACGGCAATTCGCGCATGCCGCGCGTGAAGGTGCGGAAACGCCCGTGCGGTACGGATTCGTCCAGCGCCCACTGCGGCAGATAATTCACGCCGCTCATGTGGCCGGTAAAAAACGTCGGCATGGCGTGCAGGCCGGCGTCGGCGACGGCATTCATCACGGCATCAAAGCGCGCAAGCATCTGCGGGTCCATGCGATCGGGCTGCGGCTGAAAGTCCTCCCACATGATGAAAAAGCGGACGACGCGGAGCCCAAGGGATTCAATGCGCTCGAAATCCTCGCGGATCTCGCCGATGTCAAAGCGCTCCCACATGTACATGGCGCTGCGCCGGGGCCAATAGTTGATGCCGAGCAGAAAAGCACTCATGGTCGTAGAATACTCTACCCCGATGGCAGAATCCGACACGCCCTTGGTTGGCATCATCATGGGCAGCGTTTCCGACATGGAGACCATGGCCGGTGCGCGCGACATGCTCAAAGAACTCGACATTCCGTTCGAGATGCGCGTCGTTTCGGCGCACCGCACGCCCGTGGAAATGTTCGAATATGCCGAAGAAGCGGCCGCACGCGGCATCAAGGTGATTATCGCGGGTGCCGGCGGCGCGGCGCATTTGCCCGGCATGACCGCCTCGCGCACGCTGCTGCCCGTGATTGGCGTGCCGGTGCAGTCCAAAGCGCTCAACGGACTGGATTCGCTGCTCTCCATCGCGCAGATGCCCAAGGGCGTTCCCGTTGCGACGGTCGCAATAGGCAATGCCGTCAACGCCGCGCTGCTAGCAGCGCGCATTCTCGCGCTCGGCGACGCGGATCTCTCGCACCGTTTGGCACAGTACGTGCAGCGCATGCACGACGACGTCGTCTCCATCAAATTGTGATTCAGACAATCGGCGTCATCGGCGGCGGGCAACTCGGCCGCATGTTCACGCTCGACGCCAAACGCATGGGCTACGACGTCATCACGCTCGATCCGCAGCCACACTCGCCGTGCGGACAAGTCGCCGACGAACAAATCGTGGCGGCGTACGACGACATGGCGGCAATCGACGATCTCGGGCGCCGCACGGACATTGTGACGTACGAATTCGAGAACATCGCCATCGAGTCGGTGCAACGCTTGGAGCAAGACGGCTTTGCGGTCACGCCCAGCAGCGACGTGCTGCGCATCACGCAAGACCGGTTGCTTGAAAAATCGTTCGTGCGCGACTGCGGCATACCGGTGGCGCCGTTCGCCGCCGTGAACGATGCCGCCGATCTCGCGCACGCCTGGGAGAGCATCGGCTTTCCCGCCGTGCTGAAAACCGTACGCGGCGGTTACGACGGCAAAGGGCAATGGCGCATTGAAAATGCGCAGCAAGCCCACGAAGCGCTCGGGCAAGCCAAAAGCGCGCAACTCATCTACGAACAGTTCGTGCCGTTTACGTGCGAGATCAGCGTGGTTTGTACGCGCAACGCCGCGGGCGAGATCGTCACGTATCCGCCGTCCGAGAACGTGCACGACCGCGGCATTCTCTACATGTCCATCGTACCGGCGCGCGTGGATGCGGCCGTCGCGCAGCGCGCGCGCTCGTACGCGCAAACCATTGCGACGAAATTGCAGATCGTGGGCACCTTCTGCGTCGAGTTTTTCGTTGCGCATGGCGGCGACGTGCTCGTCAACGAAATCGCGCCGCGTCCGCACAACAGCGGCCATTACACGATCGACGCGACGCGCTGTTCGCAGTACGAGCAGCACATGCGCGCAATTTGCGGCTTGCCGCTCTCCGAACCCGAGTTGCTGCGCAGCGCAGTCATGGTGAACATTCTGGGCGAGGGCAAGGGCAACCACCTCGCAGGCGTGGAGCAATTGCTGAGCGATCCGAACATCGTTCTGCATATGTATGGGAAAAAGCATGCCGTGGATCGCCGCAAGATGGGACATTTCACCATGCTCGTGAACGGGCCGATTACCGATACGGCGATCGAGCGCGCGCGCGCCGCTCGCGCGCAGCTGTCGTGGACCGGCGCATAGTGCTGGCCGCCGTCGTGCTTGCCGTAGCCGCCGCCGCCGCACTGTTCGGCAACGGGTACTTCAACTCAAATCATACGCGTCTGAGCGACGTGCCGGCAGAAGTCGCCGCCGTCGTCGCGCCGAAATTACCGCCGAGCCCCTCGCACGTGATCGTCATCGTCGAAGAAAACAAAGAATACGACGATATCGCCGGCACGCGCTCGGCTCCGTATCTCAACGACCTGATCGCACGGGGTGCCTCGTTCACGCGATCGTACGGCGTGGCGCATCCCAGCCAGCCAAACTATCTGGCATTGTTCGCCGGCGTGACGAATACCGACGGCGACCATTGCCCGCCCGGCGGCATAGCAACGAACGCACCGAACCTGGCGACGGAGCTGCGTTCCGCGCATCTGACGTTCGCGGGCTATTCCGAAGACTTACCGCAAGCGGGTTCGCGCGCGTGCTGGGCCGGGCAATACGGCCGCAAGCACGTGCCGTGGGCCGATTTCGACAACGTGCTGCCGTCGGAAAATCTGCCGCTTACGGCGCTGCCGGCGGATTACTCACGTTTGCCGACCGTCTCGTTCATCGTTCCGAACATGGTGGACGACATGCACTCCGCCAGCATTGCCCGCGGCGATACGTGGCTGCGCACGCACGTTTCACCGATTATCGATTGGGCGATGAAGCACAATACACTCGTCATCGTGACGTGGGACGAGAGCGACGACGCCATCGACAACCACATTCCGACCATTTTCGTCGGTCCGATGGTCAAACCGGGCCGCTACGACGCGCCGATCACGCACTACCGCGTGCTGCGCACCGTCGAGGATATGTACGGTCTGCCGCACGCGGGCCATTCCGCAACCGTGCCGCCGATAACCGGCGTGTGGTCAGGCGCCGAGTAGCCGGTTGAAGAACGAACGGTAACGCTGCAACGCCACGCGCAGCGTTTCCGTATCCGCCGTTCCGCCGCTTTTCCACTGGCCTTCGAGCGTCGTTCGTTCTTGCGTGAACGTTTGAACGAGATCGTCGACCAGTTCCGTCACGAGCGCGTGAGCCTGCTGCACCGCGCTTTGCGGATTGTCGACGAAGCCGGCCTGCACGTCGTCCCAGCGCTGCCGCAGCGACGTCATGCGCTCTTCCGGAAGAAACCCGGTGTCCGTCTGCTCGCCGACGACTCCTTGTTCCACGCGCGGCTGCTGCTGGGTTGGGCGCTGCTCGTTCATGGCCGATTCGTCCTTTCGTCGGTGCCGAGGAGATCGTCGAAAAGCGTGCGGTAGTGCACCATCGCCTGGCGCAAATCTTCCGTGCTTACCTCGCCGGTTTCCGTGCGTGCGGCAATGCCGTGGGCGATGCGGTAATTGTCGACGACTTGCGGATGGTCCGGTGAGATGTCGGCGGCGCGCTGCTCGAAGTCGTTCATGGGATAGCCGCGGTCGCGCATCACGCTCTCGACCAAGCGATCCGCGTCTTTGAGTGCTTCACGCGGTTGATCGACGAAACGCGTTTGGACGGTGCGCCATTCTTCGGTGTACCGTACTCTCGCGCCGGCCGGCAATTCTTCGATGTGCATGCGCTTGACGCGGTCTTCCCGTGCCGTGAGCTCGCGCTCCGCGGTGCTGCGATCGCCGCTCGTGCGTACGGTGCGATCGTACTCGGGACCGAACCGCTGCTGCAAATGCCGAGAGCGCGCGTTGCGTGATGCGAGCGCCGCTATAACGACGATGATTGCGATAACGACGATTGCGCCGATGACGTAGTAGATGACCGGATTTGCCGTTTGCATGCCGCCCTCCAACGCCGCCGCGGAGTGAGGACGACCTTTTACCCGCTCCTACGGCGAATAAACGAAACCTTGGACGAAATCGCCGGCGGATGAACCCCACACGACCCAGACGCGTCCACTCGCGTCGTCAATTGCAAGCGTGTGCATCCGCGCTCCCACGGGAAGCTGCGCGAGCATCTTCGGCGCGCCCGTGCTCGGAACGCTGTACAGCACGACGCTGCTATTCGCCGCGCACGCGAGCCACGCTCGTTTTGCATCGAAGTTGCATTGGTCCAAACGCTGCGGAATACTCGTGCTCGCAACGGGTTTTCCATCCAAACCGTACACGGCCAGCACGCCGTTCTCGCCGGCGACGAGCAGCGTGCGATTGTTGGGATTGAACTGCAGCGGATGATTGTTACGCACGTTGGGAGTGCGGATGACGCGCGTGGCCGTGAGCGTCTTCGGATCGATGACCACGACCTCGTCGTCGGTCGCGACGTTTTGGTACACGTCGTGCGTTTGTGGATCGATGTCGAGAAACTCCGGTTTGTGTCCCGGTACAGTGACCGTGGCGACGTGCTTGAACGTGTTCGTGTCAATGATGAAGACGCGCGTGCCATCGTCCTCGTCGGCGTAAATGCGGTGATAAACTGCATCGTATGCGATGGCGTCCACGGGCCCGTCGACGCTGACGCGATGCACCTCTTTCATCGTCACCGGATCGACGTCCGAAACCGCTTTGTCGTCTCCGTCGCCGGTATAGACGTTGCCCGTCGCTTCGTCGACGGCCACGCCGGCCATCGGGCCGACGTGCACTTGACCGAGCACCCTGCCTGTATCCGCGTCCACGATCAGCAGCGACGCGTTTCCGCCATGCGCAGCATAGACGCGGCGCCGTTGCGCATCGACGGTTACGTAATCGAAGCCGTGCCTGGCGCTCGTGCTTACCGGCTGCGGCGGAACGAATGGAACGATCGGCATCTCACACCTCCGCGGGATCGAATTGCAGCGTTGCGGGTTTCGGTGGAATTTCGGTGTACGCCATGGGGCGGTCCCACCAATCGTGGTTGCGCCAGCGCAACTGTTCGGGCGTGGGCGGCGGCGGCAACTTCAGATCGACGGCCTGCGCGTAGGCGCCGAGATACCGGTCGATCATGCGGTCGACGCTGAATTGCGCCTGCACGTGATTACGGCAGGCAAGGCGATCCAGCGATGCCAGCAGCGGCACTTTTTCCACCGCCTCGTCGACCGAGTCGCACACGAAACCGCTCACGCCGTCGATCACGATTTCAGGCACCGATCCCATATTCGCGCCGAGCACCGGCGTGCCGCACGCCATCGCCTCGACCATCGTCAAACCGAAGCGTTCCGGGCGCGTCGTCATATGCACGAGCGCGAGCGCATTGCTGAGCAGTTCGTTGCGTTCGCGGCGCTTCACCTCACCCAGAAATTGAATCTGCTCGCCGTCAATGTGCGGCTCGACGTACTTCGCAAAGTACGCCTCGTCTTGGGGTATTGCGGCGATCTTGAGTTGTTTGCCGGCGCGCTTGGCGATCTCGATTGCCAAATGCGTGCCTTTTTCCTGATGAAACCGGCCGAGGAACACCAAATAATCGCCCGGTTGCTCTTTGAACGTGAATTCGTTTGCGTCGATGCCGTTGTACGTGGTCGCGAGGTACGAGAGTCCGGGGTCGCGGTCCGAATTGCTGATCGAGACATAGAAGCTGCGCCACGCGCACGCATAATACGCGCCCAAAATTTGCGGCGTCGAGAAACCGTGAACGGTGGTGAGCATGGGCGGCGTTTTTGTGCCCACCGCGTACGTCATCGGTTTCCAGTCGAAGTTGTTGTGAATAAGGTCGAACTCGTGCGCGTGCTCCATGAGGCGCCCGATATGCAGCGCGGCAAAGACGTCGGGATTGAGCGCTGGATCTTCCGCGCAGCCGACGGGGACGACCGATTCCACGCGGCCGCCGAAGCGCGAGTTTCCCGTGGCGAACAGCGTAACGTCCAATCCGCGCCGCCGCATCCCGTCGGAAATGTTGAATGCGATCTGCTCCCACGGTCCGTAGCCCGGAGGCGGCGTCGGCCACGTGATCGGCGCGAGCACGGCGACACGCAGGCCTTGTAAACCGTGTGCATTCGAAGGATTCACGAAGCGGTGTTACCCAACATTGCCGCTCGCGCCTTTACTCGAGGAGAAAGCATGAAACGACTCGTCATCTCTTGCACGCTCGCCGCAGTCGCGGCGCTGGTTCTCCCGCTCGGCGTTCACGCGAAACCCACGCGCGTGCCCGGCGGCGCGAATCAGGCCGCCGGAGTTGAAGTCACGTATCCGCAAACCGTTTTCAACGGCTTCGTTCGCATCAAACCAAAGTATTTCGGGCCGGCGCGTCCGCAAGACCGGATCGTCGAAACGCCGGCTGACGGGCAGGAAGTGCTCGTCTTTGACGGGGTCATCAGCGACGGCCGCACGCAGCCGTACATGGACGACCCGACGATCTTGTTGTCCGACGCGGACGGCGTAACCGCCGATACGCGCAGCATCGAACCAAATGGCATCATCTTGCAGCGCGCGGCCGGCGCACGTCTGCACGTAGTGTTCTGGGCACCGCAAGACTTCGTGCCCGACCATCTCGTCTTTACATGCAACAGCACCAAGTGCAAACCGATCCGGATCAAATTCAAACACTAGGAGCCGCGGCGTCGCCATAGTGTGCGGCCAAATCACGTGCGTGCTCGGCCAAAGCCTGATGCAGTTCGGGCGGGGCGAGCACGCGCACGTGTTTTCCCCAGCCGGCGATCTGCGCAATCGCCATGCGAAAACCGGGAAAGCGCATGCGCAGCGTTTTGCCCGTTTCGTCGGACGCGACGATCTCGGCGTCGTGATACGACATGACCCATTCCAGCGAATCGTTCACCACGTACAGCGTTGCGTCGTACCATTCCATCGGGCGTTCCAAAGCGGCGTTCGACTGTCGCCAGTGCGCTTCCAAATCGAATGATTCGTCGCGCCTAAAACGCGAGGGCAATTCGTCGGCTTTCGTGACGCGTTCCACGCGGAATGTCCGGTACTCGCCGTCTTGTTGGCGCGCAATCGCGTACCAGACGCCCGCCTTCGAAACCAAGCCGTACGGATCGACCACGCGCTGCGAGAGTGCGCCGGTGCGATCGCGATACTCCAGCGAGAGTTGCCGGTCTTCCCACACGGCACGGCGCAACACCGCAAGCAACGCCGCCGGCTGCTCCAGCCGGTACCAGCGATTGTGGTCGAGCAGAATACGCTGGCGCGCTTGCTGCGCTGCACGACGCTGCAAATCCGGAAGCGCGCCCGCGAGCTTGTCCAGCGCGCGCTGGTGACCGGTTACGCCGAGCTCCGCGAGCGGATCCGCCGCCGCCAAAAAGAGCGCATGCAATTCCTCGGTGCTGAACTGCGTGATCGCTTTGCGGTAGCCTTCGGCCAGTGCGATGCCGCCGGTGCTGCCGCGCTCGGCGTATACGGGCACGCCGGAAAGCGAGAGCGCCTCGACGTCGCGGTAGATCGTGCGCGCCGACACCTCCAGGGCCTGCGCGAGTTCGCGCGCGCTGCGCGGGCTGCGTCCCTGCAGCAGGAGCAGCAGCGAAACCAGCCGATCCGACTTCATGCTGACAGGCGCATCCGGCCTGCGGCCTGCGCGCCCCCCACGAGCAAAGCCCGTGGGGTCTCCCGCCTTCGGCCCCTTGCAAAAGAAAGCACGACTCGATAGTGGGCGACCATATCTGACAGTGTGTGTCATATATGGACGCTTATCCTGTGGGGCATGACGACATCAGGAAAAGTGACGGCCCCGCGCGGCATCGACGCCGTGTATTACATGGTCAAGGACGTGCCACGGGCACGTGCGTTTTACGAGCAGGTTCTCGGATTCGAGCCGGCGCTGGTCGCCGAGAGCGGCGAGTGGACGGGCGTCGAGTACGAGCTGCCGTCCGGCCAGACGTTCGGCCTGGGCAAGAACGGCGAGGTGCCATGGCGCGAATGCGGCGGCGTCATGATTGCCGTCGACGACGTGCCCGACGCAACGCGGCGCGTAGCCGAGGGCGGCGGCAAAGTCATGGCCGGCCCGATGGACACGCCGGTGTGTTCGATGACCTGGTGTGAAGACACCGAGGGCAACACGTTTTGTTTGCATCACCGTAAAGATGGGAGCATTGGATAATGGCAACTGCACAAACGACGACACTTGTGACCGGCATGGACGCCGTGTATTACCTGGCCAAGGACTTTGACCGCGCGCGCAAATTCTACGAGACCGGACTCGGGTTCAAGCCGGCGACGGAAATGGTCGGCGAAGGCGGCGGATCGTTCGTCGAGTACGAATTCGCCGACGGTACCACATTCGGTATCGCCTTGCTGGGCGACTCGCCATGGCATATGAACGGCAGCATCGAGTTCACGGTGCCCGACGTCGACGCGGCGATCAAGAGCGCCGTTGCGGCCGGCGCGACGCTGGGCGAAGACATGGAATTGCCAACGTGCCGTATGGCGTGGCTGACTGACACGGAAGGCAACTCATTCTGCTTGCACCGCCGCAAATGAGCAATGCGGAATCGCTCGAGCGGGACGTCGTTGACTGCGGCGTCCCGCTCGGGGACGCGCGTGCGCTGCGCAAACGGTACGAGCGCGCGCTGCAAAGCGGCGCGTGCGCCGATTGGATCGAGTTGTACGTTGGGACGTTCGTCACACTTTTGCGTACGGCACACCGCACGCGTCGCGCGCAGCCCGACGCGGCTCGCCGCTTGCTTTGTCTGCTGGCAGACGATTTAGGTGCGCAACTGTTCGATGAAGAAGCGCTCGCGCGCATTCGGCATGTGGTCCAAACGGGCTCTTACGCGGCGACGCGCACCGGCAGTATACTGAGGGCCTCCAATAGTTAAGGAGGCCCTTCATGCACGTGGCCGTTCGCCGCTATTCCGCCGATCCGCGAATCTTCACCGATCTCAAAGCCCGTTTGGAAGCCGATTTCGTTCCGCATCTCAAACACGTGGACGGATTCATTTCGTACTACGCCGTGAGAACCGGAGAAGCGGCGCTCGATACGATCAGTGTTTTCGAAACGAAAGAAGGGGAACTCGAGTCGACTCGTCTTGCAGCCGAGTTCGTGCGGCGCAATTACGAGGAGATGCAAGTGGAACGCGTCGGCGTCTATGAAGGCCCTTGCATCATCGAGCATCACGCCGTTCCGGTGTAAACTCCGCCTTTTATCACCGCGACCGGACGCGTAAGCGCATGCAAATCGCGCTCGACGTCCGTGTCGAGCAGCAGCAGGTCCGCGTGCGCGCCGGGCTCCAGTATGCCGCGGTGTAAACCGATCAGTTCGGCCGCGACGGCGGTTGCCGCATGCAGCGCCTGCTGCGGGCTCATGCCCAGCAGTTTGTGCATGAGCACGACCTCGTCGGCGTACTTCTCGTGGAAGTTGAACGGCGTTCCGGCATCGGAACCGCCCGCGATTTTTACGCCTGCGTCGAACGCGCGGCGAATGTTGCGCAGCATGTGCTCGTTGATCTCACGCGCTTTCCGGACGACGTAGTCCGGCTGACCGCCGCCTTCCGCGTGTTCTAAAATGCACGTCGGAGCCGTCAGCGTCGGAACCAAATACGCACCACGTTCTTTGAACAGGGCGATCGCTTCGTCGTCGAGCATGTGGCCGTGCTCGATGGAATCTACGCCGCTGCGCAGCGCATTCTTGATGCCTTCGGTACCGATGGCATGTGCCGCAACCCGCATATCGTGGCGATGCGCTTCATCGCATGCCGCGCTCATTTCTTCAATCGTGAGCTGCGCGACGCCGGGAACGGCGCCCTTGGTGAGTACGCCGCCCGTGGCGATCAGTTTCAAACAATCCGCGCCGGCCAAGCGTTGTTCGCGCGCGCCTTTGCGCGCCTCCCAGGGATTGTCGACGGCGCGGCCGATCGGCCAGCCATGACCGCCCGTCATGCAGAGCACCTTACCGGCGGCACGCATGCGCGGGCCGGGAATGCGCCCTTGTTCAATTGCATCGCGAATCTCGATGGCGATGGCATCGTTCGCGCCGACGTCGCGCACGGTCGTAACGCCGGCGCGCAGGGTTCTCGCGGCGTTGTCGACTGCATGCAGCGTGCGCTGCACGGTGTTGTACTGGTTGACGATCAGCAGCGGATCCGGCTGGCCGCTCATCTCCAGATGGACGTGCGCGTTCACCATCCCCGGCGTCACGCACGCCGCTTGGCGATCGCATTCGCCACTCGCATCGCGGATTTCGCGAATGCGCCCGTCTTCGATGACGATGTCCGCGTTGCGCCGCGGCGCGTCCATCGTGCCGTCGTACAGCACGCCTGCTCGCACTATCACGCTTTCGCGACGCTCCGTTCCATCGCTTGGAACGCTTTGCTCGTCAAATCGTGTCCGAGCACGCCCGCGATGAACCGCGATGCCGCGCGCACTTTCGCGAGATCGACTCCCGTTTCGATACCCATGCCGTGCAGCATGTAGAGCAAATCTTCCGTGCCCAGATTGCCGGTCGCGCCGGGCGCATACGGGCAGCCGCCCAAACCGCCGCTGCTCGAATCAAAAATCGCGATACCGTGTTGCAGCGCGGCGTACACGTTGGCAAGCGCGGTGCCGCGCGTGTCGTGAAAGTGAAACGCGATCTTTTCGAGCGGAATGTCCGCTTTTAACAGCGCGGGAACCAGTTCGTCGACTTGGCTCGGCACGCCGACGCCGATTGTGTCGCCGATGGAGATTTCGTCGCAGCCCATGTCCAGCAGTTTGCGGCTCACGTCGACCACCATCTCCGGCGTGACGGCATCGCCAAACGGCGATCCGAACGCCGTGGATACGTATCCGCGCACCCAAATGTTGTTCGCTTTCGCGTTGCGCACTACGTCGCGGAACGTGTCGATGGATTCGTCGATCGTCATGTTGATATTGCGCTTGGTGAACGCTTCCGACGCCGCGGTGAACACCGCAATGGCGTCCGCGCCGGCCGCTTTTGCGCGTTCCAAACCCTTGACGTTCGGCGTGAGGACGGGATAGCGCACGCCCGGGCGCTTGTGAATATTGGCAAAAACATCGGCCGCATCGGCGAGCTGCGGGATCGCTTTGGGGCTCACGAACGACGTGGCTTCGACCAGCGGCAAACCCGATTCGGATAACAGATCGATGTACCGGATCTTATCCGCCGTCGCGATGACGGCGTGTTCGTTCTGAAGGCCGTCGCGGGCCCCCATTTCGCACACCGTGACGAACTTGGGCACAGTCATGAGGCTTTCAAACGTTCGACGTGCGGTTGCGCCTGCGCTCCTAGAAAGCGCGTCAACGCGCGCAGAGTGAGCGGCCAGACGCGGTCGTTGGCCAGAAACCCCTTGCTGAGCATGATGAACGGGTCGAAATGCCCGATGATGTTCATGTGATTGCAGTGCGGCCCGACGATGAAATGCGCGGGAATGCGGCTGCCCAGCGTCGCCGAGTCGCCCCATACCAGACCGTCGTTGTCGCCGCCGCGCGCGGGAATGAGCCCGACAATCGAAAGGATCTTCGCGCCTGGCGGGGCGATCCACGGCTCGCGGTCGAGCACCCAGTCGTGCCATCCGCGCGGAGTGATTTCCCAGTGGCCGGGCGTGTCGTTGAGCCAACTGATGAACTCGGAATAAATGTCCATGTCTCCGAACGCTTTGTCCGGCGTACGCAGCATCGTGTGAATCTGCGGCAGCGCGAACGTCTGCACGCCCCAATTCGGCGTGGCAATCATCACCGTGTGGCTGATTTCGCTCGCACGATGCGGATAGCGCCGCAAGAAGCCGCGCACCACCAAACCGCCAAGCGAATAACCGACGAGCGCGACGGGAAACGGACGGCCCTCGGTTTGCAACTGCGTGATGAACTGCGCGAAGCGATCGATGCGCTCGGTCAGCGTATCGTTGAACTCACCGAACGTGATGGATTCGATCCCATACTTGTCCAAGCCCGGAACGTCCGGTGTGCCGCGCCGCAGTAAGTCGAAATGCTCGGGCGGTTCGTTGTAGCCCGGCACCATCACCACGGTTCGCGGAATCATTGCAATTCGAGCAGTACCGTATCTGCGGGAACGATTTCGCCTTCGCGCACGTGAAGCGCGCCGACGGTACCGCTGCCCGGCGCTTCAATACGGTGCTCCATCTTCATCGCTTCCAGCACGACGAGCAGATCGTGCGCGTTCACGGCATCGCCGTCGCGTACGGCGATCTTCACGATTTTTCCGGGCATCGGCGCAACGATGCGTCCGTTCCCCGCGCCGTGGCCGTGGTGGGCGGCGGCGTCGGCGCTCGGCGGCGGCGCAAACTGTACGTCCGCTGCGGATGCGCGACGATCGCTCAAGCGTACGTCGCCCTCGTAACCACCGGTCACGCGCCACACGCCGGGATCGCTCGTTGCGGTCGCTTCCATCGCGATCTCGTTCTCACCGATGCGCAAACGCAGCGGAAGGCCGACGCCGCCCAAACGCCACGGCGCGTTGCCGTCGCGCAGCAGCATCGCGGCAGCAGCAGCGATAACCTCGCTCGGAACCTGTTTCGGTTTGGAGAAGATCGACTCGTCGAGGCGTTCGGCCAAAAAACTCGTCGTCGTGTCGCCGTTGCGGTACGCTTCGTCGCGGGCAATCCATAACAGCAGTGGCACGTTTGCACGGATTCCGCCGATGGTGAAATCCTCCAGTGCGTGCGTGAGCCGCTCGATCGCGACGCTGCGATTCTCGCCCCACACGATGAGTTTGGCGAGCATCGGATCGTAGTATACCGAAACTTCACTCCCGGCTTGCACGCCGGCGTCGAGGCGAATGCCCGGACCCTCGGGCGGATTCCACGTGGTAATGGTTCCGGTCGACGGCAGCATGTGATTTGCCGGATCTTCCGCGTAGATGCGCGTTTCGATCGCCCAGCCGCGCGGCTGCACCTCGCGTTGTCCGATTGTCAGCCGTTCGCCGTTCGCGACGCGCAGCTGCCAATGCACGAGGTCGATGCCGTACGCAAGTTCCGTGACGGGATGCTCGACCTGCAGGCGAGTGTTCATCTCCAAAAAGTAATACTTGCCGTCCGCGTCCAGCATGAACTCGCACGTGCCGGCGTTCACGTAGTTCACGGATTGCGCGGCGCGTACGGCCGCCGCACCCATTTCGGCGCGCAGTTCCGGCGAAAGCGCGACGGACGGCGCTTCCTCAACGATCTTCTGATGACGGCGCTGAATGGAGCATTCGCGCTCGCCCAGGTGGATGATGTTGCCGTGCGCGTCGCCGAGCACTTGAAACTCGATGTGGCGCGGACGGCGCAGATAGCGCTCCAGAAGCACGGCGTCGCTGCCGAACGCGGCGAGCGCTTCGCGTGTGGCCGCTTCGAGCGCTTCGTCGAACTGTTCGATGCGCTCGACGACGCGCATACCGCGTCCGCCGCCGCCCGCGCTCGCTTTAATGAGCAGCGGAAAGCCGATGCGCGCTGCCTCTTCACGCAAGCGCTTCGCGGATTGATCGTCACCGTCGTAACCCGGTACGACCGGCACGTCGAATTCGCGTACGCGGCGTTTTGCCTCGATCTTGCTGCCCATCGCCGCCATGGATTCGGGCGACGGGCCGACGAACGTGAGCCCCGCGTCGCGCACCGCTTTGGCGAATTCCGCGCGTTCTGAAAGAAAACCGTAGCCCGGATGCACCGCATCGGCGCGAAGCGTTTTTGCCGCCGCGATTACCGCTGCGATGTTCAGATACGACTGCGGCGCGGGCGCCGGACCGACGCACGCCGATTCGTCCATGAACTGCACGTGATACGCGTTCGCATCGGCCTCGGAGTAGATGCCGACGGGGACGATTCCCAATTCGCGCGCGCCGCGCGCAACCCGAACCGCAATTTCGCCGCGATTGGCGATGAGCAGGCGTTCGATCATGCGATCCAACCTGCTTTCCGGCGCTCGAGAAACGCGCGCAAACCTTCTTGGCCTTCAGGTGCAGTTCGCGCCGCGGCAATCGCGTTGGCCGTGATGTCGCGCGAATCTGCGTATGTCGCCTCGGCAACGCGCGGCACGAGCGCCTTTGCCGCGGCGACCGCTTGCGGGCCGGCGCTCGCGATTTCATTCGTAATGCGTTCGATGCAGACGTCGAGCGTGTCCGCAACGACCACTTCGTGCACCAAGCCGATGTGCATCGCGCGTTTCGCGTCGAAACGTTCGCCCGTCAGAAAGAGCGCGCGTGCGTTCGATATGCCGATCTTGCGCAGCACGAACGGCGAAATGACCGCCGGAATGATGCCCAGTTTGACTTCGGTGAAGCCGAAGATGGCGTCTGCACTCGCGACGACGATATCGCACACCGCCGCCAGACCCGCACCGCCGCCGAGCGCCGCGCCGTGAATCTTACCGATGACCGGCTTTTTGCAGCCGTCTATTGCGCGGAACATGTCGGACATCGCTTGGGCGTCGGCTACGTTTTCTTCGAAGCTCAAATCCAGCGAGGCGCGCATCCACGAGATGTCCGCGCCGCCGCAGAACACCTTGCCATCGCCCGAGAGCACGACTGCGCGCACGCTTGGGTCGTTCCCAAGGTCGCCGAACGCGGACGTGAGGGCCGCAATGAGTTCGGCGTTGAAAGCATTGCGGACATCGGGGCGGTTGAGGCGCACTTCGGCAACGGGGCCGTTTTGCAGGCGCAGCAATACTGGGTTGGCCATGGCGTGCCGGGGTTCTCGCTCTCATCTATTCTGGCCTCGCAGGCGTAACAAAAAGGATGAACTCTCGCAGCTCGACGGTTTACCGCCACTCGGTCGCCACGCGGCTCACGCACTGGCTGTTCTTTCTTGCGTTTTTGGCGCTGGTGAGCAGCGGGCTGCAGATCTTTAATGCCGCGCCGTTCCTGGACGCGTCCGACAAAACCGACCGTCATCATCGCGTGCTCGCCATCCAGGCGCCGCGTGACGGCGTCGGAACGACGACGCTTCTCGGCCATACCTTCACCACGACGGGTTGGCTCGGCTGGACGGACGACGGCATGGGCGGCACGGCGCCGCGTGCATTTCCGGGATGGATCACGATTCCGGCGTATCAGGACCTGGCCGACGGACGACGGTGGCATCTGTTTTTTGCGTGGATCATGATTGTATGCGGCATCGCGTACATGGCGTGGGGGTTTGGGCGAGGGAATCTGCGCGAGTTGGTGCTCGCGCGCAGCGATCTGCCGAACTTGCTTCCGATGCAGCTGTACTACTTGAGGCTGCGCAAAGAGCCGCCGGCGCACGGCAAGTACAATCCGCTGCAAAAACTCGCGTACACGGTGGTGTTGTTCGTGTTCGCGCCGCTCATCGTGCTCAGCGGCCTTGCGCTTTCACCGGGATTCGATGCCTGGTTCCCGTGGCTCACGCAAGCATTCGGCGGGCGGCAGTTCGCGCGTCTATGGCATTTCGTGCTGATGCTCGCGCTCATCGGCTTCTTCGTGACGCATCTGCTGCTCGTACTGACCACCGGCGTCTTCAACCATCTCCGCTCGATGATCACCGGCCGGTACACTTTGCAAGGAGCAAATCGCTCCGTCGAGGGGCCATGAATCGGAGAATTTTTCTGGCCGCCAGCATTTCCACGGCACTTTCCGCGTGCTCGGCGATCGGCACCAAACTCAACGAAAACGACGGTTTTCACAAGGTGCTCCGCGCTGCCGAGGACGTGAACGAGCGGCTCATCGGCACGCGCGGACGCGTGCGCACGTATGCGCCGCGCGACGTCTCCGCGGATTTTCCGGTGAACTCGCTCGACACGCCCGGCAGTTCGCAGTACATGCGGCTCATCGGCGATCGGTTCGCCTCGTATGTGCTGCCGGTGGACGGCCTGGTGGAGCATTCGCTTCGCCTCTCGCTCGCGCAGTTGCAGCACATGATGAACGTCACGCAGATTACGCGCCACGACTGCGTCGAAGGCTGGAGCGCGATCGCGCAGTGGCAAGGTGTGCGGCTCGCCGACGTGCTCGCGCTGGCGCGGCCCAAGCACGACGCGCGCTACGTCGTGTTCCACACGTTCGACGTAGACGCGAACGGCATGCCGTACTACGAGAGTTTGAACCTGCAGCAGGCCGCGCACCCGCAAACGCTGCTGGCGCTGCGTCAGAACGGCAAGCCGATTACGCCCGATCGCGGCGCGCCCGTGCGCCTTACCGTGCCCACGCAACTCGGCTACAAGAGCGCGAAGTGGGTCCGCCGCATCGAGGTCGTGGCGTCCATGAAAACTTTATACGGCGGCAGCGGCGGCTACTGGGAAGATCAGGGCTACGAGTGGTATGCAGGGATCTAACCGTTTACAAGGAGTGTACCGTGAAAAACGTTCTATTCGCTCTCGCGGTTCTTGCATTGAGCGCGGCGACTGCCAGTGCCGCGGTTCCGGCGAATCCGCATCTATCCCCCGCACCGCCCGGACAAGTGATGCAGCGCACCGTCGCGTATCTCACCGGCGAAGCCATGCATTCGATGTGGTACGTCGTTGCAAGCCGGAAACTCGCGGGCAAGAACATGGGCAAAACGCCGGTGTATCAGTGGTACCTTTCGTTCTACGCGCCGGACGGCAACGACGGCGGCAAATTGGTGTACCAACTCCCCGGTAAGCAAAGCACGCTGCTTTCGCGCATCGAGAAGGCGCACGGGGCACAAATGTACTTTCCGATGCAAGATCTGAAGATCACCGGTGCGGCGGAACTCGAGCGCCCGGGCGTGCAGGACGTCGTCGTGTGGGATCATCAGGCCGGCGCGGATTGCGGCGCCGCCGACGTAACGGTGTTCGGCGCCAACAGCAAAGGCCAAGTCCAGCAGCGCGTCCACGTGCAAAACGGCTGCGCGCTCGACGCGAAAATCGTCAAACACGGTGCGTTGTCGGCGATTCAACTTTCCGGGCCATATTATGGTGCCAATGCGCCGATGTGCTGCCCCACCAAACCGAAGGCCAGCGCGATGCTCCGTTATGCACACGGCCGCTGGAGCGTGACGCCCAAATACTACACGATCGCGCGTAACAAGTAAGCGGCGTTTCGGTAGCATCGCACATGCATTATCGTATCACCGCCTTTGCGGGTGCGGCGATACTCCTGGCTGCGTGCGGCCACGGCTTCGAGCCATCTGAACCTAAGGACCCATTGCCGCGGTCGCCGATCAAATCGGCGGCCCCGCAGTTCGTGTACGTCGGCGGCATCGCCAACAATACGATCAGCGAGTTTGCCGTTACGGGCGGCTCGCCGATACGGACGATCAGCGATGGCGTGAATCAACCCCAGGTACTCGTCCTGGATTCACAGGGCAATCTCTATTCCGGGAATTTCGGAAACGACAGCATCACTGAATACAGCCCGAGCGGTGCGCTGATTCGCACGATTACCAGCGGCGTAACGGGCCCCTTGGGAATGGCGGTGGATTCCAAGGGCAATGTGTATTCTGCGAACTCCTGGAACGTGTCGATGTACCCGCCCGGAGCGACGACACCGTCGGCCACTATTAACACCGGCGCGAACGACGTGGCCGTGGACGGCGCGGACAACGTGTACGTATCGGATCCGAGCGCAAACACGGTGACGGAATATACGCCCGGCGGTGCATCGGTCGTACGGACGATCTCACTTCCCGCTGTGCCGCAGGCCATTGCCGTCGATACGGGCGTGAATCATACCGGCGAACTCGCGGTCGCGACGTGCGGTACCGGGTGCGGCGGCACGGGCGCCAACGATGCGGCGTACCTGTTCGCGCCGGGTCAGACGACGGCTTATGCCACCCTGACGGACGTCAGTCAGCCGGTTGACGTGGCGTATGACGGCATCGGCAACGTCTATATTGCGAACAGTGATTGGATAAGCGTTTATGCGCTCAACGTGTACGGCAGTGCGATGGAGGACTTACCGTGCGGACCGCTTGCCATTGCCATCGACGGCGCGAACGATTTGGCGGAGAGCGATCTCGCGATCGGTGTGGGCGCCCAAGTCTATCCGTACGCGTCGCAACAGCCGGTCTGGGCGCTGTCCACTATGCAGCCGTGGGGAATTGCCGCCACGCGGAATTAGCCGCTTCGCGATAGCGATATCCACACGCCGGCAATGACCAGGGCCGCGCCGAGTATTTCGCGCGGCCCAAAATTCTCGCCGCCGAACGCCACACCGACGGCGACGGCGATCACCGGAATAATCAACGAAGAAAGTCCGACGATCCACGCCGCGATGCGCTGCAGCAGCCAGAGATTCAGAAAGAAGGCAATGCCGCTTCCCGCAAGTGCCAGATAGAGCAGCGCACCCCACGACTGCAGCGAGAACGCGCGCTGCACGTCGGGGTGCTCCGCGCCGAAGCCGATTGCAGCAACGGCGGCGCCGGCAATGAGCATCGACGGCGGCAGCGTGATCAGCGGATCGTGGTGCGCGTGGCGTTTCGCGTACACGTTTGCGAACGCCGAGGAGAAAGCCGCCGCCACGGCAGCGAGCGCGTACCACACCGACCCGTGCATGCCCGCCGCAAGCGAGATGACCGCAACGCCGGCGAACGCAAGCAGCGCGCCCATCCAGGTCTTACGGGTGGTGCGCTCGCCGATGAGATGATGGCCCATCCCGAACATGAAGAACGGCAGCACGCCGAAGAGCACCGCGGTGAGTCCGGAACTGACGTGCGTTTCCGCCGTGTACGTCAGAATGTAATTGAGGCCGAACAAAAACGCGGCGAGTACCGCAATCAGTTTCCACGGCATCTCGCGCAGCGGAATCACTTTGCGGAGTGCTGCCGCAACGGCATACATCGCGATCCCGGCGATGATAAAGCGCAAACCCGCGCCCGTAATAGGCGGCGCGTAGTGCAGGCTGATTTTGATGCCGAGCCACGTCGTGCCCCAAATGGCGCACATCAGCGCATACGCGCCGATAATCAGCAGCTTAGGCGCCGAAAAGATATTCTTTGGGCGTAATTCTTCCGCCGAAGAAGGCGGTAACGTCGATTCCGTATGCATCGGCCAGGCGGTTCAACTCGTTTTCGTCGAGCGCGGTTTCGGCGTTCTCCGCTGCTGCCAGTTTTGCGGCCGGGATACGCGCCAGAGCGGACGCTTCCTCGAGTGACAATCCCAGCCGCGCCCGTTGCGAGCCGAGCTCCTGCGCGACCCGTTCGACGATGTCAGCCATGAGCCGGTTCCTCCATCGGCATGCGGCGCACTCCGGCGGGATATCCGCCATCGGGGAAATGTTCGATGAAGTCCGCCGAGAGCACGGCCATGTATTCGAAGTTGATCCAGACGCCCGGCCCATGGCGCTTACGCAGTTCCGTTGTGAGCGGACGCAAATTCTCCCACGTGGTCAGCACGATTCCCGACCACAACTCGCAGGCGATGCGCTCGTCCATCATGCCGGTTTTTACGAACAAGCCCATACTCTCGAACAAATTTGCAACCAGTCGAATTCCGGCGTATTGCTCGCGCAGAGCCGAATCCACGATCGCCGCCACATTTTCAGGTTCGGATAGAAGCGCCGGTATTTCGTTGCGGATAAAGGCGAGCGCCTCGCGAAAAGCGGCGCTCTCCATCGTCTCGCGGCATTCGTTGTACGCGGATATTTGATTGCCGGTGCGCATGTGCCGAATCTGCATGAGCGCGGCGATCGCCGATGCCCCGATGACCAATGCCGTGAAAACAGTTGCAATGGCGGTCACCCATTCAGCCGGCATGTTCCCACTCCCGCGCGCGCTCGATGAGCGAGGTGTCGGCGGGCATGTGCTCCATGCCGCTGGGATATGACGTTGGATGCTCCTCCTGGTACCGATGCGAGAGCGCGGCCATGTATTCGAAGTTCTCCCAAAGCGCGGCTTGGCCGAGTGTATGCCGAACGTACGTCGTAACCGGCAGCAGCGCTTCCCAATTGCGCAGCACGACGTAGGACCAAAAATCACAGGCGATCCGCTTGTCGATGATGCCGGTCTTGACGAACAGCCCCATGCTTTCGAAGAAATTGGCGACTGTTGCTATGGCCTGGTATTCGTCCACGAAGGGAATTCGCGCGGCTTTGCGCGCCTGGGCGGGGTCCTTCAGGCGCTCGGACAGTTCGTACGACACGAAACGCTGTGCCTCACGAAACTCCGGCGATTCGAGCGTTTCGCGGCACTCGGTAAGAGCAACGATTTGGTTGCTGCCCCGCATGTGGCGCAGTTGAAAGAGTGCCGCGGCTGCCGATGCGGCGATTACGACGAACGTACCGGCGGTTGCGATTGCCCCAACCCACTCAGCCGACATACGCCTGTCCCCGCGTCCTCCACCGTTCCACCAACCGTTGGTCGACCGGCATGCGCCGCAGCGAGCGCGGAAAAAGACCGCCCGGATAACGGTTGATGAACTCTTCGCTCAGCACCGCCAGATATTCGAAGTTTTCCCAGACTGCCGGCGCGCCGAGCTTTTCTCGCAGCAACGCCGCGACGGGCGCTATGGATTGCCACGCGCTCGTCGCGTTTTCCGCATACAGCGTGCAGACGATCCGGCGATCGAGCAGCCTGGTAAATACGAACGCGCCCATGTCTTCAAAGAAATTGGCGATAGTGCGTATTGCGGCGAACTCGTCTACGAACGGCGGTGCCTGCGCCAGCGCGTCCAGTGCATCGTCTTGTTGCAAGCGTCCGGGAAGCACGCTGCGCACGTAGTTGAACGCGAGCTGAAACTCTTGCGTATCGAACTCGTTGTTGTATGCGGTCAACAGCGAAATCGCGTTACCGCTGCGCATGTGGCGTATCTGCATGAGCGCCGCAACGGCCGACGCCGCGATTACGACGAACGTGCCCGCTGTGGCTATCGCGGTAAGCCAATCCGCGCCCATGCGCCCTCCATTTACATGCGGAAAACTCCGTAGTTCGTCGGCGCGATCGGCGCGTGTGCCGCAGCGTCCAGCCCCATCGCGATGACCTTGCGCGTATCGAGCGGATCGATGATACCATCATCCCATATACGCGCCGTAGAGTAGTACGGACTACCCTCGTGCTCGTACTTTTCGAGAATCGGCTGTTCGAACTCTGCCTTCTGCTGGGGCGTCATCTTGCCTTTGACCGTCGAAAGGACGCTGGCCGCCTGCGGGCCGCCCATGACGGAGATACGTGCGTTCGGCCACATCCACAGTTGCCGCGGCGAATACGCGCGCCCGCACATGCCGTAGTTGCCGGCGCCGAAGCTGCCGCCGATGACGACCGTGAACTTCGGCACTTCGGCGCACGCCACCGCGGTGACCAGCTTCGCGCCGTCCTTTGCGATGCCGCCGTTCTCGTATTGCTTGCCGACCATGAAACCGGTGATGTTCTGGAGGAATAGCAGCGGCGTGCCGCGCTGCACGCACAGTTCGATGAAATGCGCACCCTTGAGCGCGCTCTCGCTGAAAAGAATGCCGTTGTTGGCGAGGATACCGATCGGATGCCCTTCGATGCGCGCGAACCCGGTGACCAGCGTCGTGCCGTAGCGCGCCTTGAACTCGTGAAATTCCGATGCGTCGACCAAACGCGCGATGACTTCGCGCACGTCGTAACCGATGCGGCTGTCCACCGGGATCACACCGTAGATTTCGCGCGGATCGTATTTCGGCGCTTGGGGTTCGCACGTGTCCCACTGAAGCGGGAGCTCGCGATGCAGATTCGCGACGATCTCGCGCACGATGCCGAGCGCGTGCTCGTCGTCGTTCGCAAAATGATCCGCGACCCCCGAGATGCGCGTATGCACGTCGGCGCCGCCGAGCTCTTCGGCCGTCACTTCCTCGCCGGTCGCCGCTTTCACGAGCGGCGGCCCGCCCAGAAAAATCGTACCGTTGCCTTTGACGATCACGGTTTCATCGGACATCGCCGGCACGTACGCACCGCCCGCGGTGCACGAGCCCATGACCGCGGCGATCTGCGGAATCTTTTTGCCCGACATTCGAGCCTGATTGTAAAAGATGCGTCCGAAGTGATCGCGATCCGGAAAAACCTCGGCCTGCAGCGGCAGAAACGCGCCGCCCGAGTCTACCAGATAGATGCACGGCAGGTGATTTTGCTCGGCGATCTCCTGCGCGCGCAGATGCTTTTTCACCGTCATCGGGTAGTACGTGCCGCCTTTGACCGTCGCATCGTTGGCAACGATGACGCAGTGCTGACCTTCGACGATGCCGACGCCCGTGACGATGCCGGCGGACGGAGCCGCGCCTTTGTACATCTCGTGCGCGGCCAGCGCGGAGAACTCCAAAAAATCCGAACCCGGATCGACAAGCCGGTCGATGCGCTCGCGCGCGGTCATCTTGCCGCGCTTGCGGTGCTTTGCCACGGCTTCCGCGCCGCCGCCGGCGCGCACGGCAAGCAGGTTTTCACGAAGTTGCGCGACCAGGCCCGACATGCGCTCAACGTTTTTTGAAAAGGCATCGCTGCGCCGATCCAGGCGCGTCTGCAGTACACTCACAGGTCGCGCGTTTCTTCCAATGCCCGTTTAACCCCGTTTGGCGGGCGCCGCGCTAGACTGATTTCATGGCTACCGACGTCGCCGGTGTCGCGCGCCCCGCGGGCCGCCTGGATCTCACGGCGGCGCTGGCGCCGTATGCCGGTCCCTGGAATGAACGTTTGGCGGCGCATTTACTGCGCCGGGCGGGGTTCGGCGGAACGGCTTCCGAGGTTGCGCGTCTTGCGAGCATGCCGGCACACGCGGCCGTCGATTCACTAATCGACTTTGCGCCGACGGATTCAATGCCGCCGCCGCCGCAGCTGTACGATGCGCGCGATGCGATCCGCGCGGATTTCGGCGGTACGCTCAAAGCGCTCGCCGGTGACAATACGTCGCGCCGACAGCTTGCCAAGCAGATTCGCAAGAACGAGCGCCGGTCGCTGATCGGCTTGCAGCGCTGGTGGCTCGAACGCATGCTGAACACCCCCGCGCCGCTGCAGGAGAAGATGGCGCTCTACTTCCACGGCCACTTCACGACGGCGTCCGTGCAAAAAGGCGTTACGCCGAAAATGACGCTGAACCAGAATCAGCTCTTTCGGGAGAACGCTCTGGGGAATCTGCGCGATCTCACATGGAAGGTTTCCATCGATCCGGCGATGCTTGTCTATCTGGATAATGCGAGGAACGATGCGGAGCACCCGAACGAAAATTACGCGCGCGAGTTGATGGAGCTCTTTACGCTCGGCGTCGATCAGTACACGGAGACAGACGTGCGCGAGTCGGCGCGGGCGTGGACCGGTTGGATCGTTCCGCGCCGCACGCAGCAGGCGACGTTCGTGCGAAGCCGCCACGACGGCGGCAGCAAGACGTTTTTGGGCAAGATCGGCAATTTTGGCGGACGCGACGTCGTCGACGTCATCTATCAGCAGCCCGCGTGCGCCGCGTTCTGGGCGAGCAGTTTGCTGAATTTCTTCGTGTACAACAATCCCGAACCGCAACTCGTGAGCGCGGTCGCAGCGCTCATTCGCAAGAACGAATACAACCTGCGCCCCGTCATTTCGACGTTGCTGCGCAGCAACGTATTCTATTCGGAGCGCGCATACCGCGCGCTCGTGAAGAGCCCGGTCGAGTTCGTCGTCGGCACCTACAAATCGCTCGGCTTGAACGAAATCGACGCAAGCGCGCAACGCGCGCTCGTACAAATGGGCCAGATACTATTCTTTCCGCCCAACGTCGCGGGCTGGCCCGGCGGCGCCAACTGGCTGACGAGCCAAACCGTCATTGCGCGAGAAAACTTCGTCGCGGGGCTGATGAACTCGCCGATGATGGATGACGTGCCGTGGATACAGCAGATTCCGCTGAAGGCAAGCACTGCCGCAACGCGACTTGTGCAAACGATTCTGCTCGGCGACGCATCGCCGAGTGCGATAACGCAGCTCAGCGATTACCTCAACGGCACGGGAACCTCGGCGCTCGGAATGCTTTCCGGGGAAAACTACCAAGAACGCGTACGCGGTGCCGCTTATCTGACGATGGCCATGCCCGCGTACCAGTTAAATTAGCGCAATGTGTCACCCTGTAATGTGTCACCCTGAGGTATCGAAGGGTGGCCGAGGTATCGAGGCCGTATGCATAGACGCAACTTCTTAATCGGAGCGCTGAGCGGCCTGGCCGTCATCGCAAACACGGACCACGTGTTCGCGCGCGCGCTTGCGCAAACGCCGCTGAGCGGGTTGCCCGGCGCTGAGAACAGATGTCTGCTCATCGTCAATTTTCAGGGCGGAAACGACGGCTTGAACTGCGTCGTTCCGCATGGTGACGATCGCTACTATCAAGTGCGTCCGTCGCTTGCGGTGCCGCGCGGCGAGGTGCTGCGCATCGACGACTTCATCGGCTTCAATCCGCAATTGCGCTCCTTCAAGTCGCTGTACGACAAAGGCATGGTTGCCGTCGTGCAAAACGTCGGCTACCCGAATCCCGATCACTCGCACTTCCGTTCGACCGAAATTTGGCAAACCGCCGTTCCCGATCGCTATGAGCACACGGGATGGCTGGGCCGCTATCTCGACGACGCAAATCTCCCGAAGGACAATCTCTTCAACGGCGTCGCGCTCGCGCAAGTGTTGCCCGAAGTGCTCGTCGCCAGCCGCGTCGACGTGCCTGCCGTCGCGCAGATTCAAGGCTACGGACTGCGCAGCGATCGCAACAAGAGCGCGCGAAGAACCTATCAGGAAGTCGTCAGCGACACGCGTCTGCCGTTCTCCTCGCCGTATCTCGCGCACGTCATGGAGATTGAAGATCACGCGCAAAAAGGTTCCGAGGAGTTGCCGAAGCTGCTCGCCGGATACAAGGCCGCCGGATCGTATCCCGCAACACCGCTGGGGCGCAGCCTCTCGCTGGCGGCGCAGATCATCGGCAGCAAAACCGGCACGCGCGTCATCTACGTGCAGCACGGGTCGTTCGACACGCACGTGAATCAGAAGGCAACGCAGGACCGTCTGCTCGGCGAATTCTCCGATGCGATGAAGGCGTTTTACGACGACCTCGCCGCGCACGGCAACGGCAAACGCGTACTGACGATGACGTTCTCGGAGTTCGGGCGCCGCATCGAAGAAAACGGCAGCCGCGGCACCGATCACGGCGAAGCATCACCGCTGTTTCTCATCGGCGGCGGCGTGCGCGGCGGCGTCTACGGCGCGTCTCCCGATTTGACCAACACGAGCATGGGCAACGTCGCGTTCAAAACGGATTTTCGCAGCGTATACGCAACCGTGCTCGAACGTTGGCTGAACCAGCCTTCGCAAAGCGTGTTGCGCGGTACGTTTGCGCATATTAGCGCAATCGCATAATGCGTTGACGAAAGTTAATGTAAGGAATTTGGCACCGCGACACGGTATATTGCAGCATAGCCAATCGCCGAGTCTTGCGCTGCGCGCGCAAGAACGGGGGACCCAAAACTCTGTAGTGGGGTGAATCCGGCAGTGCTGGACGAAGCGGACATCCTTCGAACCCGTCAGCTAACCCCGTAGGCGTGAGTCCCGCTTTCGATCCGTAGCAGATCGAAAGCGAAACGAGGTATACATGCTGCTGGATTACGATTTGCCGCTGCCGCGGCATTCTTTCGGCGTCGGGAGAGTGCTGTTGCTTTCTCTGCACGCCGATCCGACCACAACGGTCGGCGCGCCCGAGAACGGCGGCGTCACCGTATACGTGCGCGAACTCGCACGCGCGCTGGCCGAGGAAGGATGGCCGGTCGACGTCGTTACGCGACGGCGCGATCCCGACGCGCCCGAGCGCGAGGATCGCAACGGCGTCAACGTCATTCGCATCGACGCGGGGCCGCCAAAACCGCTGCGCAACGACGACATCGCCAAGTATTTGAATCACGCGTACGATGCGGTGCGCGCGCTCGCCGCCGCACGAACCTACCGGTTCGTTTCCAGCCACTACTGGCTGTCCGGCGTCGTGGGCGATCGCATCGCGCGCGAGTTTTCGATTCCACATGTGCACACGCTGCACTCACACGGCGTCGAACGCAAAAAGCGCGACGACGTTACGCTGGAGCGCATTGAAGCGGAACGGGCGCTGCTGCAGCGGGCGAAGATCGCGACGCTCAGCAAAGAGCACGTGAACATCTTCCGCCAGAAATACGGCGTCGACGCGCAGTTCAACGTTGTGCCCGCGGGGGTTGACACTTCGCGTTTTCGTCCAGGCGATCGCGGGGCCGCGCTCTCTGAATTGGGATTGGGTCCGGAGCGTCCGTGGTTCGGCTACGTCGGCCGATTGGCGAAAGAAAAAGGCATCGACGATCTCCTCGGAGCGTTCGCGCTGCTGCACGCTCGCCGGCCGGACGCCGGTTTGTTCGTCGTCGGCGGCGCATCCGAGCGCTCGCGCATTCCCGAATTGAAGCAGCTCGCGCAGCGGTTGCACATCAGTGAGGCGGTACGGTTTTTAGGACCGATTCCCAACGATCGCGTTCCGACGGCATTTCAGGGGGCTGACGTGCTCCTCGTTCCCAGTCACTACGAAGCGTTCGGCCTGGTCGCCCTCGAAGCGCGCGCGACCGGCGTTCCGGTTATCGCGAGCGACGTCGGCGGACTGCGCGAACTGGTGAGCGCGCAAACCGGCGGCGTGCGCGTTCCGCCGAAAGATTACATCGCATGGGCGCAGGAGATGGAGCGCGTGCTGCAGCCGCATGTGTTGCGTCAGCGCCGTGCGCTCGCGCTGCGCGAAATGCGCGGCGACGTATATTCCTGGCGGACCGTTGCCAATACCATTGCGGGGATCGCCTGCGCGCAAACGCATGTCTAAACTGCTCGTCTGCGATATCGACGGCACGCTGCTCGGCCGCGAAGACGCAACGCACCGGCTGTTGAGGCTGCTGCGCGCGCCAAACGCGCCCGTACTCGCGTTTGCGAGCGGGCGTCAAGGGCATTCCGCGATGGACGTGCTGCTGCGCGCCGGCGTTACGGGCGGCGCGTATCTAATCGCGGGCGTCGGCAGCGAACTGTACCGGCGCATCGGCAAACAATGGGTTCCCGTTGCGGCGTGGCCGCATCTCGAGCGTCCGTGGGACGCGCAGCGCGTACGCCAAGAACTGCTCTTGCTGCCGGATATCCGTCCGCAGCCGCTGCGCGCGCTCTCCGCGTACAAACTCTCGTACTTCGCGCATCCTTCGGCGGTGAGCGCGGTTCGCGCGGCGCTGCAAGCCGCGTCGATCGACGCAAACATCGTGCACAGCCACGGCGACATGCTGGACGTACTTCCGCGCGGCATCGACAAAGGCGCCGCCGTGGCCTGGCTTGCCAAACATTTGGGCATTGCGCTCGAGAACGTGATGACGTGCGGAAATACCGCGAACGACGTCGCGATGCTGGAATTACCTTGCGCCGGCGTCATCGTGGGCGGATGCGATGAAGAATTGCTCGCGCGCGCTGATTCGCTGCCGCAGACCTACGTCGCGCGCGAACCGTGCGCCGCGGGGATTATCGAAGGCCTTCGCGCGTTCGGCTGGCTGAACGAATCAGATTGGCGTACCACCAGCCGCTGTCTTTGACGATCCGCCGCTGCGTCTGGAAATCGACGTAAACGATGCCGAACCGCGGCCGGTAGCCTTCCGTCCATTCGAAATTGTCGAGCAGCGACCAGACGAAATAGCCCGCGATCGACATGCCGTCGTCCATTGCGCGTTTCACCTGCGCCACGTGCCGTTCGAGATAGGCGATGCGATCCGGATCGTGCACGTGTCCGTCCGCGCTCAGTATATCCGGAAACGCCGCGCCGTTTTCCGTGACGTACATCTTGATGCCGGGGCTGATATGGTGCACTCGCTGCAGCGTCTCGTACAAACCATCCGGATACACTTCCCATCCCATCGCCGTGCGTTGCGCGCCCGGCACGTCGACGTACTCGCCGAACGGGTTGGGTCCATGCGCCTGATGACGCAACAGGAAGCGCGTGTAATAGTTCACGCCCAGAAAATCGATCGGTTCACGGATGATTGGCATGTCGTCCGCGTGGCGGCGCAGCAGCACGTGACTGACCGGCTGCAACACCAGTTCGTCGTATCCCACGCCGAAGAGCGGACCGAGGAACGACGCGTTCACGTTGATGTCGGCGGCACGAGCGGCTTGCACGTCCATCGGATCGTCCGAGGCCGAAGCGATTGGACTAAAGTTCAGGGTAATGCCGACTTCACTGCTCGGCGCGTTCGCGCGCAGCGCCGGCACAGCGAGACCATGCGCGAGCAGCAGATGATGCGCCGCCTGCATGCCGAGATCCAAACTGCGATATCCCGGCGGATGGCTGCCCCAGCCGTATCCGAGCCACGACGAAACCCACGGCTCGTTGAGCGTGATCCACGCATCCACGCCGTCGAGTGCGGCTGACACGACGCTCGCATACTGCGCGAAGGCTTTAGCCGTGTCGCGTCCCAGCCAGCCGCCCCAGCGATCTTGCAGTGCGTCGGGCAGATCCCAGTGATAGAGCGTTGCGAACGGCCGAATGCCCGCCTCACGCAGTGCGTCCACGAGCCGCCGGTAATAGTCCAGCCCCGCTTGGTTCACGCGGCCCACACCGTCGGGAAAAACGCGCGGCCACGAAATCGAAAACCGGTATGCCTGAAGGCCGAGCGTCTTCATGAGCGCGACGTCGTCGCGAACACGATGATAGTGATCGCAAGCCGTCTCACCGCTGGAACCGTCGGCGATCGTACCGGCCAGGCGGCAGAAGCGATCCCAGATGGAGTCGCCGCGGCCGTCCTCGTGCGCCGCGCCTTCGATTTGATACGCCGACGTCGCGGCACCCCACAAGAAATCGCGCTCCATGCGCGCCCTGTTCAGTACGCGAACAGCAAAGCCATGTTCAACGCATGATGATCCGTGATTTGGTCTTCGATCGTGAAGCGCATGTTGCGCGCGGGACGCGTGACGAGCGAGAACACGGTTTGGTGCTGCGCGCCTTGCAATGAATCGAAGATGCGATCGTAACGCGCAACTGCAGTCAGCGCCGGCGAGAACGCATAGTGCGCTTCAGCGAATCCGCCCGATGAATTCGCACCGGGGTCTTTGCCGCGCTGCAGCACGGCGGCGAGGTCGAACTTCCCGATGCGCTGCCGCGCCCCGGCACCCTGCCGAAAGAAGCCGCGCCCTTGGTAGCGGTAACCGTACAGTGTGAAATCGCCGAACGTTTTCGCGCCGTACGCCATCGCTTGTCCTTTGGTGAAAGCGGCGAGATGCAGTTCGTCTCCGCTGGGTGCCAGCACGTACGCTTCGGCACCGGGACGCGCATCGAAGAATGCGAACGGATTATCGCCGACCGTTTGATCGTAGACGAGATAGTGCGCTTCCGTATCACGCTCCGTCTCCGGGTCCACCGGCAGGGGCAGCGTGAACTGTCCCGCGCGCACGTGCATGATGCCGCCCGTGTTGTACTGCACCCACGCGTCGCGCAGCGAGCCGGCGACGCCGCCATCGAGGGCGTACTGTTCGACGAAGTAATTCACGTGCGATCCAATGGCACCGCCCGTCAGGAGTTCGACCTCGTCGACGACCGCTTTGGGCAACCCGTCGGGATCCGGGTCGCTCGTGTAGGCGAGATTCACTTTCACCGCGATCGGCGCCACACCGCGTGCGGCTTGGGGCAACTGAAACCCGTTCCGAAGAAACGTCTGGCCAAACGCGTTCAAGTGGGGAACGGTCGTGTGGCAGGCTTGGCACGTCAAGCCGTAGCGGTTGGCGAAAACCGGGAGAGCCTGTGCCTGCACGGGTAAGAGAAGAACCGCAAGGCCGATAACTAGGGTCGAAGTCAAACGCACTGTTAGGGCTTTCTACGAAACGAGTTAGGCTACCCTAATAATATCGTAAAGATTTTATGAATCTAGCGTACTTTTCTCGCAGGGAGGCCCTGGTTGCGTGCCAAATGTCCCTGCCCAACGTCTCGGACATGTTCCTGTCATAGGGCCCATGGACTATGCGCAGTCTGCGCCCCGGATCGGCCGAGCGGCAACTTAGAGAGAGAAAAAATACGGCGCGCCGCGCGCAACGGATGTGTGCATGAAACTCGTGGAGCCGGGGGGAGCGCTTAGCGCACCTTGCAAAGATGCAGGCCTTCCTCCGAGAGGGACACCGAAAAATTATCTCATGGCTTGGCTGCTGGTTATGCTAAAAGAGCATAACTTGCACGGTTACGAGATCATGAAAGAGCTCAAGATGAGGTTCGACGTGATCTCGGATCCCGGGACGGTCTACCGGGCGCTGCGTCAGCTGGAGCGCGACGGATACATCTCGTCGTGGTGGGACCCAAAAGAGCAAGGTCCAGCTCGCCGGATCTACACGCTGACCGAAGAAGGCCATCAAGCACTCGTGCTATGGAGCGTCGCGCTCGAGCAATACCGCTCGAATCTCGACGCTTTTTTCAATCTCTACAGCGGCCAGTGGCGCGTCGCCGGGGAGTAACCGCGCAAACCCTGGTTGAACCCGCGAAGCCGTGATAGAGATTCTGTTCCTGGGCACCGGCGGCGCGCGTTTTGTCGTCGCGCGGCAGATACGCGCGTCCGGCGGCATGTGGATGCGCTTCGGCAGCACACAAATGCACGTCGACCCGGGACCCGGCGCGCTCGTACGCGCGCTCTCGCACGTGCCCCCATGCAATCCGCGCGAACTGGACGGCATCGTGCTCTCCCACAAACATTTGGATCATTCCGGCGACGTGAACGTGATGATCGAGGCGATGACGTCCGGCGGTTTTCGGCGCGGCGGCGTTTTGCTCGCGCCGCGCGATGCACTCGAAGGCGAACACGTCGTGCTTCCGTACGCGCAGCGGTTTGTCGAGCGCGTGGAGATTGCAAGCGAACGCAGCGGACCATACCGCATCGGCGAAGTGGAGGTGCGCACGTCCGTCAAACACGTGCATGCGGTGGAAACGTACGGCATGCATTTTACCTACGGCGGCCGTACCGTTTCGTATTTGCCCTGTGGGCGATATTTCGACGGGCTCGCAGCTGATTATGCGGCGCACGATCCCGACGTACTCATCATCAACGTGCTGCGCTTCCGCGACAGCATGGACGTGGACCACATGACGTTCGACCAGGCGCGCTCGGTGATCGCGCAGGTTCGTCCGCGCGTGGCCGTCATGCAGCACTTCGGCACGAAGATGCTCGAACAGGACCCGGCGCGGCTTGCACGTGATGTCGAGGACGATCTCGGCATCCGCACGATCGCCGCATACGACAATATGCGTCTGGACGTGGACACCGAGGTTGCCGCGCTTGCCGGTTGAGATCGTACGCGTGCAGCCCGAGGACGTGCTGGAGTTCGTGCGCCGCGGCGAGCGCGAAGCGCTCAAGACGTTTTACGACTTCAGCGTCATCTGGCACGAGCAGACGCACGACTTTGCCGCGATGGATGGCGAGCAAACGGTGGGCGTCGCGCAGATTCGCATCGCGGCCTCGCTAGCAAACGTGGAGCGCATCATCGTGCTGCCGGAACACCGCCGTCGCGGCATCGGGCGGGCGCTCTTGCAGAGTGCCGCGGACGTCGCGAATTACTACAACTGCCACAAAATGACGGCGCTCGTGCCGCATCTCGGCGCGGCGCAGCAGTTTTTCGAGCGCTGTGATTATCGCGAAGAAGCGGTGCTGCCGCAGCACACCTTCAAATTAAACATGGCCGCGATGCGCAGGTTTTTGTTGTAGGATTCGGCCGATTGGCGCCCACGCGCCCTGCAACTTGCCGTGCGCGCGCAGTGCGCCGCTGTACAAGAAAATTCCGCCGCGCCCCGAGGTTACCGTGACGACCGGCCCGCCGGGGCCGACGATCGCTTGCGCGTCGGTCGGAGTGCCCGTCACTGCCGCGCCGTCGGCGAATCCCGAAAAAATGCGGCCGCCGGCGCTATGCGCGTCGATGAGCGCGCCGCCGCCCGCAACGCCGATCGCCACGTTGCCGTTTTCCGATTCGAACCGTGCGATGCCCGGTACGAAGGTGCCGTTGTCGTACGCGATGCTGCCGTTGACGCTCGTCGTAAGGATCTGCCGCACGTTGCAATTCTGGAATACGATGTTGCCGACCGCCGTGCGCGCGCGAACTCTGTTAAACCCGCAGTTGCGCATGGAGATCGGACCGCGGCCCACTTCCAAGAAAGCGTCGCCGCCGACGTCGTTCAAGCGTATCCCGCCCGCGCGCACGAGCGCGACGAATTCTCCGCTGCGGTAGCCGTCGATCGCGATGCTTCCGCGGTTGACGATCGCCCACAGCAGTGCGGTCGACGCGGGAATGGTGAGCGTCACGTCGGCTCCGTCACCGGCGAACACGACGACGCCGTCGTGCGGATTATCGAGTACGGGGCCGAGCGGAAAGCCTTCCGGCGGAAGAACCGCGGGGCCGCTCGCCGTCGGAACGATCGTCGAAAAGATCGTGATCTCGGGCGGAAGCGCGCCCGCGACGACGTCTTCGCTCACATGCCGCGCGCGAAACGGCAGCGTGGATGCGATCTGCACCTGCCGTTTGTTCCACGTGCGCACGTGTACGGATCCCGCGCGCAACTGTACGCGTACGACCGGCGATGCGCCCGTGGAAATGACCTGCTGGGCCAGCGCGTGCGCAGGCCAACTCGCCAGCAGCGCCAGGAGCAGCAACAGAGGCCATCGGGTCACGCCTCTATTGTACGGAACCGCCGCGATGCTCGAATGAGAATTCAATGAATCCGCGGCAGACACACGCGCATCAGCGTGCCGCCGCCCTCCGGCCGCTCCGCTTCCACGCGTCCGTGGTGCACGCGCGCGATGGAACGCACGATCGCAAGCCCAAGCCCCGTTCCCGGAACGTCGCGCGTGCGTGACTTGTCGGTGCGGTAGAAACGCTCGAAGATGTGCGGCAGCTCCTGCGCGTCGATGCCTGGGCCGGTATCCTGCACCTCCACGATTGCGTCGCGAACCGTGCCGCGAACGCGCACCGTCACGCCGCCGCGTTCGGTGAATTTAATCGCGTTGTCCACCAAATTGGTGATCATCTGCCGCACGAGTGCCGGATCGGCGTCGACGATCGGCGATTGCCCGTCCGCATCCAGGCGCAGTTCAAGGCCTTTGTCGCCGGCGCGCTGCGCGGTTGCGCTGAGGGCTTCGCGTGCGAGTGCCGCGAGCGACGTTGGCTCCTTGGGAATCGTATCCCCCGAATCGGCTTTCGCGAGTGTGAGCATGCCGTTGACCATCTCGGCGAGCGACGCACTCTCGGCGATAATCGTTTGCAAACTTTCTTTGCGCACGCGTTCGTCGCGGTCGCCCCAGCGCGCAAGCATCTGCGCGTTCGCGTTGATCGACGTAAGCGGAGTCTTGAGTTCGTGTGAGGCATCCGAAATGAACTGCCGTTCGCGTGCGAACGCTTCTTCCAAACGCGCGAGCAGATCGTCGAAACTGTTCGCAAGGTGCCCAACCTCGTCGCTCCTGCCTTTCCAGCGCAGGCGGCGGTGCAGCCCTTCGGAACCGATCTCGCGCATTGCGGCGGCCAACTCGTTGATCGGCGTCGTGATCTGCGAGGCGAGTACGAACGAAATCAGCGCGACAGCGAGCACTGCGATCAGAAGAATTACGGCTATAGACCATTCGATCTCGCGAAAGGCGCGGTACAACTGGTCGAGCGGCTGTCCCACTTGCACGATGAGCGCGTGATTGCCGGCGACGAGCACTTGCGCGGCGACCAGAAACGGCCGTCCTTGCACGCGCACTTCACGCATCGAAGCCGTCTTCACCGGTGAAAGGCCGGGATTGCCGAACGTCGGCACCGCGTCCATGTTGAAACTCTTGGCGAGCGGATAGCCGCGCGGGTCGTCGATCTCGATGAACGTGCTGGGCGAGGCCCAGCGCTCCAAGTTGTCCGGATTCTCCAGCACGAGCAGCGAGTCGCCGGATTCCGAGAACAAGAACGACTGCGGCGACGGCGCCGCCGCGGTGCGCATGTCTGCGAGCGTAGCGGTCACGTGATCTTGCGCTTGGGCGCGAAGAATGCTCTCGAATCGCAGCGTGACGGCGGCACCGAGCGCAATCGCCACGACGGCGAGCAGCAGCGCATACCAGATGGTGATGCGCCACCGTAACGAATTCATCGCTCTAGTCTTTTATCGTGTAGCCGACGCCGCGCACGGTAGTGATGAGTTTGTCGTCGTAGCCGTCGTCGATCTTGCCGCGCAGGTAACGGATGTAAACGTCGATGAGATTCGAGTCACCCAGAAAATCGCTGCCCCACACGCCGTTGAAAAGTTCGTCGCGCGTATGCACCTTGTTGCGGTGCAGCAGCAGATATTCGAGCAGTGCGTATTCCTTGGCGGTCAAACTAATCTCATTTCCGCTGCGGCGCACTTCGTGGCGATCGCGGTCCATGATGAGATCGCGGTACGCGATGACGCTTTCGGCGGGCTCTTTGTCGCGCAGACGCGCACGCACGCGCGCGAGCAGTTCTTCGGTGGAAAACGGTTTGGTGAGATAATCGTCCGCGCCCATGTCCAGGCCCGCGACGCGATCCGGCACGCGATCTTTTGCGGTGAGCATGATGATCGGCACGCGGCTTTTCGCACGCACGCGCTTGCACACTTCCATGCCATCCATACGCGGAAGCATGAGATCGAGCAGGATGAGATCGGGCTCTTTGAGCGCCAGTTCAAGGCCGGCAAGTCCGTCGCGTGCGACGGCGACGTCGTAGCCTTCGTGTTCGAGTTCGAGTTGCAGCACGCGGCTGATGGCCGCATCGTCTTCGATGACCAGAATGCGGTGCGAACGAGCCGTCTTTTCCATACGGCTAAGTTATCGGCGCGTCGCTCGCTGATACCCCGGAAGCACGGTTAAATTCATCTGAGAAATCCATACGGTCGCCGCCCCGCCGACCGCGATCCACAGCAGTGTCGTGGACTGCGAAAAGAATGCGAGTACGTCGTCGCCGTAGGAGGCGGCAGCGGAGACTGCGCCGCTCGCGTTGCCATGAATGACGATGACCAGCAGCCAGACGAGTGCCGTGCAGAGCGCTCCGTAGAGCCACGGTTCCCACGCGCGGACGGTAGGTGCGGCGGGCGCATGATAGATCGTCGAGGACAAGATTGCCTGCCGCAAACCGGCGGGCGGTACTTCGAGGTCGAGCGCGAAGAGCGCGCGTTCCAAGTCGTCGTCGTTGTCGTAAAATTTCATGGCCGTGACTCCGCGGTTTGGTCGTTAAGTATGCGGCGCAGCTGTTCTTTTGCTCGGAACAGGTGCGTCTTTACCGTTCCCATCGGCACGCCCAGTACCTGGGCGATTTCTTCGTACTGCTGTCCTTGAAGATGATACAGCGTGATGACGGTTCGATACTTCTCGGGCAGCGAGGCGATCGCTGCACGAAGGCGCGTCGCCTCGTCGTTGGCGATGGCTTCGCTTTCCGGTCCGGCGGCCGTATCCGCGCGGTCGGGCAGCTCTTCGTTCGAGTAACGTTTGCGGCGCGAGAGGCGATCGCAGCACGCATGATAGGTGATTGCGAACAGCCAGGTCGAGAACTTGGCCGCCGGCTTGAACGTGCGCAGGCTGCGGTAGGCCTTGAAAAACGCTTCCTGCGCGGCATCGCGCGCTTCTTCCTGATCGCGCAGCGTGCGGTAGGCCAAGTGGTAGACGGCGCGATCGTAACGTTCGACCAGCGTGCCGAACGCGTCGGGGCGCCCGGCGAGCGTCTGCGCAACGAGCGTGTGATCGTCTATCAGCGACGACGGGTCTATCGAAGGTGCCTCCAGCAGTGCCGCAACCACGTATCACATACAGGGCCGCTCGGCAGAATGTTTCGGTGCCTGAAACACTGCAGCCCCTGCGGCGTACATGGGGCATGCGTTACTCTCGCCCCGGTATCGTGGCGGTGCTTCTGGCCACCGAGGTTTTCATCGGCGGGGCGATCCTCTGGACGCTTCGCGGCGGGCACTGGATGTGGCCGGCACAAGCCGCCGGTTTGCACCATGTCTCGCAAGGCGGCAGAACGTTCGCGCCCATCGACGCCGGGAATGCCCCGCACGTCGTCATAGACGATCCGGACACGCATGTCGTGATATCTCCCTCGACTGATGGCAAAGTGCACGTCGTGGACGACACGCGCACGGTCGGCTGGGTCTGGGGCACGCCCGCTTCCAATACGGTAAGCGTGGCGAAAACGACGGACGGCGTGAGTATTACGCGGCGCGGCGCCGAGGAGATCGCCGTCATCGGCCTGGATTTCCAGCATACCGACGTGCAAGTGCCGCCTGGCGCGTTCGTGGACGTGCGGCGCTGCGGCGGCGCGGACTTGAACGGCTTGTCCGGACAGGTGCGCGTTCATTCGGTCGACGGATCGATTAAGGGCCGCGACCTGCGCATTACCGGCGGACGGATCGACACCGATGAGGGGCGCGTGCGCTTGGCATTTGCCGGCGCGAACTTGAACGTGCATGCCAGCGCGCAGGACGGCAGCATCCGGCTCGACGGCAAGCGGCTCGTACGGGACGAAGATTTGGACACGGCCGTGGCGAGCGTTCAGATCGGAACGGGCGGCGAACCGCTCGACGTGTCCAGCAAAGACGGAAGTATCTACATCACTACGAACGGAGCCCTGTAAGCAATGGCCTCTTCAGACGATTTTGTCGGCGTAGTCGCGGTTCTGGTAATCTTCGGACTGCCGATCACCTACGCCATCGTGAACCGCGTGCTCGCGCATCAGGAGCGATTGGAAATGCTCAAGCACGGCGTGGCACCGCCTCCCGATCCGAAGTGGGCCAAACGCATGGGCAAGGCCGGCTGGTACGATCCCAGCGCGTACAACATGCCGCCGGGCGCTCCCGGCATGCAAGCGGGCTACAACCCTTACTACGACCCGAGCTGCGCGAACCCGAACCGCTCGTTGCGCAAAGGCATCACGCTGGCGATGGTTGGCTTCGCGCTCCTGGTCGGGCTCTCGTTCATCAACCCCGGGCGGCCCGGGCCGTGGCTGCTCGGCGGCCTCATCCCGCTCTTCGTCGGCATCGCGCAGATCATCAGCGCCGTCCTCTCCGGCGCCCGCTTCGGCCCAATCGGCATGATGGGCACCTGGCAGGGCCCCGGTATGCCGCCGCCCCCGCCCGGACAGCAGGCGCAGGCGTCCGGCCAGCCGTTCACGAGTCCACGGGACGTTACACCTGGCGGCTATGCCGGCTGGCGCCCCGGCTCGACGACGGAAATCGGCAAACCGCCTGCCCCACCGGACGTAAGATAACGTGTCAGGATGACACAATAAAGCAAATCTATGTGTATTAAGCACTGATTTCGACCGAGCGCGAGGCGCCCGGAGGCCGACGTTTACTCTGGTAATCGAGGCCTCCGGGCAACGCTGCGATCGGCGAAAATCAGGCTTAATAAAAAAAATGGCCCGCCGTAGCGGGCCGTTTTTCTTGCTGCACTTATCCCTGTTTCGGAGGGTTCACTTGCAACTGACCAGGGCGATTGCCCATCCAGCTGCAGTTCTTGTACGGACGAGATAGCCGTCCGAAGTCCGGTCGTACACTTGATAGCCCGCTCTGAGCGCGTCGGCTAACGATTTGAAGACCATTAGACCTGCCATGTTTTCGTGGACCCTCCTTTCCGATATTTGTCGTTCTATACCCTATAACGGCTAATGCAGTGAAGAAGTTCAGTCAAAGGTCGCAGGGTTTATTAAAAATTGCGTTACGGCAGTATGTCGACTTTTTGCCGAGAAACCCCAGACGCGATGCCTGCAGTCCACGACGTTGCCGTTTCCGATGCAACGCAGCTCGCTCCCGGCGTGTTCCTCCTTGGTTTTCACGCTCCGGCGCTCGTTGATGTGACGCGTCCCGGGCAGTTCTTGATGGCGATTCCTCCAGGCGGCGAGCGTTGCGCCACTGCGCTCGGCATCTACGAAGCACAAAGTCAGCGCGCAAGCGTGTTGTTTTTCGTTTGCGGACCGCGTACGCGCGAACTCGCGCAGCTGCGCGTCGGCGATCGTTTTGCGGTATCGGCTCCTTTGGGCAATGGTTTCACATTCGGCACCGCGTCAGACGTGGCGATCGTCGCGGGCGGCGTAGGTATTGCGTCTGTACTCCTTCCAGCCCAAGCGTTGGTCCGAATGGGGAAGCGCGTGCGCCTGTTTTACGGCGCGCGCACCGCGCAGCTGCTCGTGGAAAAGGATCGCTTCGCGCAAGAGGGCTGCGAGGTGATTTGTGCTACCGACGACGGGAGCTTCGGGCATCACGGCTTCGTTACCGAAGTGCTAGCGAACGCGCAGCGCAAACCCGACTTGATTCTCGCATGCGGACCCTCGCCGATGTTGCGCGCAACTGCCGCCGTCGCGCGGCAACTCGGCGTACCCGCACAACTCTCGCTGGAAGAAACGTTTGCATGCGGCGTCGGCGGGTGCTGGGGCTGCGTCGTGCCGCTCGATCGCAACAGCGCGCAGGCGCCCGGATTTCCCGGCGCGGACGCCGGCGGCAGCGACGCTGTCCACGCGCGCATCTGCAAAGAAGGCCCCGTCTTCTGGGCCCACGAGCTGCGATGGTAATGCAGCGGCGCCCAGATCTAACCATACGCATAGGCAAACTCGATTTGCCGTATCCGACGCTAATGGCCAGTGGCTGTTACGGTTCGGGCGAAGAGTTCGAGCCGTTCACCGATTTGGCGCAGATCGGCGGCGTCGTTTTGAAAAGCGTGACGCGCGCGCCGCGGCTGGGCAATCAAACGCCGCGTCTGGTGCAAACGCCGGCGGGACTGCTCAATGCGATCGGTTTGCAGAATCCGGGCATCGACTGGTATTTGGAACACGACGTCAAGAAATTCGCGAAGCGGCCGTGCAAAATCATCGGCAGCGTCGCCGGCTTTTCCGTCGACGACTACGCGTACGTCGCGGAGCGCCTTGCCGCGCGCGACGAAATTCACGCACTCGAAGTCAACATCTCGTGCCCGAACGTCGCCAGTGAAGGCGAGACGTTCGCGTGCAATCCGCAGCTGACGGCGCGCGTCGTTCGCGCGGTGCGCGCAACGACGGACAAGACGCTCATCGTCAAACTCTCGCCCAACGTAACGGACATCGCATCCATCGCACGTGAAGCGCAAGACGCCGGCGCTGACGCGCTCGCAGTCATCAACACGGTACGCGGCATGGCGATCGACGTGCAAACCTGGAAGCCGCGTCTGGGCAACGTCACCGGCGGGTTATCGGGTCCGGCGATCCGCCCGATTGCGGTGCTCGCCGTCTACGAAGTTGCGCGCGCCGTGACGATTCCGATCGTCGGTCAGGGCGGCATCGAAACGACGACCGACGCGCTCGAATTTTTTCTCGCCGGAGCCAGCGCCGTTTGCATCGGCACGGCAAACTTCACCGATCCCCGTATTCCGGTACGCATCGCGCAAGAATTGCGTGAGTATTTGGAGCAGCGCGGGGTCGCGTCGATCCGCGAGATCGTCGGTAAAGCAAACGTGGGCTTTGCCAGCCCGTTTCAATACGAAGGAGATGAAGGATAGTGCCGCAGCTCATCGTCGCGCTCGACGTGAACAAGCCGGACGACGCCGAACGGCTCATCGACGAACTCTACGAACTCGACCTGATCTACAAAGTCGGCATGGAATCGCTGTACGGATACGGCGAGCGCATCTTTTCGTACATGGAAGCGCGCGACGTACGGCACTTCATAGACGCGAAAGTGCACGACATTCCGCGTACGGCGGGTGCTGCGGTCAAGCAACTCGTGCGGCACGGTACGCACATCGTCAACGTGCATGCGCTGGGCGGGAGCGAGATGATGCGCGCGGCGGTCAGCGCGGCAAACGACCGCGCGCGCGAGCTTGGCATCAGCCCGGCTCCGCACGTGTTCGCGGTCACGGTGCTCACCAGCATGAGCGAGAGTGATTTGCTCGACGTGGGCCTTGGCGGCGACCCGGTGGAGAACGCGATGCGCCTTGCGCGGCTTGCGAAAGAAGCCGGCTGCACGGGCGTCGTGTGCAGCCCGCATGAATCGCGCGACATCAAAACGGCCCTCGGCAATGCTTTTCTTACACTTACGCCCGGCATTCGGCCGGGCGGCGAAACGCACGACGATCAAAAGCGCGTGACGACTCCGGCGCAGGCCGTGCGCGCGGGCTCGGACTATCTGGTCGTCGGCCGCCCGATCACGCAGGCGCGTAGCGCGCTCGCTGCGGCAAAGGCGATTCTCGATGAGATGCGTTCGGTGCCCGCATGAACCTGCAGCAGGAATTGAAGGATCGCGGCGCGCTGCTCGACGGACACTTTCGGCTCAGTTCGGGACGCCACAGCAATCGCTTCATCCAAAAGTTTCGCATCCTGGAAGATCCGCGGATCGTCGAGCCGGTTGCCCGTGAGATTGCGGATGCGTTTCGTGAAGCCAAACCAACGATCGTCGTAAGCGCGGCCGTGGGCGGCATCATCTTGGGTTACGAAGTGGCGCGCGCGCTCGGCACCAAGGCGATCTTCGTCGAAAAACAAGACGGCGTGCCGGTGCTGCGGCGCAATTTCGAGCTCGGCCCTTCGGATCGCGCGCTCGTCGTCGAAGACGTCGTCACCACGGGCGGTTCGGTGAAAGAAGTGCTCGACGTCGTGCGTAAAGCCGGCGCAAGCGTCGTCGGCGTCGGCGTCATCGTGCAGCGCGGGCAAGCCGATTTCGGCGTGCCGACCCATGCGCTGCTCGACATGCCGATCGTCTCGCACGATCCGCAAGCGTGTCCGCAGTGCGCTGCCGGCGAACCGATTACCGATCCCGGCTCCCGGAGGTCATCATGATCTTCACCGTTGCAAGGAGCAAATCGCTCCGTCGTAACGGAGCGATTTGTTTACCGCCTACGTGCCCCACGGGGGCCCCATCTTTGATGGGGGGCGCGGAGGCTCGGCCGGAGCGCCAGTTCAAATGAGCCGGCCTGCGGTTCGCAAACTCGCTCCGTACGTTCCCGGTAAAACCATCGAAGAGGTGCAGCGCGACCTCGGGCTTTCGCGCATCATCAAACTTGCGTCCAACGAAAATCCGCTCGGCAGTTCGCCCAAAGCGATGGCGGCGCTGCGGCGCATCGACCGGCTGCATCTGTATCTGGACGACACGTATCCCGAACTCAAGGAACAGATCGCCGCGCCGTACGCGCTGCATGCCGATAATGTCGTACTCGGACATGGCAGCAACGAACTAGTGAACATCGCGTGTGAAACGCTGCTGGAAGGCGGCGACGAAGCCATTATGGCGGTGCCGAGTTTCTCGCTGTACAAATTGGCGACCGCACTTACCGGCGCGCATGCCGTCGAAGTGCCGCTACGCGACGGCGTGCACGATCTCGATGCGATGCTCGCCGCAGTGAACGCCCATACGAAGCTCATCTTCATCTGCGATCCGAACAACCCCAGCGGCACCGCGATTTCACCGCACGACTGGCGTGCGTTCGTTGCACGCGTGCCCGAGCGCATCACGCTGCTCGTGGATCAGGCGTATCGCGAGTACATGGGTGCGGACACGGTCGATGCCATCGATTTCGTGCGCCAGCGGCCGAACACGATCGTGCTGCGCACGATGTCGAAGATCTACGGCCTTGCATCGCTTCGGTTCGGGTACGGTTTCGCGGATGCCGAAATGATCGGCTGGCTCAACCGCGTGCGCCTGCCGTTCAACATCTCGCGCCCCGCTGCGCTCGGCGCCGCCGGAGCGCTCGAGGACGAGGAGTTCGTCGCGCAAAGTATCGCCGGAAATTTGGCAGGCAAGGCGTTCGTGTTCGATCAGTTCGCGCGGCTGGGCTTGCACGTCTACCCGACGCAAGCGAACTTCTATGCCGTCCAAGTACCGTGCAGTGCGACGCGGGCGTATACCGATTTGCTGCACCGCGGTATCATCGTGCGTTCCGGTGACGCGCTCGCAATGCCCGGCCGTTTGCGTATCACCATCGGTTCGCCGCACGAGAACGCCGCGCTGATCGATGCCTTCGAAGAGCTGTTGGCGGCATGGCGGACGGCAGCATAGCGATCGTCATCCGCGCCGGGCGCGGTGAAGACCGGCCTTTCGTGGAAGCGCTCGGCAAGGCGACCATGAGCGATTCGGTCGCGAAGTTCCGTTACGTCAACGAGTCGATGCTCGAGGCGAGTTACGACGGTTTGCTGGATTTCGTCTTCGGCCAGCCCCACGTGTTGTTCATCGCCGAGCGCGACGGCGAGCGCGCCGGCTTCGTCTTGATGCTCGACACGATGCCCGACGAGGTCACGCGCATGCCGCAAGGCTTCATCGCCTACATGGCGGTGGAACCTTCGCACCGCGGCAACGGTATAGGAAGTCGTCTGCTGGCCGCCGCCGAAGATGAGGCTCGCCGGCGAGGATTACCGTATATGGGATTGATGGTCACCGAGGATAACGCCGCCGCCCGCGCGCTGTACGAGCGCGCCGGATATCTGACGGAACGGCGGCTGCTATGCAAACCGCTCTAGACGCCGCCGGACGCCGGCGCGCGTGGATGACCGTCGCGCTCGTCGTCATCCTCGCGCTCGCGCTGTGGTTTGCAACGCGCATTCCGAAGACCATCGCCATCTTCGTCATCGCCGCGTTCATCGCGTCGGCGGTGTATCCGGTGGCCGAATGGCTGACCAAACATCGCATCCCGCGGCTGTGGGCCATCGCGATCGTATACGCGGCCCTCGTTGTTACGACTATCGTGCTGCTAGTAATCATCGTGCCGATGACGATCGACCAAGTGCAGATTCTCGTGCAAAGTTCCCCTGCGCTACTTCACGGTATGCAGGGGTGGCTGGAAGGCGCGCAGTCCACGCTTCGTACGCACTTCCCGCAGGCGCACATTCCGCCCGAACTGCTCAACGTGCAGCAACTGGGCGCTCAGCGCCTGAGCGAACTGCTCACGGTTACGGTCACGTCCATCGGCACGTTTGCCATCAACATCGCGACAGGGCTGTTCATCGCATTCTCGGCACTGATACTCTCGTTTTTCTTTCTGCTCAATCCGCAGCGGCTGGCGGAAAGTTTTGCCGGGTTTTTCCCGCCCAGCAAACGCGCGACGGCGCGCAAACTTTCGAGTGAAGCGGCGGCGGTGTTCGGCGGCTATATCGCCGGTCAAGTCATCGTCAGCGCGATTACCGGCATCGTGATTGCCGTCGTTACGGCGCTGCTCGGCTTCAAGTTCGCGCTGCTCATCGGCATCATCAGTGCCATCGGTTACGCGATTCCGATCATCGGCATGCTGGTTGCGCAACTGATCGCGCTCGTGCTCTGCGCGCCGCAAGGTCCGTTCATGCTGGTCTTCGTGCAAGCCGTCATGTTTGGTGTGGCGCGCATCAGCGACAACGTGCTCGTCCCCAAAATCATGGGCGGCACGGTGGGCGTTTCACCCATTACCGTGATGTTCGCCGTGTTTGCCGGGGGCGAACTCTTCGGATTGCCCGGACTCATTCTCGGCATTCCCGCCGCCGCAATCGCCAAACTGGTCTGGAAGTATTTCCTCGGTCCGTGGCTGCACGGACAAATCGACGCAGTGGACGACGGCCAACCCGAGCCGCTCGCGATGATGGAGGCGCCGGTACCTGCGGAACCGATAGTCGTCACCTCGCCGCTCTCGCCTTGACGTGAGCAAGCACTTCATTTCCAAGGCGGTCGAGCCGCTGGAACCAACGGGCACGGCGTTGCCCGCAGCGTTCCGCTGGGGCGAGGACGTGCTGCAGGTGCGCAACGTGCGCAAAGAGTGGCGCGGCACGAAAGAAGATCGCGGCGACGTCTATCTCAAGCGGCACTGGTACGAATTCGAAACGGCCGATGGGCGCGTCGCCACGGTCTATTTCGATCGCGGCGCGAAGCCTGGTTCGCCCCGCTGGTGGTTATATACGTTAGAGTCATGAACCACGAGCACACGGATTTCGATCACGTCGGGAAGCATATCGCGGAGATCCTCGCCTCGAGCGCGTCGCGTGAAGAGCGCGCTCGCGCGGTCGCCGCGGAAATTCACGCCGCCGGAAACTACCGGTGGGTCGGCCTCTACGACGTCACTGCGGAGGCGGTCAGTATCATCGGCTATAGTGGTCCCGGCGCGCCGTCGTATCCGTCATTCGCGCGCGACCGCGGTTTGACCGGAGAAGTACTGCGCACCGGACAGACTGTTGTGGTCGGTGACGTGACCGCAAACGCAAAGTATCTGACGGCTTTTGCCACGACGCGATCCGAGATGATCGTGCCGGTTCGCGCAGACGGCGAGATTGCCGGAACGATAGACGTTGAAAGCGAGCGCGTCGACGCGCTTACCGGCGCAGACCGAGTCGCGCTCGAACGCATCGCGCAGGCGCTGGAGCCGCTCTTTTCCGAGGCGAGGCGGTAGCGTCCTAACGCGCTCCAATACTGCGACGACGGAGTTTCACGAAAGAACAGGTGCTCTCGCAGGTCGGCACGTCGGTGCTGGCGCAGTCGAACGCCAACGCCCAGAGCGTGCTGGGCCTCTTCCACTAGGGCGCGGCTACATCGTTTCCGGTGCGCTGACTCCGATAAGGCCGAGTACGCGCGCGAGCACCGTTCTGGTCGCGATGCACAACCCTAAACGGGCCATGCGTTCGCCGCGATCGTCGGCCAAGATACGGCACTCGTGGTAGAACTGGTGGAAATCCGAGGCGATGTCGCGCGCGTAACGCGTGAGCCGGTGCGGCGCGAGTTGCTCGACGACGTTCTGCGCTACGCGCGGAAGTTCGGCCAGCCGCCGCGCAAGCGCAATTTCGGCCGGATGTGAGAGCGCACCGAGCGATGGGCGCGTACGCGCCTCTTCGACCTCGGCCGCATCCGCATTTTTGAATACCGACGCGATGCGTGCGTGCCCGTACTGCACGTAATAGACGGGGTTCTCGTTGCTCTGCTCTTTGGCCAGCGCCAAATCAAACGTGAGCGGCGATTCCGGCGAGAGCATGACGAAGAAGAAGCGGGCGGCGTCGACGCCGACTTCGTCGATGATATCATCGAGCGTGACGATGTGACCGGCGCGTTTGCTCATGCTGACTTGTTCGGTGCCGCGCATGAGCGTGATCTGCTGTGCGATGAGTACGTCGAGCGCTTCGCGGCTGAAGCCGAGCGCTTCCGCCAGACCTTTGAGGCGCCCGATGTAGCCGTGGTGATCCGGACCGAGAATGTCGATGACGCGATCGGCGCGCTGCAGTTTTTCGTAATGGTACGCGACGTCGTTCGCGAAATACGTCGGACGGCCGTCGCGCCGCACGAGCACGCGGTCCTTGTCGTCGCCGAATTCGGTGGCTTTAAAAAACGTGGCACCGTCGTTCTCATACGTATGGCCCGCGTTTTTCAAGCGGTCGAGACCGGCACGAATGCGGCCGGTATCGTGCAGTTCTTTCTCGCTCTGCCACAGGTCGTAGTGCACGCCGAAACGCTCGACGGTCTGCAATTGCTCGGCGACGAGCGTATCGCGTCCGAACTTGGAGAAATACGGCAGCCACTCCGATTCTTCGGCGCCGATCCATTTCTCGCCGTCAGCATCGGCGATGCGCTGCGCAATCGGCGGAAGATAATCGCCCGGGTAACCTTCTTCGGGAAACGGAAACGCCGGATCGAAACTTTGGCGGTAGCGCGCGTACAGCGAGCGCCCAAGCGTGTCGAGTTGTCCGCCCGCATCGTTGATGATCCACTCGACGAAGACGTCGTAACCGCAGTAGCGCATCGCGTTCGCAAGCGTGGCGCCTACGCTGCACGTGCGTCCTTGCACGACGACCAGCGGCCCCGTGGGATTCGCGCTCCCGAACTCCAGAGAAATGCGCGTTGCCTGCGCCGGACGTTGTCCGAAGCGCGCGCCCTGCGTGAGGATGCGCGCGACGACCGCCTGCCACACCACGGGGGCGAGACGCAAGTTGATGAAACCCGCCGTGGGCGTTACGCCGGCGAAATACTCGCGCAAGCGCGGTTCGCGATCCAGCACGGCGGCGACGAGTGCCGCCGCGATGTCCTGGGGCGAGCGCTTGGCAATGCGAGTGAGCGCAAAGGCTGCGTTGGTTGCGAAGTCACCGAACTCCGGACGGCGCGGCGCTTCGAACGCGATCTCGGCGCGCGGGGCATCGGCGTACGTCGCCGCAATGGCGTCTTGCAGCGCTGCCGCAAAAGTCGCTAGCGCATCCTCCGGCAGTACCGGTTCGGTCGTCGTCGGGTTCATTGCGCAGCATCTTCGCCAGTCAGCTCCCGAAGCGCTTTTCGCAATGCGGCCATGCGCCGCGGGCCGAGTTTCGTTTCCCACCGCGCTTCGAGCGCAGCGATGGCGCGCCACGATACTTGCAGCGCGCGCTCGCCTTTGTTCGTCGTGCGCACCAGTTTGCTGCGCCCATCGTGTCGATCCGGAACGCGAACGACGTAACCGCCGGCCTGCAACTCGTTCACGAACTGCACCATAGCTTGCTTGCTGATGCCGGCGCGCGCCGCGAGCTCCGTTATCGACGTGCCTTCGTCGTCTATGTGCACGAAGATGTGCCGGTGCGACGAGCGCACGTCACCGTAACCGGCGCGCGCGAGTTCGGCAATGATCGCTTCGTTGAACTCTTCGAAAAGCGGAACCAGTGCGCGTCCGATGTGCCACTCCGGCGGCGTTGCGAGTGCCCTTGACATGTGGTAAGGCTCACTTTACTATGTGGGTAAGCATACTTTACTACTTCGTGCTTGTAGGAGCATCTCATGCAGCCACTCGACTTGCGCATGCATCCGCCGCGCGGCCCGCGGCAGAAGATCGGCGGGCTTTACATGCTGGCACGAACCATCGACAAATTGCGCGGCACGCTCCCGGGCGGCGATCTTGGCGAGTATCACGTGTTTTTCGGACTTTCCAAGCATCTGGCGGACGGCCTGGGCCTCGACCTGGGCCGATTAGCCGAGGTCGTGCGGGATGCGGCAACCGAGGACGACGTCGTCGCATGGGTGCATGCAAACAGCGATGCCTCTACCTATGAGCGCGTCAATCGAGAGTTGGCCGAGCGCACCCAAGCCAGGCACATTCCGCGCGAGCACCGCGAAGCGTTCGAGGCAAAATACGATCCCTGCGTGCGCGATGCGCACGACAATCTGTTCGATCTCATCGAGGCGGACGACCGGTACTGTTACGCGCTTCAGTGATGGTATGGTTCGTTGCGCGCGATTTTCGCCGCCCGATAGAGTTGCTCGAGCACGATCATCCGCGCCCACTCGTGCAAAAACGTGAGCGATGAGAGCGACCAAACGAAATCCGCTCGCTGCCGCAGCGTCTCCACTGCACCGTACGTGCCGGCGATCACGAACGTGATACGACGCGTGCCCCGGTTCGCCACTGTATTCATAGCCTGGCTGAGTTGCTCGCTCGAAAGCGCGTCTCCGGTGCGATCCAGCAGCCAGACGCAATCGTCGTCGTGCAGCTGCTTGGCGATGCGATCCGCTTCCTCGCGCATGGCTTGCGCGGGTTGCCCGCCGTCTGAGGCTCTGACTTCCACGATCTCCAGCGGATAGTACGGCGCCAAGCGCTTTGCGAACTCGGCGCACGCTTGCACCGCGTACGGTGCTTTCAATTTGCCGACGGCCACGATCCGGATCTGCACGCTTGCCTTGTTCGAAACGGCGAGGGGGCAATCCGGGTTGTTGCCGGTGTGGCGCAGCAACTGGGCCTCTTCGGCACCGCCCCGAACGTGTTCGTGAACGACGAGAGCAGCATCGTCTACTATCCCGCACTGCTCGACGCGGTCGAAAGCGCCGCACTTTTCACGCATCTGCGACATTCGCTTTCATGGATGCAAGAAACGATGTGGATGTACGATCGCACCGTCGCGGTGCCGCGGCTGCTCGCGCGTTTTGCGCCCGATGAGCCACTGCCGAGCGAATTGCGCGACGTAAGGGAACGCGCGGAAGCACTCCTGCACGCTGCGTTCAACGCCGTGTCCGTGCAATATTATCGCGACGGCAGCGACAGCGTCGCGTGGCACAGCGACCACACGGAAGATCTCGTCGAGCGTCCGTACGTCGCGCTCGTGAGTCTGGGTGCCGTACGGGAAATGCAGATTCGCTCGAAAATGAAGCCGCGGCGGTCGTTTTCCGTCGATCTCGAAGCCGGCAGTCTGCTCGTGATGGGCGGTTTAGCGCAAGAGCAGTGGGAGCATCACATTCCAAAGGTGGCGCGCCCCATCGGGCCGCGAATCAGCATCGCCCTGCGGCAACGCAATAGCGCTGGCCCGGCCGCGCCTCGATAACGCCGGCAAGTTCCAGCATGGAAAGCGCCGCGAGCACCGCCGCGGGTGTCTCGCCGCTTTCGCGCAGCAGATCGTCCAGCGATCGTTCACCGCAGCGCAGCAGTTCGACCAGCTGCCGCTGCAGCGGATCGCTCACGTCGTCATGGCGTGCACGGGATTCGCGCGCGGGCGACGGAGCGCTCAAACGCAGATCGTCGATGACATCTTGCGCCGATCGTGCCAGAATCGCGCCGTCGCGAATGAGAGCATGGCAGCCGGCAACGTGCGCGCGATCCACGTCGCCGGGAACGGCGAACACCGGAATGCGGCCGGCCGCCCAGCCCGCTGTGTTGAGCGCGCCGCTGCGCGCGGGCGCTTCGATCACGACGACGGCATCCGCCAGCGCCGCAACGACGCCGTTGCGCTGCAGAAACTGCGAAGGGAACGCCTTATGGTCCGGCGGGAACGGCGAGAGCACCGCTCCGCCGCTGCCGATCATGCGCTGCGCGAGGCTCAGGTTGCGCGACGGGAAGAAGCGCGCGTGCCCGCCGCCCAGGACGCCTATAGTCGGCGCGCCGGCGTCCAGCGCGCCGCTGTGTGCGGCTGCGTCGATGCCCAAGGCCAGTCCCGAGATGATGCAGCACCCGGCAGCGCCCAGGTCGGCCGCAAAGCGCCGTGCGATGCTCTTGCCGTAGGCGGTCGCGGCGCGTGTGCCGACTATCGCGACGGCGGGCCTGCGCAGGCCCTCGAGGCTGCCTACGCACCACAGAGTGTCGGTCACCGCGGGCGCCGCGCCGCCCGGCCTCAGGGCGGCTACCACGCTGAAGGGCACGCAAACGGGTGGTTCCATCGGGCGTGCCATCACGCGCCGCCCGCTTGCCAGCAAGGGTCGCCCTGGGCTCGCGAGGCAGTCCCCAAGGGGCCCGACCACGAGGAAACGTTGGGGCGCCTGGGAATATGCGCGCCAAAACCCCGCCCGTGTGGGAACCCGCGCCGGCATTCGGAGGAGTAAACGTGGCAGCAGAAGCCTATTGTGTGAAGTGCAAGACCAAGCGTCAGATCAAAGACGCGGTCCAAATCACGATGAAGAACGGTCGTCCGGCAACCGAGGGAAAATGCCCCGAGTGCGGGACGAAGATGTTCAAGATCGGTGCCGCGAGCTAAGGCTCGTCCGCACCCGCAGAAAACGTTCGGCTGCCGCGCGCACGACGCTCGGCAGCCTTGTTTTTGCCAGGGCACGCGTAGTGCCTTATAATGGTGGGACCCACAATATGTGGGAGTAGCCGTTCGTAAAGGGGTCACCACAACTGCTCTGTCCTACCTGCCGCAAAAGCGAGACGCGCGTCGTCGACTCGCGTGACGACGAGAACGTCGTCCGCCGCCGGCGTGAATGTCTGGACCTGCGCTGCAAGCACCGCTTTACGACGTACGAGCGGATGGAAGCCCCGCGTCTGTTCGTGGTCAAGAAAGACGGGCGCCGCGAACAGTTCAACCGCGAGAAGATTCTGGGCGGCCTGCGCCGCGCGTGCGAGAAACGTCCCGTGAGCGAGAGCCAAATGGAAGCCGTCGCCGCGGACCTCGAGCGCGATCTGTTCGCGCGCGGCGAGAGCGAAGTCCCCTCGACCACCATCGGCGAGAAACTGATGGAGGCGCTGCGCAATCTCGATAAGGTGGCCTACATCCGCTTTGCCAGCGTCTACCGCCAATTCCGCGACGTCGAGAGTTTCCAAGAGGAACTTGCAACGCTCCTCAAATCATAAAGGAATGACCTCACCGGTACTGGTTGAACTCAAACGCCTGCCCGAAGGCGAGGGACTTGCGCTCCCTTCCTACATGAGTCTGCATGCTGCGGGCGCCGATCTCTGCGCGGCGGTCGTGCACGACACGGTCATCGAACCCGGAGCGCGCGCACTGATTCCGACCGGCTTTGCGATCGCACTGCCGATAGGGTACGAGGCACAGGTGCGTCCACGCAGCGGCCTTGCACTCAAGAACGGCGTGACCTGCCTGAATTCGCCGGGCACGATCGATGCGGATTATCGCGGGCCCGTCAACGTGATTCTCGCCAATCTGGGAAGCGAGCCGTTCACTGTTCGCCGCGGCGATCGCATTGCGCAACTCGTCGTCGCGCCAGTGACCGCCGCCGTATTCCAGGTGGTGGACGAATTGCAGGAAACGCAGCGGGCGAGCAACGGCTTCGGGTCGACCGGTGTAGCATGAAAGTCTATATCGTCGGCGCCGGCGCGGTCGGGACGTATCTCGGCGATTTGTTGCAGTCGATCAACGTCGAGGTAACGTACGCGCCGCGCGAGATCGAAAAAGTCACGCCTGTTGATGCCGACGTGGCGATCGTTGCGGTCAAAGCGTACGATACCGACAGCGCCATCGAAACGCTGCGCAAAGCCATTCCGTATCCCGAGAAATGCGTATTCGTCAGTCCGCAGAACGGCGTGGGGAACGAAGAAAAATTGGCGGCGGCGTTCGGTGAGAACAACGTCGTCGCGGCCGCGCTGACCACGCCCGTCGATCGCGCGCGGGAAAACGGACACGGGCGTGCCGCGAAGGAGGGTGGACTTGCGCTCTCGCCGATGGGCCGCAATGCGTACAACTGGCTCGTCGCCACGTTTACCAGCACCGGAATCAAAGTGCAGGTCGTCGACGACTGGCGCGCGCTCAAGTGGTCGAAGCTGGTGCTTAACATCGTCGCAAATGCCAGTTGCGCGATCCTCAACGTGCTGCCGAACCGCCTCGTGCATTTCGAAGAAATTTTCACGCTGGAGATCCGCGCGATTCGCGAGGTGCGCGCGGTGATGCAAGCGATGAACGTCGCGCCCATCGATCTCCCGCGGTATCCGGTGCGCGCGCTGCAAGGCGTTGCGACGCTGCCCAGCCCCATCGCCAAACGCCTGTTGGCCGGACGTGTGGCGGGCGCGCGTGGTACGAAGCCGCCTTCGCTGCTGCTCGACCTGCGCGCGGGCAAGGCGCAGACCGAAGTGGATTTCCTCAACGGCGCGGTTGCGTGCGCGGGACGCGATCACGGCGTGGCTACGCCGGTCAACTCGGTGTACGCGCGAGTGCTCGAAGACATCGCGCACATGCCGCAATTGTGGGCGAAATATCGCGAACGTCCTGATACGCTTGCTGCAGAAGTAGAAGCCGAGGTCAAGCGCGTCAAGGCGCTGGCCCGCAGTTAGGAGCCGCGATGCGTCACCCCGATGTCAATGAAACGCTGGAAGGCTGGTGGATTCTCCACCGCATGTTTGCGTTCGACCGCCGCCGATGGTCGGCGCTGGCGCAACCGGAACAGGTGCGCATTGCGCGTGAAGCCGCCGACGCACTCGCTCCGCTGGCACAGAGCGCGGACGGCGATCTCGGCGTCGCGCAGATGCTCGGGCACAAAGCCGATCTCATGCTCACGCACTACGCGCGCACATTCGATGGCCTGGCTGCCGCGCAAACCGTCGTCGATCGGTGCGAACTTGCCGAGTACTTGGAGCCGCGCGATTCGTACGTTTCGGTATTGGAGCTCGGGCTTTACGATGCGACGGCGAAAATCCACGCTACCCTCAAGGAACGCGCGCTCAAACCGTACTCCGACGAGTGGAATGCGGCGTTCGACGAACTGCTCGCGCAACAGGCGAATCAGCCGCGAAACGCCGGCCGCTTATGGGCGCGCATTCCGCAGCGCCGGTACGTATGTTTTTATCCGATGGACAAAAAACGCGAAGGCGGCGACAACTGGTACATGCTGCCGTTCGAACAGCGCGCGAAACTGATGCACGAGCACGGAAAAATCGGCAGGCTCTTCCATGGACTCGTCACCCAAGTCATATCGGGCTCCGTCGGCTTCGACGATTACGAATGGGGCGTCGACTTATATGCCGACGATGCGATCGTGTTCAAGAAACTGATCTATGAAATGCGCTTCGACGAGGCCAGTGCACGCTATGCCGGCTTCGGTCCGTTCTTTACCGGCGTGCAGTTTTCGGTGGAGGATTTCGAAACGTTTCTGAGCGGCAAGCGCGTTCCGGAACTGCGCGCACGCGAAGAAGTGCACGCGTAATGGCGCACGTCGATCTGATCTATTACGTCGACCTGCTGTCGTCGTGGTGCCACGTGGCCGATCGCGCGGTGGAACGCATCGAAGAGAAGTACGGCGCCAGCGTGCGGCTGGATTGGCGCATCGCGCAATTGTTCAACTACGGGCCGCTGCCGTACACGCAGAAAGACCTTGCGTGGTATTACGAGCGCACCGCAAAGATGACCGGTGTGCGCCTGAATGAAGCGTGGCACGACTCGCCCGAAACGACGACGAAATACGCCAATGCTGCGGCGGAAGCTGCACGCGAACTCGGCGCTACGGATTCACGCGTGCGTCGCGGGCTTTCCCGCGCAGCGCTCCTCGAGGGCAAGCGCATCGGAAGCCGCGACGGCGCCATTGAAGAAACCGCGCGCCTGAGCGGGTTTTCCGCGGAGCGCATCGCCGACCTAATGGACTCGCCGCAGGTCACGCAGCGCATCATGCAAACCACGCAGGAGTTCAAGGATCTGGCGCTCCCGCAACTACCGTCATTCGTCATGCGCAACAGCAGTGGCGACATCGCCGTGTTCTCCGGACTGTACACGTTCGAGTCGCTCGACAGCGTCATCGGCGAGATGCTGCACGCCTCACGCATAACGGAAGAGTTTGGCGAAGGCCCGTGACCATGCGGGTGCGACCGTCACATGAAGAAGACGCCGCCTTTATCGAGCGGCTCTTTTCTTTACACCATGTGGCGACGTATTTAAATGCGCCGACACGCGACCAGATCGTACGAAGCATCAACGGTAGCGGCGAGAACTTCATCGTGGACGTGGACGGAGAGGCCGCCGGCAATGTGCTGCTTCGCCGCAATGGCTTTCTGGCCGACGTAGCAATTTTGGCCGTGGCGCGGCCGGGATGCGGCGTTGGGACGTTCGCACTGCGGTGGGCGCTGGAGCAAGCGTTTAAGCAGTGGCGCGTGCATCGCGTTTTCCTGGAAACGCGTGAGGACAACGAGGCGATGTGCGGATTAGCGGAACGCTTCGGCTTCGTTCGAGAAGGCGTGTATCGCGATGGATTTCAGGACGAACGCACGGGCCGGTACTTCAATTTGTGTCCGTACGGCTTGCTGGAGGACGAATATTCAGCGCGGGCAGCATCCAACCGCGATCGTATACCCTCTCCAAGTACCACTGACCATCGCGGAGAAGCACGCGAGCCGTCGTCGGGCTCGTGAGCGGCGCCAACACCACGCTGTGCGCGCGGATAAACGAATCCGCCCAAGATGCCGGCGAGCCGGGCTTCCAAGAAAACTGCAAACGGTACCACTGTGCATCATCCCGTACCGGCGTTCCGTTCGGAGCACTGATCTTTGCAATCCAGTCGATGCGCTGCGGAACGATGTTCGAATAGCACAGATACGGCAGGCTGTCGCGGTTGTCTTTGAACGAAGACGAGCCGTAATAATACCCGAGGGCACGCGGCGTGAGGAAGTACCTATAGCCCGACGCATCGGTTTCTCTGACGAGTAAGCCGCTGGAAGCCAAATGGTTGAGCGTTGCATATACAGCTCGTGCTTGCGCTTGCCGAAGGTCGCGCCGCGGAATGTACCCGCGCCACAGCGCATCCAGCCACTCGGCATAGTTTTGTGCCGACGCCGTATAACCCGGATAGTACGTTCCGTGCACCGGAACGGGCTGCCATCCGAGCGGGACGCACTCGTGGTATGTGAACCGCAGATCGCCCGTTAGCGCGTGCAGCACCGACTGCGTGCTGTTTGCCGCCGGTTCTTGAAGACATTCGGCGCCGACTGCGGCAGCAAGCACGAGAACGATCGCGGCCAACACCCATGAGCGCATACCGCGATCACGTTCGAGTGCGCTTGGTTGTGACCTGGGCGGTCGCTTCATGGCGGAAGTCGCGCGCGCCGATGCGAACACGGCGCGCATGCGCGTGATGGTACTCGGCGAGGACGCAATTCGCCGGCTGCTGCCGATGGTGGACTGCATGCAAGCGATGGAGCGCGCGTTTCGGGCTGCGGACGCCGGAAATTACGTGCAGCCGCAACGCATCATCGCTTGGCAGCCGGACCACCGCGGCGCCGTTGCCGCAATGCCTGCGTATCTGGACGGCGTTCTGGGTGCAAAACTCATCACGGTTTTTCCGCACAACCGAAGCGAAGGACTCGAATCGCATCAGGGTCTCGTGGCGCTGCACGAAGCGCAGAACGGGCGTCTATTGGCAATCGCCAATGCGGGCACGATCACGGCGATCCGGACGGCCGCCGTAAGCGCGCTGGCGACACGGCTGCTCGCGCGCGAAGATGCGTGCGACCTGGCATTGCTTGGCTCCGGCGTACAAGCGGATGAACATCTACGCGCTATGTCGGCGGTGCGCGCGTTGCGGCGCGTGCGCGTGTGGAGCCGAACGGCCGCGCATGCACAGGAATTTGCGCAGCGCCATACCGGCGACACGCTTACCGTAACTGCATGCGAGACTGTTGAAGAAGCGGTGCGCGACGCCGGCATCGTGTGCACGCTTACTGCCGCGACAGCGCCCATATTGCAGGGCGGGTGGCTTGCGCGCGGAGCGCACGTCAACGCCGTTGGTTCGTCGGTACCGCCGTTCCGCGAACTGGATACCACGACGGTAACTCGGGCGCGCGTCTACGTCGATATGCGCGAGTGCGTTTTGCGTGAAAGCGATGATTTGCGCGAGCCGATTCGCGAAGGTGCGTTTCACGAGAGCGACATCGCGGGCGAGTTGAGTGAAATGGTGTCGGGCAAATGCGCGCTGCGGACGGCGGACGACCAAATCACGCTGTTCAAGTCCGTCGGGATGGCCATCGAAGATATTGCCGCAATACGGCTCGCGTACGAGCGCGCCGGCGCTACGAACGCGGGCGCATACGTCGAGATTTAGGCCACTTCAAGCTCTATAGCCCGCGTCGTCGGCGGTGGGATGGGATCGCCGTGCTCCCGGCAGCTATCGATGTATCCGGCGATCGCATCGCGGATGTTTTCAATGGTTTCTTCCAGCGTTGCACCGGTCGTCACGCAGACCGGAAGGTCCGGTACATGCGCGCAATAATTCTTGGTGAGTTTTTCGACAACAACGGCGTACTTCATGACCAGCCAGCCTTCTTGCGAATTTCCCTGTAAACGCCTGGAGAAATATCGTCGCCTGGATGATTCGGCAGCGCGATTCGCACCCCTGGCTTTGAAGAATGAGTGTAAATTACGTGCTTGCGTACTCGCTGCCGAATCCAACCTTCTGTTTCGAGTCGGCGCATAATTCGCCTAATCTTTGGTGGCAATCTAGGCCGCGCGCGTATCGAGCCGCTCTAGACTTCGGTATTGGATAGCCTCGGCGACGTCCGGCGGTTCGATGTGCTCGCGTTCGGCCAGATCGGCGATGGTGCGTGCAGCACGCGCGATACGGTCGAGCGCGCGCGCTGAAAATTGGCGCCGCGAACTTGCTTGCGCGAGCAACTCCATCGCTTTTGCATCCAAGCTGCAATACGTGCGTACCGCGCTTCCCGGAATGTCGGCGTTACAACTTACGGGCGTACCGGCGAAGCGCGAGCGCTGGCGCTGGCGCGCGGCAATGACACGCTCGCGGATGTCCGCGGACCGGTCTGCGTGTTCCGTGCGGACCATGTCATCGAACGGAACGCGCGCGACTTCGATCTGGAGGTCGATGCGGTCGAGCAATGGCCCGGAAAGTTTTGCGACATACCGCGCCACGGCTGCGTCGTCGCAGCGGCATTCGGCGCTGCGCGTACCGCGATATCCGCAGGGGCATGGATTCATGGAAGCCACCAGCATGAAGCGCGCGGGATAGGTAAACGTTCCCGCAGCGCGCGCGATCGTGACCATGCCCTCCTCGAGCGGCTGGCGCATCACCTCGATCGACGAACGCGTAAACTCCGGCAGTTCGTCCAGAAAAAGCACGCCGTGATGCGCGAGGCTGATTTCTCCCGGTTTTACGGCGCTGCCGCCGCCTACGAGCGCGGTCTGGCTAATCGTGTGGTGCGGAAAGCGGAACGGGCGTGCTTGCACGATGCCCGGCTGCGTGCCCAGCAAGCCGGCGACGCTGTAGATCTTCGTAACCTCTAGCGCTTCGTTCGGCGACATCGGCGGAAGTATCGACGGAATCCGCCGCGCGAGCATCGTCTTGCCGCATCCCGGCGGACCGACGAACAGCACGTTATGGCCGCCGGCTGCCGCGATTTCGAGTGCGCGCTTCGCGCCCGCTTGTCCGCGCACGTCGGCGAAGTCGCCATAGAAGAATTCCTCACGCGCTGGTATTTGTGGAGCGCGCGTCTTCGTGCGCCACTTCGCGCCGCTGCCCAGCACGACGGCAACCGCCGACTGCAATGAATCGACTGCGTACAGTTCGATGCCTTCGACGAGCGCAGCTTCTTCGGCGTTGCTTTGCGGCACGATGAGTTTGGCAAAGCCCGCGTTGCGCGCGCCCAGCACCATCGGCAGAATGCCGTGCACGGGGCGCAGCGTGCCGTCCAGCGCGAGTTCGCCCAGCGCCGCGAAACTTTGCAGCGCGAGACGGTCGATTTGTTCGTCGATGCCCAGCAACGCAAGCGCAATGGGCAGATCGAACGACGGCCCTTCTTTACGCACGTCCGCCGGCGAAAGATTCACCAGCAGCCGTCCCGCCGGATAGGCAAAACCCGAATTGAAAATTGCGGCGCGCACCCGTTCGCGCGCTTCGCCGAGCGCACGATCGGGCAAGCCGATGATGGTCAGGTTCGGCGAACCGGGAGCGCTGTCGGCTTCGACGCGCACGACGTAGCCGTCGATGCCGAGCATCGCAGCCGAAAACGCAAGTGAAAGCACGTGTTTCAATCGCGTCAAGACGCTCCGGCGGCAAGGGTGCACACAAGGCGGCCCCGCGGCGCCACACGAACCCCCGGGCATGGTACTCGGAATGACCGGCGCCAATACGGTTGCCTACAACCGCTTATTGTTGTTCGTTGCGGGCCTGGGCGGTTTGCTGTACGGCATCGACGTCGGCATCATCTCCGGAGCGCTTCCGTATCTGACCGACACGTCCAATTTTAGTCCGAGCCAACTTTCGTTCGTCGTCGCCGCGGTGATGATGGGCGGCATCATCTCGACGCTTTTTGCGGGCGCAATCGCCGACTGGATCGGGCGCAAATCGCTGATGATCCTTACGGCGGTAATGTTTTGCGCCAGCATTCCGCTGATCTCACTCTCGCACGGGTTCGGCGCGCTCGTTTTCGGGCGTCTGCTGCAAGGCGTGAGCGGCGGGCTCATCGGCGTCGTTATTCCGCTGTACTTGGCCGAATGTCTGAGCGCGAAAGATCGCGGCAAAGGCACCGGCATGTTTCAATGGCTGCTGACGATCGGCTTCATCGTATCGGCGCTCATCACGCTGTACTTCAGTCACGGACTGCAGCAAATCTCGCAGCATGGCAGCGCCGCCGAAGTTTTCGCGTTCAAAGATCACGCATGGCGCGGAACGTTCTGGCTCTCGCTGCCTGCCGGTATCATCTTTGCGCTCGGTGGATTCGTGCTTGCGGAATCGCCGCGCTGGCTGTTCCGCCGCGGCAACAAGGAAGCGGCGCTGGCGGCGCTGCTGCGCTCGCGCGAGCCGGATCGCGCGGCCGAAGAGCTGCGCGAGATGGAGGAAACCGCCGCCGCGGAACGCGCGAAAGCGCAAGGCCAAAAAATCAAAGAATCGCTGCTGCGCCGCAAATACGTCGTGCCGTTCATCATTGCGTGCATCATTCTGGCGTTCAATCAACTCACCGGCATCAACTCGATCATCGGGTTCAACACCACGATTCTGCTGCAGGCGGGGCTCACCGATTATCAAGCGCACGCGGGTTCGTTCGTGTTCTTCGTCATCAACTTTCTGATGACGCTGGTCGCGGTGATCCTGGTCGATCGCAAAGGACGCAAGTTTTTGCTCACCGTCGGCACCGCAGGAATCATCATCTCGCTGCTCTGCACCGGATTGCTGTTCCATCGCACCGAGGCAAAGCACGTTGACGTCGCCGCGGCCCTTCAGCGCATGGTACAGCCCGATCAAACGCTCTCGCTCAAATTCGACGCCGCAACGGCGCAGCGATTGCTGCAGAGAGTTGGGCGGACGGCGCAAGGCGCGCAGTCGCTCACGGTGATCTACTCGTACGCCGGCTTTAACGCGGCGACGAACACCGTGCGCTCCGATGATGCCGCGGTTCCGCCGCTCAAAATCGACCGCTCGTTCTTGCCGACGAGCAAGGTGCAGGCCGTTCTCACGAGTTTCAATACCAGCAGCATCGCTGCGGCCAAACAAGCGCCGCTGAAGATCGACGAAGCGTTCATTACGCCGGTTCCGAGCGAACGCAACGGCTGGCTCGTCGCCATCACGCTCTACTTCTTCATGGCGTTTTTCGCCGTTGGGCCCGGCGTGTGCGTGTGGCTCGCCATGTCGGAATTGCTGCCCACACGCATCCGGTCCAACGGCATGAGCATTGCGCTCTTCCTCAACTCTGTGACGCAAACGGCCATCGCCGCCGTATTTTTGCCGACCGTCGGTAAGTACGGGTATGCCAGCATGTTCTTCGCGTTTGCGGCCTTTACGGTGGTCTATTTTGTCACGGCTGCGTTCTTCTTGCCGGAAACCAAGGGCAAGACGCTCGAGCAAATCGAGGAGTATTTCGAGCGGCGGCCCTCGGAAACTGTACTTACGTCATAATATTTTGGCGGATTTGACGAGTTTTCCACATCCCCACAGGCGGGGCGACGGGCGCTGTGGATAGCCGGCCCGTCCTGTGAAAGAACAAAGGCGCTTGGACTGCCCATAGTTAACCCCCGTCCGAATGCTTTCGGAGGAGCCAAAACGTTGAAGAGTGTCAACCCGTGCCTCTCAAAGGGCGGCATGCTCATCGCCGCCGCGACCGCCGCTGGTTTGCTGGCTGCCTGTTCGGGCGGCGGCACGAAAAATGCGCAGCAGAGCGCGGCGCCGGGCAGCCCCGCACCGGCCTCATCGGGCGCGAAGACCATCGGCGTTTCGATTCAGGATCTCGAAGCGCAGTTCTATCAGCAGATGGAAGCCGGCATGCAGTCGGAGGCCAAAAAATACAACTATCGAGTGATCTTCGTCGACGCAAATCGCGACAGCGCCAAGCAGCAGTCGCAAGTCGAAGATTTCATTTCGAAGAAGGTCGACGCCATCGTGCTCACGCCGTACGATTCGCAAGCGATCGGCAGCGCCATTGCGGAAGCCAACAGTGCGAACATTCCGGTCTTTACGGCCGACATCGCCAATGCGAGTAAGCAAGGCAAAGTCGTCGCACATATCGCGTCGGACAACGTGCAGGGCGGCGAAAAGGCGGCGGGCCTCATGTGCAAAGCCGTCGGCGGCTCCGGCGAGATTGCGCTTCTGGACGAACCGGAGGTAACCAGCGTGCAAGACCGCGTCAAAGGCTTCAAGATCGGCATAGCGCAGAATTGTCCAAATGTGAAGATCGTCGCGGAAGTCGACTCGGGCGGCTCGCGAGACAAAGCGAATTCCGACATGAGCGATGTTTTGCAGGCGCACAAGAATTTGAAGGGTGTGTTCGGCATCAACGACGACACGGCGCTCGGTGCGGTAACGGCCATTCGCGCCGCGGGTGCATCGGACATCGCGGTCATCGGTTACGATGCCACCGCCGAAGCGCGCACAGCCATCAAGAACGGCCAAATGTACGGCGATGCGATCCAGTATCCCGACAAGATCGGCGCGCTGACCATCGACGCCATTCACGACTACTTTGCCGGCAAGAAGGTGCCCGCGCGCGTCGAGGTGCCGACCGGTACGTTCACCAAGGCGGACGCAACGAAGTAATTGGAAACCCCCGGCACTCCGCTGCTGCAGATGCGCGACATCGGGAAATCGTTTCCCGGTGTTCGCGCGCTCGACGGCGTTACGCTCGACCTATACGCCGGCGAAGTGCTTGCTCTCGTCGGTGAGAACGGCGCGGGCAAATCGACGCTGATGAAGATCCTCGCCGGCGCGCAGCCCGCGGACAGCGGCGACATTGTCATCGACGGGCAAACGGCCGCGATCACCTCGCCGCGCAAAGCCGAACAACTGGGCATCGGCATGATCTACCAGGAATTCAACCTGGTGCGTTCGCTGAACGCAGTCGACAATATCGTGCTCGGGTACGAACCGGTGCGCGGGCTGTTCATCGACGAGCGAGCGGCGCGCGAGCGCGCGACGAACGTGTTCGCCGAACTCGGCATAACCCTGCCGCTCAACGTCGAGACGGCGCAACTCTCGGTCGCGCAGCAGCAGATGATCGAGATTGCCAAAGTGCTTTCGCGGCACGCGCGCATCATCGTGATGGACGAGCCGTCCGCTGCGCTCACGGATCGCGAGATCGACCGCCTGTTCGAGATCATCCGCACGCTCAAGGCCAAAGGCGCCGGCATCATTTACATCTCGCACCGGCTCGAAGAATTGCCGCGCATCGCCGACCGCATCACGGTTATGCGCGACGGACGGGTCATCGAAACGCGCGCCATCGGGGATTTCCCGCCGGACGATATCGTGCGCGCGATGGTGGGACGGCGGCTCGATTCGCATTTCCCCGATCTGCCCGCCGTCGCGGCCGATGCGCCCGTAATGCTCTCAGTGCGTAATCTTACGAATGCGCCGATGGTGAACGGCGTATCGTTCGAAGTACGCCGCGGCGAGATCGTCGGGCTTGCTGGCCTCGTTGGTGCGGGGCGCACGGAAATCGTGCGCGCGATAGCCGGCGCTGACATCGCCACGGCGGGTGAAGTCGACATCGAAGGCAACGTGCTGCGCGCACGCAACCCGCGCGACGGCATATCGGCGGGGATCGCATTCATCACCGAAGACCGCAAGGCACAAGGCCTGGTCCTGGGCATGAGCGTGCGCGAGAACATCACGCTCGCGCATCTGGGGCAGTTCGTCGATCGCGATCTGCTCATCAACCGAGCCAAAGAAGAAGACGTCAGCGAGCAGTACATCCAGGAGTTGCGCATCCGTACGCCCAGCCCCGAACAGACTGTCAGCAATCTCTCGGGCGGAAATCAGCAAAAAGTCGTGCTGGCGAAATGGCTGCTGGGCAAGGCGAAAGTGTTTTTGTTCGACGAACCGACTCGCGGTATCGACATCGGCGCGAAAGCCGAAATCTACAACCTGATGGTCAAACTCGCGCAAGGCGGCGCGGCAATCGTCATGGTGAGCAGCGAACTGCCCGAGGTGCTGGGCATGTCGCATCGCATCCTGGTGATTCGTGGCGGCCGCATCGTGCGGGAACTCTCTCGCGCCCAGGCGACGCCCGACGTGGTGATCGCGGCGGCCACCGGAGCGGCGGCATAATGCAAGAAGCACAAGTTCAAGCGGAACTCGCGCAGAACCTCACGGAAGACAAGAAAAAGCAGGCGCGCGCGTATTGGATACGCGTCGCCGCGGCAATAGGTCTGCTCGTCGTCATCGCGATCCTGGTCAACATCGCGTCGAAAGGTTCGTTTCTCGAACCGCGCAACATCATCAACGTCCTGCGGCAGATTACGTACGGATGCATTCTGGCGGTAGGCGAAACGTTCGTCATTATCACGGCGGGCATCGACCTCTCGGTCGGGTCGCTCGTTTCACTCAGCGGCGTCGTCATGGCGATGTTCGCGAATGCGATGGGTTTCGGCGGCGTGCCGCTCATCATCGCGACGCTGCTGGTCGGACTTGCGCTCGGCGCGGCGGCCGGATTCGTAAACGCCGTGCCGGTCGTCAAACTGAATCTGCCCTCGTTCATCACGACGCTCGCGATGATGCTCATCGCCGAAGGTCTTTCGTTCAAACTCTCGCACGGGCGGCCCATTCCGCTCAACAGTCCGGATTTTCAAAGCACCGGCATCGGTTTTTTCCTTGGCCCGCTTTTCACGAGTTTGCATCTGCCGGGGTTACCGAACCCGGTCATTTGGATGCTCGTGATCGTCGTAGGCTGCTCGATTCTGCTCATGCGCACGCGCTTCGGCCGTTACGTCTTTGCGCTCGGCGGCAACGAAGAAGCGGCGCGCCTGGCCGGCGTGAACGTCGCACGCGCCAAGACGCTCGTGTACGTCATCAGCGGCATGTGCGCCGCGGTTGCGGGCTTTTTGCTGATGGCGCTTTTTTCATCCGGCTCGCCGCAGACGGGCACGGGCGACGAAATGCTGGAGGCAATCGCCGCGGTGGTCGTGGGCGGAACCAGTCTGATGGGCGGTCGCGGTACGATCGTGGGTACGTTCTTCGGAGCATTGCTCATCGGCATGCTCTACAACGTGATGAACCTCATCGGCATCGAATCGTACACGCAGAAAATCGTACTGGGCGCGGTCATCTTGCTGGCGGTCGTCATCGACGAACTGCGTAAGCGGTACCTGCGTAAAGCATAACGCGCATGGCCACACACGTCGGCGACGCGCAAACCCACGACACGGTTCGTGCGCGCCGCCATCGCACCGAGCCGCTCAGCGCTCTCTCGCTTGCGGCGCTGGGCGTGGTTTTCGGTGACATCGGCACGAGCCCGCTGTACGCGTTCCAGCAGTGCTTTACCGGCGAGTTTCCCGCGGCGGTGACGCCGCACAATATTCTCGGAATTCTTTCGCTGATATTCTGGGCGCTCGTCGTCATCGTGTGCGTCAAGTACGTCGGTTTCTTGCTGCGGGCGGATCACGACGGGCAGGGCGGCACGCTGGCGCTGCTCGCGCAACTCATGCCGCCGCGCGCCGCGACGCCAATGGGCCTCGGGACGCTGGCGCTGCTGGTGCTGTTCGGATCGTCGATGCTTTACGGCGACGGCGCGATGACGCCGGCGATCTCCGTGATGTCGGCGGTCGAAGGCTTGGACGTGTGGACGCGCGCGGCACATCCGTTCATCGTCCCGCTCGCGGTCATTATTCTCATCGGCCTGTTTCTCGTTCAACGCCGCGGCACGGGGCGCATCGGCAATTTGTTCGGCCCGATCATGTTGTTGTGGTTCACCGCCATAGGCCTGGCCGGATTCTTTTCGGTGATTCGCTATCCCGCGATCTTCGCAGCCCTCGATCCTGCTTACGCGATTGCGTTCTTCATGCACAACGGCGCGCGCAGTTTGCTCATCTTCGGCGCGGTCGTGCTCTGCGTGACCGGCTGCGAAGCGCTATATGCCGATCTGGCGCATTTCGGACGCAAGCCGATCACCGCGGCATGGGCGTTCGTGGTGATGCCCGCGCTGCTGCTCAATTATTTTGGACAGGGCGCGCTCACGCTGCACGATCCCGCGGCAATACACGCGCCGTTTTTCACGCTGGTACCGCGCTGGGCGCTGGTGCCGATGGTGTTTCTTGCGACCATCGCCACCGTGATTGCTTCGCAGGCACTCATCTCGGGCGTGTTCTCGCTCACGCAGCAGGCGATGCAACTCGGTTTCACGCCGCGCTTTCGCATCGTGCATACGTCCAAGCACTTTGCGGGTCAGATTTATATGCCGACCGTCAACGCGCTGCTCGGTATCGCGTGCGTGATACTCGTCATTGCGTTCCGTTCGTCCGAGCGGATGGGTTCGGCGTACGGTCTGGCCGTGACGATCACGATGTTGATGGATACCATCGCGTTCTCCGTGCTGCTGCGCAAGCGTTGGAACTGGCCGGCGTGGCAATGGATTCCGCTCATTGCGCTGTTCTTCTTGTGGGAGCTTTCGTTCCTCATCGGCAACGCATCGAAGTTTCTTTCCGGCGGTTGGGTACCGTTCGCAATGGCGCTCGCGCTATTTGCGCTATTCACGACGTGGAATCGCGGCCGCCGCCGGCTGATGGCCGGCGTGCTCTCGCACACCATGCCCGTCGACCAGTTCCTGAAAGAAGCGAAGGAGCCGACCGTTCTGAGCGGCACGGCGTTCTTCCTGAGTCCCGACCCGCACGGCATTCCGTTCGTGCTGCACCATCAGTGGCTGCGCAGCCACATCGTGTACGACACCATCGTGCTGCTCACGATCATGCACGCGCCGCAACCGTTCATCCATCCCGAGAACCGCGTCGAGATCGAAGAAATCACACCCCGCCTCATGCGCGTCAAGGCGTGGTACGGGTTCATGCAGGAGCCGCGCATTCACGACATTCTCTTTCATCTGCGCAAAGCGCGCCCGGCAGCGGATTTTTCACACCCGACGTATTACTTGGCGCGACCCGCAATCCGGGACGATCATTCGCCGCGAGGGCTGCCGAATTGGCAGCGCAACTTGTTCCGCTGGATGAGTCGCAACGCTCGTCCGCTCACCGATTCGCTCGGCCTGCCCGCGAACAACGTCATCGAGTTCGGCGTCGAAGTAAAGATCTGAGCGGAGTTTAGCGGATTAGGCGCGAGTTATCCAAACGTCGCCTTTGACCGTGAAGAGCCAGACGAAAGGCTTGCCGCCCTTCGCTCGCGGCAGCGCGTCGTGTACCTGACCGCCGCCGGTGCTCGCGTCGATGCGCGCGCGAAAATCCGGCGGTACCGTCAGCCGCAACGTGCCGCCGCCGCTTTGCATGCGCAGCGACGGCGCATGCCATCCCCGCGCGAGCGTAACGCTGACGTCGCCGGTGTCGGCAGCCAGTTCCAACTCGCCGAGCGCATTGTTGGCCACGATGGATCCGCTGCTGGTTTCGAGCGACGCGTGCGCGCGATCGTTGTCGATCGTGATGTCGCCGGAAAGATCCGATGCTTCGACACGCGCGTTCGCGGGATACGTGATTTCGTAAGCAACCACGCCGGCGGAACCCGGTACGAACGGCAGATTGACCGACGGCTTTCCGGTGAGTGTAAGATGCACGGTTGAGCCGTCGGGGCGGCTGACGCCAATATGCGGCGGTGCGGCGTTGCCGCTTCGCGCGGTGCGAATGGTGATCGTATGAATGCCGGCGGCGGCGATCAGATGAACGCCGCCGCTTTCGACTTGGACGTTGATATTCGTCGCGCCGGCGAGCGGAAGGACCATCGCCGCGAGCAAACCGATCATCGCGTTAGAATGGGAAGTCGCCGTTCGTCAGGCCGACGTTGGTTTTCAGATCGGTGAAGAAATCGTCGGCTACGATCGTGTCCCCCGCCCATCGCACCTGCCGAACGGGGAAGTGCGTTTCCTTGCTCAGATACAGTGAAGCACGCGTAATGCCGTCGTTGGACGCCGGATCCGCGATCGTCAGATCGATTTCATCGGTTGCAACGCCGTCGATTTTCGGCCCGTTGCGCTGCGTGAGCTGCCCTTTGATCTCTTTGTATTTGTCGACTTCGTTCTGCAGCAAACCTTGGGGAATGGTGTAACCGCGCAGCGAGGTTGCGCGAGGATCGTGCAGGCTCACTTTCAGATGAATGAACGAGAGCATGCCGCCCTGATGACCGGAGACGCTGTCGCCGCCGTTCCAAACGCCGCCGCTGCCGCTGCCGTCGCCGGAAACGATGAGCGTCTTGGCCAGATTCGGGCGTTTGAACCAGTAGTGATAGGTGCGATCCTGGACGCGGTCGCCCTTGACTTCATGCGCGCGCACGGTGACGGTGTAATCGTTGACTTTGGCAAAGGCTTCGTCGAAGGCCGTGATTGCCGGCGTGGTCGCCGCGGGCGCCGGCTGCGGAAGCAGTGTCAAGCCCAACGCCAATACGGGTATGCTGAAAAGCAACTTGCGAGCGTTCATCAGGCTTGTTTCTCCATCACCTCGCCGTCTCCGCTCGCCTGCGCAGCGGTGTCGACCAAGAGCGTTCCGTGCTTGCCTTCCACGCCGATGAGAACGTCGCATTTGGCGTTCGCGGATATCTGCTCGATGTCGCGCCCCAGCGGCGCGCCCGTGTACTTGCCCTCGCGATACGAGCCCATGATGATGAGGTCGGCACGCTCGCGTTTGGCGATGTCGAGCACCGCCTGCGCGGTTTGCCGGTGGTGGACGACCTCGGTGCGCACCTCGACGCCGTTGCTCTTACCGATGGCTTCGGCCGAGGCGAGCGCATCGAGCGCAATGCGGTCCTCCTCTTCCATCACCGCGTTGGTCGGCAGCGTGAACGGCACCTCGATGACGTAAATGACGAGGACTTCGGAGTTCTCTCCGCGCGCGAGCCGCGCCGCGAGCGCCATCATGTGCTCGGACTGAATTTCCGAAGAAAACGCAACCACCACCGTGCGCAGCTGCTCGCGCAGCGCGCGTTCGGCTTTCTTTGCGGCGATGTCGGCCTTGGTTTTCGGCGGGTGCATCATCCACCACAGCGTCGCGCAGACGGCGATGACGGTGAGCAGCGCCGAGATGATGCCGGCGCTGGTCATTTGCAAACCGCTCATTTGCGCGATCGCACGAAGACGGCCGTGCGGTAAACGCCGAGCGCGATGAGCGCGGCGCCCAGCACGAATCCGCTCAGCGCCTCGAAGCGCAACCCGATGCGCACGGTGAGTTGCACGATGATCAGCACGCCGAGCACCATGAAAATCACGCCGTTGAGGGTCTTGAATCCGCCGTAAGCTTTCGAGTTCCGCATCGTTACGACACGCGCACCGTGAAGTTGGGGTCGCGCTCTTTCAGTTTACCGATAAGGTCGTCCATCAGTTCCAACTCGCCCGCGTTTTTTAGTATATGCACCTGTTCGCGGTTCCAGTCACGCGGCACCGAGCGGAGTGCCGGCAAGCCCTTACGCGCACGGTAAACCAGGTACACGACGATACCGAGCACCAGCCACGACGGGCCGGCGATGCGGCCGATGTGGTGCGTGAGCAGCACGAAGATCAGGATCGCGAAGATTCCGATAAAGCCGAGGACGGCAACCAGCGGAAAGAGTACGTCCTCGCCGCGGAAACGCATCTTGAGATTGAAGGGAATGACGAACTTGCGCGGTGTGAGCGGATCGTTCAAGCGCAGGGCGATGAGTGCAATGAACACCAGCGTGTAGCTCGCGGCCGCGCCGAAGGCGTACAAATCGCCCAGAAACTCGTAACCGAAATTTCCTTGGAGTGCCGCGAACACGAGTTCGACGACCGCGACGGCGCAAAATACCGCGATGGAAATGACGGGCGTTTTGAATTTGCGGTGCACGCGTTTGAACAAACTCGGGAGCAACTGAAACTGGCTCATGGAATACGCGATGCGCGAACTGCCGAAGACGCCCGAGTTACTGGAAATGAGCAGCAGGGTCGCACCGAATATCGGCACGTAAAACGCAGCGGCGATGCCGAAGTACGGAATGTTCGAAGCCATGACGGCAACGGCTTTATCCTGGTTTTGCGTCGCGCCCAGCCACTGCCAGAACTGCTGCGCGTGCCCGGCAGCGTCGTGCGGAACGGGATACCACGGTTGCATGCCCAGCGCGAGATTGGAATACGCGAGCGCAAAGATCAGAATCGTCAGAATGAGCGCGATTGACGTGCGCGGGATGATCGACGCGGGGCGGCTGGTTTCTTCGGCCGCGTGCGAGATCGATTCTAAACCGACGAATGAGATGATCGCAAGCGAGATGCCGTTCATCAATTGGAAGGTATCGGGCCACCCGGTCTGCATGCTGTGCACCAGCAGTTCGGGCCTGAACGTGAACAGAAAACCGAGAAACAGAATCGCCGTCTCGCTGATCACGTCGATGGCGCTGACCATGCCGTTGAACGCCGTGCTCTCACGCACGCCGATGACGTTGAGGAGAGCCAGACCTGCGATGAAACCGAGTACGACCCAGAAATGCAGCATTGGGTGCGCGGCGGCATCCAAAATACTGAGCACCGGCAAGTGGCTGAGATAGCCGACGCAGCCCCACGCGAACAGCGTGATGTCGATGGTGAAATCCAGCAGTACGGCCCAGCCCGCGATGAACCCCCAGAAATCGCCGAGCCCACGCATCACGAAGTACTGACCGCCGCCGGCGACGGGATACGCGGCGGCAAGTTCCGTGTACGCCAGGCCGACGCAGACGTATACCAATCCGGCGAATAAAAATGCGACGTTCGACGCTCCGCCCGCGACGCCGAACACCAAACCGAGCGCAACGAAGATGTCCGCGCCGACGTCGGCATAGCCCCAGGAATACGAACCCCACGGCGTAACGGAGCGGCGCAGCTCCGGCTGGTGATCTTGCTGCATACGATGTGGCTTAGTAGCCGATTGCGGTACGCTCCAGCGCGTTGATCAAATATTCCGTCTCGCTCATTTGTTCGGCGAGGTCGTAGTCGCGAAAGACTTCCAGCGCCTCGTTCAGTTTGTTCACGCCGTCGCGCAGTTCGTCGCGCTCGCGCAGCCCGTCCGAAGCTTTTTGCAGGATCATCGTGCCGTATTTGAGCGCGGTCTTCGCGTATTCCAAGCGATTATCTATGGCTTGCAATTCGTGCAGCGCGGAAAGGAAATTCGTTTTCGCTTCGTCGTACCGGCGCCGGCGCGTCGCGAGCATCCCTTTGAGCACCGCTTCGTAGGCATCGTTGCGGTTGCGCGACGGCGCGAGTGCGCGGTCCAGCGATTGCCGCAAGCTCGGGTCGGTTACGTCGATGCGCGTGCTGCTGGGACGGCGATCCGCCGTCGGCTGTTTCTTCGCCGGCGTCGGCGAGAGCAGCACTTGCAAATCGTTGACGAAATCGCGCGCGTTCTGGTAGCGTTTGCCCGGATCTTTGTCGATGGCGCGCATGATGACGCGCTCGAGCGGTTCGGGAATATTCCGGTTGATTTCGTGCGGCGGCGTCGGCGCGTCGTGCACGTGCGAGAAGATCGTCGCGACCAGGTCGTCCTTGTCGTTCCGGAACGGTACGGTGCCGGTGAAGATTTCGTACATCACGATCCCGACGGAATACAGATCGCTGCGTATGTCGGCGGGTTTGCTCAAGAAACGCTCCGGCGCGAGATAGCCGATCGTGCCGACGATTTGTCCGGTGCGGGTCGTTTGCGTCATGTCGCTCGTGCGCCGTGCCAACCCGAAATCCATCACCTTGACGTGCTTGCCGTCCTCGACCGTCATGATGTTGGAGGGCTTGATGTCGCGGTGAATCGTTCCTTGGCTATGTGCGTATTCGAGCGCTTCCAGGATGTCGATCAAGTACGTCAGCGCCTGGCGGTACGAAATGGAACCGCCTTCCAAGTCGCGCAGTGTCTTGCCGCGCACCAGTTCCATGACGATGTAGGAGATGCCGGATTCTTCGCCCACGTCGAACACTTGGACGATGCAAGGATGGTTGAGTTTGGCCATCGCTTGCGCTTCCCGCAAAAACCGCTTGTTGACGTCGTCCGAACGATCGATGAGCACCTTGATGGCGACTTCGCGCTCGAGAATCTTGTCGAGCGCCCGATAGGTGTCGGCCGTTCCGCCGCGCCCGATGAGTTCCAGCACTTCATAGCGCCCGCTCAGCGTGCGGCCGATAAAGGTGTCCATCTAAAAGGCGCTTCGCCCTAGGCTCCGCGCCCCCCACTTCGTGGGGCTCCCAAGCCTCATGGCGCTAGAACGCATTCCTATGCAGGGTCATCCGATCTCCATCTACGGCCACCACGTCGAACCGAAAGTGGGCGTTTGGAGCGACGATTTGCACGTAATCGGCCGCGAGCCTGCGAAGGGTGTCGCGTTTGGCGGCGTTTACCGCGGAGACTGCGCTTCCGAAGCGGGCGGACGTGCGCAACTTGACCTCGACGAACACGATGGTGTCCCGGTCCCGGCAAACGAGATCGATTTCGCCGCCGGGCAGGCGCAGATTGCGCGCAACGATGCGGTAACCCGCCTGTGTGAGAAACGTCGCCGCCCGGTCTTCCCCGGCGCGGCCCTTTGCGCCGTTATTCGACCGCGACCGCATCGAAGCCGAACTGCAGCTGCGCTTCCCGCACTCGCCACCAACCGGAGCGGTGATGCGGCGAAGGACCGAATTCCTTGAGAGCGCGCAGGTGTTCCGGCGTCGCATATCCCTTATGGTCGGCAAATCCGTAGCGCGGGTCAACCTCGTGCAGCTCGACGAGCAGATTGTCCCGGTACACTTTCGCAACGATCGACGCGGCCGCCACCGTTGCACTGCGCGCATCGCCTTTAATAAGCGGCTCCTGCGGGCCGGAGAACGAGCGGATGCGTACCGCATCGGTGATAAGGTACTGGGGCGCAACGCTGAGCGCCGCGATTGCGCGTTCCATTGCGAGCACGCTCGCCCAGTAAATGTTCAGCCGGTCGATTTCCTCGACGCTCGCGACGCCGATTCCCCACGCGGAGCACGCGGTTTTGATCTTCTCGGCAAGCTCGACGCGCAGCGGCGGCGGCACTTGTTTGGAATCGTTCAGCCCGCGAAACATCAGCGGCTCGGCAGCCACCACGCACGCTGCGACGACCGGCCCTGCGAGCGGTCCGCGCCCCACCTCGTCGACGCCTCCGACGTACACGAAGCCCTTTGCGCGCGCGGCGTTTTCGAACGCGTGGATACGGTGCAAGCGCCGGCGCTCTCGTTCGTACGCGTTCTTCGCTTTACGCTGTTTTGTCGTCATCATGCGGCGCCGGCTCCAAGGTGATTCGGCCGAATTTTCCTTCGTTGAAATCTTTGATATACGACTGCGCCGCGTTGTGGTACTCCACCTCGCCGCCCTTACGCATGAAGCCGCGAACGCGTGCGAAAGTCTCCAGATCCGGAACTTTCGTGCGGCCCTTTGTCGTCTCGGACAGCCAGCGATGAAAGCGGATGCTGATGTCCTCGGGGTCGTAGCGTTCGCGCGGTACTGCGCCGACGATCGCGAGCTTCCACTGCGCTTCCGGTGAAGCGATCTTCGGCACGAGGATGCCGGGCGTGTCCATCAACTCCAAGTTCGGACCGACGCGGAACCACTGCAGTTGCCGCGTGACGCCGGCGCGATCTTCCGTGCGCGCAGCAGCGCGGCGCAGTAAGCCGTTGATAACGGACGATTTGCCGGAGTTCGGCAAACCGACGACCATGATGCGCTGCGTGCCGCGAGCTCCGGCGGCGAGTTGTCCGAGGAAGTAATTCGCTTTGCTGACGCTCGATTGCTCGCGACCGTTCACCGCAACCGCTTTGCGCTTATTCTTTTGGAAATGCTCGAGCCAATGCGCCGTTTGCGCTGCGTCGGCCAAGTCTTCGCGGTTGAGCACGAGCAGCCGGGGGCGTTTCCCCGCAAGCGTTGCGAGATACGGATTCGCACCGCTGAGCGGCACGCGCGCATCGACCACTTCGATGACGATGTCGATGAGCTTCATATAGTCGTCGATACGGCGCATCGCCGCGGCCATGTGGCCGGGATACCATTGGACGACCTGCTCGAATTGCGCGTCGTTCTTGACGGTCATAACGCGCCCACGCGACCCAGCGGCCAAATTCCCGCAATCGCTTTGCCGAGCACGGCGTTTTCCGGAACGAAGCCCCAGAAGCGCGAGTCGTCGCTGTCGGCACGATTGTCACCGAGCACGTAGAGCGAGCCGGCCGGCACCGTCACCTCGGGAAAACTGCGCCCGTCGGGATAGCGCACGTACCTTTCATCGAGCCGCACGCCGTTCACGTACACGGCGCCGCGATCGATGCGCACGCGATCGCCGGGCAAACCGATGACCCGCTTGATGTACGTTTCCGGCGTCGGTCCGTCGTGATGAAAGGCGATGATGTCTCCGCGCGCCGGCGGATGCATGCGGTACACGATGGTGTTGATGAGCACGAATTCGCCGGAGGCGATGTGCGGAGCCATCGAGAGGCCCGAAACCTGCGGCGTCCGCATGAAGAATGCCAGTGCCAGAAGGGCCAGAAGGGCGAGCTGCGCGCTAGCGCTTGCGACGGTACGCCAATGCAGTTGCCGGAGCACGCGCTCTTGTTCTAGCCTATCGCCACAAAACCCGCGCGCGGCCGAGCGGCCAGAATATCAAGAATGCGTGTCCGGTAAAGTGCGCAGGCGTACCGGCCCGCGGTCCCGTCGCGAACTTGCCGTTGAATTGAGCGAAGCCCCACGCGTGCGAATCTTCGGAATCGTTGCGGTTGTCGCCCATCATGAAATAACAGTTGGCCGGGATGCGATCCGGTGCGGTCCAGTCCTTGCGCGGCGGAATGTTGCCTTGCGAGGGATCGATGGGCTCGTACGTGCCGCCGGGCTGCTGCACGTAGATGCCGTAGTTCTTGATCACCAGGTTGTAGGCCGGCGGATCGTTGATGTACGGCTCTTTGAGCGGCTTGTCGTTCACGTAGACCACGCCGTTTTGAATGCGCAGTTTGTCGCCGGGGCGCCCGATGACGCGCTTGATGAAATCGTCGCTCGTGGGAATCGGCGGCGGAAACACCACGACGTCGCCTTCGTTCGGCTTGTGGAAACGGTACTCGAATTTGTTGACGAGCAGCACGTCGCCGATTTGCAGCGTGGGAATCATGGATCCGGACGGAATGTAGTAGGTGCGCGCCACGAACGTAATGAGCAAGAACGCGGCGACGCCGGCATAGATGAACGGGTCCAAATACTCGCGCGCGAAGTTTGTCGCTCTGCCTTGCGTGTTCGCGCGCACCGCGCGGAACGTGAGCACCAGCCGCGCCACGATGAAGACGCCTACCAGTCCCAACAACATGCTCGGTGTCAAGGCAAAAGCTCCCATTTAAACGGCACTCCGCCCTGGCGGAGCCTGTCCTGAGGTATCGAAGGACGCCCCCCACTGCGTGGGGCCCCCTTGAGGCCCGGTAGGCGGTAAACAAATCGCTCCATTACGATGGAGCGATTTGCTCCTTGCAAATGTCATTAGTCTAGAATCCTGAGACGGTTGAACGGCCAGAGCAACAGGAACGCGCGGCCGGTAAACTGCGCCGTCGTGGCGGTTTTCGCGAGCGGACCACCGGCGAACCGCCCGTGCATTTGCGCGAAACCCCACACGTGCGAATCGTCCGAATCATTGCGGTTGTCGCCCATGACGAAATAAAAACCCTTCGGAATACGATCGGACGCTTGCCACAGCGAACGCGGCGGAATATTCGCGTTCGTGCGGCTCAGCGGTTCGTATCCGTAACCGTCGTCGACGTAGACGTCGTAGTTCTTGACGATCAAATTATACTGCGGGGGCTGCGCGATGTACGGCTCTTCGAGCGGTTTGCCGTTCACGTACACCTTACCGCCGTAGATGCGAAGTGTGTCACCAGGCACGGCGATGACGCGCTTGATGAAATTATCCGGGGATGCGACCGGCGGTTTGAATACGACGATGTCGCCGCGGCGCGGCGTGCGGAAACGGTAGGCGAACTCGTTGACGAGCAGCACGTCGCGCTGCTGGAGCGTCGGCAGCATCGACTCCGACGGAATGTAGAACGTGCGCACGACGAACGTAATAAGGAAGAGCGCGACCAGACCCGCGACGATGAACGCGTCGAGATACTCGCGCACCAATGCAGCGGCATGCCCGGAGACTCCGGCCGCGACCGGCCGTAGACCCAGGGCGATGCGGGCGACGGCGAAAACGCCGATGAGCCCGAGTAACTCTAGCGGAGACAGGGCTGCTGTTAGCGCGCTTTCTTCTCTTTGATGCGCGCCGCTTTGCCGATCTTCTCGGTCAAGTAATACAGGCGGCTGCGGCGCACGATGCCGCGTTTGCTCACTTCAATGCGATCGACGCGCGGGCTGTGCAGCAGGAACGTCTTTTCGACGCCGACGCCGTGCGCCACGCGGCGCACCGTCACCGATTCTTGCGCGCCGCCGCCCTTGCGAACCGTCACGACGCCTTCGAACATCTGAATGCGCTCTTTGCCGCCCTCGACGACTTTCGAGTAGACCTTCACCGTATCACCGGGACGGAATTCCGGCACGGAATCTTTGCGCTGCTCTTGATTGAGGACATCGATGACGTTCATTGTTCTCTTCGCTAAAATCGGCACTCCGCACGGGGGCGGAATCGTAGAAAAACATGCCGATGGGTTGGGCCCACGGCAACCTTCGGATTCTAACACGGGCGCCCAGGGGGCGCAACCAGCTACCTCTTGTCCAGATCCGGCCGGCGTGCTCGGGTGCGGGCACGGGACTGCTCGCGGCGCCAGGCGGCTATGGCGGCGTGGTTCCCCGAAAGGAGTACGTCGGGCACCGAAATGCCGCGGAACTCCGCCGGGCGCGTGAAACTCGGGTAGTCCAGCATACCCTCATTGAACGATTCCTCGGCCAGCGACTCCGCGCGGACAGCGCCTTCAAGCAGGCGCACCGTCGCGTCCATCATCGCGAGCGCGGGCAACTCCCCGCCCGTGAGTACGAAATCTCCGAGGGAGTACTCTTCGATCTCGTAGAGGCGGCCGAGACGGTCGTCTATTCCCTCGTAATGTCCGCAGACAAAAATCAGGCGGTCCAACTCGCCGGCGAACCGTCGCGCGTGCGCCTGGGTGAACGGCTGTCCGGCGGGCGTGGGCACGGCGATAAGGCGTCGCTCGTTCGAGGGAGCCGCCTGGCTAATGCCGTCCAGGATGCGGGAGAGCGGCTCGATGCGCATGACCATGCCTGGCCCCCCGCCAAACGGCTCGTCGTCGGCTCGCTCGTTGCCCTGCAGCGCGTCGAGCACATGATGGTACCGCACGTCCACGATGCCGGCTTCCACGGCTCGCCCGATGATCGAGAGCCCCACGAACGGAGCGAAGACCTCCGGAAAAAGCGTGAGTACGTCGATCGTGAACATATCAGCCGGTGTCTTTCAACTTCCGCGGATTCCTCGCTCTTTTTCGCCCAAGTCTCTATACGCCGTACGAGCTGGCGCTGCGTGATATAGCGCGTCGCCGATACGACGCGGCGATAGAGCGGCTCGACGAGTTGCTTGCCGAGCCGAATCTCCCCGCGCCGCAGCGGGCCGCGGCCGCCAACAAGCGCGGCGTGGCCCTGGTGGAGTTGGCCCGCAAAGACGAGGCACGCTCTGCGTTCGAGCAAGCCTTGCAGATCGTCCCGAACTTTGCGCCCGCGCTGGTGAACATCGGCAACCTGCATTTGGAGGCGGGCGATTGCGACGAGGCGATCCGCTACTACGAAACTGCGGTGCTCAGCGATGCGGAGTACGCGCTGGCGCATCACAATCTGGGCGTCGCGTACAAGCGGCTCGGGCGTACGGCGGACTCGGTGCGCGAACTTCGCAAGGCGCACCGCTTGGAGGGGCGCGTCCTGCGGAAGCAAAGGAAGTAACATGCCGGATTTGGAGCAGGTTCCGCTTACTGCGGAACTGCTGAGCGTTATGCGTCGCGCGGCGCGCACGGCCATCGATTTGAAAGAGCCGTTCATTTCGCCGCGTGCTCTGCTGCTCGCGCTGCTCGACGATCCGGACGTCGGCCCATCCATTTCGCACGTTGTGGTCCGCCAAAAGGTGCTCGATGCCGAAGTCGGCGAGAACACCGGCATGACGCGTGCGCTTGAAGAGCGCATGGAAAGCGGCGAACAGCCGGCGATAACGCGCTACGACACGCTTGCGTTCAAAACGCCGGACGGACGCACGAGCATGTGGTTGAACAAAGACGCATATCGCATTTTTATCGAAGGCGCGCAACGCGTCGACGATCGTTATTACCCCAAGCATCTCGCATTGGGATTGGCAGCGGAAGCAATTCAAGCGCCGGGCGTGCTCGCGGCAATTCGCGTCGAGCCCGGCGTGCTGGCCGACGCAATTTACCGCCTATAAGCGTCATGGCTCACGTGCGGCCCGTCGACAAGCGCGATCTCGAAACGTGGGCCGCCTTGCGAAACGCGCTCTGGCCTGATGCGACACGCGCGGACCTCCGAGCCGATCTCACGATGTTTTTCGACGGCAACAGCGCCTTCATTACGGCCGCATTCATCGCGCTGGGCGATGACGAATCACCGCTCGGCTTCATCGAACTCAATCTGCGCCCGTATGCCGAGGGCTGCGAATCATCGCCGGTCCCGCATATCGAAGGATGGTACGTCGTTCCCACTGCGCGCCGCGCCGGCGTGGGCACCGCTCTGATGCACGCCGCCGAAACCTGGGCACTATGGCACGGCTATACCGAACTCACATCGGACACGACCGATCGCTACCCATCGAGTTTTGCCGCTCACTCGGCAAACGGCTTTGTCGAAGTGGAGCGCCTAATCGCATTCCACAAGAAATTACGCTAGCGCCGCGCCGTTCTTTACTTCACAAGATCGGCGGACGTAATTTCTTCCAAGTACTCGAACAGCTGCGGAAGCGTGATCTTCTCCAAAGCCGTTTGCTGCTTGAGCCCGTCGCCGTCTTCGCCTTCGTCGCGCAAGTAGCAGCGTGATTCAACGCCCGCTTCGGTGTCGCTGATAAACGAAACGGCAAAGCCCTTGCCCGGCATTTCGTCGTAAATGCGCATCGTCGCCGGGTTCAAAATTTCTATTGAGTGGCTCTGATTGTTCGCATCGAAGATCGTGATCGTCAGATAGTCCCGGTTCACGACTTCGATCGAGCCGACCACGAAGATGTTCTTGGCCGAAAAGAATTCGTGCCCGCGCTTGTTCCGGCTCGAGACTTCGTAGAAGACGCGATGGGCGACAAAGCGGTTGAGGATCTTGCGCAGGGTCGCGAGGGACGCGAGCGTCTCCGTCCGGTTACCTCGCGTATAGATGATCTTCACGGGCCGCCCAACCTTGCACGGGAGCGCAGGAGGGCCCTGCTACGGTTGCGCCGCGCGTGCGCAGGCTACGCGCGCAGGCGGGGAAAAAGTGAGGTCGTGCTCTCTCTCCCCGATATGGCGATCCTCGGCGTTCTCGCGCTGCTCGTATTTGGCGAGGAAAAACTGCCCGGCCTGATGCGGCAAGCCGGGCGCATCATGCGTGAGGTGCAGAACACCTCGCAATCGTTCGTTCGCGAGATGGAGCGCGCCGCCGACGTGCACGAAGCGCCGCCGGCACCTCCGCCCGCGCCGCACGTCGCCGAAACGCAGGCGGAAGAACATGTTGAAGGGGCGCACGAAGCGCCCCCTGATTAGATGTTGAAGTTTTGCCGGATTTCGGTGATGCGCTGCTGCAGCATCGTCTTGGCCTGACTCTGCAGGCGCTCTTTCTGATCCTCCGGCAGACGCTGGTAGACCAGGTATCCCGCGGCTGACAGCAGACCGCCGAGCACGCCGACCAGGAGCGCCTTGCCGGCTTCGTTGCTGCCGGTGTTCTCAGTGTTTTCGTAGCTCACGCTGGCGTTCTCCGCGTAGGTGCCTTTGTAGCCGTTGCTGCCGGACCATTGCTGCTCCGACGGCGTCGACCGGAACGTCTCAGACATAATGATGATGCCTCCAAGTTTGCGACGTGGACAGTTATCATACCCGGTTTGGCGGCACCTGGTTACGGTTCGTTCTCGCTGCCTACGTCCACGTGCTGCGGATACTGTGAGGCGATCTGTTCGACGGCCAAACGGGCGGTTTCAACAATCGCCGTGACGCGTTCGTCGCCGCGCGCGTCGGCGGGCCAGCGCATGGAAAAGTCGCCGCGTTGCTGCGCGGCCTCGAGCGCGATGCCGGCGTGCGCCTCCAGCCCGAGCCGTGCTGCCTGCAAAATCGCGGAAACCGCCGCGCAGACGAGCGAGTATTCGTCGGCGCTGGTTTCGGGAATCTCGACGTGACCCGATGCAAAAACAGAGGACAGCCGCTGACGGCTGTCCCTGCGAAAAACGACGTGGAGCACCGCGCTCCTTACGGCAGCTGAATCTTGGTGATTTTGACTTCCGCGAACGGCTGGCGGTGGCCGGTGAGCTTGCGAACGCGCTTTTTGGGTTTGTATTTGAAGACGAGAATCTTCTTTTCTTTGTCTTGGCGCAAAACGGTGCCGGTAACCGTCGCGCCGCTCACCAGAGGCGAGCCGACCGTGACGGAATCGCCGCCCTTGTTGGCCAGCACGACGCGATCGAAGGTCACGTCCGTTCCGACTTCGCTCTCCAGGAGGTCCGTCTTGATGACGTCACCCTCCGAGACTTTTAACTGCTTTCCGCCCGTCTCGATAATCGCGTACATAACTTTGGAAGATTATCAGACGCCCGACGGACTGTCAACGACAGGTGCTTGACCGCTCCGCCCCAAGCGGATATACTGCCGTAGATAGGTCTGTTTTATAGACTAATCTACAATGGAAAGATTTCGAGAATGGACGCAAACGAGGCCCGCGACCACCTGGAGATGGTCGACCGTATTCTGGCCAATGCCGGGGACCGGCCGGTCCGCATTATTCCCGGTCTGCTAATTGTCTGGGGCTTGGCCGCCGCAATAATTGATGCCGGACAGCAACTGTACATGCAGCACATCGGCGGCGAGGCGGGAATGAAGGCGGCCGATATCGCGCTCCTGATCGGCATGATCTCGTCGATTGGCGTCAGCGTCTGGCTGTGGCGCAACCATCGCTATGAGCGTATTTCGATCGTCGAACAGCGCATGGCGCGCACCATGGGCGCAGTGTGGTTTACAGTCATTGTCTCCGCGTTCGCGCAGCCGGTCGTTTTTGCAGGGTGGGGCGGAGCCGCGGTGTGGAGCATGGGCGGCGCAATCATGATGCTCATGGCTGGATTCAATGGTGACCGCCGCGGCCTGGTAGGTGGGTTGATCTTGCTGGCATCGGTGCTGATTGCGAACTATGTGACGCCGCACGCCCCGGGTTACGCACTAGCTGCGGGTTTCATCATGGGCTACGCCTTGCCGGGAGTCCTGTATCAGTTTAAGCCTCCGCACGGTAATGCGTAAGTGGACGAACTGCTGCTCTCAAAGATCCGCCTCGGTGTGATCGCCGAGTTGCTGACCGCAGAGTGGATTGCATTTAGCGAGCTACAGCGTGCGACGCAAACCAGCAACGGTAATCTTGGAGCGCATCTCGGTAAGCTCGTTGATGCGGGCTACGTCGCGGAGGAAAAAACCTTCGTCAACCGCCGTCCGCAAACGCGGTATCGTCTAACGCCGGCCGGCCGCAATGCATTCGTGCAGCACGTGCGTGAGGTGCAAACGCTTCTGGCAAACGCCGGCCGGTCTTGACTTTGACGTAACGTCATACCGTATATTCCGATTCGTCATGGAGATAATCATGGGCTCACCCTGGTGGTATCGCAAACGCGCGCTGGTATTCGGCATCATCTACGTAGCCGGCTTTTGGGGAGCCGCGCTGTACGATGCGATGACAAAGCAGCCGCACGTATCCGCGGCGCATCGGCTGCATGCGGATGCGGCGGTCATCGTGCTTCTCGCTGCATGTTGGGCTGTGCGCATTTGGGGTTCGAGTTATCTGCGCTCGAGTACGGTATGGAGTCCGGATTCGCGAACCGATAGTTTCGTCACGGCGGGGCCGTTCACGTATTCCCGCAATCCACTGTATCTGGGCAACGTGCTGATGGCGCTGGGCTTCGGCATGTTGGCGCCCGCGCCGGGGTGGCTCGCGATCAACATTCTCAACATCGCGTTCGTCGTGATGCTCATCCGATGGGAAGAACGCGGAATGCGGCAATCCTATGGTGAGCGCTTTGCGGAGTACTGCGCCCGCGTTCCGCAACTCTTTCCTCGTTTGACGCCGGGCGTGCACTCCGGCGGCGATGCGTCGCTGCTCGAAGGCTTTCGCGCTGAAATCTTCACCGGCACGATTCTCGCCGGTGCCATTGCCATCGTCATCAATCCCGTGTACGGCTGGTACGCCTTCATGCTGCTGTACGTGCTCGGCATTTCCACACAAACGTTGCTCGCTCGCAATGCTGCGGCGGCATAAGGAGATACCATGCTTACAACTCTTGCACTGCTACTCGCCGCCGCTTCGCCGTCTTCGCCGCCGTGCTCGCCGGCGACGGCGTTTACCGGAACGATTTGCGCGCCGCAAACGCCCGGCAAACATGCCGCGATAATTTTGCTGGGCGGATCGGAAGGCGGCAACAGTATGGCGCCCGTCGCCGCAAAGTTCGCACAATACGGCTACGTGGCGGTGTCGGTCGCGTACTTCAACGCGCCCGGCCTGCCGAAGACGCTTGAGGATATTCCGGTCGAAACAATCGGCAAAGCGATCGACGCGATCGCCAAACGCGACGACGTCGATGCGGACCGCATCGCCGTCATGGGCGCGTCGAAAGGCGGAGAACTTGCGCTGCTCGTTGCGTCGACGTATCCGCAAATTCACGCGGTCGTCGCCGACGTGCCCAGCCCGTTCGCGTGGCAAGGCATCGCGCAAGGACCGGGACCCGATTCCTCGTCGTGGACCGTCGATGGCAAACCGGTGCCGTACGTGCACTATTCGAGCACGATGGGCGCGCAATTCGGTGCCGCTTTTACCACCCATGCACCGCTTGATCTGCGCAAAGGCTATGACGCCGCAATGCAGCAGAACAAAGCCGAGATTCCCGGCGCGATGTTTCATCTGGAAGACATTCATGGACCGGTGCTCATGCTGGCCGGCACGGACGACCAGATTTGGAACTCGGTCGCGCAGTGCCAGACCGCGATGACGTATTTGCACGCGCACCATCATCCGTACGCGGATGCGTGCTTGCAGTATGCCGGCGCGGGGCACATGTTCTTGTTCGCAACGCCGCAGCATCCGCTGACGCAGGCGGCGATGGGCCCGTTCGCGCTGCTGCTCGGGGGGACGCCGCAAGCAAACCTGGACGCGGCAAAGCAAGCATGGCCGAAAGTGAGCGCGTTCTTGCGCGTTGCACTGCAGGCGGGGACGAACAAGCCGAGTAAGTAGCTGCGCGCCATGCGCGCGCATCGCGTCGTTCTCGTTGCCTGGAGCGCCGTCATCGTCGTGACGGCGCTTCGCGCTGCGTTGGCGGCGTCGTTGCCGCTTACCGGCGACGAGGCGTATTACTGGGAATGGAGCCGCCGTCTGGCGGCCGGATACGTCGATCATCCGCCCGCCGTGGCTTTTTGCATCGCGATGTTTTCGTGGATCGGGCATTCACCGTTCGCCGTGCGCATCGCGTTCGTATTTTGTGGATTGTTCGCCGCGTTGTTCGCAAGCGCCGCGGCAAATGAACTCGCCCACGACGCGCGCGCCGGTGCCGTCGCGGCGCTTGCGGTAACCGCGGCACCGATCTTGAACGTTGCGTTCGGCAGCGCAACGCCGGACGGACCGTTCGCGCTCGCTTGGGCGGCGTCGCTCTATTGCTGCGCGCGCGCGTTCCGTGCGCAAACGCTGCCGTGGTTTGTCGTTTTGGGCATCGCCGCCGGCGTCGCATTGCTCTCGCGTGCGTTCGGGTGGGCGCTGTTTGCGGGTATCGTCGCAGCGGCGTGCATGCCGCGCTATCGGTCGGTGTGGCGGCGTGGTTTCCCGCTGGCGATCGCCGTCGCGCTCGCGTGTTACGCGCCGTATGTGTGGTGGAACGCGTCGCACCACTGGATTTCGTTCACGTTCGCGCTGCTGCAGCGCCATCCGAACGACGAAGTGCAAGCATTTCGGCCTTTGTTACTGTACGCGCTCGACGCTCTGGCGTACTCGCCTGGCCTGTGGATCGCCGCAACGCTCGTACTCGCGCGCGAGCGGGAACCGATCGTGCTTTGGACGGCCGTGCCACTGAGTGCACTGTTGCTGCTGCTCTCCATGCACGAGCGCGTCGAAGTCTATTGGTTCGTCGGGCCGTTCGTGTCGGTATGCGTGGCGATCGGCGTGGCGTTCGTGCGTTGGAGCGTGGTGCTGCAGCGCCGCGGATCCGCGTGGATGTTCGCTCCGGCCGCGATGCTTACGGCGCTTGTTTTCGCGGCCGGTTTGGCACCCGGTGCGACGTATGCGACGCTGCGCGGCGCCGGCGTTCGGCTTGCCGACGGCGGTCCGTTCGAAATGTTCACCTACCGGCCGCTGGCGCGAGACGTCGCGCGCATTGCCGCATCCCGTCGCGCAATTGCGATGACCGACGGCTACGGCTTTTCATCGCTGCTCGACTTTTATGCATCGGTCCGGCCGGTCGTGATTGGCTACGACGCGCAAGGAGAAGAAGCACGGCGCTGGTTTAGCGATAGCGATCATCCGGTGCGCGCGCTCTTCGTGGACAAGGTGCCGCTCGCGTCGCGCGCCGACTTCTCCGCGCAGCTCGCACGCGCGTGTGCTCACGTTACACCCGGGCCGGTGCTCGCGTACCGTTTGGCAACGTCCGATCCCGCGGTACCACCGCGGCGCTACTTCACAACGTGGTGCGACGGGATGTCGCGCGACGCCGTTGCAACGCTGCGCTGGCAGCGCGTGAAAAGTTAGGGCTGCAGCGTCAGCGTCCCGCGTGCGTGCGCGCGAATTGCGCCATCGGAAAACGGCAGCGGCACCAGCGTCTGCTCTACCCACGTGGGGCCAAGATCCGTGTAGTGGCCGGATCCCGGTTCGCCCGACTCACCGCTGCGGATGACGATGCCGCCCGCGTCCCAATTCCCAACGTCCCACACCGCGCGAAAACTTTGCGCATGCGTTGCGGTTTGTACGTGCAGCGAATACGCATCGCCGTCGCCCGGTAGGCTATAGCCGTCCAGAAACGACATTCCCAAACGCGAGAGCGCGTGCGGGACGACGACGCGCGCATACTCGCCCCACGGCTGCAGCATGCGCGCTCCACGTTCACGTATCGCCTGGCGCAGCGCGCCGATGAGCAGACCGTCGTAGTCGTCACGCGGCCACCACCCGTGCGGACGCTCGCGCAGCACGCGCAAGAGCAGCACCAGTTCGTCGCCGCCGGCGCTCGGTTGATACGCCTGCGCACTGGAACCGGCGTTACGGCGCGCCAAGTCGTTGACGGCATTTTGGCGCAACTCCCATGCAACCGCCGCACCGTGTGAATTGGGATCGAATCGTCCGTTCCAGCCCGCCAATTGCGCGACGTACGGCCGCAGTGCCGCATCGTTTTGCAAATGTTTGCGGCGGACTGCGGCAACGGCCGCACGCGCCACGTCGCGCTCCGGAATCGAGAGCGTATCGCCTTGAAAGCGCGTAAAGTCCGCGACGCTGAACTTGGGTTGCGCGTGCAGCAGTTCGTCTATGCGGTGAGCACGATATGGTGCCGCAAAATTCGGGCTCAGGCGATACGGATAGCCTCTACCGTACATCCGGTTGTTGGCGGTAAACACGATGGCGCTGCGCGATGCCGCGACATGCGGCAGCGTATCGAACGGAATCGCCGGATAGATCGGATCGCCGGAACGGTGCACGCGCAAACCCCAGAGCGGATCGTCCGGAATGAGTCCCGCCAATTGATACGCCGCCTTGCCGCTGATGTCGGCGATGACGAAGTTTTGCGGCGGCCCGGGGTACGACCGAAGTACCTCGCGCGCCTGCGCGATCGATTGCGCGCGGTCGAGCCCTTCGAACGTTGCAAGCGGTGAGAACGGCGAACGCGTGCCGTGCCAGTAGACGGAAATCGCGGTTTTTCCTTCGACAGCGGCGACGAATCCGTGGCGCGTCTCGTAGTACGTGAACGTGCGATCGCCTGCGAAGCGTACGTGAAACACTTCCTTGCGCGGCTTGGCGCTGCTGAGCGGATCGCGATACAAACTTTCGGTGGCGACTGTGCCGTTCGTCGCGCCCCACGCGATATTGTCGTTGTGTCCCAAGATGACGCCGGGAACGCCGACCAGCGCAGCGCCGGCGACGTGAAAATCGCCGCGATGCAGGTCGACCAGATACCAGACGTCCGGAATCTGCAAACGCAGATGCGGATCGTTCGCGAGCAGCGCCCGTCCTGTGGAAGAATGTGCGGCACCAACTGCCCATTCGTTGCTGCCGATCGGGGGACGCGCATCATACGGGGCGAGCGCGGCGCTGCGCGTGTGCGGCGTACCGCTGCGGTTCGAGAGTGGCGGCACAGGTGCGATTGCAACGGGATCGATCGGCGCGTCATAAGCGGGATCGGTAATTGCGTACAGATCGTGCAGAGGCGCGGCATGAGGATCGCGCGCCACCTTGTCGCGGCGAATGACGTCGTCCCACGGATCGATGAGGTCCAGCGCAATTGCCATCCCCGCGGCCAGCGAGTCTTGCGGGCGCCACGGTTTGGGTTTGTACAGCAAAATGTGAAATTCGACGGGAAGCGGCTCGCGCTGCATGGCCGCGTTCACGCCGTCGCTGAATGCGATGAGCAAATCACGTTCCCTTGGGTCGAGCCGTTTCCATTGCTGGTTGACGATGCCGCGGATGTCGGGAATGCGTGCGTGTTCGTCGGCGCTGAGAACGCCCGGACCGAGCACTTCGGAGAGATCTCCGTACACGTACCGCCGGATGAGGTCCATTTGGAAAAGCCGGTCCGATGCCTCGGCGTAGCCTTGTGCGAACAGCAGATCGCGCTGCGTCGACGCGTAAATGTGCGGAATATCGCGGTCGTCGCGCACGATGCGCGCGTCGTCCGTTAGACCGGCGATGCGTACGGTGCCCGCCGTTTGCGAAACCGATCGCAACCCGATGGCGATCCACACTACCCATGCGAGAATAATCAGCAGCGCGAGCGCGAGCAGCGCCGCCAGCGCGTACGAGACGGGTCCGGGAAACCGCCGGCGTTTAGACGTCGACGAAGACGTCATCGCCCTCGATACGCACCGTATACGTCGGCAAAGGCATGACCGCCGGGAGTTTGAGCACCTCTCCGGTTCGAACGTCGAACTCCGCACCGTGCCGCGGGCAGACGATGCGGCACTCCTCGAGTTCGCCTTGATCGAGCGGTGCGCCGTCATGCGTGCAGACGTCCTCGATAGCGTACAACGTTCCGTCGACGTTGCAAAGGAGCACTTCGATACCGTCCACGACGACGCGCAGCGTGCGGCCCGGAGCGATATCAGTCGTTTTGGCTACGGGATAATCGGCCATTCCGGCGCGTTCGAAAATGCGCCTCGCGCGCCCTTTTTAGGCTCGCAGGTAAGGAACGTGAGAATTGCAAGTGCCGCGGCGCTGTTGCATTGGCGCAGTGCACGCAAAAACGCGGCGGCGGCATACGCCGGAAGTGTATCGCGGGAGCGGCGTTTTGCGCGCCGTGCCAACGCCGCCGACCGTCCGCGATGAACCAATTGCCGGCAGGCGTCTTGCGATTTGCTCATCGCTCGCGCCAGATCGGCATACGAGTATCCGAATCCGGCGCGCAGCAGCAATGCCTGACATTCCTCCGCCGTTGCGCGTTCCGAAAGACGCTGCAGAACGATCGCCATGTCGTGCTCATGCTCGATGCGGTTGGTGAAATCGGCGATCGTGCTCGTACTGAAACGCATGAGCTCATCGGACGCGCACGGCAATTCTTTTTTCTTCGAGCGGTGTGCGTCCACTGATAAGCGCCGTACGACGGTCACCAGCCACGCTTCTGGGCAGCTCGTGTCTGGCGGTGGACAGGCGTACCAACGCGCGAACGCTTCCTGTACGATGTCGTCGGCGTCGTATTCGTTTTTTATCAGGCGCAGAGCCGTACGCCGCAGGCGCGGCCGATACGCCTCCATGAGTATGTGGTCGTACATGGGCTAGCGCCACTGTACTAAGAAGCAGCCGGGCCCAAAAGGACCACTTTCCGCGCGAGTGTATGTGCCACCGCGGTCACAATCCCCGCGCCGGGCCGTCTACGACCGCATCAAAGTGGTTCTCGTTATTGTGCTCGCAGCGCTGTTTGCCATGCCGGCTCTTGCCGATGAATCCGCGACCTATCATGGCTCCGAGTCCGCGGCGGAGCAGCACTTCGTCGTGCAGGTGCGCCAAGACCTGATGAAGCGTTTTCCGACGGCAAAAGCCGCCGAACAGGCCGGTTACCTACGCTACACAGACGTCGATTCGAGCGGAGCGATCAGTTACGCGAACTGTCAAACCGCGCACCGGCGGCGACTTCGGCGACGCAACGCTGTAGGTGAAGGCAACCGAGCGCCAGCCGCGGAAGCGAGGAGGCACGGAGGTAGTGCCATGCTTGGCTTTGCAGCGCGCGCGTTTTGCCTTTTCGTCGTGCTTTTGCCGCTCTCGGCAGCGGCGCAACTGCCGGTTCCGCCGCACGTCAACCTGCACAACGGCTATATCGAGGTGATCAATCACATTCGGTACCACCACGGCTTCAGTATTTCGGGTCTCGTGAGATTGAACGAGAGCCCAGAGGGCGAAGTTGCATCGGGCGGTACGTTCCTAATCAACCGGTGCTGCATTCTCGCGGGTACGGAGTACTGGGTCGAACTCAACTACGTCAAGTCGACCTCCTTCCGGCTGCCGATTAAGGTGACACCCCGGCTCTGCAACATCAGAGGAATCCCATTCGGGTATGCAGTCGTCGAGTTCACCGGGGACATCGTCGAGAAGCGAGCAGGCTCTGGATTTCATACCCATTTTGAACTGCTTCACTCCGACGAAAGGCGCGTCGACACGTCTTGCCCGGTGGAAAAGTAGCGCTTGCCGCAAACCGCTTATCGAACGGAGGTACAGCCCATGCTTCGCTTTGTAGCGCGCGCGTTTTGCCTTTTCGTCGTGCTTTTGCCGCTTTCGGCAGCAGCGCAACTGCCGGTTCCGCCGCACGTCAACCTGCACAACGGCTATATCGAGGTCATCAATCACATCCAAGCCCCTG
>DASSEZ010000094.1:0-31523 GCA_035694945.1 Vulcanimicrobiaceae bacterium
GGAATTTCTGCCGAAATCGTACCGCCCGGCGCAACGGCGCGCTGCGCGTGCACGTGCACACTGCGCTGCGGGCTGGCAATGCAAAACAGCGCTTCTTCTTGCAGATTCGGGCGCAGCGGACGGGCGTCGAACGTCACTTCCACCGATCTGTCGAAAGCGGCGTCGAACGACACGTTGCAAGCATCGCAGTGATTACCGCGCTGCAACGATGCCAGCGTATCGACGCCTGTGACGGCGCCGCGGCATCCGGGACACAATACGCTCCAACGCAAATTCAACGTGCCCGCACGCGTCGCGGAAAGGAACGCACGCAAAACGTCACGGCGCGGCAAGCGCCAGCGATCGGCGAGTTCGTACGGCCGCATGCGGCGAACGTCGCGGTCCTCGGCGGTCTGCAAAAACTCGTCGAGCGCGCGCTGCGCATCGGTTTGTTGCGGCGGCGGCGCTTGTGTTGCGAGCTTCGCAGCGAGCGAAAACGCGCGATCCGCTCCGGCTTTGCCTTGAGCGGCGATGAACGGCAACAGGGGTTCGAACAGCGGCGAGGCAGCCTCGATTTCAACGTCCATGCGAACGCGCGTGCGCTCCGGCTTGAGCGCATCGAGCGACGTGCGGCTGCGAAAACGGCGCAGCGGCCCACGCGTGTAGTGCCGCTCGACTTCGTGAAATTCGGGCGCCTGCCAGATGGCCGGGCGCTCTTCCCATTCCACGGTGAACGGCCAGCGACGGAACGATGCTATGCGCCGCGTACCGCCTTGCTGCAGCGGTTCGTACCGCGCGGTAATGCGCGGCAAACCCGCATGTTCGTTCACCCAATCCGTATCCGCAAGATACGTCCACAGCCGCTCGCGCGAGGCCGGAAACTCCCACGTCCACGTTCGCGCAAGCGCCATGCGAGCGGTTAAATCAGCACTGGAGAGGGGCGCGTTCCCAGCCATGCGGCCAAATCGGTTTTTTGCGTCACGTACTCGCCGGTGCGCAGCTCTTCACGGAACTCGCCAAACGTTCCGCACGCCTCCGCGAACGCATCGTGCTTGTGGATCGACTCGTAATTTACTTGGCTTGCTGCGACGAACGTCGAGTCTGCAAAGTCGGCGTACATGTCCAGCGTACTCGCGAGGATGCCGCGCACGACGTCTTCGACGAACTTTGGATTGTGATGCGCTTTGTTCACGATGAAAAATTCGTCCGGGCGCTTGAGGAGATCGTACGTTTCGCTCGACATGGCGTTTTCGACGATTTCGACGAGATCTTCCGCGCGCACCGCATCCGCGTGCTCGGGCTCGACGCCGACGAGCACGCTGCCTTTGCCACGCTGGTTGTGCGTCGCGACCGGGAGCGCATCAAGCGCGCGCTCGGCATCCGCGGCCGAAAACCCGGCGTCGATCAGTTCGTGCATGCTGTGCTCGCGCACCATGAGCTGCGCACAGGGACACGCCGTCATGCCTTCCGCCTCGACGCCCACGACGCGCCGCATGCCGCGCTCGTCAGCGTGCGCGATGCCGACAAGCGTGTATGTTTCCTCGCCGCGCTTGCCGCTGACCGGCGTCCAGCGTTCCAGGCCGAAGTCCGCGCGAAGCCGCACGTCCGCCCGAATGGCGCGCTGCGATTGGACGATCTCCTTCGCAATCGCTTCGACCAGGCGCTCGATACGCGCAGGCTGCGTTTCGCGAGCAAGCACGTCGAGCGCGGCTTCCTCTAATATCTCGCTGAAGCGCGACATATGGACGCCGGCTTTGTGCGGCGCGAGATCGGCAACCATCGAAAACTCGCCGTTGAAGACACGTTCTTTGCCGTCGACGTTCAGATGCACGATGCGTCGGACGCTCGAAACGCCGACTCGGCTGAGCGAGAGACGCACGTCCGGCGCTTCTTCCTGGCGGTTCGCGTTGAAATGCAGCGAGCGCTCGCGGCGCCGCACGCCGGCGGCACTGCCGTTACCGGCTGGTAAATTCAGATGCGGCGCGATCTCGGCAAGCGGCACCAGGTTGTAACGCCGCTGCAAGAGCTGCGGATGCATGTAGCCGTCGGCCCACAGCACGTCGATGTCGATGGGGCGCGCGGCGAGCTTGCGCGTGCGCAGCCGGCCAACCGCGCTTTCGACGTCGCGCGCGAAGCGTTCGAACGCTTCACGGTCGAGATCCGTATCCAACTCGGCGGCGACATTCAAGAACGCCGGACCTTCCGCGCCGTCCGCCGCCTCGCTTTCGTAAAACGCGGACACGGTTCGCACTGAAGCGCGCGCGCGCAGCCGCTGCAGCGCCGCGAGAATATTGCCCTGCCGGTCGCCCAGGTTGGAGCCGATACCGATATAAATGCGCACGGGCCGGTTTCTTCGGCGCGCCGCCGCGAAGGCCCCGGGCGCGTAGAGCCGGTCGTTTCGTGAGATAATGCGACCAGGAGATCTACCATGCACGACGCTCGTAACGTCGGCGCGACTGAGCGCTGGATATCACTCGGAATGGGCGGCCTGCTTGCGCTCGGCGCGCTGCGGGTTCGCGGGATCGCCGGGGTCTTGGCGGGTGCCGGTTCGGCGGTGCTGCTCTACCGCGGCGCGACCGGCTACTGCCCGATTTACGGCTCGCTCGGCATCGACACCGCGGGTCACGAGGGCACGTATTACAATCCGGCGGCAAGCGTGCCGTACGGAACGGGCGTTCGCGTGGAGCAATCGATCGCGGTCGCGCGTCCCGCCAAAGAATTGTATGACTTCTGGCGCCGGCTCGACACGCTTCCACAGTTCATGGAACACGTCGAGGAAGTGACGATGCTCACCGACCGTCGCTCACGCTGGCGCGTGCGTGCACCGGTGGGCAGCCGCGTGACCTGGGAAGCGGAGATCATCAACGACGTGCCGGGGCAGCTCATCGGCTGGCGTTCGCTGCCGGGTTCCGCCGTGCATCACGCCGGTTCGGTGCATTTCGATCAACGCGACGGTTTGACGGAAGTTCGCGTCGTGCTGGAATACGCGCCGCCCGCGCGGTACATCGGTGCGTCGATGGCGCGGATTTTGGGCGACGATCCGCAACGCGCGGTCGCCGAAGATCTGCGCCGCTTCAAGGCGATCGTCGAACACGGGGAACCGGCGAACCTGCAGTAGGGCATGTATTATGCGCGCCAGGCAATTTTCATGAAGTAATACCCCGGCACGTTCTCGCAAAAGGCGCGTGCCGGCGAATAGACGGTGTGCTCCGCAGCGGTGGTCGCCGCCGCATCCAGCGCCTCGTTGCCGCTGGTTTCCCATGTCCACGCGTCAATGACGGTGCCGTCGTCATTCACCGCCACGATCACGATCGATGAACCCTTGGGTAGCGCGGTGAACGCCGAATCCCGCAATAGCGCCGGATACTGCGCGTAAGCTATTTTTTGAATGCCTACGAGCGAAAAAGGATCGCCGCAGTTCGACATTAGTGCGGTTTCCACCGAGTGCGCCTTGAGATTTATCGCCTGCTTCAGGTCCATTGCCGGGGTATTAGGCGTTTCCATGCCGACGTGTCTGCCAGACCCGGGTTTGCCTGTTGGCTCGCACCAGACGCTTCCTTTCGCATCCCAGCCCAAAACAGTTTCTCCGCTTGTTGACGCGCGAGCCACGTAGGCATACGTGACAGAGACAGCGCCAGGGAATGCGACGACAAGCGGAGTGGACAAGAAGTCATCGAGCGTAAAGGCCGAACCAGCGTCATTGTATTGCGACGTAGTCGAACGCAGTTGTACGTCCTTGAAATCTGCGTCGAACCATCCCGAAGACGTCTGAATCCGCAAGAGACCAGTAACATCACGCTTACTCATCGCGCCAAGTGTAAACGCATATTCGCTCGGTGACAGCCCCTGGAATACCGGCGACACGGTAGCAGGGCAAAACTCCGCCGCCGCCCTCGCCGTTCCGCGACCGGCAAAGGCTAATATCAAAAACCCCAATAAGAAAACCGGCGCCCGCACGATCACGGTACGCTTTGCGTGTGCAATCTGGGTTACAAAACGGAACGCGCGCGCGACGGCGCGACGCAAACCTAGCATCTGTGAGTCTGTCAACAGCGACAAGTCAGCCGCAATCATCGTCGCAGAAAACAGCACCAAACCTAGCACGATAGCGATGGACAAATGCAGCAATACAGCTCCCCCAATGAGATAGGGCTTCAAACGTGGGTTCCACATCAAGAATGGGAATGCCATCTGGAAAACAATCGTTGCGTACGTCATAAAGGCAACGAGCGTCGAATTAGATGACAGCAGAGAAGACAGGGCTGGGAACGGCATAAAATGGGATAAATGCAGTACGTAGTACAGAGCCGTTCCATCCCGCCAATTATCACCACCGAGTTTGTAAAACACTGCCCAGAAGTAAACCATACAAACTTGCCAGGCAATGAGAAAACGCGCACAGTTATGCACGAGGTTCCATATCGGACGTATTTCGCGAAAACGGAAACCCAGTGGCCGCAGGTCAATACGGAATAACCTGGATGACCCCGAATCACAAAAACACAACAGGAACGCAAGCAAAAGAACAAGATTTAGTCCGGCATCCGTCGCCTGCCAGTTACGAGAAACCGTTGCGTATGCCGTGATCGCAAAAAGCCAAGATGTGAGACGCGGAACAACACCGACTAGAAACGCGATAGCAACAAAAACTGACGTCCAATAAAGGAATTCGGCGTACGCAGGCGATGCTGAATATCTGTATAGCTGCAACATGTCTGCAGAACTAGTACGCATGTAAGCAGCGTATGGCAGCAGCCCAGTTGGTCCCCAAAGCACGGCACGCAAGGGCAGATTCCACAAGTAAAAACAGACCATAACGGCACCAAGCGCTACGCGAAGAAATACGCAGGATCGCCGTCCGTAACGTCGTTTAACGAACATGCTCAACTCTAACAGCTGACCGGACGCCAACCCAGCAATGTGTCTTCAACCCGATGTTGTTGTGGTTTCTGTGGTGGGATTGAAATTACAAAAGTGCGATCTATTTCCGCCTGCATGTGGTTCGGATTTTTTCCTGCCGTGTAGAGACATAGGATTCGCGCAGCAGCGTTAAAAAGGATCACACGAGCTGCATCGCGGTCACGCTGCTTCGGCGCAAAAGCGAAATCCAGAGCATGCGAAACCGCCTCGGACACATAATGTTCGCGAAACAACGGGTCATTCCAACCACGCTTTACATAGTATTCGCTCACATTCAGCCAGGGCGTCATCTTGCCGCTAGACGTCTTTCCCCGAACAAACAGCTCATTGTTATATTCCGCGGCGGCCGGCGCAAAGAGACTCCATCTCTGGTAAAGCCACGGGCCCCCGTATCGCCGAAGCTCCACTGCAAATGCCGTCCTTAGGGGATTGCCAGCCGGGCTATTTATCAACGCAACAGAAAGCGCATGCAGAAAAGTGCAGATGCACACCGCAGCCATGAACGCGATAATAGCGCACCGCGCTAGGGACATGAGATAGACCCTTCGGCAGTGCATATGACTCTGAGATTGGGGCCCAGCGGCCAACTCGTTCTACTATTGATCGGGAGCGCCAGCGCAGGCGCGAACGCCCGAGTAAAAATGCGCGGTCGCTTTACTGCAGCAATGGTTTTTGATGGTGCTGCCCGCCATCACTGCTTTGCTTCACAGAGCCAACCGTTTTCTCTGTGCGTAGGACAGAGACGCATTCGGCGCATCGCTCACAAGCCATAGTGCGTCGGTTTCCGGGTTCAGATCAAAATCGTTTAGCGCGTCTGGCCGCTTGGAGGTTTCGTGGGTCCAGTAAAGCAGCGTGATCCGGGTAGCGCCGGCTTTAAATTCGTGCGGCAGCGCGTCGCAAAGTTTGTATTTTTCTATTGCGCTCTGGGCCATCCATGGCGCAGACACCGGCGCGTCATCGCACTGCAGCACTTGGCCATTTACTTTAGTATTGAAGCTCAGCGAAAACGTCCGTTTTTGGTGCGCTATCTCATCAAAGATCGTTATCCGTGGCGAAAGCAGTGCGTCGGTAGCGATAAGGTCGTATGAGACGAACACGCCAGTGGTTGCAAGAAGCAGGCGCGAATTTTTGGGACGAATTGGATCGTCGAGCCGGAAGTTCGGCGAGGCAGCAGCGTCGAGGCAACTTAACGCAACTATCGCCAACAAACCGACGGCAACACGGAGTACATGCATAGGCTCAGTATTGGATTCCAATGAACGGCAAGAAGTCGACTACAGACGCAGTATCAATACGACGGGCAGATTGCTGCGTATGGCACGTTTGAGTTCCGGAGGTTACTGGTGGAATTGGACGTGCCTTCTGCGTCGCCGTCCCAGCGGGGAATGATGGGCGCTGAGACTTGTTCTCGCTTGCAGTCCCTGCTGGATCCTTCGGCGCGTTCTGCGATTCCGTTAACGCCTCCTGAAGCGAGCCAGTGTCATCGCTACCGTACGCGGCAACAAGATCGTCATGGATCAGCATGTGCTGATAGCCGTCGTAGCCACTCGAATTGAACTCTATCGCGCCGCTTGCGTCAACCTTGTAAATCAGCCATGTATACGTGACGCCACCGATGGTGGCAGACATCGTAGGGTTGAATTGATCGCTATAGCGCGTTGTGTGGTCATAGTACGCGTGGTCGTACTCATGAAATATAATTTGCTCAGAACTCTGATTGAGGGTCGGAGCCATAGTCCAGCAAACCTGTATTCACGGTAATCGTATTTGTGCTTGGCGTATATGATGCCGGGTTGTAGTCACCATTCGGTAGCGTACCCTGCGCGGGTTCCGCGGTATTATCCAATGAAAACGCTGGGCTGCCTTCCAGGTTAGATACGTCGACGGCAATGTTTTCTAACGCCGTACTACTGTTCATGATAGAATTGACCGTGGTACTGCGGCTACCGGCATTTCGCGGCCCCGTAAATGATGTACTGCCACCCACACCAGTATTTACGCATGATCTATTAGGCGTGGGTGTAGGACGCGGCATAACACCCCCATCTCCACCGGAAATGCACATGCGGCGACGCCCGTGCGCGATTAACGGACATCCCGGATAGTACCCCCCATTGCCGTCCTCGCCGCCGGAGAAGTCAGTAAAGCACGTTGCGTCTGAGGGACAGCTGCCTCCGCCGGTGCCGCATACGCTTCCGGTGCCACCGTAACAAGGATTGCACGACGGTCAAGCCCACACGATGAGAAGGATACCGGATGCTTGCCAGGCTAGCAATATAGGCAAAATGCATGTAGGTTCCGGACACGTTCAGAACTCAATGTTGCGCGTCGTCGCCGGTTGGGAACCCGCCCTCGTATTCCAAGATCCGATCGAAGTATGGGCTCCGCGTTCATTAGACGGGGCGGTCGGCGCTTTGGCGCGCGTCGATGAGGCGCTCCACGCAGGCTATTATGTCGCCGGCGCGCTCTCGTACGAACTCGGCGCGTTGCTGAACGGTGTCGACGCGCAAGGACCGCATCTGCCGCTGCTCATTCTCGGCGCATTCCGGAGCCCGGTTCACCGCAATCTGCAGCGCGACGGTACCCGGTTTTCGATGAGCGCGCCGCTCTGCCGCGTGGACGAGCGCGACTACGAATCGCACGTCGCCTATCTACTCGGGCGCATCCGCGACGGAGAAGTGTACCAAGTAAATTATACGCTGCCGTTCGACGCGGCGTTCTCCGGCGATCCGTTCGCGCTCTACCGTTTCCTGGCGCGCCGCTCGCGCGCCAAATACGCGGCGTACGTCGAGCACGACGACGTTTCCATCGTCTCGATATCACCGGAACTCTTTTTGCGGTTCGACGGCACACGCATCAGCACCAAGCCGATGAAGGGCACGGCGAAGCTTTCGAACCTGGACGAACTCGCGAATCCGAAGAACCGCGCGGAGCACCTGATGATCGTCGACTTGCTGCGCAACGATCTTCATCGGGTTTGCGACGACGTGCACGTGCCGCGCCTGTTCGAAGTGGAGCGCTATCCGACGTTCGCCACGATGACCTCCACGATTACCGGCACGCTGCGCAAAGCGTCGTTCGAAGAAATCATCCGGGCGACGTTTCCGTGCGGAAGCATCACCGGAGCCCCCAAACGCGCCGCCATGCAGCATATTGCACACCTGGAAACGCAGCCGCGCGGATTCTACACCGGCAGCATCGGTTATCTCTCGCCGAAGCGCCGGGGCTGGTGGAACGTACCGATTCGCACGCTGCAGTTCGAACGCGGCGCCGCTGCCGCGCGCTTCGATGCGGGCGGCGGCATCGTCAGCGACTCGAACGCGGCCGGCGAATGGGCGGAAATCTTTTTGAAAGCGCGCTTTTTGGCGCCGGCGCACAAAAACTTCACGCTGTGGGAAACGCTGCGCTGCGGACCGCAGCCCAGCGATGCCGGGGCGCATGTGGCGCGTTTGAGCGCATCGGCGAAACGTCTGGGGTGGCACATCGAGCACGACGCGCTGCTCGCGCGGCTGCACGAGCTCGATGCGTGCGCACACCCGCAGCTCGTGCGCGTGCGCTCGAACGCATCGCAAACGCGGGTACACACGCAGCCGCTGGAAGAGACGGCCCGACCCGTGCGCTTGTGCATGTCCGCGCTGCGCGTGCGCTCCGACGACCCGCTGCTCGCGCACAAGACCGCATGGCGGCCCATTCATGGGGCGGCCGCGCGGGAAGCGCGCGAGCGCGGCTGTTTCGACGCGCTGCTGCGTAACGAGCGCGGCGAGCTGACGGAAGGATCGCGCACCACGCTCTTCGTGCGGCTGGGGGAGATGCTGTATACGCCGCCGCTCTACAGCGGCGTACTGCCGGGAATCCTGCGCTCCCGCCTCGTATCAGAAGCGCACGCCGTCGAACGGGTGCTCTTTTTCGAAGATTTGCTGAAAGCGGATGCGCTCTTTGTGGGTAATTCCGCCAGAGGACTGCTGGAAGCGGAGCTCGTGCAAGATGTCTGATCCAATGCTCTATCCGTACGTGTTGCAACCCAAACTCGCCGCCGCGATTTGGGGCGGCAGCGCTTTGGTCGAACGTTTCGGCAAATACGGCGACCCGTCCAAAACGTGGGGCGAATCGTGGGAGTGCTGGGATGCCAACGTCGTTCTCAACGGACCGCTGGCCGGCGAAAGCGTCGCACAGTTGCGCGCGCGGCTGGGCGCGCAATTTTTGGGAGAGATCGATCCCGCGCGCATGTTCCCGATTCTCACGAAGATCATTACCGCGCGCGACTGGCTTTCCGTGCAGGTGCACCCCGACGACGCGTACGCGCAACGCGTAGAACACCAGCCCAACGGAAAGACCGAATGCTGGTACGTGCTCGACGCACAACCCGGTGCAGAACTCGTGATGGGCTGGTCGCGCGGCACCAGCCGCGCGGAGTACGAAGCGCGCGTGAAGGACGGCACGCTCGGCGACGTTTTGCAGCGCGTTCCGGTGAAGGCCGGCGATGCGTTTTACATTCCGGCCGGCCGCGTGCACGCAATCGGCCCCGGCATCACCCTCTACGAAACGCAGCAGGCCAGCGATCTCACGTACCGCATGTACGACTGGAATCGCGTCGGCGCCGATGGGCAGCCACGACCATTACATATCGAAAAGGCCGCGGACGTGCTGGATTACCATGCGTCGAGCGCACACCATTCATTGGAAGAACTTACGTACGCCGCCGAAGGCTTTTCACGCACAACGCTCATCGCGGATGCGCACTTTCTGGTCGAGCAGGTCGTCGCAACGGAAACTGCGGCGTCGATGAGCACGCGCAACCGTCCGCTCATCGTCACAGCGCTCGGCGAAGGCCTCGAATTGCATTGCGACGGCGGCTCCGCGGTTTTGGCGCCGTACGAAACGGCGCTCGTGCCGGCCGGCGCAGCGCAAGTGGCCATTCACTGCAGCAGCGGGACGGCACCGTTCGTGTGTGTGCTGCCCTCGCCAACGCCGGAGTCGCTGCAGAAACGTTTCGCGGACGCAGGCGTCGCGCTTCCGCTCGTCGAGCGCTTTCTGCGGCAATTCGCACCGCTCGCCTCCGCACGATAAGGCGCCTTATGGCGGACGACGTTCACAGCATCCACGAGTTCAACGAGTTCCGGCGCGAGATGAACGACAAGATTCTCGACTCCGGCCACCTGGGCATCAAGCGGTTTTTCAATCTGGACACGCGCGCGTACGACGATGGCGCATTGCCGCAACGCACCAAGGAACTGATCGGCCTGGTCGCATCGCTCGTGCTGCGCTGCGACGATTGCGTAACGTATCACCTGGGGCAATGCGTCGAACTCGGCATCAGCGACGCGGAACTGCACGACGCGCTCAACGTGGGACTCGTCGTCGGCGGTTCGATCGTGATTCCGCACCTGCGGCGCGCGTTCGCGCGTATCGAGGAGCTGCGCGCGCTTCAGTAGCGGCGCATGCGCGCGCGAAGCTCTTCACCCACGTCGATGCCATCCTGCTCTACCAGGGGGCGGTTTTCGGCGCGCAATCTGGCGATGTCCCAGCGCTCCTCCGGGGCGGTCCCGAAATAGCCGTCGTGCAGCGCCGCTTCGGCGTGCGACATGATGTGCTCCGCGTCGATCGGCACGTCATAGTACTTCGCGAGTTTTGCCGCCAGCAGACATAAGCCGTCGATCAATTCCTCGGTGAGCGGATACGGGCCGAAGTCGTCGGGTTTCGCGCCTTCCATCGCCATGATCGAAATGCCGAGCGCGTATGAGTTGCGCTTGCGCGTATGCGCCGCATACGGTTCGTCGGGCGCCTCGTAGACGTCGCGCATGTTCTCGCGCACGTCGTGCGTATTGACGACGAGCAGATCGCCGGCATCGTTCGACGAGACGCAAAAATGATATGCGGGGAAAACGGAGTGATAGTCGTGCGCCGACCAATGGGTGTAAATACGCTCGATCCGCCCCTTGGGAAGAGCCGGCGTCCACTCATGCAGTTTCCAATGCGGATACGTCTCGATGCGGTTTTCCACTGCGCGTTCGTTCATCACGGACACGTGTTTTGACGGCAGGCATCAGGCTCCCGTACCCGCAACTGAAAAACCCGCGATGCAGTGGCAAGGCAGGCTTGCGCCCGGACACACCAGGCAAAACGGCGAGCTCGAAATCGGCGGCGTGCGAGCCGGTGAACTGGCGCAGCAATACGGCACACCGCTCGTAGCAATCGATTACGGCGTACTCGATGCCGCGATTGCGGCATTCAACGATGCATGCGAGCCGCATGGAATCGAAGTTGCTTATGCCGGCAAGGCGCTGCTGCTCGTGGCGCTTGCGCGCCATCTCAAACATACGCCTCTGCACCTGGACGTGTGTTCGCTCGGTGAACTTGCCGCGGCGGAACGCGCCGCGTTTCCGGCGGAGCGCATGAACATGCACGGCTGCGGCAAAACCGACGACGAACTCGATGCCGCCGCCGGTGGGCGCGTGGGCCGCATCATCGTCGACAACCTCGATGAACTGCGGCGGTTGGCCGAGCGCGGGAACCAAAGCCGCCCCATCGCACTGCTGCTCCGTTTAAATACGGGCATCGAAGCGCACACGCACGAGTTCGTGCGGACGAGCGGTGAGGAATCGAAGTTCGGTTTCGATCCCGACGCACTGCCGCATGCGCTCGACGTACTGCGTTCGCACCCAAATCTGCGTTTTCTCGGCTTGCACGCGCACATCGGCTCGCAAATCTACGAACAGCAAGCGTTCGTTGCGAACGCCCAGGCGCTCATGGAATGCGCGGCGCAGTGCGCACGTGCCGGTCTTGCGAGCGACCACGTGATCGTCGGCGGTGGTTTCGGGGTGCAGATGCATCCTGACGAGCCGTCGCACCTCGATCTGGGCGCCACGCTGAAGTCGATCGCGCAAACCATACAAGATGAAGCCGAGCGCCTGCGCATCGCGGTGCCGCGCATCGGCATCGAACCCGGCCGCGCGCTGATCGCGCACGCCGGAACCTCACTCTACAGCGTGATGGCCGTCAAAAGCGAATTCGGACGGCCTTACGCCATCATCGACGGCGGCGTGTACGAGAATCCCCGGCCGGCGCTTTATGACGCGTATCATCACACCGTCGCCGCTTCGCGCCAGAGCGAACGGCTCGCCGAAACAGTAGTCTGCGGACGCACGTGCGAAAACGACCGTTTGGGCGTGGCTTACCTGCCCGGCGATCTTCGCGCGGGCGAACTCATCGCTATGTGCACCACGGGAGCATACACCTACAGCATGGCCAGCAATTACAATCGCTTCACCCGGCCGGCGGTGGTCGCCGTACGCCAAGGAACGCACCGGCTCATTGCGCGGCGCGAAACCATCGACGACGTGCTGCGGAGCGACTGCGATGCGTAAAACGTTTCTTGCGCTGTTCTGCGCGTTCGCGCTCATCGGCGCGGCGCCGCTGGAGAATCCCGCGCCCGGCGGCATCGCCTGGAGCGGCTCGCAGATCGTCGCGCTGCGCCAGCAGATCGAAAAGATTCTCGCATCGCCCGCACTGCGCGGCGCGCACGTCGGCTTTCTCGTGCGAGACACGGTACGCGGCACGACGCTGTATTCCATCAACGCCGGCGACGAATTCATGCCGGCGTCGAACTTCAAACTGCTCGTCGGCTCCACCGCGCTGCAGCGCCTGGGCACGAACTTTTCGTTCGCCACGACCGTGACGGCGGACGCACCGCCGAGCGGCGGCGTGATCTCCGGCAACATCTATTTGCACGGCGGCGGCGACGCGCATCTCACCGCGCAGGATCTCGACGATGCGGCCGCAGCGCTCGCCAAAGCGGGGGTCAAACGCGTCGACGGAGCGCTCATTACCGATTCGTCGCGCTACGATTCTCAGCGGTACGGCTACGGCTGGTCGTGGGATGATCTTCCGTATTATTATGCGCCCGTCGTCACCGCGCTGGAACTGGAAGAAGGCACCGTGCACATGACGTTTGCGCCCGGACCCAGCGCGGGTTCGCTCGCGAAGTTGCGCGTGTGGCCGCAATCCAGCGCGTACACCATCGACAACGAGCTCGTTACCGGCCCCGCCGGATCGAAAGACACCTCCGAGATCGTGCGCCCGTGGAACAAACCGCAAACCATTGAGATCGGCGGCGATTATCCGCTCGACGCCAAGGAGTCGGGATTGGTAAACCCCGCCGTTCCGGATCCGGAAAGTTATGCCGGCGACGTGTTCAACCGCGCGCTTGCGGCACACGGCATCACCGTGACCGGGGGCGTACACGCCGGAAAAATGCCCGCGGCCGCAACGCCGCTTTGGTCGCATGCATCCGAGCCGATGCCCAAACTGCTCGCGGACTTCTGGTATCCCAGCGACAACCTCATGGGCGAACTCTTTTTAAAGGAACTCGGCGTCGCGCAAGCCGGTGAGCCCGGAACCGACGATCACGGCGCGGAGCTGGAAGTTGCGTTTCTGAAATCCATCGGCGTCGATCCGCAAACGGTCACCATCGGCGACGGTTCGGGACTCTCGCAATACGATCGCATCACGCCGGCGGGTCTCGTCGCGATTCTGCAAGCGGATTGGAACGGCCCCAATCGCGGGGTCGTGCTCGACGCGCTTCCCGTGGCGGGCGTACGCGGCACGCTCCGGCATTCGTACATCGGCATGCCCGCCGAACGCGCGCTCTTCGCCAAAACCGGCAGCATCAGCCACGTCCGCACGATGTCGGGCTTCGTGCGCACGCGCACGCACGGGCCGGTGACCTTTTCGCTGCTGATAAACGACTGGATGGGCGAACAGCAGCCGAAGGGCGCGCAGGCCCTCGCGAAGGTGCGCGGCGACCTGTTCTCGGAACTGGCGATCCAATAATGCTTGGAGCACATTTCGAACGTGAAATCCGAGAGCAGCCGGATGTCTGGCGCTCTATCGCCGAATCGAACAAAGCCGAAACGCTCGCGCACGCGATTAAAGGCCGCGACGTCGTGCTGCTCGGCAGCGGCAGTTCGCTGTTCGTCGCACAGCTGGGCGCACTCGCGCTGCGGCGGCGCGGCATTCGCGCGCACGCGCTGGCCGCAACGGAAGCGCCGCTGGACAACGTCGCTTATCGCAACGCCGTCGTCATCGCATGTTCGCAGAGCGGCCGCTCCACGGATCTGCTCGACGCACTCGACATTCTCGCACCTAAAGAACTGATTGCGCTGACGAATACCGCGGATTCCATTTTGGGACGCCGTGCGAATATTACGATCGACCTCGGCGCCGGTCCCGAAATCGCCGTGCCGGCCAGTAAGAGCGTCACTTCGACGGCGGCGATCCTGCTGTGGGCTGCGGGCTTGATGTCCGGCTCCCATGCGCGCAGCGCGAGCACGCTCATCGAAACCGCGGAGGACGTGCGCGGTTGGCTCGACGGTCACGATATCGAGGCGGTGCAGGACGCCGCGCAGCGGATTGCCCGCCGCCGTAGTGTCGTTATTGTGGCAGCCGGCTACGGCGTACCGGTCGCGAACGAGTGCGCCCTGAAGTTAAAAGAAGCCAGCTATATTCACGCCGAGGGGTTCTCGGCCGGAGAGTTCCGCCACGGCAGCGCGGCAATGCTCGACCCGTCATGCGCCATCATCGGTATCGTGGACGAAGTCTCGCGCAATGTGGTAAACCGCCCCCTCATGGAAGCGCTTCAGGCGGAAAGTTTGAGGTACACCATCGGCGGACGCATCGGCGACATCCCGTTGCTCGGGCCGGTGGTCGGCGAAGCGTTCAATACGCTGGCCTGGCTGGTGGCTGCGCAGGTGCTTGCACTGTACGTCGGGCGGGCGCGATACGTAGAGAGCGACGCCCCCCGCGGTCTGGCAAAAACTATGGTTTAACCTGCGACTTTCGCAGGATTAAGACCGGATTAGCCGCATAATCCTTTCACAGCGAACGAGCGTGGGACCACGCCGGGCGCTTTTCTTTTGTCTAGGGGACCGTCGCGCGGGATGTATCGGAACAACGAGCGGCGGCTTCGACGGAGCTAAAATATGAAACACTTCTCGAGGCGGATAGCATCGGTGCTACTGAGCCTAGGGTTTATCGCCACGGCATTTGCCGCGCCGATTCCCACGCTCGCCGCCAACACCGGTACCATTTCCGGTACCGTGACCGATGCGACGAGCCATGCGCCGATCGCAAACGTCAAAGTTTCCGCTGCATCGCCTAGCGGCAGCGCGACCACGACGTCGGACGCAAACGGCTACTACGTTCTCCAAGCCCTGATCCCGGATACCTATACGGTATCGTTCCAATCCACGGGATATCAGGCGGTCAGCCAACCCGGCATCACGGTTCAGCAAGGTCTGGACGTTTCGCTGAACCAGGCGCTGAGCAAAGCACTCAAGACGATCGCGACCGTGCATGCATCGGGCGCGTCGAATTTGGTGAAACCGAATCAGCCCAGCGACGTGTACACGGTCGCAGGCGAACAGCTCAACGCGATCTCCGGCGGCAACAATCTTCACAAGACGCTCTACCAATATATTCAGGGCGTTCCGGGCGTTACGTCCAACGGATTCCCGGGACAGCCGCGTATTCACGGCCAGCCGATCACAGACGTCGGTTATGAATTCGACGGCATTCCGATCAAGGATCGCATCACCGGATTCTTCACGACCAACCTTTCGAACGTCGGTATCTCGAACGTCGAAGTGTACACCGGCGGTCTTTCCGCAGGTGACGCGGCGTCCGGTTCCGGCGTGATCAACACGGTTGTTAAAACCGGCACGTATCCGAGCACGGGCATCATTTCGTACGGAACGATGCTCGGGGGCTATCGTTTGAACGATCTCACCGCGGAATACAGCGGTGCGACACCCAACCGCCGCTACTCGTGGTACATGGCGCTCGACAAGACCAACTCGCTCAACGAATACAACAGCGGCCTGACGTACCCGGCGCTGGAGATCGAAGGCGACAACGGACCGGGCCCGGTCAAAACCACCGACATCATCGGCAACTTCCACTACCGTCCGAGCGATAAAGACGACTTCCAGCTGCTGTTCCAAAACGGCCTGGGCGACTTCATCTTCGGCTACCTCATGCAGCGTGGTCCGAATGAAGCACCGCCGCTGACGGTTCTGCCGTGCCCCGGTTATGCCGCGGGTACGTCACCGACGGGCGCAGTCGGCGGAACGGCTCCGAACGGACAGGCGTGCCCCATCGGCCTGTATTTCTCGACCGCCAACACGCAAGACGGCGGCGGCAACATTTGGCACCACTACTCGGGCCTTGGCAAACTTCAGTGGAACCACATTTTGAACGATCACTCGTTCTTTGCGCTGCGTTTCTCTGAAAACTTCAACCAGTACATCTTCGATCAACCCATTGCCGAATCGAACTTGGTCGAAGAAAATAACCGCAGCGATTGGGGGCTGAAAGGCTGCCCCGACCTGCCGTATCAACCGGGTACGCCGGTCGTCACGACCAAGGGCGGAACGTCCGGTTCACCGTGCATGCAGCAGTGGAACTGGTTCAGCACCGGTTTCACGGGCGACCGCCGCTCCAACATGTGGCTCGGCGCGCTGGATTACACCAACAACGTCAGTGCGAACCTGACGATTCACGCGGGCATCGGCACGGAGCTCGACAACAACATCTGGGCGTACTACTACTCGCTCTATTTCAATCCCGACGGTTCGTGGCCGGGCGTCGACCTGCTCTCGAACTACCCCACACATATCCCGTACGTGTACGCGGACGCGTCAGTCAAGGTCGGCAAATTCTTGCTGCAACCCGGACTTCGCTATCAGCGTGAATCGTACGATTATCCCGCGGTAACGGATCCGAGCACCGGCAAAGTAACGCCGGGCGGTCCGCTCTCCGTCGGCATCTGGAACCCGACGTTCGCCGGTACCTACACCATGGGTCTGGACGACGTGCTGCGCTTCTCGTACACCGACTCGACCTCGTTCGTCGGCTCGGGCTACATTTGGCGTGAAGTGGGGCCGGGTGTCGTCAGCGGCACGTACAATCCGGGCGGAGTCAAAGGCTTCTCCGCGGATCCGACGCGCATTCACAGCGCCGACTTGATGTGGGAACACACGGTCGACGCAAACACCACGTTCAAAATCGGACCGTGGATGAACAAGACGAGCAATGCGTTCATCCTGTACAAGCCGTTCACCGGTATCGATCCGACAAGCGGCAAAGCGACCTACGGACCGACGACGCCGTCGAACGAAGGTATCCGCCAGGCGTTCGGTTTCGAAATGGCGCTCAACCACGTCGATCACCGCAAGAGCGGTATCTCGTACTGGCTCACGGGCACGTACGACAACTTCTGGACCTCGATCACGAGCGATCCCACCTCGTCGTACGGCGTTTCGCCGCTCCCGCCGAGCCTGATCGCCGCAGGCAATCTGATTCGTTCGACCGGCAACCCGCTGTTCAGCGGTACGCTTACCCTCGACATGCATCAGGACGACGTCAGCCTGCTGCCGATGATCTACTATCAGGGTCCGACGTTCTACAATACCAACCAGCTCAGCTGCAGCTACTCTTGCAAAAAAGGCACGCTGCCGGTAATCACGCAGAACAACATGAAAGCGGTTGGCTATTGGATCATGAACGCAACGGCGCTGTGGCGCATCAACGGCAACCCGAACCTCGTGCTCGGTATCCAAGGAACGAACGTTTTGAACAACGTTCACGACACGACACCGTGCAAGTCGTCGTACTTGCCGAGCATCGGCTACGGCTGCGGTCCGTTCTGGGCCGCGGGCAACCCGCCGCTGACGGGCTACATCTACCAAAACTACTCGCAATCGCCCGCGCAATGGCAGCTCTTCCTCACCAAGAAGTTCTAAGCTGACATAGCGCAACAATGCGTGAGGACGGTGCACCGCACCGTCCTCACCTTTTTCCTCCGCTGCAAGCATCGCCGCATCGCAGCGTAGAATGAGTACGATAATGAAGATCGCCGCTATTCTCGTATTCGCCGGCTTGCTCGCGCAAGCAACGCCGACGCCGGCTCCGATTCCCACGCCGACGCCGAAAGGCCCCGTGTATTTCGGAAAACCTGCGGTACGGATGACAGTGGAATCGCGCCCGCTCGGCTTCGATCCCGACGGAAACGCGCGGTGGCTCGTCGTCGCACGGTACTGGGACGCAAGCGGCAAACCGACGCGCGTTATGGCGGGCGGCAACGTGGATTGGACGTCCTCTGACGGATACGTGCAATGGCAGACGCGCATGCGTTACGGACAGCCGGCGGCAATCCTCAAAGCGCAGCATAACGGCGTGCTTACGCTGCACGTGCACTCCACGATACCGCAGTTTGCGCCGATCACCGTACATACCGATACGCGTACGTGGAAAGCGTCCCGCGTTCTCGCAGAAGCAATCGGACCGCATGCGGTGCAGATCGGCTGGTTTCCGCAAGAACAAAACCTTGCGCGCGTCGTGCGCGTAGACGCCGCCGGTCATCGCAAAACGCTCGCGGTAATCGCGGGCCCGAGTTCGACGTACCGCGATACGAGCGCGCAGCCGGGACAACCCTATCGCTACATCGTCTACCGAAAGAACGCCGTACCCGTGAGCGTGCGCGCGTCCGCGATGCCGGCGCCTCCCGCAACGAGCGTTGCCAATGCCTCCGGTAAAGCGATGTGGCTCTACTTCACCACCAATCCGCTCGACAAGATTTACTTCAAACATCTCGATCCGAAGGCGATCGTCGATCTGGCGGTGCGCGCCGGTTTGCATTACGTGGAACTGCGCACCGCGTACGGCGCGTACTGGGAGATCACGCCAGAAGCCAAACCGACGATCGACGCCATTATCGACGGCCTTGCGGCGCACGGCATTGGAACGATCGGTTGGACCGTTCCGCGTGACGCAACATACGAAGATCTGCAGGCGAGCATCCGTACGGCATACTATCGCACCGCGAAAGGCACGCCGCTCACGGGACTTGCCATAGACGTGGAGCGCGGCGATGAATTCATGGGCAGTGCGCCCGAGGGACTGGATGTGCTATGGATCTACATGCAGCGGCTTCGCGAAGCACTCGGACAACACTATTTGCTCGTTGCCACTATCGAAGATCCGTACCTGGAACATTTGAACAACGCGAAGTATCCGTATCCGCAGATCGCGCGTTTTAGTGACGTACTGCAGCCGATGTCTTACTGGCGCATGATGCGCCGCAAGCCCACGACGCCGGCGCAGGTGCGCGTGCTCCTTAAAGGCTCGTACGATCGCGTGCTGTATCTTTCGGGCATCAAACGCCCCATCAGCATCGGCGGCCAAACCGACGCGGAAGGCCGTAACGGCTATCCGCCCGCGGACGAAATCACCGCATCGCTGGACGTGAGCAAAGCGCTCGGCGCTATCGGGGAATGTTTCTTCGCGTGGGACGGCACGCAGCCGTACCAATGGGACGCGATCGGCAAATACAGGTGGTAGGCCTCGTTACCTCGGCCATGCTTCGATACCTCAGCATGACAGTCAAATGACGAATTTTATTCTTAGGCGGCTGGTGCTCGCCGTGCCGACGCTCATCGGCGTGACGATTATCACGTTCGTACTGCTGCATCTGGCGCCGGGCGGGCCGGCACTCGCGCTGGCCGGCGAAAAAGCCACGCCCGCGCAAATCGCGACGGTTACGCACGAACTGGGTTTGGACAAGCCGTGGCCCGAGCAGTACGTCACGTGGCTTGGCGCGCTTCTGCACGGCGACCTCGGTTTTTCGTACATCCGGCAGCAGCCCGTCATTGCACTCATCGGCCAACGCTTGCCGCAAACGATGCTGCTCATGGGGTGCGCGTTGCTGGTTTCCGTTCTGCTTGCCGTACCGCTCGGCGTCTATCAAGCATACCGGCGCAACACCGCGTTCGATCGCACGGCGAGCGTCTTCGTTTTTATGGCGTGGTCGATGCCGACGTTCTGGTTCGGCACGATCCTCATCGCCGTGTTCGCGGTGACGCTGCGATGGTTTCCCGTCGGCGGATTGCAGACGATCGACACCACCGCGTTCGATTTGCCATCGCGCATCGCGCATCTCGTGCTGCCTGCGGCAACGCTGGCGATCGTGTCGATGGCCGGCTGGAGCCGCTACATTCGCGGCAGCATGGTCGAGCAGTTGCGGGAAGATTACGCGCGCACCGCGATCGCCAAGGGGTTGCCGCAGCAGCGCGTGCTCTTTCGCCACACGCTGCGCAATGCGCTCATCCCGTTCATCACGCTGCTCGGCGGAACGGTACCCGCGCTCTTCGGCGGCGCGGTCATCACCGAGCAGATTTTTGCGTATCCGGGAATGGGACAACTGTTCTGGCAATCGGCGACGGATCGTGACTACTCCACGCTGCTGGGTATGACGGTTATTACCGCGGTGCTCGTCGTGCTCGGCAATTTGCTGGCCGACGTATTATACGGCGTGGTCGATCCGCGGGTGCGGTATGACTGAATCCGCGATCGTTCTGCCCGTCGACGAAGCCGCCGAACCGCCTCGCCGCCGCCGCGCACGCATTACGCCTGTAGCCGCAATCAGTCTGGTGTGGATCGCCCTGGTCGCCATTGCTTGCGCCATCGGCCCATCGCTGCTGCACATCAGCGCGTATACCACGGACGTCGCCCACGCCTATGATGCTCCGAGCGCGGTGCACGCACTCGGAACCGACGGGCTCGGCCGTGATGAATTGGCGCGCCTGCTGGAAGGCGGACGCATCACGCTATCGGTGGGCATCATCGCTGCGCTCGTTGCAATGGTCATCGGCACCGTGTACGGCGCGATATCCGGCTACTACGGCGGCTGGCTCGACACGCTGCTCATGCGTATCGTCGACGTGCTGCTCAGCATTCCGACGCTGTTCTTGCTGCTGTTCCTGGCTGCGATGTTCCACGGAAATTTGCTTGCGCTGATGCTGGTAATCGGCGCGACGTCGTGGCTGGGACCCTCGCGTCTGGTTCGCGGAGACGTGCTCACGCTCAAAGAGCGACTGTTCGTCGAGGCCGCGCGATCCATCGGTGCCGGAGACCGTCGAATCATCTTCCGCCACGTCGTACCGAACGCCATCGGCACGATCATTACGACGACCACGTTCATGGTTGCGAGCGCCATGCTCGCCGAGACGGCGCTCTCGTTTCTGGGCATCGGCGTGCGCGCTCCCACGCCGTCGTGGGGCAATCTGCTCTCCGGCGCGCAAAGCGATATCTTCGCCGGCGCGTGGTGGCTGATTCTTCCGCCCGGTTTTGCGATTCTATTCAGCGTGTGCGCATTCAACTTCATCGGCGATTGGATGCGCGAACGCGAAGAGCGTTCCGTGGTGGGAATGTGATGCACGTGGTTCGACAGGCTCACCATGACGGAACGCTGCTGCCCGCTCGTCTGGGAGCAGTGATTGCTGCGCTGTTGCTAATCTGCTCGCTGGTGGCGTGCGGTGCGCGAAGCGCGGAGACGCGCGACAAGGACATGATCGTCCTCGGCTGGATCGCGGGCCCGGACGGATTTAATCCGTACGTCACCATCGGCTCCGCCGCGACGATGGTCGAAGATCTCATCTACGCGCCGCTCATCGATCTCGGGCCCGATCTGCTTCCGCGCTGGTCGACGAGCCTTGCGTATAAAGTCGACGTCACCGGCGGCGGCACGCGCTACGTGCTGCACATGCGCCGCGGCGCCGTTTGGAGCGACGGCGCGCCGCTGACGGCGAAGGATGCGGTCTTCACGATAAAGCTCGAGAATAACCCCCACATGATCGAGAGTAAAACCGGCGATTTCGCGCTGATGCGCTCGGTTCGCGCGCTCGATCCCTACACCGTCGAAGTGCGCCTTTCGCGGCCGTCGCCGCCATTTCTGCTCAATGCGCTCTCGAGCAACGACACATTGCTGCTGCCGGAGCACATCCTGGGAAAGTACCCGGCCGATTCGGAAGCGGAAGCAAAATTCGTCAACGCCGATGCGGATTTCTCGCAACATCCGGTGACGGCGGGACCGTGGCGCATTTTCCGCAACGTGCCCGACAACTATCTCATTTTGCAGCGCAATTCGACGTATTGGGGACCGAAGCCGCACATCGACAAGGTGGCGTTTCGCGTGTATCCTCAGCAGGATTCGCTCTACGCAGCGGTCGACGCGGGCGAGGTGGACGTCACCGACATTCCCCCGAATTTGTGGCGCGTGCACACCCGTTTGCGCGGCAATCACAAGTTCATCAACTGGCCGTGGAACGTGACGTTCCTGCTGCTGCCGAACTATCACGATCCGCAGATTGCGTTCATGCACGATTCGCTCGTGAAGCAAGCGATGATGTACGCCATCAATCGCCGCTTCATCACGCAGGGCATTATGAGCGGCCAGGCGGACGTCCTCAACGGACCGATACCGTCATTCTCGCCTTTTTACGACCGTTCTGTAACGACGTACGCGTACGATCCGGGCAAAGCGCGGCGCCTGCTCGACGCGGCGGGCTGGATGATGCGCAATGGCGTTCGCACGAAAAACGGCGTAGCGATGCGCGTGACGCTCAAAACGGGCGGTGCAACCGACGCCGTGGCGAGCAATATCGCCGAACTCATCCAGGCGGATTTCAAAGCGGTCGGCATTGACTGCACGCTCGACAACGAAGAGATCCAAACGTTCTTCGTCGATCTGCATCACAGCCGTTTCCAGATGGCGCTGCGCGGCCTCATTCTGCCGCCGTATCCGGACGACTATAAGTATTACTCGTCCACGCAGACGGTAGCGAACGGCGGTTACAACGTGGGCTTTTACAGTAATCCGCAGATCGACAAGGCAATCGAAGACGCGCGTACCGCTTCTTCACCGCGCGCCTCGCGTGCCGCGCTCGACCGCTACCAGCAGCTGGCCAGCCGCGATCTGCCGGTGCTTTATTTGTATTCGAACCGTTTGGGTGCGGTGGTACCAAGCGGCCTCACGGGTTACGATCTCGACCCGCTGGCGCCCGCGGCGCTGCCGATGGGTCTGCAATTCTGGCGCATGCATCCAAGATAGCGCGGGCGGCGTTCCTTGGATGTATGAACACTATGGAAAACGCGACGTTCGCTGCCGGCTGCTTCTGGGGCGTTGAAGCGGCCTTCCGGCAAGTTCCCGGCGTTCTCGATGCGGTTAGCGGCTACACCGGCGGCCACACCGAGAATCCGACGTATCGCGATGTTTGCAGCGATGTTACCGGGCATGCCGAGGCCGTCCAGGTAACATACGATCCGTCGCAAGTCCGATACGACGACTTGCTGCGCGTCTTCTGGGACATCCACGATCCGACGACTTACAACCGCCAGGGTCCGGACGTCGGCTCGCAATACCGTTCGGCGATTTTCACACACGGCGCCGCTCAGCGCGAGCGCGCGACGGAGTCGCTGCGCAGCGAGCAGCAGCGCTACGCGCAGCCGATCGTCACCGAGATCGCCGAAGCCGGCCCGTTTTATCGCGCTGAAGAGTATCATCAGCGCTATTTCGAAAGGCATGGTGTCGCATGTCACGTGAGACGCTGACGCGCTCGTCATGGCTGTGCGCGGTCGCGGCGTTCGCGGCGGCGCCGCTGCTCGGCGCATCCCCGCAGTACGAAGTCACCCACACCGATGCGCAGTGGCGAAAATTGCTCGGCCCGGATCGCTATTACATTCTGCGTCAAAACGGCACGGAACCGATCGACAGCAGCCCGCTGCTCAAAGAACATCGCGCGGGCGTCTATAAGTGCGCCGGCTGCGCGCTGGCACTGTTCTCTTCAAAGACGAAGTACGACAGCGGCGATGGATGGCCGAGTTTTTACCGTCCGCTTCCGCATGCGATTCGCACGCGCGCCGATTACGAAATCGTCGAACCGCGCACCGAAGTGCACTGCAGCCGCTGCGGCGGGCACCTGGGCCACGTGTTCGATGACGGCCCGCCGCCGACGGGGCTGCGTTACTGCATCGACGGACTGGCGCTTCAGTTCGTCCCGAGCGGCATCGCGCGCACCACGTCGTCGTTGGCGACGTAAACCGTACCGCCGAAGATCACCGGCGGCGAAACCGTAAAGAACGTTGGAAATGGGCGCCGTGAAAGCACGCGCCCATTTTTCGCATTTACGGCGTAGAACGTATGGCCCGTGTCGCCGAAGTACAGCGTGCCCGCTCTTTCTACCGCGCTCATCTTCACCGCCGCGCCGGTCTTGAGGCGCCAGCGGATGCGTCCGGTGCGCGCATCGAACGCGATGAATTCGTTCGTCGCCGGAATGCCTTCGTAAAATGCGCCGTCAGCGGCGAGTCCCGCAACGCCCTCTTCGTCGGACCCGACGCTCGTAAACCGGCCGTATCCGGAAAACCAGCGCCACCGCAATGTGCCGGTGCGCTCGTCCACCGCTTCGACGTCGTTGAATGCGTTCGGCTGCGGGTGTGCTGCATCGGCATTTGAGCCTTCGACGAATACCGTACCGCCTGCAATTGCCGGCGAACAATCCGCGTTGCCGTAGGGCGCACCCCAAACGATGCGCCCGCCGGCGGGATCGACGGCAATCAAACGATCGCGCGTGCCCGAATGCGAGCCATCACCGATTACCACGAACACGCGGCCGTCGTGCACGGCAGCGGAACTCATCGACGCGATGCCCGGCACCGCGCGTTCCCACAACGTACGTCCGTCACGCACCGCGAGCGCACGAACGTGATCGTCGCCATTGGCAAACACGATCGCGTCCTCCCCGCGGATCTTCACGAGCGCCGGGCTGGGCATGTTCTCGCCGGCGGTCTTGCGCCGCCAGCGCACGCGGCCAGTCCCTTCGTCGAAGGCAACGACTTCATCGCCTTGCGCGCGGCCCCAAATGAGTTTATGCGCGGTCTGCGTGAGCACGTGCGCCGTTCCTGTTCCCGCGATCACGAGCCGATCTGCCACAATCGGCGTCGTCATCACGACGTTCGAGACGGGCGTCGACCATAAAACGCGTCCGGTGTGCGCATCGAGCGCGTTCACGCGCCGGTCAAACGACTCCACGAAAATCGCTCCGTCCGCGAATGCTAGACCGCCGTTGATCTTGCCGCCCAGCCGGCGCGTCCACGAAACGCGCAGATTTGGAGAGGAAAAGACGGCGTTGTGATTCGCGCGGTATTGGTACATCGGCCAAACGGAAAATGCCACGAGTACGGCCGCGAAAAGCATGCGGGGAGTATACCCGCCGTAGGAATGTTAAAGCGCGCCGCGGTTCGCGCGGGTGATTAAGTCCGTGAGCGTGAGGATCTCGATCTTTGCCGAATCGCGAATGTACGAACGGAACTCTTCGGACAGATAAAACTCAACGAGACCGGGGCTAAAGCCGTCACCGCCGACGACGATGTACGCCTTATCGTACGCTGCGGGATTTTCGCGCAGCGTGTGCAGCAGTTTGATCACTTCGAACGGAATTTTTTCTTCGGCGCTGCCGGCCGTTTGCTGCCACTTGAGCGAAACCAAGAACTGCGAACCATTGGGCCGCATGCCGACGATGTCCGCTTTATGCTTACCGCCGCCCGGTTTGGTACCGACGACTTGCTGCTTTTTCACCGCGTAACTGTTGTTGAGCAGGACTGCTTCCACACTCACCTCGAGCGTGGAGCCGGTCTTCGTGCCCATGCTTCCCGGAAACAGCATGCCCATCAGAGATTCCTCACCGCAATCATCTCCTTGGCGTCGTCGCGATTGCCATCGCAGCTGATGCGCCGCGGCGCATCGACCACGCGTATAGCAAAGCCCAGGCGCCGGTAGAGCCGCAGAATGCGCGGAGTGGCTTGGTTCGAAGCGACGACCGGCCCGGCATGCGCTGCAAGCCAGTCCGCCAACCGCTGTTGATCGTCCCATGTGAAACCACCCGCTGAATACGTGGTGAACTCGACGTCGTACGGCGGATCGGCGTAGACGAAGTCGCCTTTGCGCAGTTTGAGGGCTTCAAAATCACCTTGCATGAATTCATACGGCGCGAGTATGCGGCGATACGGCTCGAAGTCTTCGCGATACGGCGGCTGCTTGTATCGCCCGAACGGCACGTTAAAAAACCCGCGCGCGTTGAAGCGGCACAACCCGTTGTAACCCGTGCGATTCAAATAGTAAAAGAGCGCGGCAGCTTCTGCGCTCTCACCTTCACCTCGACGGATAAGTTCGTTGAAGAGCGTACGGTTCTGCGCATACACGGTGCGCTCGTTCGCAAACGTGATGCCGGTCGCGCGCACGTCCAGCCCACGCTGCAGCCAACGGTAAAACGCAATGAGGTGCGGATTGGCATCGTTGAGCAATGCGCGCCGCGGCAGCAAACCGAGCGTGACCGCCAGTCCCCCGGCAAATGGTTCGACCAGCCGGCGTTGTTCGTGCCCACGCCAGTAGTCCAGCAAATGGCGAACGAGCCAGCGCTTTCCGCCCGCCCATTTGAGCGGCGGCGGCAAAGCGAGGACCACATCGTCTACGGAACCGGCGGCGACGGCCATGCCCCCATGATTGCGCCAGGACGTGCCATACGCCTGTCATTCCGCAAGTGGCGATCGTAGATCTAAAGCGCGTCGAGCGATCCCGTTACGTCGGCCACGATGTCCTCGCCGGCGTCGATTCCCAGCGAGAGGCGCACCAGTCCCGGCGACACGCCGCGCCGTTGCAATTCGTCGGCGGAAAGCGTGTTTCTCCACATCGCGAACGGATGAATCGCGAGCGACTCCACCGCGCCGATGCTCGGCGCACGCCGGAACCTGCGTAACCCCATTTGTCTGGCGGCGAGCGCGTGCTGCGGGTGGCTTTGCAATCCTGGATAATAGACGTGTTCCACCGCGCGATGCGTTTCCAATGCCTGCGCCACGCGCAAGCCGTTTTCGTTGTGACGCTGCACCCTCAGCGCCACGGTGCGCATGCCGCGCAGCAGCAGCCATGCATCGTGCGGCGACATCACCGCGCCGATCATCTTCGAGCGCTTCCAAATGCGATCGATGAGGTGCGTGTCTCCCGCAAGCGCGCCTGCGAGAAGGTCGGAATGGCCGCCCAGAAATTTCGTCGCACTATGCATCACCAGATCCACGCCAAACTCCAGGGGACGCTGATTAACCGGCGACGCGGTCGTGTTGTCGACCATCGTCAGTGCGCCGCGCTCGTGCGCGATTTCGCTTACCGCGCGCAGATCCGTCACACGCATGAGCGGATGACAGGGGGTTTCGAGCAGGAACAGCCGCGTTCGCGGCGTCATCGCTTGCTCGAACGCCTCAGGATAGCGCTGATCCACAAACGTCGCGTCGACCCCGAAGTCACGCATCACGGTGTTTAGAAACGCCTGCGTACCGGCGTAGACCTGATCCTGGCAGATTACGTGATCGCCTGCCTTCAGAAGCGTCAGCAGTGCCGTGGTCGTTGCAGCGACGCCGGAGGAAAACAGCAGCGCCGCTTCGCTTCCTTCGAGCGCCGCGACGACCTGCGCTGCACGCGCAACCGTCGGATTACCGTCCCGCGTGTAAAACCGCGTGGGACGCGGGCCACTCGAGCGTTCCAAAAACTCCTCGGCAGTCTCCGCCTAGAAATTCGTCGTCTGATAGATCGGCGCAACGACCGCGTTGTCGCCGCCGTGATCGAAGTCGGCGTACAATGCCGCAGTGTCGATTGATGTCATGCTCACCCTCGCAGTTCCAAAACGCCGCGGCCCACCGCGCGAACGTGGCCGCCGACGTCGATGCCTTCGCTGCCATGTTCCCCGCGTATGCGCACGTGCAGGAGGCTGCGCCGGCGCATGCTCACGCCTTGCTCGCTGACGAACGCGGTGCCGTCGGCGTGCGAAACGAGGCCGTGCCGCATCATATACGCGGCCAGCGGCCCGGTCGAGCTTCCGGTCGCAGGGTCCTCTCCCACGCCGCTGTGGCCGAAGACGCGCGTGTACGCTCCTTGCTCCGTCGGCGTGAATACGAGCATGCAGATACGGTCGTTCGCAAGCTGCATGCGCTGACACATCGCGGTATCGGGGCCCGCACGATCCACGGCGTCCTTGTCACGCAGTGGAACGTACAGCGTCGGGTTGCCGGCGCTAAGCACCTCGCACGGCAGCGCCGCGATGAGATCGCTTTCGTCGACGCCCAGTGCGTGCGCCGCAGCAGTACGATCGACGTCCTGTACTTTCGAAATCGGCGGAGTGGACAGCCAAACCATCGGCGGTTCTCCGCGATCGATGCGAACGGGAACGCGCCCAACGTGTTCTTCAAATGCGAAACTGCGCGCCTGCGTACCGTTCGCACCGGATTGCCAGAGCGCAAACGCGGCGCCGATCGTGGGATGTCCGGCAAATTGCATCTCCGTTCCCGGCGTGAAAATGCGTAAGCGCGCAATACAATCGGTTTGCGGCGAGCGCGCGACGAAGACGATCTCGCTCAGGTTCAATTCGCGCGCGATACGCTGCATCAGATCGTCGTCCAGCTCTGCGCAATCGAGGAATACGGCAAGGGGATTGCCTTCCAACGGATCGCGTGTGAACACGTCGAGCAACTGATATCGCAGGCCGGTTTGCGGGTTTGACATTGGCCCTCCAATACGGTATGTTTTGGACCCTACGGAATCACTAAACCGCACGGTTGGACCCATTGTCGAGAGCCAATTCATGTTGAACCGGACTCAATCGCGCGCGGCGGCGCTGGCATATCGGCTAGGAAGCTGGCAGAATGCGCATGGTTCACTCAGAGTGCGCCTCAAAAACGCCTTGCTCGAACTGGTGCTGCGCGGCGAACTGGTGAGCGGCGATCGCTTACCGCCGGAGCGCGCACTGGCGTCTGCGCTGGACGTTAGCCGCAACACGGTGGTCGGCGCGTACGATCTGCTGCGCGAAGACGGATACCTCACGACGCGCCGCGCGAGCGGCAGCACAATTGCGTTCCCCGACGCGGGCCGGCGCGTACACGAGCGGCGCTCTGCGGCAATCGACAGCACCTACGATGTCGGCAACGGTGCGGGCAGTATCGACTTCGCGGTAGCGGACATGGCGTTGGCCGCACCGTTTGAGCGGTACGTTCACCAGTTCACGCCCTTGTTGAACCGCGAATCGTACAACGCCTATGGGTTGAACGAACTGCGCGAGGCAATCGCGGCGTATTACACGCAGCGCGGGTTGCCGACCGGCGCGGAAAATATCCTCATCACGAGCGGCGGACAGCAAGCGATAAGTCTGGCGATATCGCTGTACGTGCAGCGCGGCGACGCCGTTGCGATACAGAATCCAACGTTTTTCGTGGCGCTCGACGCATTTCGTATGGCTGGTGCGCGGATCGCCGCAATACCGCAAGGTGCGCGAGAGCCGGCCCTTCGTGAGATGCTGGTGCACGGTGCAACGCGCCTGGTGTACGTCATTCCGACGCATCAAAATCCCACTGGTTGCACCATGCCTATTCCTGAACGAAAGGCGTTTGCCAAAGTCGCGGACGATCTGGGCGTTGCCGTCATCGAAGATCAAGTATTGGAAGAGCTGACGTACGACGGCAATGTGCCGCCGCCGCTTGCCTCGTTTTGCCGAGGCGAGAGCGTCGTGTGCGCGGGATCGCTCAGCAAGATCTTCTGGTCGGGACTTCGCGTAGGCTGGGTGCGCGCATCGGCCCCAGTCGTCGCACGGCTGGCGCGCATCAAGACCGTGACCGACCTGGGAAGCAATATCGTCTCGCAAAGCATTGCGCTGGGCGTATTTCGCGACTTCGACGCCGTTCGCGCGTATCGCCGCGCGGAACTGCGTGAAAAGCTGCGCTTGACGACCGAGTTGCTCGATCGGTTGCTGCCCGACTGGGAGTATACGCGTCCGGCCGGCGGATTTTGTTTGTGGTTGAAACTGCCCGTAGAAGACGTGCGCCCATTTATTCACGCCGCGCGCAGATTCGGCGTCAACATCATCGCCGGAACGAGCATGACGATAGACGACTCCGCCGTCGATCGTGTGCGTCTGGTGTTTACGGGGCCGTCGGAAGCGATCGAGGAAGGCATACACCGCTTGGCGCGGGCGTGGGATGCTTATAAGACGCGCGGATTCACCGCACCCTCTACACCGAAAGACCTGGTCGTGTAATGTTCGACGTGTCTTTGAACGATCTGCGCCGCCGCAAAAGTGAAAAATGGGCAGCCTATCCGCCGGACGTACTGCCGGCGTGGGTCGCGGAAATGGACGTTGCGCTTGCACCGTCCATCCGTGCTGCGCTCGACCGCGCGCTCGAATTGGGCGACACCGGCTATGCGTTTCCGGGCGAACTTGCGCAGGCGTTCTCGCGCTTTGCGCACGCGCAGCTCGATTTGCGCGTGCCGCCGGAGCAGGTGTTCCAAATCCCCGACGTCATGGCCGGGATCGCACAAGCGGTGCTGGCTTTTACCGAGCGCGGCGCCGGCATCGTGATCAATCCGCCCGTCTATGCACCGTTTTTCGAGGTGCTGAACACGCTCGAGCGCAGAGCGGTGCACGTTCCCCTCAAGCGCGATGAAACGCTGCGCTGGCATTTGGATTTTGCCGCCCTGGAAAAAGCGTTCGCGGGCGGAGCATCCGCGTACGTCATCTGCAGTCCGCACAACCCCGTGGGCCGCGTGTGGACCCGTGAAGAACTCGCCCGTGTTGCCGCGCTTGCGCAGCAGTATAACGTCACGGTTATCGCCGATGAGATTCACGGGCCGCTCACGCTGCCCGGCGCGCGATTCGCGTCGCTCGTGAGCCTAGCATCGGAAGGACTGCAATGCGTAGCGGTGACGTCGGCGTCGAAAGCATGGAACATTCCGGGGCTCAAATGCGCCGTGCTGATCGCCGGTAACGGCGAGGTGCGCGCGCGCATGCACAAACGTCTGGCCGCTATCCCAACGGAAATCGACTCGCGTGTCGGCCACTTCGGCGTGCACGCCTCTGTCGCTGCATTTCGCGACGGCGGCGACTGGCTCAGTGAACTGCTTGCGCAACTCGATCGCAACCGCTCGCTGCTCCTCGGTCTGCTGCGCGAACGGCTGCCCGCAGCGCGTTGCTCGGCGCCCGAGGCAACGTATTTAGCATGGATCGACTGCAGCGCGCTCGGCATCGGCGACGATCCGGCACGGTACTTTTTGGAACGCGGGCGCGTCGCGCTCGAGCCCGGGACGAAGTACGGGAGCGGCGGCGAGGGTTACGTCAGGCTCAACTTTGGGACATCGAGCGAAATGCTGCGCGAAATCGTCTATCGGATGGCATCGGCGGTGCGATAACGAGCGGCGAGAAGCGCAACCCTTTTAAGTAGCGCGCGCGTCGCGTTGGCCGTCCGTGTCCGCGATTCGCGTTTCCAAACGTTTCCGTCAACGCATGGTGGTTCGGGCACAATAACCGCAAATTTTCGGGCCGATTGTTTCGCGCGTTACCGTCGACGTGATCCACGTGCAGCGGCACGAGGCCCGTTCGAGGGTTGCACTCGCTCCAGCCGCAAACGCTGCACTTTCGTCCGCCCGACTCCATTAAATAACGCCGTATATGCATCGACGCGCCCGCGCCGTCCGTTTTCGAGCCGTCGATTTCGCCCGCCAGCCATTTCTCGATGTACTGCTCGTGCAGATGCTCGCGCTGGCACTTATTGGAACAGTAAAATGACGCGTTCTTTTTTACGCGACCGCTGCACGCGTCGCGACGGCATTCCGGCTTCACACGCATGCGAACATATGTTCGTTTGTTTGCGTACTGATCCTCTTCGGAAAAAAAGAAGCCCGCGTAAGCGGGCTTCTCCGTGTTCTG
>DASSEZ010000095.1:0-13489 GCA_035694945.1 Vulcanimicrobiaceae bacterium
CGTCGTCCATGGTTTCGACCGGCGTCATGCCGGCCTCGGCGAGAATGCGCCGTCCTTCTTCTTCGTTCGTACCGGTCAGGCGAATCACGAGCGGCACTTTGCGCGAGCTCGTCGTGTTGAGCGCTTCGACGATGCCTTTGGCGACTTCGTCGCAGCGTGTGATGCCGCCGAAGATGTTGATGAAGAACACTTTGGCGTCCGTGTGGTTCATCACGAGTTCGTAACAGTTGCGCACGCGCTCGGCGTTCGCGCCCCCGCCGACGTCGAGGAAGTTCGCAAACGATCCGCCCGCGTTCTTGACCGCATCCATGGTGCCCATGGCAAGGCCCGCGCCATTGGCCATGGTGCCGACGTTGCCCTCAAAGCGGCGGAAATTGCGGATGCCCAGGCCCGCTTTGGTCGCGAGCGTTTCGTCTTCATCGAGCGGCAACGCGGTTTGCCACTGCTTGAATTCCGGATTCTTGTAGAGCGCGTCGTCGTCGAGCTCCACCTTCGAGTCGGCCGCGATCACGCGCCCGTCTTCGGTGAGCACCAGCGGATTGATCTCGACCAGTTTCGCGCCGTACCGGAAGAACAGATCGTACAGGCCGGCCAAAATGCCCGGCAGCGCCTTACGGTAGCCGGGATCGAGATTCGCTTTGAACGCGAGTTCGCGCCCGACGTGCGGCCAATAGCCGGCGGCCGTGTCGACGAACGCTTTTGCGATCGAGTCGGGATGCTTTTCAGCAACTTCTTCGATGTCCATGCCGCCGAACGCGCTCACCATAAGCACGGGTTTCTTCGTCGTGCGGTCGATCGCGATTGCCGCGTACGCTTCTTTCGAGACGCTCAGCGTTTCCTCAACCAGCAGCGAGTTAATCGCTTCGCCTTTGGGATTTTGCCGGTTCGGGGGCATCGGCGTTGCCATGATATCTGCGGCTACCGTGCGCGCTTCATCCGCGTTCTTCGCAAATTTGATCTTCCCGGCTTTGCCGCGGCCGCCCATCAGCACTTGCGCTTTGACCACCCAGTTTCCGGGGTTGCCGCCGACGAACGCCGAGGCTTCATCCGCGGTCGTGACGTGCTGGCTTCGGGGAACCGGAATGCCCGCGCGGCGGAACAATTCTTTCCCCTGGTACTCCATTAAGTTCATGCTAGTACGATCTGCTCTTTTCTATGTTGTCATGGTGAGCCCGCCGAACCATCGCCGAGCCCGTCGAGGCGTCTTACAACTTCCCTAAATAAGCACGCGAAATAATAATCTGCTGAATCTCCGACGTGCCTTCGTAGATTTCCGTGATCTTTGCGTCGCGGTAATAGCGTTCGACCGGAAATTCGGTCGTATAGCCATACCCGCCGTGAATCTGCAGCGCTTCCGCGGCATGTTTACGCGCGGCCGTCGACGCAAAATATTTCGCTTTGCTGGCTTCGACGGCGAACGGTTTGCCTGCATCGTACAGCGCAGCGGCGCGGTATGTCAGCAGACGCGCGGCGTCCAAATCGGTTGCCATCTGCGCGATCTTGAACGAGATGCCTTCGAAGGCGCCGATCGGTTTCCCGAACGCGCTGCGTTCCTGCGCGAATTTCACGGACGCATCCAAGCACGCCGCGAGGATACCGCAGGCCTGCGCCGCGATCCCGATGCGTCCGCCGGTGAGCGCGGTCATGGCGTTGCTGAAACCCGTTCCTTCTTCACCCAGCAGCGCGCTCTGCGGCACGCGCACGTTATCGAACGCAATATCGCACGTGTTGCTGGTGTGGATGCCCAGCTTCTCGGTCACCTTCTCGACCGCGACGCCCGGCAGATCGTTGTCGACCAGAAACGCGCTAATCCCGCGAGCTCCCGGACCGCCGGTGCGGAACATGCCCATCATCACCGTGGAGTAACCGCCGTTGGTGCACCACTGCTTGCGGCCGTTGAGAAGCCAGGCATCCCCGTCGCGCTTGGCGTTCGCGCGCAGCGCCGCAGCATCGGATCCGGCGTCGGGCTCGGTAAGCGCAAATCCCGCGATTGCGTCTTCCTGCGCGAGTTTGGGAAGATAGCGGCGCTTCTGCTCCTCGCTGCCGAGTTTCAAAATCGCCATGCAGATCATCGAGTGCACGGAGACCGTGACCGCCGAGCCGGCGTCGACGCGCGCCAGTTCTTCGACGGCGCGCGCGTACGAAACGTAATCGGCGCCGGCGCCGCCGTACTCTTCAGGCACGAGCAGGCCCATAAGGCCCGCCGCGTTCAGTTTGGTGTAGAGCTCTCGCGGAAAGGCGTGCTCGCGATCCCACTGGGTAATGTGCGGTGCAATCTCACGCTGCGCGATCTCTGCGGCAAGATCGCCGATCTGCCGTTGATCTTCCGTAAGGTCGAACGCTGCGGGAGATTCGGTTTGCATCGGACTCTACGCGCGTCCCGCCGCGGTGGAGTAATCGTAAAACCCTTTGCCGGATTTTTTTCCGTACCATCCTGCCGCTACATATTGCTTGAGCAGCGGGCACGGCCGGTATTTCGTATCGGAGAAGCCTTCGTACAGAACATTCATGATCGCCAGGCACGTGTCGAGCCCTATGAAATCGGCCAGCTGCAGCGGTCCCATCGGGTGATTCATGCCGAGTTTCATTACCGTGTCGATCGCTTCAGGTGAACCGACGCCCTCGTACAATGCGTAGATCGCTTCGTTGATCATCGGCATCAGTACGCGGTTGGAGACAAACCCCGGAAAGTCCCGTACTTCCACCGGCGTCTTGCCGAGATCGCGCGCGAGCGTTTCCGTAAAATCGTACGTCACTTGCGAGGTCGCGATGCCGCGGATGATTTCGACCAGTTGCATCACCGGCACCGGATTCATAAAATGCATCCCGATGACCAGCTCGGGCCGCTGCGTCGCGGCTGCCAACTGCGTAATGGAGATCGATGACGTGTTGCTTGCCAGAATTGCGGCAGGCGGCGTGGATTGATCGAGTTGCCGGAAGATCTCGATCTTCGTTTTCAACGTCTCAGTCGCGGCTTCGATGGCGATATCCACGTCGAAGTCTTTGATCGCGGTTTCCGGGCGGATGTGCGTGAGCACCGTGCCGCGCTGCTCTTGCGTCAGCCGCCCCTTCTCGACGCTGCGGTTCAGGTTGCGTTCGATGGCCGCAATGCCGCGCGCCACCGTCGCTTCATCGCGATCGACGAGAACAACGGAATGATGGTGCGATGCCGCAACCTGCGCGATGCCGGCCCCCATTTGCCCGGCACCGATAATGGCTAATTTCACGGGGCGTTAATCGACCCGGATCAGAACTGCGTCGCCTTGGCCGCCGCCGCTGCAGATCGCTGCGATGCCCAGGCCGCCGCCGCGTTTGCGCAGCTGATTGATCACCGTGCCGATGATGCGCGCGCCGGACGCGCCGATGGGATGGCCCATCGCGACCGCACCGCCGAATTTATTGACTGCCGACGGATCGATGCCGAGGCGCCTCGCCGACGTAATGGCGACGGACGAGAACGCTTCGTTGATCTCCCAAACGTCGATCTGCTCTTTGCTCAGACCGCTCTTCGCAAGCAGCTTCTGCGCGGCCATCGCCGGCGTGAGCGCGATATAGGGTGAGTCCCACGCAACGGTCGCGTGACCGAGGATCGTCGCGAGCGCTTCGTGTCCGTGCTGTGCGGCCCACGTCTTATCGGCAAGGAGCATCGCTGCCGCGCCGTCGTTTACGCCAGGCGCGTTGCCGGCCGTAATCGTCCCATCTTTTTCGAGCGGTTTGAGCTTCGCCATCGTTTCCAGGCTCGCGTCCGCGCGAACGGCTTCATCGCGATCCACGGTGTTGTGCGGAACGTCGCCCGTAACGAACGGCGCCCACTCGGCGTAATTCAGCGTGAATTCTTTCGACGGCTGGTGCGACCACACGGCATCCGCGCCTTCGTTCGAAGAACCTGCGGCAACCGGAACGCGCTCGCGCGCGGGCTGCGGCAGTTTGTCGACGACGATCTTGCCTTTGTGTTTGCTGGCAACGCGCAGCGGCACGATTTCGCCGGCGAAGTTGCCGGCGTTCTGCGCTTCGGTCGCGCGGCGGTGGCTTTCGTACGCGAAGCGATCTTGCTCCTCACGCGTCAGGCCGAGTTCGTTTGCGACCTTCGATCCTTGGGCCGCCATGGTCATCGGGAAGTAGTAATCCCACAGCCCGTCGTGGATCATCGCGTCGATTAACCGTCCGTCGCCGAAACGGTAACCGGTGCGCGCTTCCTTTAAAAGGTAAGGCGCATTGCTCATCGATTCCATGCCGCCGGCGCCCACGACCGCGTTGCTGCCTTCGTTGATCAGGCGCGCGGCGTTGACCACCGCGAGCAGCCCGGAGGCGCACACCTTGTTCACGGTCTCGGCGGTCACCGTTTTGGCAAGGCCGGTTTTAAAGCCGACTTGGCGTGCCGGGTTTTGACCCGCGCCGGCCTGCAGCACTTGACCCATGATGAGGTGCTCGATCTCGGCCGGGTCCACCCCGGAGCGCTCGATCGCCGCTTGCAGAGCCGCCGCGCCAAGCGTCGTCGCCTCGAGCGGCGAGAGTCCGCCCGCGAGGCGGCCGAACGGCGTCCGCGCGAAGCCGAGAACGACCGCGTTGGAATTCTGTAGATTCATAGCCCCGGACGTTTCGCTTCCGCCGCAAGAGCGTCCCTCATGCGACTTTCGTAGGGAGCGCTCGCCTGCGTACAAACGACGCGATCGTCCTGCGCGCACGTCTCGCACTCGAATTGCAGCGTGACGTGCGAAATGCCGAAGCGCTCCCGCACGAGCGCATCGAGCTCACGCATAATCGCGCTGGCTTCGCTCACGCGTTTGTCCGGAACGAGAATATGGGCGGAAAGCGCGCGCGCGCCGCTCCCGATCGTCCACACGTGCAGATCGTGGATTTCCGAAATGCCGTTTACGCCGGCCATTGCATCGCGCACTTCCGCGACGCGCATGCCGCGCGGCACCGCTTCGAGCAGTACGTCCGAGGCGTCGCGCAGCACGCGGAACACCCCGACGATGATGATCGCCGCGACGAAGAGCGAGAGCGCGGGATCGATCCACGCCGCGTTTGTTGCCGCGATAACGGCGCCGCCGACGATCACCGCGAGCGCGCCGAGCGCGTCGCCCGCAACGTGAAAGAGCGCCGCTTGAAAATTCAAATTCTCTTTGCCGTGGCCTATCAACAGCAGGCCGACGGTCACGTTGACCGCAAAGCCGATGCCCGCGACGATACTCATCAACGCGCCTTCCGGATGATGCGGCACGAAAAACCGCTGCACGGCCTCGTAAGCGATGAACGCCGTGGCGGCCAGCAGTACGCTGCCGTTCAGCAGCGCGCCCAAAATTTCGATGCGTCCGTACCCGAACGTCTTACTGGCGGTCGCGGGACGCTGCGATCCCAGGAGGGCGAACAACGCTATTCCCAATGCAAACACGTCCATGCAGACGTGCACCGCGTCGGTCAGCAGCGCCAGGGAATTCGCGCGCAGGCCGCCCCAAAACTCGATCCCCGCGACGCATGCAATGAGTACGAGGGAAAGGACGAGACGCCGGCGCGGCGTCATGATCAGGCTTTAAGCGCTTTAAGCGCGAGCACCGCGAGCATCGCGCCGAACGTCAGAAACGTGTTGGTTTCCGCTTTCGCGATCACGTCCGGCTTCCACGTCCCGGCGCGATCGCCGGCCGGCTCGAGCGCCGGAACGATCTGCGGAACGCTCGCGCAATAGCGCTCGTACGGCTCCCCGAACTGCGAGCGCAAGTATTCTTCTTCGTGCGGAATGATCGTGGCGTACACCGCTGCCATCGTTCCCAGCGAAGCGGCGATCAATGCCGAGGCTTTGCCGAAACCGCTTCCGCCCGTGAACGCGATCGCGAAGCCCAGCGCGGTAACGAAGTTGCCCACGTAGAGCGGATTGCGCACATGCGCGTACGGGCCGGCGGTGACCAGTTCGGGCGCCATGACGTGGTCTTCGCGCGTCGTCACGCCTGAGTAGCCGACGGCCCAACAGCGCAGCGCTTCACCGGCGAGCGCGACGGGCAGTCCGAGCGTCACGCTGAACGCGCTCGGCTTGCCGAATGCCGCCAGCAAGACCGCCGGGACCGCGAGCAGCGCGCCGCGGTTTTTGAAGACGAACGCTTTTACTTCATCGCTAGCCATGTCGAAGGGGCCTCATTTGCGCCTCCCGGTACACGTCCTGCAACGTGACGCGCAGCGGAATTGCCTGGGACCAATCCGCCGCTTCGCGCAGCTTCGCATTGCTGCCGTAGAGCAGCGGCACGTCCGCCGGACGCATGCGCGCCGGATCTTCACGCACTTCCACCGGCACGCGAGCGATGCGGATTAGCTCGGAAAGGATCTCTCGCATGCTCGCGGCGGTGCCGCTGCACACGTTGTATATCTCGCCGCTTTTTCCGCGCTGCGCGAGCGCTGCGTACGCCGCGACCACGTCGCGCACGTCCAAAAAATCGCGTTTCGCTTCCAAGTTACCGACGAGCATCACCGGATCGCCGCCGGCGGCGATCGCGGCGAGCTGCGTGGCGAATGAGGGAACCGCGAAGCGCTCGTTCTGCCCTGGGCCGATGTGATTGAACGCGCGAGTAATCACCGCATCGACGCCGAAGCTGCGCGCCTCGCCGAGCACGATCGCCTCCGCCGCGGCTTTGCTGGCCGCGTATGGGTTTACCGGATTCGGCGGGATCGTTTCCGTAAGCGGCATTGCAGCCGGCGGCTGCACGCCGTACACTTCGGCGGAACTCACGAAGACGAGACGCACGTTCGTGCCGGAGCGCTCGCGGTGCTCGCGCAGCGCCTGCAGCAGATTCGCGGTTCCCGCGACGTTCGTCGCGTACGTTTCCCCGGGATCTTCGATCGATCGCGGTACGAACGCTTGCGCGGCCAAATGAAATACGGCGGCCGGGCGCGCGAGATCCAGAGCCGCATGCAAACTGTCGATGTCGCGCAGATCGATCGGCAGCATCTGCTCCGCGTCGTGCGGCCCGCCGGCGGCTGTAACGGTGTGACCGTTCGCGCTCAGATACTCGACGAGATGCCGGCCGACGAACCCGCTGGCGCCGGTCACCAGCGCGCGCACGTTAAACTCCCGCGAGCGGGCGTAAACGCTCGCTGTCGGCTTCCACCATCATCTCGACGAGCTGCTCGAACGAGACTTCCGGTTCCCAGCCGAGCTTTTTCTTCGCTTTCGAAGGATCGCCGATGAGCAGATCCACTTCCGCGGGGCGCATGAAGCGCGGATCCATCTTCACGTACGGCTCGTACGATCCCAAACCGGCCGCTTCGAACGCGATGCGGCAGAACTCACGCACGTAGTGCGTGCGTCCCGTGGAAACGACGTAATCGTCCGCAGTGTCCTGCTGCAGCATCAGCCACATCGCACGCACGTAGTCGCCGGCGAATCCCCAATCGCGTTGCGCATCCAGATTGCCGAGCAGCAGCTCTTTTTGCAGCCCCAGCTTGATGCGCGCGACGCCGTCGCTGATCTTGCGCGTCACGAATTCTTTGCCCCGTCGAGGCGACTCATGATTGAACAGGATGCCGCTACACGCGAACATGTCGTAGGATTCGCGGTAGTTCACCGTGATCCAATGGCCGTACACTTTCGCGACGCCGTAGGGACTGCGCGGATAAAACGGCGTGTCCTCGCTCTGCGGCACCGCTTGCACTTTGCCGAACATCTCGGAGCTCGACGCTTGATAGAAGCGGATCTTCGGATTGACCGCGCGGATCGCTTCGAGTACACGGGTCACGCCGAGTGCGGTAAACTCGCCGGTGAGCACGGGCTGATTCCACGAGGTCGGCACGAACGATTGCGCCGCGAGGTTGTACACCTCGTCGGGTTTGACGCTGTAGATGATGCCGGTCATCGACGTTTGGTCCAGCAGATCTCCCGAAACGAACTCGATGTCCTCGAAGATATGCTGAATGCGCTCGTGCACGTCGGTGCTGGTGCGCCGCGTCATTCCGACGACGCGATACCCCTTCGCCAGCAATAATTCGGCCAGGTACGATCCGTCCTGGCCGGTGATTCCCGTAATGAGCGCCGTTTTGCTCTGTGCCATGTTCCCCGTTTTAGCTCAGAATGATAATGTTTTCGCCTTTATCGTCGAACACGAAGCGAGTTTCGAACATTTCGTCGCCTTCCTGCCCAACCACTTTCGATTGAATCGTCAGGCGGTGCATCAGTTTGCCTTCGTGGCGCACGATGCCCGAATAAAAGTATTGGACCAGCGGGGTTTGGCCGTCGCGCAGGGGCGCGAGGCGCCGGCGCTCCACCAAAATCTTGAGCAGCCGCTGCTGCAAACGCGTCGGAAGCAAGCGGTTCGCGTCGTCCGGCGTCATGCGCACGGTCGTGAGATCTTCCTGCGCCTTGTTCGCTTCCTCGACCGATTTATCGCTGGTGTACCGGATAATCGCGTCCCAATCGTCGGCGGAGATGCCGGTGAAACGCATGCCGTAGCGCCAAACGGATTTGCCCTGATGCGTCACGGTGTCGTGCCAGACGGATTTCGCGCGCACGCGAACGACGCGCGATTCAATCGTCGCGCGTATTTCGAATTCGTCCTTGCCGACCGGCTCTTGCGTGAGCACGCACAGACCGCCCCCGCTAATGTCAAGGCCGATCGCCGGCTTCTGCGTGGTCCCGGCGTCCACCGAAAACGTCGCGCGGTACGCTTTACGCTTCCGCGGATATTTTCGCCGGTTCGGCTCCTTACCGGTAAACCACGCCAGCAGCTCTGGCAACATAGGGCTTGACTTTTCGCGTTACCAAGGGACCCTTCCGCCCGTGCAAGCAGGGCCGGAAGGCCCAGATAACGTTTAGGCTTTTGTCAGCCTGCTTGCAATGAACGATGCGACTTCGCTCGGAACGGTGCCGCGCCCGAAGCCGGCATCGTAGCCCAGCTCGGTCGCGAGCAGATTGGTAACGCGCGGGCCGCCGCAGCAAAGCACGATGCGGTCGCGCAGACCCTCGGCTTCCAGCAATTCGACGAGCGCGGTGAAGTTTTTCACGTCGCTGCCTTTTTGCGTGACGACCTGCGAGGCGAGCAGCGCGTCCATCTGTTTTTCCTTCGCGAAGCGCACAAACTCTTCGACCGAGACTTGGCTGCCCAAATTATGGACTTCGAACGATTTGTAGCGCTCGAGCCCGTAATCGCCCTTATAGCCTTTCATGTTGAGGATCGCGTCGATGCCGACGGTGTGCGCATCGGTGCCGATGCACGCGCCCGCAACGCGGATTTTGCGCCCCATGCGCTCCGCGACCAGGGCATCGACCTCGTCCATCGACATCGCGTGCGTCTTGGCCGACGGCGCGGCAATCGTCGAGAAATCGACGCCGTGCGGCGTGCTGCCGTAGACGACGAAGAACGAAAAACCCGTCGCGATGGGTCGGCCCTCGACCACTTGCGCGTCGCCAAAGCCCATGCGCGTTGCGAGTTGACGCGCCGCTTCGTCGGCAGCCTCGCTCCATTCGATCGGCAGCGTGAACGAGAGCTGCACTTTGCCGTCGTTCATCGTGTCGCCGTACGGTTTGACGATTTGGCTCATTAAGCGGCCCCCGCGCTCGCCGGCGCAAGCGCCTCTTCGAACGGATTCCAATAATCGCTCGCGCGCTCGAACACGCCGTCGAACCCGCGGCCGCCGTCCGGCGGACGTGAGACGTCTGCGAATGCGCGCGCTTCGATCGCTTCCATCAAGCCTTGATCCGCCACGCGTTGGAGCGACTCGTGCGCGTCACGCAAGACTTGCTGTGCGCGCCGCTCGATGCGTCCGCCCGGCTTGAAGGTGATTTCCTCGCCGAAGTGGCGCGCCGTGTTCATGATGTAGCGCGCGTTTTCTATCGACAGCGCGCGGTCGCCCAAGAACGGCGTGTGTATCGCTTCCGTCAGCATGCCGCACAAATGAATCGTCTGACGCGTCATTACCGACGTCAAGTTGAACATCGCATCGATCAGATGGCCTTTGAAGATGTCGCCGGTCATGTGCTTCGTCGGCGGCATGTACTTCAGCGGCGCATCGGGGAAAATCTGGCGTGCCAGCTGTGCCTGCGCCACTTGGAGCAAGAATCCGTCTTGCAAACCGGGATCGATCTCGTACGCGTCGCCCAAACCGATCTGCGCGTCCGGCATGCCGGCACGATGCGCAAATTCTTCGTTGATGAACTGCGAGGCGAGCACCGCGGGAGCTTGCTCGACCGCGTCGGCCGTCGTCAGGTAGTTGTCTTCGCCGGTGTTGATGATGATGCCGGAATAGGCATTCAACATGCGGCTGAAGTGCTGATCGATGAACGTGCGCTTCATGTTGATGTCGCGGAACAAGATGCCGTACATGGAATCGTTGAGCAGCATGTCCAGTCGTTCGATCGCCGCCATCGTCGCTATTTCCGGCATGCACAAGCCGCTCGCGTAATTCGTGAGCATGACGTAGCGGCCCAAGCGCTCGGAGACTTCGTCGAGCGCCTCGCGCATAATCTTGAAATTCGCTTGCGTTGCGTAGGTACCGCCGAAGCCTTCAGTCGTCGGGCCGTACGGCACGAAATCGAGCAACGATTGTCCGGTGGAGCGGATCACCGCGATAATGTGAGCGCCCGCCTCTGCGGCAGCCACCGCTGCCGTGCGATCTTCGTAAATATTGCCGCTCGCGACAATCACATACAGCAGCGGCGGCTCGCCTTGCGGCAGACGCGCAAGCCGTTCGGCCCGTTCGTCGCGCCGTCCGGAGATGCGATCGAGCGAACGCTTGGCATACTTTCGCGCGACTTCCCGGCCCGCCGCATCCGGCACAGCGGCAAATTGGTGCAGATCGAGCTCGCCCGAAGCGATCCGGGCGCCGAGCGCTGCGGGTTCCAGCCCCGTCTGCGCCAGCGCTTTGCCGAAAGCGAGCGCCGCTCCGTGCGAGCGCTGCTGCGGATCGAGCGCGTCGACGATGAGATTCGGCACGGGAACCTCGTCGGCGCCGACGCCGTCGACGCCCAGCAGGCGCAGGACGGAGCGCTCTACGGCAACGGTCGAATGCGCGCCGATAAACGCTTCCACCGGCTCCACGATGGCCGAGGCCAGTTCGCGGCACGCCGCAACGGTTTTGAGATCGATCGAGAGTTCCACACCGCTATTTTAAGGGAAGAGCCGGGTTTCTCCTCAAGCGGGGAAGTATCAACCCAGGTATGTTTTCGCGAATTCGCCCGATCCCGGTCATCGCCGGCGTCGCCCTAACGGCGCTCATCGTTACGTTCGTGCTGCGCGTGCCGACCGCGCAATCCGTCGCGCCGCCGCTGGGACCGCGCGAAGCGTGGACGATGTATCAGGCGGGTCCCGCGCACAACGCAGTCTTCGAACAGCGCGGCTTCAGAGCGAACTGGGTGATGAAACTGCCCGAGCGGATCAACGGCGGCCTCGCCGTCGTCGACGGAACCATATACGCGGACAGCTTCGATAAAGCGCTTTACGCCCTCAACGCAAGCGACGGCAAAATGCGCTGGAGCGCCGGCGTCGGAAATATCGCGATGTCCACGCCGGTCGTCAGCGAAGGCGTGGTGATCGTCGGCACGGGGCACGACGGCTTCCTCTATCCGAACGATGCGAGTTCGCAGGTCTGGGGACAGCCGCAAGGCGACGACATTTTCGCCTTTGCAACTACCGACGGACATTTGCTCTGGAAGATGCACACGCAAGGGCAAGATATGCCTTCGCCGGCCATCGCCGGCGACACGGTGATCTTTGCGAACGGCGATCTGCACGCGTACGCGGTCGAATTAAAAACCGGAAAGCGCTTGTGGACCGTACCGCTCCCCGGCGTTGCAACGATGGCGTCGGCAAACGTGCACGAAGGGGCGGTATTCTTGAGCGTCTGCCACAACGCGCCGTACGTCTGCGAAACGCGCGCGATCGACGTGCGCGACGGCCGCACGCTTTGGACGAATCCGATCGGCGGCAGCGATTGTACGCCCACGGTTGACGACGGCCTCGTGTTCACGAACGCAAACCGCAACGAAGACGAACGTTTTCATACGGGCGGCGCGACGATCGTCGCGGCACTCGACGAGCGCACCGGAAAAACGGTGTGGACGCGCGAGTTCGAACCGCAGCCGTACACGTTCGTGGCGTCCGCGGAGCGGCAGATCGCCGGTACCGCGCACGACGGCGTGCTCTTTCAGCCTATCGGCAACGGCCACCGCATCGTCGCGTTCGAGGAGCGCACGGGCAAAGAACTCTGGACCTTCCACACCTCGGCGAACGTGAAGATGAGTCCGGTGGTCAAAGGCGAGACGGTATATTTCGGCGACACCGGCGGCATCTTTTACCGCGTCGATCGCAAAACCGGAAAGCTGCAGCACGCGACGTCGTACCTGCAGCCGTTCTCGACATCGCCGCCGGTAATAGTGGGCGACACCGTCTTCATAGCCGACGGTCAGATGGTGGTGGCGGCGCCCATTACGGACGTGTAACGTCCCGATCGCGGATGTAATCCGCTACGCCTTGTTGCCAGGACGGCATTGCGATGCGCAGTTCGTGAAGCCGCGCGTTCTCGAGCGCCGAGAATGCGGGGCGGCGCACGCGTGAGGGCCATGTGGTGTGCGAAACCGGCTCGATCGGATGATCGATGCCGGCAACGCGCAACGTTTCGCGCGCGTAGTCATACCATGTGACTGCGCCTTCATTCACCGCGTGATAGATGCCGGGCTGCGGATCGCTGTTCAGCAGCGCTTCCACTGCTTGCGCCAGATGCGCCGCATACGTCGGCGAGACGGTTTGGTCGTTCACGACGCGGATCTGCTCGCCCGCGCGCGCTTGCGCGATGATGCGATCGATGAACGTATAGCCTTTGGTCACGCTGGCATGCAGACCGTAGAGGCCGCAAGTCCGGATGATGATCGCGTCGCTTTGCAGCCGGCGAACCAGCAACTCCCCGGCCAGCTTCGAGCAGCCGTAAGCGCTCAACGGATTGGGACAGTCGGTTTCGCGGTACGCCGCGCCGCGCGTGCCGTCGAAGACGTAATCCGTACTGAACGTGACGAAGCGCACGTTGTGCCTGATGCACTGCTCGGCCATCGCATTCACCGCCAGCGCGTTGGCGCTGAAGGCCTGCTCCGGCTCGCTCTCACAGCGGTCGACGTTGTGAAACGCAGCGCAATTCACCAGGAGATCGGGCTTGCTCGCTTCGATGAGCGATTCGACCGCCGCGGCATCCGTAATATCGAGTTCTTCTTGCGAGGGACTGATGAACCGGGCCGTCCACCGGCGCCGCATCTCCGTGCCGAGTTGCCCGCTGCCGCCGAAGAGCAGAACTGTCTTGAACCTCTCCACGCCCATATAATCGGAAGCGCTGTAACAAACGCCTTCCCAGGCGGTAGAACCACCCAGAAAGCCCGAACCTGAAGAGGAGCATGGCGATCGGAGAGCCCCCGTACGGGGATAGGCAGAGCGACGAAGCTCTGGTGCGGCGGGTCCGTAACGGTGAGCGTGAGCTCTTCTCCGTGTTGGTCGACCGTTACAAACGTGGCATCGCAAGTTTCATC
>DASSEZ010000096.1:0-92127 GCA_035694945.1 Vulcanimicrobiaceae bacterium
GCGGTACTGCACTACGCGCGCGTAGGCTCGGATACGTCGCTGATTCGCCAGCAATCCAGCCGTGATTCCGACGGCAAGGCGACAACCGAAACCTCATCGCTGTTCGGATTCGAATTGACCGCACTCGGACCGCGAACGCTTCCGGCTACGCGTCTGGCGTTCGACACGAGCGGCGGCTGGTACACGCTTGACGTTCCGGCGTTAACGCTCGCAGCAAAGGAACGCCACTACAGCGCACCGTGGGTGAAATTTATCCGGCGCGATTACGTTTCACCGGTGCTCTACGTACATTTTCCGCAAGCCGTGACGATCGCGCACGCCTGGGTGTATCAGGCGACAGCACAGGATGATGGTGCATTCGGTTGGCAGGCAAAGGGCTCTATTCTCTGCGATCCGATGCCAAGCGCCTCGCCCGAACAAAGGCGTCGGCTTCCGGCGCATTTCCAGAGTCCCTACGCTCTCGACTCGAACGATGCGGATCATCTCGCCGACCCTCCATCGTCCACGTCAATCATCCTTGATGCGGCGAACTCAAAACCGCTCGAGACAACGAAGTGCGCGGAGCCGTTTCGCAACGCCACCATCAAAGATCAAGCGCAGCCGTCGTTTCCCGACTTTCTTCGGGACGAGGTCGTGAACGAGACAATGACAGCCGCTCAGGTTGCGATTGAACCGAGCGGCACGCTTGAAGACGCGTGGGTTTGGGGTACGTCCGGATACCGGGCGCTCGACGACGAAACGCTAAAAGTGGCACGCATATCCACATACGAAGGAGCACGGGCGTATTGCCGCGCCGTGCCCGGTGAATATTTCTTTCGGGTCACCTTCGACCCGAATGGTTAGTGCAGATTGATGAGCAGTTTGCCGTCTTCGGTGTGCTGCGGCGCACGCTCCGGCGCAGATTGCGCAACCGGTTCCGCTTTGCGCTCGGGCGCGGGCATCGCGCTGTAGTCCGGTATCGCACCTGAGGCGACTTTTTGTTTGTAGTCGTCCAACGCAACGTGGAGCGCTTCAATCGCGCGCTGCGGATAGTCTTTCTTCTTCTCGGGATAACCGCCAAGCGCGCCCTCGATGTCGCTCGTCGAAATCCCGGCCGCCTCGTCCACCGTTTTGCCTTTGGCGATGTCCACGACCAGACTGCACGTCGCCGTGCCGAAGCCGCAGCCCGTGGTGAAATACGAGATGTCTTCGATAATCGCGCCGGGGCCGATCTTCAAAAAGAAATTGTACATGTCGCCGCACGAGTCGCTAAAATACTCACCGCTCGCGGTGGCATTCTCCATCGTCCGGAATCCGGCGCGTTCTTCGACGAGGCGTTGAAATTTTGGAAAATCCATACTAGAGGCGCTCCGTTCTAAACTGCGTCAAGCTTTTACCTCGAACCGGCATTCCGTACCGCCGGTTGCGAGCGATTCCGTCTGCACGTGCTGCCCACCGACCGTCTCGTCGAGAACGTGATGGATCACTGAACACACTTCCGGGTGATCTTTGGCGACCTCGGAGTACGGGCAGTTGTGCTCGTGCAGGGCGTAGCCGCCTTCGATGAGGCTGTATTCGGCCACCACGCCGCCCTCGCGCAGAACCTCGGCGAGCTGCGCCATTTTGCCGGGCGTGTCCTTGGCCGTCACGCGCGCTTTGGTCTTGGCGACCGTACGCTTGGCGATGCCCTCAAACACTTTGGCGACGCCGTCGTCGCCGAACTGCTCCTTGACCTCGCGCAGCACCGCGCCCAGCATCTTGTCGTACTGCTGCGGGAAGAGTTTTTCGGCTTCTTGCGTCAGGGAGAACTCGTACGTCGGCTTGGTACGCCCGCGCCGGACCGATTTTTCGATTACCAGTCCGTCACGCTCCAGCACCACCAGCTGCTGGCGGATGGCGTTGGGCGAGAGATCGAATCGATCAGCGAGGTCCAAGGCGGACGCCGATTTGCGGCGGCGCAGTTCCTCGACGATGCGGCCCCGGGTGGTTTGAAAAAAGCGGTCGGCTTGCATGTCCTTACGGGAGATGCTACCACACAATGCGAAGATAGTCCAGGTTTTCCTTGACTTTCTATCCGGCGGCGCGTAGCATAACAAACGGACCCGCCGGGTCCATCACTATCTCTTAAGGAGCAGCCAAGTGTCAGATCGGGGGCTTCGCATCAGCGGCCTGCGCGTGAACGTCGCCGGAAATTCCATCCTCAAAGGCATCGACCTGGAGGTCGAGCCCGGAAGCGTCCACGCGCTCATGGGCCCGAACGGCAGCGGAAAATCAACGCTTGCCTTCTCGCTCACCGGTCATCCGAATTACGAGATCGAATCGGGCAGCGTTACGCTCGACGGCCAGGACGTGTTGCAAATGGCCGCCGACAAACGCGCCAAAGCCGGACTGTTCCTTTCCTTTCAATACCCCGCCGCGATTCCGGGCGTGAAAGTTGCGAACTTCTTGTTCGCCGCACGTCAAGCGGTGCGGCCCGGTACGCTCACGCCCACGCAGTTCCGCGCGCTGCTCATGGAAAAAATGGAACTGCTCGACATGGATCCGGGTTTTTTGGGCCGTTATTTGAACGACGGCTTCTCGGGCGGTGAAAAGAAACGCCTCGAAATGCTGCAACTTGCGGTGCTGGCGCCCAAGTACGCGATTCTCGACGAAACCGACTCGGGGCTCGACGTCGACGCGTTGCGCGCCGTAGGCGAATCCGTAAACGCGCTGCGCAACAGCGAGGAAGGCAAAGACACGGGCTTCCTCATCATCACGCACTATCCGCGCATTCTGCAGCACATTACCGCCGACGTCGTGCATGTAATGATGGACGGCCGTATCGTGAAGCAAGGCGACGCATCGCTGGCACTGCGCATCGAACGCGAAGGGTACGACACGATCCGCGAGGAGATCGGTCAACTTGCCTAGCGCGCTCGCAACTATCGGCATCCCCGAAAATCTGCAGGGTGTCATTTCGCGGCTGGACGCCACCCTCGTGCCGCACGATGCGCGTGAGCAGTTTCTCGCGCGCTCGTTCGAGCTGCGTTCAGGACGCGAGAAAGCCGGACGCTTCTGGAAAATCGACATCGACGCGCTCGACTACAGCGCTCTGAACGTCGCCACGTCGGTTCCCGTGAAACTGCACGTGCCGGAAAACGCGCGCGCAGTCGTTTGCGACATGCAAACCGCGCTGCGCACGCATCGCCCCATCGTTGAACGCGCGGCCGGTTCGGCCGTACAACCTGCGACGAGCAAATTCGCCGCTTTGGCGACGGCGCTGCGCAACGGCGGCGTGTTCGTGTACGTGCCGGCCGACGCGGCCGTGGGCGGCGAAATCGAAATTACGTACGAGGCCGTTTCCGGCGCGATCTTTCCGTACACGCTCGTCGTGCTCGAAGCCGGAGCGCAGTGCACGGTCATCGAGCGCGTAACCGGCTCCGAAGATGCGTTCGTGTGCGGTATCACTGAAATCGTTACCGCGGACAATGCTACCGTCACCTACGCGGTCGACCAACAACTGCCGGCCGACGGCCGCGTGCTCTTCACGCGCGCAGCCAAACCCGGGAAGGATTCGCGCGTAAACTGGGCGGTTTCAGAATTGGGCGGACAGCTTTCCGTGACGACAGTCGACGTTACCGTGGAGAACTCGGGCGTTACGGCGGACGTCGCCGGCATCTTTTTCCCGCGGGACGAGCAGCACGTCGATCTCATCTCCAATATCGCGCACGACGTCGGCAATTCGTTTTCCGAAACGCTCGTCAAATCGGCCGCAACGGGCCGCGGGCAAGCGCGGTACTTGGGCAACATTCGCATCGTGCAGCACGCGCAAGGGACCGAAGCGAACCTTCGTGACGACGCGCTGCTGCTCTCGAAAAAAGCGCACATCGACTCCGTACCGGCGCTGGAGATTGCGGCCAACGACGTGAAGGCGTATCACGGCGCGACGGTGGGCGCGATCGACGAGGAGCAGATCTTTTACATGACGAGCCGCGGCATCGACCGCGAATCGGCGGAAAAAATGATCGCGCTGGGTTTCTTCGAGCCTGCGATTGCGCGCTTTCCGAGCGAAGCACTGCGCCAGCGGCTGCGCACGGCACTGGAAGAAAAGGTGCGCTCATGATCCGCACGGCTGACGCAAAGCTCGAGCGCATTCTCGCAGACTTTCCGATCCTGCACGAGCGCACCAGCCGCGGCAAGCGCTTGGTGTTTCTCGATTCCGCAGCCACGTCGCAAAAGCCGCAATGCGTCATCGACGCACTCGTTGAGTACTACTCGTGCTACAACGCGAATATTCATCGCGGCGTCTACGAGATTGCCGCACGCGCTACCGACGCGTTCGAAGCCGCACGAGGCAAGATCGCTCAGTTTTTGAACGCGCAGCCGCAAGAGATTATTTGGACGCGGAACACGACCGAAGCGATCAACTTGGTTTCGTATTCGTGGGGTTTGGCGAACCTGAAAGCGGGCGACGCCATCCTCACCACGCAACTCGAACACCATTCGAATCTGGTGCCGTGGCAACTGCTGGCAGAAAAGACCGGAGCGCAGCTGCGGTTCATCCCGGTGGACCATCGCGGCATTCACGTGCTGGACGATCTCGACCAATTGCTCGCCGGCTGCAAACTCGTGGCACTCTCGCACGTGAGCAACACGCTCGGAACGATTGCGCCGCTGGAAATCATCATTCCGAAAGCGCATGCCGCCGGAGCAATCGTGCTCGTGGACGGCGCCCAAGCCGCACCCAACATGCCGGTCGACGTGCAGGCACTCGATGCCGACTTTTACGCGTTCAGCGCTCATAAGATGTGTGGACCCACCGGCATCGGCGTGCTCTATGGCAAACGCGCCCTGCTGGAAGCGATGCCGCCGTTTCTCACTGGCGGCGACATGATCCGCAAAGTCGAGTACGCCTCGGCCACATACAACGATCTGCCCTGGAAATTCGAGGCCGGCACCAGCAACATCGCCGATGCCATCGCTTTCGGCGTGGCCATCGACTATCTGAGCGGCATCGGCATGCAATGGGTGCGCGAGCACGAGCGTTCCATCATGCGCTACGCCTTCGACGCGCTGCAGCCGCTGCAAGCACGCGGTTTGGCGATCTACGGGCCGCAAGACCCCAATCTCGTTGCCGACGTCATCTCGTTCAATCTGGGCGACATCCATCCGCACGACTTGGCCTCGCTGCTCGACACGCAGGGTGTATGCGTGCGAGCGGGGCATCATTGCACGATGCCGCTGATGGAAAAGATGGGCTGGCCGGCGACGACGCGCGCGTCGTTCTATATCTACAACACGGAAGAAGACGTGGACGCACTCGTCGCCGCACTTCACAACGCCGCGGACGTGTTTCGGCTTTGAGCGGCGCCCTCGGGGAACGATCATGTTAGCAGCACATTTAGGCGCCGTGAGGCATTGGGGGCCCCAACGCAGTTGGGGGGCGCGCAGCCTAGGGCGGAGCGCCTCTTAGAATGGACGACTTCTACAGAGACTTCATCCTCGACCACTACCGCAACCCGCGCAACTTCGGACATCTGGAAAAGCCTGACGTGCACGCGGAAGACATGAATCCACTGTGCGGCGATCAAATTCGCGTCGAACTGCAGGTGGATCCGAGCGGCAACGTCAGCGACGTCCGTTTCTCGGGCAAGGGCTGCGCCATCAGCCAAGCGTCCATGTCGATGCTCACCGAATCGGTCAAAGGCAAATCGCTCAAAGAAGTCGCCACCCTGCCGAAAGAAGCGGTACTCGAGAACGTCGGCATCGGCATCAGCGCGACACGCATGAAGTGCGCGATGCTCGGCCTCAAAGTCTTGAAAAGCGCGGCGATCGGCGAACTTGCCGGTTGGCCCGACGAAACGTAGCGGTGCACCTGGTCATCTTCGATTGCGACGGCGTTCTGGTCGATAGCGAGCCGCTCGTCAACCGCATCGAAGCCGCGTATTTCACCGAACTCGGCGCTCCGATGAGCGCGCAAGATGCCTGGGACGCCTTCAAAGGGAAAACCGTCGGACAGGTCGCGACGGCGCTCGAAACGCGCATCGGCCGTCCGCTCTCAGTGGAGTTCGGATATCAGTGGGCGATGACCACGGCCCTCGGCCTCGTACGCGAACTGAAACCCATAGCAGGCGTGATCGGCGCGATCGAACGCGCACAGGCAGCCGGAGCGGCAATTTGCGTCGCGTCACAGTCACCGCTGGCGCGCGTGCGTTTGTGTTTGCACGTCACCGGCCTCGAGCAGTGTTTCGGTGAGAACGTGTTCACCGCGCAGATGGTGGAGCGTCCCAAACCCGCGCCCGATCTCTTTTTGCACGCGGCGCGGTGCATGAACGTGCCTCCGGAACGAGCGATCGTTATCGAAGATTCGCCCAGCGGCGTGGCAGCAGCACGTGCCGCCGGGATGCGCGTGTTCGGCTACGCTGCGGACGAAAGCGCCGCGGCGCTGGAAAGCGCGGGCGCAACCGTATTTTATTCGATGGACGATCTACGGTTTGATCGCGGTTTTGTCCAAGATCTTGCCTGACGCAACCGTAAACGTTTCGTAGTATTCGCCCTTGCCCGTGCGCATGTCGACGGAAACCTTGTAGCTGCCGTCGCCGTTTGGCGATTCACTGATGCTCGTGATGTGCGTGGCGGAGTCGACGAACGACTCGTCAGGCACGCCGTTCCCCAAATACGAAGACGCCGTCGCCGGATCGCCTCGTCGCAGCGCGTCTATGTATGCGCGGACCACATGCGATGCGGCGCCTTCGGTTTGCGCATGCGGGGCCGGCGACGCCGTAGGTTCCGGGCGCCGCGCTATCGGCTGCGTGTGGCGCTGCCCCGGCGTAGCCGTCGGTGCAGGAGCGGGTGAAGGCGTTGCGGGCGCCGCCGTTGTTTGCGGCGTCGCGGTCGGCGTGGGCTGCGGCGTCGGCTGTGGAGTATCGGTCGGTTGCGGCGTGGCTGTCTGTGCGGGCGTTGCAGTCGCTTGCTGCGTACCGGTCGCTTCGGCGGTTGCCTGCGGCGAAGGAGAAACCGGCGGCGTCGCGAGCGGCTCAGGCGTGGGCGCCTGCGCAACTTGCTGCGTCTTCGGCGGTCCGTTGAAGACGCGCGCGAGCGCTTGTCCCAAGAACCAGCCGCCGATGATTACGACAACCGCCGCGAAGATCGTAATGATCCACGGGTTGATGTTGTTGTTGCCGCCGCCGCGGCGCGGTGAATTCGAATTCGGCAGACGGCGGCGCCGCCGGAAATCGTCGCTCATCGTTCGCTCAGCCGCCGCTCGATGCCCAGGGTAATTTGCGGTGGGAGCTGTTCCAATACAGCGGGATCGCGCTCGACCAATCCGATCGCCGCTTCCTTCAGCAAACCGGGATTGGTGCGCGCATACGCGAGCAGTTTGCGCACCGCTTCACCATCCGTATGAGAGATTGCATCGAGCGTCGTTCCCGCGCCTTCCGCGGCATCTTCAGACGACTCGCCACGTTGACGAAAGGCATCGAAAACCGCTTCTACGAGCAGGGCTCGACCGCCCACGGTCATCGTGCGCTCGCTTTGCTCGATAGCCGACGCCAATACGTGCTCGTCCATCTTACTGATGAACTTCTCCGCGGCGTCGATAACCTGGCCGGAGGCGTACTTGCCGAAAACCGACATTGAGCAAATCGTTACTCCCTGACGGCAGGCGGCTCCTCGAACATGGGCAAAAGATTCCGTATGATTCGCGTGCGCGTGCCCCTGGATATTCACGCGGTAGCCGCGAGCGGCTCCGGCGCGTTCGCACTTGCTACGCCTCTGCGCGTACGTGATTTGCTTTGCCTTGCCGTGCGGGAAGCCGTCGGCTACCGTGCTCCGGCAGACAAAGTTGCGCGCAGTTTACGCACCACGCTGCTCGGGTTGTCCGCAGGACGCTTTACGGTCGATATCGACGGCCGCCTCTTCGACGACGCAGACGCGGTGGTCATGTGCGGTGACCTCGCCAGCGTCCGTTTCTTCATGCCCGCGCGGCGCCCGGTACCGCACACTGAACTGGCCTGATCTCGACGAACGGCGCGACGGCGAACTGCCGTCGTATCGTCCGCTTGCGCTCGTAACTGCACGGCTGCTCGCGCGCCGCTGGATGCTGTATCTGGCAACGTGCGCCGTCGTCTTTGGCGCGCAAGTTGCCTTTGTTGCATATTCGCATGTGAAGATGGCGGATTTTTACGCCGGCCTCATCGGCACGCCGCTCGTGATCGTCGTCGTTACCGTCTTTGCCGGTGCCGACGCGACGAACACGCTCACGCTCGCGCAGCGCTGGGAACGAATCCTCGAACGGGCATGGGCGATCATCTTACTCGACGTCGGGCTCTCGTTCGTGCAGATCAGCGGCATCGAAACGATGCTCTCCGGCGGATCGAATGCCGGTGATACGATCATGGGCTTCCTTACGCTGCTGCTTTCCGCGATGCTCGTCTATGCGGAACCGTTCACCGCGCTCGAACGCGACGCGCAGATGCTCACGCTTCTGCCGTTTGCGATTCTGCGCAGCATGATGCTCGGGTGGGTGAACCTCTCACGCATCTTTTCCCTGTTCGCAGTGCAGATTGCGATCATTATCGGCAGCATTCTCGTACATCAGGGTGCAACCAAATTGCATGCCGGCGCCGCGACGTGGATCGATCTGGCATTCGGAACCCTGCTCTCCGCGCCGCTCGCGGTACTCTTCACCGTCGCGTATCTCGATACGCTGACGCAAGAACACCTCACCACTCGCTAAAAACAAAAAATCCTCGATTTTCGTCAGGCCGAGGCGCTGAAAGACGACGTGTGCTTCGGCACACGAGGTTTTCAGCAACGATGGGATGACGGAAAAGAATCCTCGATTTTCGTCAGGCCGAGGCGCTGAAAGCCGACGTGTGCTTCGGCACACGAGGTTTTCAGCAACGACGGGATGACGGAAATCGTGGATTCTTAAGGGCGGGTCATGGACATGGCTTGGAGCACGGGCGGCAGGCGTCCCTGGCGTCCCAGCATCATCTGCGCGAAGAGCGCATTCGGCCAGGCGAAGTCGTCACGCGTGTACGACTCCGGCCAGTCGGCGTTAAACGATTCGTGCAGGCGGTGGTCGCCGATGTCCGACGCGGCCAGATAGCCCATGACACGGGTAATCTCGCTCTGATCGGTAGACGTGAGTGCCTGCATGACCAGCGCCAGCGGCCACACGTAGCCGTGCGGCGTGTGCGGGCTGCCGATGCCCGACGCATATTTGCCTTGGAAAAAATACGGGTCGCGCGGCGAGAGAATGAATTTGCGCGTTGCTTGATAGACGACGTCGTGCACGCCGACGTAGCCGAAATACGGAATCGAGAGCAGCGAGGGAATGTTCGCGTCGTCCATCAGGTTGGCGTGCCCAAAGCCATCCACTTCGTACGCGTAGATGCGCCCGAAACCCGGAACGTTGACCAAGCCGTAGCGCTCGATGGCGCGCTGGATTTGCACGGAAAGGCCCCATGCATTTTGGGCCGCGCGTTCGTCGCGGTAGATCTTCTTCTCGACTTCGGTGAGATCGCGCAGAACGACGACCGCGAACATGTTGTCCGGGATGTTGAAGTGATAGCGCGCAGCGTCGTCGGACGGGCGGAATCCCGTCCATACCAAACCCGTATACGCCGTCGGCGTGCCGCGGCCGCCGTTGGCGAGTTCGCGGTGGCGGTACTTCGAACGCTGCGTATGGCGCTGTTCGGTGCGCAGCGTCGCGAGCACGGTTTGGTATGCGCGCTGCACCTGGGGCGTGAAAACGCTGCGGTCGCCGGTGGCTTTCCAGTAGAGATAGGCGAACCACATCGGATAGAGCAGCGAGTCCATCTCGAACTTGCGCTCGGCCACCTTATAGTCGTCGGTGAACGCGTTGGCGTACGGGTCGATGAGGATGTAGTGCGCCTGACGCGCAATCGTACCGCGCAGCATGGAGCGCACGTACGGGTCGGTTACGGCTTGGCCGATGTACGGCGTCATCGTGGCGCTGGAGTCGCGCAGCCATTCCATGCCGATGTCGCCGGTCGAAACGAACGTCGTGCCGTCTTTTTCGAGAATGGCGTGACGGCTGTAGGCTTCGTCGTATGCGCGCTGATAGATTTTTTGAAGCGTGACCGCAACCGCGGCGGGGTGGTTTGGCGTTTGGGCCGTTGGAGCCGCTGCGACGGGCAGCGAAAGGGACACGAGCACAGCTGCGAGCATCATTCCCGCGGCAATGCGAGCGCGTCTCATACCCGCGACTATCCCCATCAACGCTTCTCCATGGCTTTACTTTAACGTTATCGGCAAAACTGCCGTTCGTGTAAAGACGAAAAACATACGAACGGACGTTTCATCGAAATGGATTTCCGGCCATAATACTTATACGACATTACACTGAGAAACGACGGAGAAAGAGAGCGAGCATCATCCGACAACGCGTCAAGATCGTAGGCCTCGGCCTGGCAGCGGCGCTGGTGTTGGGTTTGCCCGCCAACGCCGACCAGCGCTACGCCGTCAGAGGAAACGATCGCTATCAGATCGGTCAAACCGATCTGCAGACGAGCATTTCGTACAGCGGTACGCAACGGCTTACCGTTACCAAGGACGGTGCGCAGAAACGCTTTACTGCGCAAGCGACCTATACCAGGTCGGACGCGGCCGGCCGCGTTCCGGCGCAAGCGTCGTTCGTGCAAGAGATGTCGCCGGAAGGTGAGTTCAAAGACCGCATGGATTTGGACCCCGATTATTTGACCGTGCTCAACCAGCCGTTCGCGGTCGAACTCGATGCCGCCACACTGCATGACTTGCTCCATCTGCGCGGCCGCGTGCCGTTTGTCTTTCCCGCACCGATGACCGGCGGAACGTTACGAGGTTACCTGGAACGCGGTCCAACCGGCCGTATCGGCACGCGCCCGGTCCTAGCGGTCGATTTCGATGCGACCGGGCCTATGGTTGGTCCCTTGCCGGATCATGCGGCGATGTCTATTACGGGCAGCATGCGCATGCGAGGTACCGCTTACTATTCCTTACGCGGCGAGGCACTGCTCTTGGCGCTCAACGAGACGCTCACGATCTCCGGGACGCTGCACGACCGCTCGAACTCCTCGCCGGTGAAGATCGTGTACGAGCGCTCGATCAAAGCCGACAATTCCGACCAGACCGAAACCGCCGCCACGACGCACTGACTTTTTCGGGGCGGCGGGATGGTGCGCCGTGAAACCCCTCGTTATTTTTCCCTCCATGGAAAAATAACGGCTTCTCCGCATTTTTGCGAAAACAAAGTTTTGAAGAAACCATCCGGGTTTGCGCAAAAATGTCGTGGATTTCGCGCCGCACCATCCCGCCGCCCCAACCATGCTACCGGGCGTTTGTATGGCGGTGAAATTTCGTTCGGTCGGAATTGCGGCTTCGATCTCGCTTAAAAAAATTTATTTCAAAAATTTGGACGCAGTTTTTGTGGCGGGCCGGACGTGTGTCCGCAAAATTTTCCGACTTTTTCGCGCCAACACGGATGTTGTTTCCTTACTTGTCTCGCGAAAAAGCGGATTAAAGCGGAAGAACCGCCATGGAGGGCGGTTCTTCCAGCGGTTTTGCCGGACACATGTCCGGGCCGACACTCTTACACTGCGGCTAAGAGATCCACAGTCATCGGATGCGTGAACGGCGTCTCGGTGAGCGCCACGAGCGGCGTGAACGCGAGATGGTTTTGGTGGCAGTCGATCAGCATTTCGATGCCGCGTTTCACGCTGCCGGTTTCTTCAATATACTTATTCAGTTTCTTCACGAAGTACGTGTGCGGATCGCGCAGCACTTTCGCGTAGTACGGATCCTCCGTTAAACCGTTGGGACTTATGCCGTTTTTCGGAACGAGCCAAACGAACCAGGGATCTTCTCCGTGCCGGTACCCGATGAGCAGGAGCGGTATCGCTCGAGACGAGTCGAGCGCCGGAAGGAAACTGCACATCGTGTAGGCGTCGAAGGAGACTTCCTGTGGTTCGATCGCGTGTTCCATACCGTTAACCTCATTCTCAATAACAAAAAACCGCTCGGCGCGACGTGCACCGAACGGCTTTCGAGAAAATTTCAACGCTTGAGGCGTCATGGCTCCAGGCTTCCCCGAAACCCGCCCGCGCTCCTCGGGTAAGGGACCCTTGACGTATGTGTGAAACTTTGGACCCTGGGGCGGTGTTGGGACACGTGTATGAGCGTGCTTGCGGCACCACTCCTGACGAGGGAGTATATCGTGCCAACGTCGGCACCTAAAAAGTCCCCCGCCGTGGGGGCGCCGGGCATCGACCGTTTCGACAAAATCGTTGACGACTATCAACGCCGGCTCTACGGCTTCGCCTTGCGCATGACGGGCAACCGTGAGGACGCCGAAGAGATCGTGCAGGACGCCTTCGTGCGTGCCTACCGGGCGCTGGGCAAAATGTCCGACGAACAACGGTCGGAACTTCGGCTGCAGCCGTGGCTGTACACCATCACCCTCAACGTGACGCGTAATCGCCTGCGCAGCAAACGGCCGACAAACGTCGCGCTGGACGCGCTGGCCGACGCCGACGCGCTTCTTCGCGGGAGCGCCGTACGCGAAGCGCCGCCGCAGCCCGAGAAAATCGTCGAGCAGAAAGCCGACATGGCGCTTGTCGAACGCGCGCTCTTACAACTCCCGATGCACTTGCGGGCCGCCGCAACGCTGCGCTTCATAGAAGGCCGCAGCCATCCGGAAATCGCCGAGATCCTCAATCAGCCCATCGGCACCGTAAAATCGCACGTGCACCGCGCCGTGCGCATTTTGCGGCGGATCCTCGGACCGCAAATCGGAAAAATCGTCCCCGAAGGAGCTAGCATTCATGCGTTGTCGTGAAGTCGAGGCGTTATGGGATGAGATTCGTGACGGCGCTTCAACGCTGCGCGAAGCCGTCCGCGCACATTTGCACGAGTGTCCGCCGTGCCAAGACTTGTACGAGCAATATGAAGGCGTAGCATACTGCCTTTCGTGTCTTCCGCCGCCGCCGGAACCATCGTGCGATTTGGCCAAAAAGATTGTCGAACATATCGCGGCGCTGCGTTATCGCACCGCGCCAATTTCCCTGACGAGCGTCGATACGCCGATCGGCCGCGTGCACGTCGGCTTCAAAGAAACACGCATCGCATTTATCGGCCTCGATCGCGGAGAGCCTCCGGAAACGGTGCGGGAGTATATCGAGCACCGCTTGCACCGCCCAGTAGTCTCGGGTGATGCTCCGCCATGGCTGCGAAAACTCTTCGATGAATTTTTCCAGACGTGGCACGTCGACGAGAGCGTCGTCGACATTAGCGATCTCACGCCGTTCGAGCAAGCAGCGCTCAAAGCCGCAGCGCAAATTCCGCCCGGCGAGGTCCGCAGCTACTCATGGGTAGCGCAAACGATCGGACGGCCAAAAGCCGTGCGCGCCGTCGGACAAGTTATGGCGCGCAATCCACTCCCTTTGTTTTTTCCGTGCCATCGCGTCGTCGATTCCAAAGGTGACCTGCACAACTACGGCTACGGCATCGAAATGAAGGCGCGCTTACTCACGATGGAGGGGTATCGCGTGGAGCGCTGAAGACGATTGACCAGATTAGTCCGCGGCTACCCTCAGAGAGAGACAAACGAGGGCAAACGGCCGGACGAAGGAGGTGGTCGTCGTTAGTACTGACAGTAGTTCAATGATGATCGGAGGTGCCGCGCGTTAGCGCGGCACCTCTGTTTATACCGAGCCCAAAGGGGAACGGGCAAACGCGGTTAACCTTTTAGAAGGTGGCCAAGCACGTCCTCATAACCGGTTTCGAGCCGTTCGGCGGCGAGAAAGTGAACCCGAGCGAGCTGGTGGCTCGCAGTCTCGAAGGGCGCATCATAGCGGGGCGCCCTCTTGCCGTTCGCGTGCTCCCGGTCGAGACCCGGAATATTGCGGAGCGCCTGCAGCGGGCGGTCTCCGAAGAATCTCCGGACATCGTCATCTGCATGGGGCAGGCGTCGGGACGCACGGCGATCGCCATCGAGCGGGTCGCGGTCAACGTCCTGGACTTCGTCCAGCCCGACAACGTCGGGGTAATGCGCAAGAACGATGCAATCGTGCGCGGCGGCCCGGACGCCCGGCTCTCGCCGATGCCGTTCGCCGAGATCGTTCAAGCCTGGACCGACAACGGCATCCCCGGCTATATCTCAAACTCCGCCGGAACGTACATCTGCAATCAGGCGCTCTACGAAATTCTGGGCATCGCGGAAACCGTGGCGCCGCCGATTGTAGCCGGCTTCGTGCATCTGCCCTACCTGCCCGCGCAGGCGGCGGTACTCGGCGCGGACAGCACGCCGTCCATGGCCTTCGAACTCATGAAGCGCGCAATGGAGATTTTCATTGAAACGGTCGTACCGTGGGTCGAACAGCGCACGCCCGACCGTGGACCGGCGCGACCGGCAGCAGCAAAGGGACCGCAACTGTGGATCCCGCGCGGTGTAAAGGAAGTAGAACGCTGAGCGATCCTCGTCTTGCCGCCATTCCCGATATTCACGGGCATGCGAAGGGTGAACACAAACCATTTGCCGAGGAACGGCCGATCGCGTACTCCGCGCGTATGTTGTTCCTGTGGTTTTATCACGCTTGCCGCCGCGGTTCACCGCGGTTCATGATGGTCAGCGACCACATAAACTATCTCACGTTTGAGGATCCGGGCGCCGTACACACGGTGCGGCGGGCGCTCAAACTCGCCGAAGCGGGCGATCTGTACGGCGCAGCGGAAACGGCCGGCGTCGATGTGACGCATGCGGCAATCGTCTCGCAGGGTCTGCGCCGCGGCATGCGTTTTTCGATCGGCGCCGAGGTCGACAACGATCCCCGCGCCAGACCCGACGCGCAGAATATCGTCGACGCGATGCGGCCCGACGGCATGATCCGTTCGGTACATTTTCTGACGATCGAACATCCGGAAAAAGGTCCGGACTATCAGTGGGCGTTCGATAACCCGGAGTTCCGCGATCTCTACGACGTCGTGGGCACCGAACGCGTGTGGGAACTGTACATGGCCAAGTTGCTCGACGACATCGAGAAACTGCCGGGCCACATCATCGGCCATTTCTACGTGCCGGCGAACTTCGGGCATTGGCCCGATCCGGCGAAGCTCGAGCAGTACGAGGATCAACTGCTCGACGCGTGTGCCGCACGCGGCATGGCGGTCGAAATCAACACGCGCTATCTCTACCGCGACAACCCGCCCGAACTCAAAGAGAAATACCGCGCCGCGCTGCGCCGTCTCTTGCGCAAGGCGAAGGAAAAGAACGTCGGCATCGCGGTCGGATCCGACGCGCATAGCCCCAAGGATCAGGGCAATGGCTTTGCCGAGATGCTCCAGATGCTGGACGATGCGGACATCAACGAAATCGTCTTTCCGGTGAGCGGCCGCCTCGCACGCGTCGCGCTGCGCGCCACCAAAGAGCATCTGCAAAAGGTCAAATCCCAGGAACCGGCGCCGCTTCCCGGCAGCAGCATCAGCGGCTTCGGCCGCGCGGAGCTCGGTCTGCCGGAGCGCGAAGAGGCCGAAGAGCGCGAAGCCGTCGCGGGTAAGACCGGACACGATGCCGGTCCGCGCAAGCGCGCAAGCGGGCCGAAGCGCGCCACCAAGAAACCCGCCAAAGAAACCTCCGAGCGTGAAGTAAAGGCCGAGCAGCCGGAGCCGAAACCGCCGAAGACGCCGGCAAAGTCCGCCGCGCCGAAAGCCGCGCAGGCGAAAACGCAAAAAGCCGCGGCGAAACCGAAAGCGCCGGCAAAGCCTGCCGCTGCGAAAACGGTCGCGAAAGCCGCCGCAAAACCGGCGCCTGTGAAGGCCGCAACAAAACCGGCACCCAAGCCCGCGGCTAAAGCGCCGGCAAAGACGGCAGCAAAACCGGCTGTCAAAACCGCGGCGAAAGCGCCGGCCAAAGCCGCCGCCAAGAGCGTGAAGTCCGCGAAGAAAAAAGCGGCGCCCGCAAAGGCAACGGCGGTCAAGAAAACCGCCGCGGCGAAAAAACCGGCCGTCAAGAAAGCCGCGCCGAAAAAAGCCGCACCCGCTAAAAAAGCGGCGCCGAAAAAAGCGGCGCCCGCCAAAAAGAAAGTTTCATCGGCCAAGAGACCGGCAACAAAGAAGACGAGTACAAAACGTCGATAAGGCGCGCCCTTTAGCGCGCCTTCTGCGTCCTTCGATAACCTCGGGGCAGAGAAAGGTTGGAAACTTATGGCGTCCGATATCTCTCGCGTACGGAACATTGGCATCGTCGGATCTCATCACGCCGGAAAGACCACCCTCGTCGAGGCGATTCTCGCGCATTGCGGCAGCATCGGGCGCAAGGGCAGCGTCACGGAAGGCACCACGACCACCGATTACGAGCCCGAGTGCATCGGTCACGCGCAATCCACGTGCGTGGGCTTTGCGCACTGCGCTGCGGACGGGATCGACATGACGCTCGTCGACTGTCCGGGATTCATCGATTTCTTCGAAGAAACCAAACTCGCGCTCTCGGGCTGCGATGCGGCCGTCATTGTCGTAGACGCGGATCCGGCACGCGTTTCGCAGACGCAATTGGTAGTGGACTTTTTGGAGTCGCGCAAGATGCCGCACATGTTCGTCGTGAACAAGATGGACCGGCCCGGCGCGGATTTCGCCGGCACGCTCGAGGAGTTGCAGCGGTGCTACGGGCGCCACGTCGTCGCGGAGCAGTGGCCCATCGGCGCCGCCGACACGTTCAAAGGCTACGTCGACCTGGCGAATCGCAAAGCCTACACGTTTGACGGCAGCGGCGCGCAAGAAACCGCTATTCCCGGTGAGTTGCAAGAGCGCATGGAAAGCGCGCACGGGCAGTTGCTCGAGGCGATGGCCGACTTCGACGACCACCTCATGGAAGAGCTGCTCGAAGGCGTCGAACCGCCGCAGGACGAGGTCGACAAAGATCTGTGCGCCGAGTGTGCACACGATCAAATCATTCCAGTGCTCGCCACGGCAGGACTTGGTGGCCATGGAATTTCCGCGCTCGTGCAGGCATTGGAAAAATGGTTGCCCTCACCGCTGGAAGCGGAGCAAGTCGACGCGGAAGGCCGCCGTATCGAGGCCAAGCCGGATGGCCCGATCATCGCTCACGTCATCAAGACGATGATCCATCCGCAGTCCGGCAAACTCTCGGTCGTGCGCGTACTATCGGGTACGCTCAAACCAGACTCCACGCTCACGAACATCTCCAAAAATTCGGAGAGAGTCCGGTCCGCCGGCTTGTATCGTCTGCAAGGTAAGAAACAGGAAGCCGTCAACGAAGCGCCGGCCGGAACGATCGCCGCCATCGCGCGTCTGGAAACCGTCTCAACCGGCGACACGCTCACCGAGAACGGCTTTAAGGTGTTGCTGCCGCGCGTTCCGCTTTCGGAGCCCGTTTTCGCGGTTGCGATCAAGCCCAAAGAGCGCATGGACGAAGCGAAGATTTCGCAGATGCTCGCGCGCATCATCGACGAAGATCCCGCGCTGCGCTTGGAACGCGCGCCCATTACGAACGAACTGCTGCTGCTCGGCAGCGGCGAACAGCACGTGAACATTGCCGTCGAGCGGCTCACGCGCAAATTCAAAGTCGAAGTGACGACGGCACCCCCCACGATTCCCTATCAGGAAACGATCACCGCGGGGACCGAGGTGCACTCGCGGTACAAGCATCAAACCGGCGGGCACGGACAATTCGGCGACGTCTGGCTGCGCTTTGCGCCGCGCGACCGCGGCAACGGCGTGACGTTCGAGGAACAAATCGTCGGCGGCGTCGTACCCCGCCAGTTCATTCCCGCGGTCGAAAAAGGCGTGCGCGAAGCGCTCATGCACGGCAGCGTCGGCGGATATCCAGTCACGGACGTGCACGTCGTACTCTTTGACGGCGCGTATCACGACGTGGATTCGAGCGAACAGTCGTTCAAGACCGCGGCCGGCATGGGCGTGCGCGACGCGCTGCCCAAGTGCAATCCCGTGGTGCTCGAACCAATCGTTCGCGTGCGCGTCACCGTGCCCACGCAGTACACGTCGGCCGTTATCCAGCAATTGACCGGCAAGCGCGGGCAGATTCTCGGCATGAATCCGGCCGAAAAGAGCGGTCACGACGTGGTGGAAGCAGACGTTCCGCAAGTCGAACTCGCGCGCTACATTACGGAACTTCGTACGGCTACGCAAGGCATGGGCACGTACACGTGGCGTCACGAGCGCTTCGACGCCGTGCCCGGCAAGTGGACCGGACCAAAGGCCGCCGTCTAACCGCAGCGAAAAGAGCGCGGTTGCTTACCATTGGAGGATAGCCTTGATTCGACGTTTCTTGGCAGTGGCGGCGCTGGCCGCATTAGCCGCGGGGTGCTCGCAAGGCGGCGGCACATCGGGCGGCACGGCACCCGCGGGCGGCCAGCCTGGAACGCTTCGCATTGCGATTCAGCAAGACGTCAAGAACCTCAATCCGCTGCTGGCTTCGAACACAACGGACGGAATGATCGCCGATCTCATGTTCGAGCCGCTCATTCATGCCGATGCGCAGAACAATCCGGTGCCGATGCTCGCGGCGGAAGTTCCCACCCTCCAAAACGGGGGCATCTCCAAAGACGGTCTCACGGTGACGTATCACTTGCGCAAGAACGTCAAATGGACCGACGGCGTACCGGTTACGAGCAAAGACGTAAAGTGGTCGTGGCAAGCGATCATGGACAAGAACAACAACATCATCTCGCAGCACGGCTACGACTACGTAAAGAGCATCGACACGCCCGACGATTACACCGTCGTCGTACACCTGAAGCGGAAGTTCTCGCCGTTCGTGAGCACGTTCTTCTCCGACAGCGACCAGCCGTTCAACGTCGCGCCCGCGCACGTGCTCTCGAAATATCCGAACATCAACAACATTCCTTTTAACAACGATCCGACCGTGAGCGACGGAGCATTCAAGTTCGCACGGTGGGTGCACGGCGATCACATCGAACTCACGGCGAACGACGACTTCTTCATGGGCAAGCCGGGCCTGAAGGCGATCTACATCCGGGTCGTTCCGGATGAGAACACCACCATCAACTTACTGCGTACGCACGACATCGACTGGATGTTCGAAGCATCCATCAATAATTACAACCTGGTCAAGAACATTCCGGGCGTAAGACTGGCGTGGGTGGACGTGAACGGCTACGAAGACGTTCAACTCAACGTGCAGCGGCCGTATCTGCAAGACGTGCGCGTGCGCCAAGCCATTGCGTATGCGATCAACAAGCAGCGGATCGTGCAGACCTCGACGTTCGGGCAAGACAAGATCGCAGTCGAAGATCAGCCGCCGTTCATGTGGGCGTACGATTCGAGCGTCAAAGATTACCCGCACGACGTGCAAAAGGCCAGGCAACTGCTCGAGCAGGCCGGCTGGACGCCCGGCTCCGACGGCATCATGACCAAGAACGGCGAGAAACTGACGCTCGTACTCGTGAGCAACAACAGCAACGTGACGCGGCGCAAGAACAGCGTGATTCTTCAGGAGATGCTGCGCAAAGCGGGCATCGAGGTCGAAATAAAATACTTCCCCGGCGACGTCCTGTTCGCGCCGGTCGGTGAAGGCGGCATCCTGCAGGGCGGCAAGTTCGACCTGTCGCTGGCGGGCTGGTACGCGGGCATGGATCCCGACGACGCATCGCAGTATACGTGCGCGAACATGGCGCCGAACGGGTACAACTACTCGCGGTATTGCAGCCAAGAGATGGACGCGGCGCAGCGCGATGCGCTCGATAATTACGACGAGGCAACGCGCAAGAAAGCGTACTCACGTATTCAGCAGTTGCTGCATCAAGACGTTCCGGAAATTTTCTTCTGGTATACGCGGCAGATGCATCCGGTTAGCGAGAATTTCAAAGGCTTCAACCCGAGCCCCGTCGCCGAAGCCTGGAATGCGTGGCAATGGAGTATTTAGGACCTCAGGATCCCATCTCGCGAATCCCGGATCTCACGTGGCTGCGCAAGATTATCGTCGAGCGCGCGCTCACGCGGGGTGACTACGTCCTCTCCGGCGGCGCGCGCAGCGATTACTACATCGACAAATTCAAACTGTTCGCCGATCCGCAGATCCTGCGGCGCATCGCGCGCTTGTTCGTGCCGATTATCGCGGAGACGAACCCCGACCTGATTGCGGGCACCGAACTCGGCGGCGTGGTAATCGCCACGGCGGTTTCGCAACTGAGCAACATCCCGCTGCTCGCGGTTCGTAAGCAGCCCAAAGGCTACGGTGCTTTCCCCGGCGAGTATGTAGAAGGCGGCTACGACCCGGGCCAGCACGTCCTGTTGCTGGAAGACGTCGTCACCACCGGCCGCGAGTTGCTCGCGGCAAAAGCGCGGCTCGAAGAACTCAACCTCAAAGTCACGTGCTGCGCGGTCGTTTCACGCGGCCTTGCTCCGGTGCGCTCGCTTATCCAGTTCTCACTTCCGCGCGGACAGGCAAAGACGGAAAACTAGTTAAGGCAGCGAGTCGTACACGTCCTCGGCATGGCCGTCGACTTTGACCTTCGGCCAGACTTTCAGAATTTTGCCCGTTTCGTCGATCAGGAATGTGCACCGGGTGATGCCTTTGGTGATCCGGCCGTACAGACTCTTGTCGGCGATCACGCCGAACGCATCGCAGAGTTTTGAGTCGACATCCGCAAGCAGTCTGAACGGCAGATCGTATTTCGATTTGAACTTCTGATGCGAGGCGACGGAGTCGCGGCTTACGCCGGCAACCTCCACGCCTTTGCGCTGGAAGCGCGCGTATGCGTCGCGAAACTGCGACGCCTCGTTCGTTCAACCCGGTGTGGCGTCTTTGGGATAGAACCACAACACAAGCGGCTTACCAAGGAAGTCGCCGGTGTTGACCGTCTTCCCGGTGTCGTCGAGTACGGTGATCCGCGGCACCTTCGCGCCTTCCTTGAGCATAATGACTCCTTAGACCGCCTTGAACTGCGAGAGCGGTACGATATCGAGAACCCGATCGTTCGGTTGCATATCACCGAAATCATGCGCCGCAACCAGTGCGCCGTCGCGCCAGAAATACAGCGGAATACCGCCTTCAGCGCGCGGAATGTGCATGTGCGTTGTCCGCTCGCCCACGTTGAACGTTTCGCCCGCAAACGAAACGCGGCCGCGGCTAGCCGGGAAACGCGCGAGGCCGGCAATCGCCGGCGCAGTCAAGTCGCTCGCCGAAAACGACTTGCCGATGCGGAAATTTCGTGCGACGGAACGCGAGAACTGCGGGTCGTGAATGCGCATCACCAAGTGCAGATCGGAACCGTATGCCAGCGCTCCCAGCGCCGCTTCGAGGTTTGCGGTGTCGCTGTCGGTCGCCGCGACCAGCGTTTGGGCGTGAGCCAGATCGCAAAACGCGAGGACCTGATCGTCCGTCGCATCCGAAGCCAATAACTCGATGCGCCGCGCCCGCGCGTTTTCCACGACGAGCGCACTCGGGCGAGGCTCGATGACGACCACGTGCTGCCCCATCTCCAGCAGAAAATCGATGATGCGCGTGCCGACGTTTCCCGCGCCGCACACCACGATGTGGTCCTCCGCACGGATGTGCCGCAGGCCGCGCAGCGCGATCTGCTGCGCACGGTTGAGCGCCGACGTTATCGTCGCGATAAAAACGCCGCCCAGCGTTACGCCGACGCCCATGATGACGATGCCGGCCACCAATGATCCCCAACCACCGTGCCGCGCGAGCGGCGTGATGTCGCCATATCCCACGGTGAACATCGTCGTCGCGACAAAATACAACGCTTCGAGAAACGTCAGGTGCAGATCGTACGCAAAATACGCGCTCGCGAGAAAATACACGAACGTGCCGATTGCGAACGTGTAGACGAGCAGCGAATCGACGCGCGTCGCGCCGCGCAGCAGGTCACGCATGGACGTGCGCGCGCGGCCACGTTTCTTTGCCGCACCGTTGCGGCGCGGCCAGCATTCTTGCAAAGGCAGCATCGGCCCGCACGCCACGACGGTGTCCTCGCGCCGGATCGTATCGGGCGCTTCGGGCGCGATGCGCCCGTTGACCGCGACAACGCGAACACCGAGGCGGCGTTCGGCCTCGGCGACGGTGCAGTCGTCCAGTCCGAAGTCGTGGGCGCGGCGCTCGGAAAATCCGACGAGCGGGCCGGAGAGCGCGGGAAACTGCACGGCATACACGCACGCCGGATCGACTGCGGCCGCCGCATATGTGGCGGCGGCGTGCGTCGCGGGCGATATGGCCGTACAGTTGGGAAGGTTCTGTTCGATCTTGCGTCCGAGCGCGCGATTGAACTGCCGCAGCACGACACGGATATCCGGGTTCAAATCGCGTGCCTTGAGCGCAACCTGGAGATTCAGCCGGTCGTCTTCGGAAACGGGGATAATGCATGCGGCGTCGCGCACGCCGACCACGTCCAAAGACGTGTAGTCGTTGGGCGGATGCCCGCAGAACGTCGCGCCCATCGCGCGCACGGCGCCTTCGGCTTGCGGATGCGGCTCCCAGAGAACCACCACCTCATGACCGCTCGTCGCGCAGAGTTCTTCGCACACGCGCAGGGCAAGGTCATTCGCGCCGACCACAATAATCAGAGGCAGCGACCGCATGAATACTCCTTCGCCGCATGACACGAACCTCCGCCGCGCTCATCCGCTTGCCGTGGCGCTGATCGGCCGCCTGAAGACGCTGCCGAACGCGCGCGTCTTGGAAATCGGCGCGGGAACCGGACGCAACACTGTGGCACTCGAAAGCGCCGGCTTGACCGTGTTCGCGATTGCGGACGAGCGCGTTCACGCCTTTACGGTGCAACCGTCGTTCGACGCGGCGCTGAGCACGCACGGGCTGCTGCACGGCACTCGCGCGGAAATCGCCGTTCTGGCCAACGCTATCGGCGATGCGCTGCGCCGCGGGGCACCGCTGTATGCGACGTTCGGCTCAACGCGCGACGCGCGCTACGGACAAGGCACGCGCATCGACGCCGGCACGTTCGCACAACAGGACGGCGACGAAGCCGGCGTGGCGCACGCGTATTTCGACGAAGCCTCGTTACGTGCGCTGCTTGCATCCCGCTTCACGATCGAGGCGATCGAGGAACGGGGCGTCGACGATGTCGTGGGCTCATGGGCGCATGCGCACGAGCTGCGCGGCGCGGTACACTGGTACGTGCGCGCGACGAGAAGTCAGTAACGCGCGATCGATGTATCGACGCGTGTGGCGTACGCGTCGATTCCGCCGGCGACGTTATGAACGCTGACGAAGCCTTGCATCGCGAGAAACTGCGCGACTCGCGCACTGCGTCCGCCGTGGTGGCAGAGCACCGCTATTTCCACGCTGCGATCCAATTCGTTCATGCGCGCGGGAATCTCGCGCATCGGAATATGCAGTGCATCCGGCAGCGATGCGGCGTGCAATTCGAACGGTTCGCGAACGTCCAGCAGCACAAACGGTTTCCCGCTCGCGCGCCATTGCGCGAGTTCTTCCACGGAGAGTTCGCTCACGCGCGTTACGTCTGCTGCACGGAAATGAGATTTTGCATCGGGCTCGACGCGTTTGCGTACAACCGTTTCTCCATGCGCCCGGAGAGAAACGCCAGACGCCCCGCCTGCACCGCATAGTTCATTGCGCGAGCCATACCAACCGGGTCTTTCGCGGTCGCGATGCCGGTGTTCATCAAAATAGCGTCTACGCCGAGTTCCATTGCAACCGCCGCATCGCTCGCCGTGCCGACGCCCGCGTCGACGATCACCGGAATGTTCGCGCGTTCCTTGATGATGCGTATCGAATATGGATTGCAAACGCCAAGGCCGCTGCCGATTGGCGCCGCCAGCGGCATCACCGCCGCGCAGCCTTCCTCTTCCAACCGTTTGCACGCCACCGGATCGTCGATGATATACGGCAGCACCGTAAAGCCTTCTTTGACCAGTTGAGCGGCGGCGGCAAGCGTTTCGCGCGTGTCGGGATACAGCGTTTGCGGGTCGCCGATCACTTCGAGTTTGATCAGATCGGTATCCAGCAGTTCTCGCGCGAGTTGCGCCGTCAGTACCGCTTCTTTGGCGTTGTAACATCCGGCGGTGTTCGGCAAAATCGTGTACGCGTTGCGGTCGATGTAGTCGAGCAGCGTTTTGCCGCTGCGCTCGTCCAAGTTGATGCGGCGGATCGCCACTGTGACGAGCTGTGTTCCACTGGCCTGGTGCGCTTGCTGCATCATTTCGACGGACGGATATTTGCCCGTCCCGACGATGAGGCGCGAGGTAAATTCGTATTTTCCGATTTTCAGCAGGTCGTTCATGTTGGTTCCTATTCGCCGGTTAACCGCCGGCCACGGCCCGAATGATCTCGATGCGATCGCCGTCGTTCACGCGTTCGTCGGCAAACGCCGAGCGGCGAACCACGCGATCGTTTTTCGCGACGGCGATGCCGCTCTCGGGGGCCCGCACGTGCGCGAGCAGTTGGGCGAGCGTCAATCCTTCGGGCAGTTCGAGTTGCTCTCCGTTGATCGTTGCCTTCACCGGACTGCGAATCTCCCTAGTGCGAATGCGTCGGACGGCGCGTGCACGCCTTCAACGGCATCGGCCAGCAGCCGTGCCGTTGCCGGTGTGAGCAGGATCCCGTTGCGGTAATGACCGCACGCCATGAAATAGCCTTGTAACGCCGTGCCGCCGAGAAACGGACGTTCGTCCGGCGTGGCCGGACGTAGACCTGCCCACGTTTCGCTCACCGTGAAATCGCGCAGCGCCGGCAACGCCTGGACGGCGGCGTGCAGCAATGCCTCGATGCCGCCGGCCGTCACGCGAGCGTCGAAGCCTGCGTCTTGTGCCGTTGCTCCAACGAGCAGCCGTCCATCGGCGCGCGGCACCAGATATGCGCGCGGTACCCACGTCGTGTGGCGCACGAAGCCGACGGGAATTTCGATCGCGAGCATCTCGCCTTTGATCGGAAAGACGTGCGGCCGGCAGTTTTCCGGCGCGCCTTCCACCTGCGCGGCCCACGCGCCCGCGGCATTAACCACCGCATCGGTTGCGACGTAGCCGAGATCTGTTTTGACGCCGAGAACGCGCCGCGCATCGCACGCAACGTAAAGCGATTGCACGCCGGTTTGCACGCGCACGCCGCGCGCAGCGCATGCGGCGATCAGCGCGCGCCCGAGACGGCGATTGTCGATCTGTCCTTCGCCATGCACGAGCAGCGAGCCGGCAACGTGCTTGCCGAGCGCGGGCTGCGCTCGCAGCGTGTCTTCACGCAGGAACAACTCTGCACGATGGCCCTGCGCTTGCAGGCGTTCATGCCATTCGCGCAGCCGCGAGAAAGATTCTTGCGAGTATGCCGCGTGCAGTATGCCGTCCAATCGCAGGTGCGGGTCGACCCCGCCGGCTTCGTGCACGTTTTGCGCGAACTCGGGATACAGCGACAGAGAATACTCGCACAACTCGCGAAGCGCGTCGTCGGCCAATTCCTCGGTGCGCGGCGCGAGCATTCCCGCCGCGGCCCAGGATGCGGCTTTCGCGGGTTCATGCGTATCGTACACACGGACGGTCGCCCCGCGGCCGGCCAATTCGAAGGCAACCGCCAGTCCGATGATTCCCGCGCCGATGATTGCGACGTCGCCGCTTTTTTCGAACGACCCCATCAGGCTGCGTGTTCGCTGTTGCAGCGCGTTAGTGCTTCAAAGCGCGCCGTATGAGCGCGCGAACGGCCTGCGGCTGTTCGATCTGAAATGCCGTAAGACGAAAGTCGCTTCCATCGGTGGCGGACGGCGCGATCATGATGGCCTTCGTCACGACGATGCCGCGAAGGTAACCTGCGCCGTCGAACGCACCCGCGCCGGAATCACCGCGATCGCAGGTTGGGCAAAATAGCAGCGTGGTATGCAGGTGCCTTTCGGCGACGCCCGGCGAGGCAACCCAACTCTCATCGCCCGGATGCCCCATAACGACGAAGCGCTGACCGCTCAGGAAACTCGACGGCGCAATGCGCGCAATTCGATAAGACGAGCCGGTGAACGGCCGCGCGAATACGATTGCGAGATCGTGTCGCGGATCGGCGATCACACGCGAGACGAAGCGCCCCGTAAATTCGGGAAACACCACGAACTGGCGCCCAGGGTGCTCGACGATATGCTTTGCGGTGACGATCGCCAGCATGCCGTCTTTCTTGCCGACGATCACGCCCGCGCCCAAATATCCCTCGCGATCGGAACTGCGCGTACCAACGATAACGGTTTGCAAGCGGAGCTCGCGCGAAATGCTCGGGTCCGCACGAACGTGGTACGACTGCGCGACCAGGCCCGAGTCGATAAACAGGTCCTTTTGTTCGCGCGCGAAGATGAGCATGCCGCGCCCCGCATTGGGGTACTCGCGGACGAGTTCGTACATGCCGGCGCCGCAAAAGAGCAGCATCAGCACGACGACGACGAGCGAGAAATCCACGCGGCGAGCCACGTCCGTTTTAACCGGCGCGCGGGGCGGCCGAGTTTCGCAGCACAGGACCTGAACGCCCCACAAGCAAGTATGCGCATATGCGGCAACCGTCTCGGCGCACTCTGCTTCGCACCGCAGGGTCGCTTCTAATCGCCGGTTCGTCGGCGAGTGTTCTCCATGCGTGCTCCGGCGGCGCAGCGCAAGCGCTCGCAGCGGCACCAACGCCGCCCGGCGGCGCCCTGCTCGGCGGTACGATCGATCCCGCTACCTACATGGATACGCTGGCAAGCAGATATTTGGCGTCGGCGCAGGCCGTGTCCGTGGCGATGTACGTGTCCGGAACGGAACTCTATCGCAGTTACGCGCTCGGCAAAACGTCGACTGCGTACGATGATACGACCGTGTACGGTATCGGTTCGAATACGAAGGTTTTTACAGCGACGCTGCTGGCGGCGCAGTGCACCGGCACCGCTCCTGCGCGTACGCTGAACGACGCGGCCGCTCAATATCTTCCGGCGAGTGTGGAGCAGCAAGGTACCGCCATCAAGAACGTTACGTTGGGTGAACTCGCGACGCACACGTCGTCGTTTCCGGATTTCATCTCGATCGAAAAAGACGACACGCTGTTCAGCGGAGGGCCTCCACCGAGCGATCAAACGCAGTGGTGGATATCGTGGGACAACTCAGCCACGACGGGCAATAAGTGTTCAGGTCAGCAACCGGGCACGTGCTGGAATTACTCCGACTGGGCTTTTGTCACACTCGGATTTGCGGTGGCGGACTCGAACAGCAATCCGGACAGCACCTATCCGAAACTCCTTTCCGAAGTTATCACCGGGCCGCTGGCGCTCTCGAGCACGGGCGCCGATGTTGCGGTAAGTGTGCCGGGTTACGGAAAAGACGGTTCGCAACTGCCCACACCCGCCGACCTAAAATCGAACGCTCGCGATCTTCTCACGTTTCTCAAGGCGAATCTGGGCGTCCTGAAGGGTGTCTCTTCGGCACTGCAGACTGCACTGAACTTCACGCAGCAAGTCCACTGGGACGGGGCCAAGTACGGCGACGCCGGAAATACGATGGGTTTGGCCTGGCAGTTACCGCCTACTCCCAACAAGCCGCAACTGGTTTGGAAGAACGGAGAAGCGGGCGGCTACACCTCGTTTCTTGGAATGATTCCATCCAAGCAGCTGGCGATAGCCATTCTGACCAACAGTGCCGCCGCCAATCCCACTTCGGCCGGCACGCGTTTTCTGCGTAAACTTAGCGGCTAAACGCCGCTCACATGCCGGTGTAGACCGGGCCCTCGCCGCCTTGCGGAGGCACCCAAGTGATGATTTGGTAGGGATCGGCGATGTCGCAGGTCTTGCAGTGCACGCAGTTGGTGAAGTTGATCACGAGTTCGCCCGAAACGTTGCCGTTCGTTTTCTCGAACATCGGTTCGTAGACTTTCGCAGGGCAGAAGTACTGACACGGATTGCCGTACTCGACCGTGCAGCGATCGCGGCAGATGTTCGTGTCGGCGACTTTGAGATGGCACGGCTGATCTTCTTCGTGCATCGTACCGCTGTTAAAGACGTCGGTCAGTTTGTCGAACGTGACCACGTTGTCGATCGCAGCGCGCCGCGATTCCTTGGGTTTGTAGCCGCGCTTTTCCATGCGCTCGAATCCTGGTTCGCCCCGCAGGCGATCCGAGATGCCGAAACCACGTCCGCCGGTAAACATGCCCAGGCCCGTATTCAGCATGCCGTTGATGAGCCCGTTCTTGAATCCTTGATGAAAATTACGCGCGGTGTGCAGTTCCGTGTACGCCCACGATGCTTTGAATTTCGTTTCAAACGTCGACAAACGTTCGCTGTCGAACGTTCCTGCCTGCACCGCCTCGAACGCCGTTTCCGCCGCGAGCATGCCGGACTTCATCGCGAGATGCACGCCCTTGAGCCGCATGCCGTTGAGAAATCCCGCCGAGTCGCCGACAATCAGCAAACCGTCGCCGTAAAAGCGCGGCATCGCGTACAGTCCGCCTTCGGGAATCGCCTTTGCGCCATAGCGCAGCAATTTTGCGCCTTCGAGCATTTTGCGAACCGCCGGCTGCGCTTTGAACAGTTGGAAGACGTTGTGCGGATCGGTCGTCGGGTCTTTGTAATCGAGACCGGTAACGAAGCCGATGTCGAGGACGTCGTTCGCCATGCCGTAGATGAAGCCGCCGCCAAACGTGTCGTTGGGCAGCGGATAGCCCATCGTGTGAATGACGCTGCCGGCTTGCACGCTGCCCGGTGCGCATTGCCACAACTCTTTTACGCCCGCGGCATACACTTGCGGTTCGCGGCCTTCGTCGAGATTCAAACGCGGTATCGCCTGCTTTGTGAGCGTCCCGCGCGGCCCTTCGCCGAGCACGACGATCTTTGCGAAGATATCCGCGCCCGGTTCGTAATTCGGCTTGGGATTGCCGTGCTTGTCCAAGCCTTTGTCGCCGGTACGCACGCCGATGACGCGATCGCCGTCCCACAGCAGTTCCTGGCCGGGAAACTCGCCGAAGACTTGCGCGCCCGCTTGTTCGGCCTTTTCCGCCATCCACTTGACGATCTTTTGCAGAGAGGCGACGTACTTGCCGTGGTTGTTCATCATCGGCGGGACGATCGGAGCTTTGATGCGTCCGTTTTCGGTGAGCAGCCACAGTTGATCGCCCGTTACGGGTGATTCCACCGGTGCTTCGTTGCGCCAATCGGGAAGCAGTTCGTCAAGCGCTTTCGGATCCATGACGGCGCCGGAAAGACCGTGATTTCCGATCTCGCCCGCCTTCTCGATAACGAGCACTTCAAGCTCTTTGCCCGCCTGTTTGGCAAGCTGCATAAGGCGGATGGCGCCGGCTAGACTTGCCGGGCCCGCACCGACGAAAAGGACGTCAACCTCGAGGGAATCGCGTTCAGCCATGGGGCGGTAGCTTCGCAAGCGCCGCAATGGCTGCCTTTACCGCAATCCTGTGAATCGTCACGCGCGCTTGGAGCGGCAGCCCAACGGGCGTTTCGACGGTTAGGGCACGCCGCGCGGCATGCCGGATGATAGAGAGCGTGTACGACAAGCCGCCGATGGCCTCGATTTCATCCGCCTCGCGCGGCCGCAAGATTCCGTCGTCGAGCACCGCGTAACCGGCTGTTGCGACCGCGTCGACGACGCTGCGCGCAAGGTCGCACTCGCCGTATTCGTAACAATAAAAACCGACGGCGTCACAGTCCTCGTGCAGATCGATGGAGAGCGCGAATTTGCGATCGCGGTTTGCCGTGACGATAGCGCGCGCTTCGGGCGTTTGACCACCTTTGCCGAAACTGCGGTTTACGTCGAAACCTTCCGCGTTCTCGCGCGTACCGCTCGCGTATCCGCTGGGATTCGTGCACGGCCAGACGCGATACGCATAACGCGGATCCAACTCGCCGCTTTCCACCAGCGAGAGCAACGCCCACGGGCCGGCGGGTTCGTCGCCGTGAACGCCCGCGGCCAGCGCGACGACTTCGGATCGCGATTCACCGAAATCCGCGCACAGCAGCGTACGCGGGGCGCCAATGCATGCCACTTCGCGCACCGCAATATTCCTGGCCGCACGCAGCGCTTTCCAGCGCGCCTGTAGGTTGTCGTAATTCTCCACACGAACGTATGCGTCGCCGGAGGACCGCGATCATGTTTGCACGTCCAGATTTCGTTTTGCAAGAAACGAATTGCTCTGTCGTAACAGAGCAGTTCGCTTTCCGCCTGCCGGGCCCAACGGGGGCCCCATCTCCGATGGGGGGCGCGGCGGCTAGGCCGAAGCGCCTTTCCAAATGAAAATACAGATCGGTGTCATGGGTTCGGCGGGCGGCGCAATCACCGACGCGGAGCTCGCACTCGCGCGGCGTTTGGGACGGCGCATCGCCGAACACGATTGCACCATCGTTACCGGCGCGTGCCCGGGTTTGCCGCACGCCGCGGTGCTGGGCGCGCATGAAGCCGGCGGCGTAAGCCTCGGTGTGTCGCCCGCACTCTCGCCCGAAGAACACGTAAACGTGTACGGTTCTCCGCTTCAGCCGTACACGACGATGGTGTTCACCGGTTCGGGCTTGATGGGGCGCGAAACCGAAAACATCCACAGTTCCGATTTCGTGCTCTTCGTGGGCGGACGAAGCGGAACGCTCGGCGAGTTCTGCATCGCGTACGACGAAGGCAAACTCATCGGCATTCTGCGCGACTCGGGCGGAATATCGAACGAGTTTGAAAAGATCGCCGAGATGGTTCGCAAGAGCACCGGTTCCACAATCGTTGCCGATGCGGATCCGGAGAAACTCGTCGACCGCTGCCTGGAGACGTACACCGCAAGTTCGATGCCGAGCGCCAAAGCGTTCGATCGCGCACCAAGCGGACCGCCCATGCCGCCGCTGCGCCCGCGCGGACGGATATTACAGGAGACACGTGGCTGAATTAACGTTTGTCGGCGCCGCCGGAACCGTCACCGGAAGCAAACATCTGCTGACGCGCAATGGACGGCATGTCTTCGTCGATTGCGGATTGTTTCAAGGAACCGCGGATATCACCGCGCTCAACAGCATTCCGCTGCCCGTTGCGCCGAAGGACATTGAAGCCGTGGTCATTACGCACGGCCACATCGATCACGTCGGTTATCTGCCAAAACTCGTGCACGACGGATTTCGCGGCACGATTTTCGCGACTCCGCCGACGCGCGCGCTCATGAACATCGTGCTGGAAGACGCCGTGCATCTGCAAGCGCACTTGCACCAGCGCGGGATGCACAACGATCACTACGCACCGCCCCCGTTTTACAACGAGGCCGATGTGCAGCGGACCATTCAAATGACCAAGCCGGTAGCGTTGGAGACGCCCTTCGACGTTGCGGGAATGAAAGCGGTCTACAAGAACGCCGCGCATATCATCGGTTCGGCGTTCGTCGAACTCACGATTGACGATCGTACCGTCGTCTTTTCCGGCGACATCGGCCGCTACAATCGTGCGCTCCTGTACGATCCTTCGCCAATGGGTCATGCCGACACGCTGATCTGCGAATCGACGTACGGCGATCGCGTGCACCCGCCGGACGCGCTTGGAATGCTCGAACAAACGCTCGAACGCGGCATCGCGCGCGGCGGCGCAATCGTCATCCCCGCGTTCGCGGTGGAGCGTTCGCAAGAATTGCTGTTTTCGATCGGGCAACTGCAGCGCAGGAACGAAACGATCGCCAAGGTTCCCGTCTTTCTCGATAGCCCCATGGCCGCGCACGTCGACGATATTTTCGAGAAATTTCCGCGCGCGCACAAGCCGGTACAATTCGACACCGACGGTACGCCGTTCGGCTGCCAACACCTGACGATCGCGGTGGAAACGGAACAATCGAAAGCGATCAATAACGTCAAAGGGCCGCACATCATCGTTTCCGCCAGCGGCATGGCAGCGGGCGGGCGCGTCCTGCACCACATCTACAACCACATCTCCGACCCGCACGCGACGCTGCTGTTCGTGGGTTACCAATCCGCCGGGACGCTTGGATTTTTCCTGACGCACGGAGCCGAAACGATCCGCATCTACGGCGATACGCTGCCGGTGCACGCGGCCATCGGACTCATCTCCGGTTATAGCGCGCATGCCGACAAGAACGAGATCCAGCAATGGTTCGACACGTGTCCCACTAAACCGCACTTTTACGCCGTCCACGGCGATCCCGTATCGGCGCAAGCGCTCTGCGATCTGGTGCGCGCGAAATACACGTGGGTCGCGAATGTCGCCGCACGAGGTACGACCGTCAGCGTCTAAGACGTGCGGGGGATCCAAGCAGGAGCGGTACGCCGCTCCTGACCGGAACCAGCGCAATTGCCATCCCGGCAATAACCAGCGCTGAACCGAACAAATCGCGCGCGCCGAAATGCTCGCCGCCGAAGAATACGCCAACGGTGATCGCAATGACGGGAAATGTCAGCGACGACATGCCGATCGTTCCGGCGGGGAGCCGTTCCAGCAACCACAGCATGCAAAAGAACGCAATGCCGCTGCCGGCGACGGACAAATAGAGCACCGCGCCAATCGATGTCGGGCTGAGCGCAGCATGCCAATCGGTGCGCTCGAACACCAAGCCCGCGATAAGAATACCGACGCCCGCGATGGTCATTGCATACGGCAGCGACGAAAGCGGCGCAGCCGCCGGCGCACGCTTCGTATAGGCAGTTGCGAACGAGGCCGCAACGGCTGCACCTATTGCCGCAAGCGCGTAGAGCGGAGAACCGTGTACGCCGCCACCGAGCGAGATGATCGCGACGCCCGCGAACGCGCCGACGGAACCCACCGCGACTCGCGGACTTACGCGCTCTCCCGCAAGCAAACGCGCGAAGCCGAACGTGAAAAACGGCAGGGTGCCAAAGAGGACCGATGTCAAGCCCGAATCGACGTGCGTTTCTGCAACGTAGAGCAGCGTGTAATCGCAGGTAAAAGTAAACACGGCCCAAACGGCGATCAATTTCCACGGTAGATCACGGAGCGGCCGCAGTTCGCGGCGCGCGACCGCTACGGCGAACAACAGCACACCCGCAATCAAGAAACGCAAGCCCACGCCGGTGAGCGGACCCACCGAATGCAGTCCGATTTTGATTGCGAGCCATGTGGTCCCCCAAATCAAACACATGCCGGCGTAGACCGCGGGGACGACGGCGTCACGAAATCGCATGGCCATGCATTGAATATATCGGAAAGTGGACTTGACCTGCAGGTCCATTTACCATTCTTTGAACATACCACTTCAATGGCTAAGCAATCGGGCGCCTTCGAATTGACGCTGCCGCCGCAGCCGGCGGACTGCGCCGCCTACGAGTGGCTGTATAACGCCCTTCGCGGCGAGATTTTGGACGGCCGTCTGCGTCCGGGCACGCGCTTACCGTCAACGCGCGAACTGGCCACTCGCTATAAGCTGTCTCGCGGCACGATCGTTAATGCGTTCGAGTTGCTCAAGTCCGAGGGCTACCTGCAGGGCAGCACCGGTTCGGGCACATTTGTCAGCCAAATTCTACCTGACGATCTTCTGCGCGCGTCGCGCGGTACAGGCAAGCATGCACCGCGCCGTACACCGCGGCGGCACTTGTCCGAATACGCGCGCCGCGTACGCTACGAGCCGAACTTCGAAGCGCAGCCGATGCGGGCGTTTCGCGCGAATTTACCGGCCGTCGATTTGTTTCCGATGAAGCAGTGGGCTGCGCTGGCCGCCCGCATCGCGCGTCACCCTCCGGCCAACATGCTCGTAGGATGCGACCCCATCGGCTATGCACCGCTGCGCGAAGCGGTCGCCGATTATCTCAATTCCTGGCGCGGCGTCAAATGCACGGCGGATCAGGTGCTCATCGTCTCCGGCGTACAGGAAGCGATCGATATAACGGCACGTGTCGTTCTCGATTCGGGCGACCGCGCATGCGTCGAAGATCCCGGCTATCCCGGCGCCGCGAATACGTTGGAAGCGAGCGGTGCAACGATCGTCCCCATGCCCGTGGACGACGAAGGTTTACGCGTCGACGAGCAGGCGATGCGCGGCGCAAGACTGGTCTTCGTAACACCGGCGCACCAAGCGCCGCTCGGCGTAACCATGACGTTGCGGCGGCGACTTGCGCTGCTCGAGTGGGCGGAGCGCAACGAAGCGCTGATTTTCGAGGACGATTACGACAGCGAGTTCCGCTATTCGAGCCGCCCCGTGCCGGCGTTGCAGGGGTTGGACCGAAGCGGAAGCGTGATCTTCGCCGGTAGTTTCAACAAGGTGCTATTTCCGTCACTTCGCTTGGGTTACATCGTCGCACCGGAAGATCTGATCGATCGGTTCGTGGCGATAAAGTCGATTACGAGCCGCCATGCGCAACTTTTCGATCAAGCGGTGCTGTGCGAATTCATCACCGGCGGATATTTTGCGCGCCATTTGCGGCGCATGCGCGAGATTTACGCCGAGCGCCTTTCGGTACTGCTGGAAGCGGTTCGCAGCCGGCTCTCCGGCGTTATGGAGATTTCGCCGATCGAAGCCGGCCTGCAGACCGTTGCATGGCTGCCTGCCGATATTCCGGGAGCGGTGGTACAAGAACGCGCGCGGGCACGCGGCATTCATCTCACCGCGCTCGACGCATTTAGCCGAGCGCCGCTGAATAAAAACGGCGTGCAGTTGGGGTTTGCGGCGGTCAGCCCAGCCGAAATTCGCCGCGGCGTTGCCGAACTCGCGCGCATCCTCGCCTCTTAGTCGTGCGTCCACTCGAGCATCGCGTTCCATTCGTCTTTCGGAAAGTGCTGCTTGCTCTTGATCGTGTCGATGTACTTGCGTTTGCCGCTGCGGTTGCCTTTGCCCATGAAGCACCCGCCGACCAAACGATGATCCCAGAAGTAGAGCGCGCGATACCACTTCTTCTCACGATCGACCGCGAAGACCGTTTCAATGTCCGCGCGGTATTCAGGTGACAACCCGAACTGGGTAATCGTTTGCCCCTTGAAGAGCAGACTCGAGTATTCCGGCACGTCGTCGTACGCGACGTTGTTGCCCATCATGTTCTGCGCCGCCACCTTGCCATGCGCGCCGGCGTTGTTCCACGTGCCCATGCGGTAGCGCATCTCCAGAATCGGATCGTAGAAATCCGCGATGTCGCCGGCGGCGAAGATGCCCTTGACGTTCGTCTCCAGCCGATCGTCGCACAGGATGCCGTTTTTACTGGTTTCCACGCCGGAGCCTTCGAGCAGATCGGTGTTCATCGTCAGCCCCAGGCCCACGCCGAAAACTTGCGCTTCGATTTCGGTGCCGCTTCTCAAGCGAATTTTGGTCGCGACGCCGTTGTCGCGCACGAACTCGCTGATTTCGTCTCCGTAGTGCATGTGCACGCCGTCGTTGTTGGCCGCTTCGTCGATGAGCGAACCCGCGATCTCGTCGAGCATGCGGTGTAGAACGCGCGGTCCTCGCATGATCCAATGCGTCTCGACCTTGCGCGAAATGAACGCTTCGGCCAGTTCATAAGCGATGAATGAGCCACCGATGGATACGCCCGCCTTTGCGCTTTCCAGCGCTTCCGATATGGCGAGCGTGTCGTCCATGTACTGAAAGTTATAGACGTTCGCACCGTCGGCGCCGGAAGCGGGATGGCGGTTGGGACGCCCGCCCGTTGCGATGAGCAGCGCATCGTACGGGTACGACGTGCCGTTCGCGGTAACGATGCGCTCCTGCGGAACGACGCGCTCCACGCGCGTTTCCAAGTGCAAGTCGATGTTGTGCTTTTCATGCCAGGCGAGGTCGCGCATGATGACCTTTTCCTTGGTCACCTGTTTGCGCAGGAGCGGCGGCAGCGCGATACGGTTGTAAAGCGTGTACGGCTCGTCCGTAAAGAGCGTTATCGAACAGGACGGATCGTGCTTGCGCAGTTGCTCGGCAGCCGTGGTCCCGGCAAATCCGTTCCCCACGATAACGTACCGCCGGAAATCTCCCACGCTTGAATCCACGCTTGCACTCTCCTACAAGATCGGCAGCAAACAAGGCCCGCTTTTCGCCGCTACGGAAGTGCGCCCCCCTAGTGGAAGTGCGCCTCGTTCAGTTGCTGGCTTCGTTCATCCGCGTGGGTTCGGAATACTCGCTCGCGCGCCTGGAATTCGCGCTCTCGCATGCCGATATGGCGGCGCCGCCGATCATCGATCGCCTGCCCGACGCATCGGAGCAGACGCTGCGCACGGTATGGCCGCACATCGAGGAGCAACTCGAAGCGGCGCTGACCTACGCGAAACAGTTGCCGCACCCGGCCGGTAGTGGTGGACGAGACGATGCGGCGGCCGGATGGCTCAAACGGACGGTCAAGGAACTGGATCAGTATGCGCGCGCAATCCGCTGGGTGCTCACGGTAACGGAGAAATAACGATGAACGACGACCAAAAAGCCAAGATGCAGGAAGCGATTAAACAAACGCAGGTTCAGGCCGAGGAAGCGGCATCGCAACTTGGCGCATTTCTGCGCGTCGGCGCGCAAAAACTCAAAGAAGCCGCCGACAAGGCCAAAGAAGCGATTCAGAACGATATCAACTCCCGCAGCTAGCCGTGCTGATGTCCGCCGTGTGCTAAGGCACACAAGGACAGCAGCAACGACACTGCGGCTAAAATGTGCCGTGCAGGCCTAAACCCAGCATCATTTTGTAGCCGACTTCCAGCGCGCGCTCGTCGATGTCGTAGCTCGCGCTGTGCTGCGGGAACGTGCCGCGCTCCGGTCCTCGCGCGCCGACCAGGAAATACGCGCCCGGCCGTTTTTCCAGCATGTACGCCATGTCTTCCGCCCACATCACGATCTCGTGCGGATACACGACGTTACCAGCGCCCAACACCGCCTCGCCCACTTCGCGAACGATCTGATTCATCGACGAGTCGTTCACGGTCGGCGGATAGCCGTAGCGGTATTTCATTTCGTACTCGACGCGCATCGCTTGCGCCAACCCTTTGATGATGCGCTCCATGCGCTCCGGCATGCCCTCGCGCACGTCGCGATCGAAACTGCGCACCGTGCCTTCCATCTCGGCCTCGTTCGGAATGACGTTGAACGTGGAGCCGGCGTGAAATTTGCCGACGGTAAACGCGGCGGGATCTTTCGGCGCAATCTCGCGGCTGACGATGGTTTGCAGCATCGTCACGAAATGTGCGCCGGCGACAATCGGGTCGATTGCGCGTTCCGGCATCGCGCCATGGCCGCCTCTGCCGCGAATCGTCAAGTGGAACTCATCCGACGAGGCAAAAAAAGCGCCGTCACGCACACCGATCTTGCCGGCCTCCAATCCGCTGAACACGTGCAGCGCGAAGCACCGGTCTACGTGCGGATTCTCCAGCGCGCCGTCTTCGATCATCAGTTTGTTACCGGCATAACCTTCTTCGCCCGGTTGAAAGCAGAACACCAGCGTCCCCGGCACGTCCGCGCGGCGGCGCGCCAGTTCTTTCGCGGCGCAAAGCAGAATCGCGATATGCGCATCGTGTCCGCACGCGTGCATCACGCCGGGCGTAGTTGACTTGTACGGAACGTCGGCTGTCTCCGTAACCGGCAGCGCGTCGATGTCCGCACGAAGCAGCGTCACCGGTCCCGGCCGTCCGCCTCGAAGCGTGCCCAGCACACCGGTCTGGCCGATGCCCGTGCGAATCTCGTCCAATTCGAGCGCGCGCAGTTCGCGTTCGATGTACGCAGCGGTCTGGAATTCCTTGAGCGAGAGCTCCGGATGCATGTGGAAATGGCGCCGATGGCGGCTGAGTTCTTCCATGGGCACGGGGACCGCTGCAATCATGACGTAGGGCCGTTCCACGGGAAGTCAGAAAATCCGGCCATGCGTATCTGGGTGTCGGCGACTATACTCGCAGTCGTATTTGCCGTTTCTTCGGCACAGGCTGCGCAAACATATACTCCTACTTCACTTACAGCGCAGCAGGTTTTTGCGAAGGCCCGTGCGGCCCGCGGCCACCTCAAGCCGGGTGCGTACCACTCGGTATACGAAAGAACGCGCGGCGATTCCACGACGTCCATCGACGTGTACGAGGCCCCGCTCGGGTTCATGGAAACCGAACGTGAAGGCGCGTTTACGTGGGCGAATGGATCATACAAAGGCACGAACTGGTCGCAAGACGAGAACGGTGTCGTTACGCTCGATTCGGATTTCGAAACCGTTTCGAATCCGTTTATCACCGCGCTCAGCCGCACGCCCGGCGAAAATTCCGGCGTCCGCGTGCTCGGTGTAACGACGACCCAGCCCGCATGCGTGGTCGTACAGGTGGCGCCGCGAAGCGGCCTTGTGCAGCAACGCTATTACGACGCGAAAACGTTCTTGCTGCGCCGCGTGGTAACGACCGACTACCGTAATCTGCCATGGACGTACGACTACGGCGATTACGCCACGCAATACGGGTTGACGTTCGCGCAGACGGTAACGTACAGCGACTCGCATCCCGAAAACACGACGGTCACGCGCTCGAAACTCTTCGAACGCATTGCGCCGGCGGCGATGCACTTGGCAATTCCCAAGACGCGGCCACTGTTCGGACTTCCGTCCGATGCGCCGGTGCAAATTCCGGCGGAGTTCACGCCGGACGGCATCATCGTACGCGTCACGATTCAAGGGCGCGGGCTTGATTTTCAACTGGATTCCGGGGCAGGGAACATCGTGCTCGATGCGAGCGTGGCGCGACAACTGGGCCTGTCCGTTATCGACGTGCACAAAGGAACGTTCAGCGGCGACTTCAGCATCGGGCGTTCGATCGCGCCGGATTTCGCGGTCGGAACGCTGCACGCCGGTAACGTCGCGATCAACACGATCCCTTTCGAGCGTATGGTGGGTGACCGCAAAGTCGTCGGTTTGCTCGGCGGCGATTTCTTCGCCTCGCAGCGCGTCGAGGTGAATTTCAAGCAAAGCGCGCTGACGATCGCACCATCCTCGAGCGTCGCGCCGTCCGGCGACTGGACCGCTATTCCAATTGAAGTCGATGACATGGTGCCGCGCGCACATGCGAAGTTCAACGCCGTCGACGGCGCGTTCATCGTCGATCTCGGCGCGGACGACACGATGCTGTATCCGCACTTCTTCCGCCAATTCAAGCCCAACCGCGCGGGCGACGTGATGGGCCAGATGGTGGGCATTGCCGGCCAAGGCGTCGACTACCGGCAATACACGTTCAGCCGCTTTGATTTCGGCGATCTGGCTTTCGCCGACGCCACGGCGGACGTAACCAGCGGAACGAAATTCGAAGAGATCGACTACGACGGATTGCTCGGCAGAAATATCCTGGCCAATTTCAACCTCGTGTTCGACTACGCCGCCGGCAGATTGTACGTACAGCCGCTCATCCAGTAGCCGCCGCCGCAGGATTTCCGCTCCGGCGCGGGCGAGTAGCCTGCGCTGTGGCTCCAAAGACCAAATCACCCAAGGCGCCGTTCGAACGGCACGGCCTCACCGACGATCAGCTGATCGCCATCTGGCGCACGATGCTGCTGCATCGCCGCCTGGAAGCGCGCGGCTTCGAACTCAACCGGCAAGGCAAAATTCCGTTCGCATCCGCGGGTGAGGGGCACGAGGCGGTTCAGGCCGGTGCCGCAATGGCATTTGAGCGCGGCAAAGACATCTTGTATCCGTATTACCGGGACTTGGGTCTAGACGTCGGCGTCGGGCTCTCGGCGTACGAGGTGCTGCTTTCGCTTTTCGGCCGCGCGGCGGACCACAGCGGCGGCCGGCAATTTCCGCACCACTACGCCAGCAAACGCCTGGGCATCTCGACGATCAGTTCCGTCATCGCGGCGCACCTGCCGCATGCCGTCGGCGCGGCCTATGCGCTCAAGCATCGCGGTGAACACGGTCGCGCCGTGCTCGCCACGTTCGGCGACGGGTGCACCAGCGAAGGCGAGTGGCACGAGTCGCTCAATTTCGCCGCGGTGCACAAGCTGCCGATCGTCTTCCTTTGCGAGAACAACGAGTGGGCGATCAGCACGCCGCTCGAGCATCAGATGGGCCAGCCGGACGTGCACAAACGCGCCGCGGGATACGGCATCCCCGGAGTGGTCGTGAATGGGTTCGATCCTATCGCGTGCTACGCTGCTACAAAGGAAGCATTGGACCGTGCGCGGCGCGGCGGCGGCCCGACGCTGGTCGAGGCCAAGTGCTACCGCTTCCTGGCTCACACGACCGACGATGACGACCGCACCTACCGCAGCCGGGAAGAGGTCGCCGAGCGCCGCAAACTCGACCCCGTCCCCGGATTTGAGCGCTTCCTCATCCAGCACGGGGTACTGACCGAGCAGCAGGCAGAGGAGTTGAAGTCTTCCGTCCTGGCCGAGACGAACGAAGCAACGGATCGGGCGGAGTCCATGCCGTACCCGCATGCCGAGGACCTGTACACGAAGCTGCACGAAGGCCCTTGGGAACCATGGCAGTAGTTGCGACGGGCAAATCGCTCCGACGCAACGGAGCGATTTGTTTACCACCTCCCGAGCCTCATGGGGGCCCCACGCAGTGGGGGGCGCGGAGCCTCGGGCGTAGCGCCTTTAAAACAGGATAAATTGATGGCAAAAACCGGCACTCAAGTGCCCAAGACACTGGAGCGGCACGGGCTGTCCGACGAGCAGCTCAAGGCGATCTTTCGCAACATGCTGCAGCAGCGTCAGCTCGACAACCGCGGCTTTCAACTGAACCGGCAGGGAAAAGTTCCGTTCGCCCTCGGCAGCGAGGGTCACGAAGCGTTGCAAGCCGGCGCCGCAATGGCGTTTCATCGCGGCAAGGACATTCTCGCGCCGTACTACCGCGATCTCGGCCTGGCGATCGGCATCGGCCTCACGCCCTACGAGATCATGCTCTCGATTTTTGCGCGCGCGGCGGATCACAACGGCGGACGGCAATTCCCCAATCATTACTCTTCGAAAAAAGCCGGCCTGATGTCGTTCTCGTCGATCCTCGCGGCGCATATTCCGCACGCGGTCGGCGCGGCATACGCGGTGAAGTATCGCGGCGAAGCGGGGCGCGCGGTACTCGTCACCTGCGGCGACGGCACGACGAGCGAAGGCGAGTGGCACGAGTCGATGAACTTTGCGGCGGTTCACAAACTGCCGCTGGTGATGCTGGTTGAAAATAATCAGTGGGCAATCTCCACGCCGCTGCACCACCAAATGGGCCAGCCCGACATCTATAAGCGCGCGGAAGGCTACGGTATGCCGGGCGAGCAGTTCGACGGCTTCGATCCCATCGCGACGTACGATGTCGTGCATCGCGCAATGGAACGCGCGCGCACCGGCGGCGGACCGTCGATCGTCGAAGGCGTGTGTTACCGTTTCCTTGCGCATTCGACAGACGACAACGACATGACGTACCGCACGAAAGACGAGGTCGTCGAGCACCGCAAGGACGACCCGGTACCGCGCTTCGAGCGCGTGCTTCTTGACGCGGGCGTCATGACTGCGGACGAAATGGAAGCGATGAGAAAAGACGTGCTTCGCGAGACGAACGAAGCGACCGACAAAGCCGAGGCGATGCCGTACCCGGAGCCTTCGGATCTGTACAAACATGTCTATGAGGGGGCTTGGGAACCGTGGCAGTAGCCGAAAAAACCGCCGAAATCCTCAACAACGTCGAGGCCGTGCGTCAGACGCTGTACGAGGCGATGAAGAACGATGAACGCACCGTAATCCTTGGTGAGGACGTGGGCGCGCGCGGCAACGTGTTCCTCATCACCAAGGACTTCATCAAAGAGTTCGGCCCGCAGCGCGTCATCGACACGCCGATCGCGGAAGCATCGATCGTCGGAATCGCGATCGGCATGGCGATGGAAGGCTTGCGCCCGATTGCCGAGATCCAGTTCGCGGACTTCATCTATCCAGCGTTCAACCAGATCGTCGGCGAAGCGGCGAAGACGCGTTACCGCTCGAACGGCGAATATACGTGTCCGCTGGTCATCCGCACGCCATACGGCGGCGGCGTGCGCGGCGCACTTTCGCATTCGGTGTCGATTGAAGCGCTGTTCTACCACGTGCCGGGCTTGAAGATCGTTGCGCCGGCGTTCCCGGCCGATGTGAAAGGCCTGCTCAACGCAGCGATCGACGATCCCGATCCGGTGCTCTTCCTCGAACACAAAAAGACGTACCGCCTCATTAAGGGCGAGGTGCCTACCGGACACTACACCATTCCGATCGGCAAAGCGGACGTGAAGAAAGCCGGCAATCAACTCACGGTCGTTTCGTACGGACTGTACGTGCACTGGGCACTTGAAGCGGCAAATGCTTTGGAACAGGAAGGCATGTCCGTGGAAGTGATCGACCTGCGTTCGATCCGCCCGATGGACCGAGGAGCGATTCTCGAGAGCGTGCGCAAAACGCGCAAACTGCTGATCATTCACGAAGATAACAAATTCGGCGGCATCGGCGCGGAGATAAGCGCAATGGTCGCCGAGGAAGCGCTGTTCGATTTGGACGCGCCGATCCGCCGCCTGTGCGCGCCGGACGTTCCGGCGATGGGCTACGCGCTTCCGCTGGAGGAAGAGTACATGAGCTCGCCGGCCGAGATGGCCGACGCAATGCGCGACATGGTGAGGTTCTGATGGCGCTTACACCATTCCATCCACGGACCGCTGCAAGCGCCACTTTCACGTGTGAGGACGAAGGCTAGACATGGCGACCACTATTACGATGCCGCAGCTCGGCGAAACGGTCACCGAAGGCACCGTCGAGCGCTGGCTCAAGAAAGCCGGCGACAGCGTCGAAAAATACGAAGCGTTCGTCGAGGTCTCGACCGACAAGGTGAACTCCGAGGTTCCCGCGCCGGTCACGGGAACGATTCGCGAGATTCTCGTGCAGGAAGGTACGACGGTCGCAACCGGAACGCCGATCGCGGTGATCGACGAAGTCGGTGCGGCGCAAGTTGCGCACTCGGCGAGCGAGCCTCCGAAGTCCGCGACCGACATGGCGGGAAGCGCCAACGTTGAGCCGGTTCCGGGTTTTAATCTGCCCGAAATGCCGGTCAAGCACGTCGCCGCGGCAACAAACATCAGTAACGGGCACGCTGGGGCGCCTTCGGGCAACGGTGCCGCGATGGAAGCGGCACTGCGCGGTGCATCGCCGGCGGTTCGCAAACTGGCGCGCGAACATCACATCGACATCCGTTCGCTCCGCGGGAGCGGCGCGAACGGACGCGTGACCGCGCAGGACGTGCTTACCGCTGCCCGTATGGGTCCCGCTGCCGCGGTCGGGCAAGCGATCAGCGTCGGCACGAACTTCGGCGCAACCGGCGCACCCGCTGTGCCGAGCGCACCGGCTGCTCCGCCGAAAGTTCCGGCAACACCGGGACCCGGCGGTACCAGCACGTACGGCGAGCCCATTCCCGGCACGCTCATTCCGCTCAACTCCGCGCGGCGCATCATCGCCGAACGCATGGTGGAGAGCAAGCACACCGCACCACACGCGTGGTCGATGGTGGAAGTCGACGTCACAAACGTGTGGAAGTGGCGTGCGCGCGAAAAAGACCGGTTCGAGCGCGACACCGGCTACAAACTCACGCTGCTGCCGTTCTTTATTCGCGCGGTGGTTGAGTCGCTGGCCGTGTTCCCGCTGATGAACGCGAAGTTCGCGGCAGAAGGCATTTTCGTGGAGAAGGACGTGAATGTCGGTATCGCCATCGGCTTACCGACCAATCTCGTCGTTCCGGTGGTGAAGAACGCCGACAAACTTTCCATCAAGGGCATCGCGCTCGCCAGCGCCGACCTTATCGATCGCGCGCGCCGCAGCAAACTCAGCGCGGACGATCTGCAAGGCGGGACGTTCACCGTCAACAACAACGGCGCCAACGGGTCGTACGCGTCGGCGCCTATCATCAACGGCGGGCAAGCCGGCATCGTCACGATGGAAACGGTTGTGAAAAAACCCGTCGTCACCGCCGATGACGCAATTGCGATCCGGCACATGATGAACGTGTGTTTGTCACTGGATCACCGCGTCGTGGACGGGTACGTTGCCAGCGGTTTCCTCGCAGATCTGAAAAAGCGCCTGGAAGCGATGGGGCCGTCAGGCGTCCTCTAACGGCGATTGGTCCGTAGAGCCTACGATAGGGCCGCGGGGCTGGCGCTCGGTCGCTTAGAATACAGGGCGGCATGTTTGTTAAACATGCGTTCGTTGCTGTCTGCATTCTCACTTTGGCAGCTTGCGGTGGAGGCGGCAGCGCCGCGCTCCCGCACGCGGGTTCCAGCCCGCGAAACTCGGACGCGCGTTTTACCATTTCCATTCCGCCTGCTGCGCAGCAATCCGCGCAGCGCACCGGCAAGTACGTTTCACCGAACACGCAATCGCTCACGATTGCGGTAAACGGCGCGGCGCCGTCGGTGACGGCGAACGTCACCGCATCGTCGGGCGGATGCAGCACGTCCAGCGGCACGATTACGTGCACTGTGAACGTAACCGCGCCGGTCGGCAACGATACCTTCGCGGTAACGCTCTATTCGGGCACGAACGCCGGCGGTTCGAAGCTCGCGAGCGGTTCGGTGAGCGCCACGGTCGGAAGCGCGCCGACCAGCGTGCCGATTACGCTCGACGGTGTGGTGGACTCGGTCAGTATCAGCCTTGGAAACTCCATGCCGTACGCAGGCAGCGCGGTGACCATTCCGGTGACCGTCACGGCTAAGGATGCATCGGGTGCGACGATTATTTCTCCCGGCGGCTACTCGCCCGCGATTACGCTTACCAACAGCGATGCGTCGGGACATACGACGCTCTCGCCGACGACGATCTCGGATCCGGGAACGGCGGTGACGCTTGCGTACGACGGCAGTACGTCGCTCTCGTCGGCGACCATCTCCGCGACGGTGAGCGGAACGATTACCACCGTGTCCTCCGCAACGCTCACGCCGCAAGTCATCGAAAACGGCGGCGGCGGAGTCGGCGTCGTCACGCTCGGCGGTCGTACGTTCGCCGAAGTGCCCACCGCGATCGGCTTGCTGCAAGTGCCGATTGCCACGGGCGGTACGCTCCCCACCCCCAGTCCGTCGGCTACGCCGCAAACGACACTGCTCTCGCTCAATCCGCAGCCCGATGCTTGCGCAATCGCACCGAACGGCGAGAACATCTACGCCTATTGCGTTTCGTTCGCACTCGCGCCGGCGAACGTCAACGTCGTCGATCTCACCAGCGGAACGCCGATCCTCGTCAAAAGCATTCCGACCGATGCAGCCGCGCTCTTTGACTCCAGCGGGGGCGAATGCTACATCTGCGGCGTCGCATGGGACCCGCAAGACAAAGCCGTGCTGATTTCCACGACGAATGGCTACGAGTTCTACGATCCGGTCACCGGCAACCAAGTGCGCGCGACGATTCCGCTAACCGTAGCGGAAAACTTCGGATACAATCCCACCACCAATCAAATCTGGTCGCCGCAAGAAGAGACGAACGGCGAAGAAGAGGACTTGGTCGACGTAGCGAGCGGCACGTGGTACGCGATAACGCCCTCGTTGAACACGATGCTCCAAGAGCCGGATGCCGGCGCGGTCGACTCCAACACGAACGTCGCCATCTCGCTCGACGAGTTCACCGGCAACACCGCGATCATACCGCTCTCTTCGGCCATACTCAGCACGCCCGCCCCAGGTGCGTCGCCGCCGGCGGGAACGTTCACGGACGCGAACGTCACGACGAATTCGATAATGGAAGACAGCGGTTGCGAAACCAACGCGGTCTCCGTCGATCCCACCAAGCACGTCGCGTTCATCAGCGGCGAATACTCATCGCCGGATTGCGTCGGCGCGGTGCAACTACCCGCCGCAGCGCCGTCGGCGCCGTGGACGCCCACCTCGTATATGTGGATCCCCGCGCTTCCCGACACGCCCGACGGGAACACGTTCGATTCAGCGCTCGACCCGCACGTCGCTGCGACGTTCTATTTACCGGGCAACGGAGATTTGTACGGTCTGGTCTTCAACTACGATCGCAGCTACGTCGCCGTGATAGATATCGATAAACTGCTTGCGGCACCGGCCTCGTCTACGGAACCGCATCAAGTCGATCCGGCGTACGATCTCTTCGCGAACGGCGTGTTGACGTACGTTCCGACGGGGATATCACCAGGACCGGCGAGTGCAGCGGCATTCCGCAAACCTGCGGCGCGCAGGCGCCACTAACGAATCAGCGGTTGTGAGGCTTGACCGACGAAGAAATTGAGCGCGAAGACGATCACCCAGAACGTCGCGATCGCGAGCAATACCATGATCGATTCCGCACGTTCGCGCAGGCGAGCGGACTTTCGAAGTTGCCAGTCCTTCGGCAGGAGATCAACGGACGGGTGATGTTTCACGTTCATCTTATTCCCTGAAAGGGGTATCCGACCGCGCAACCATTCGGACCTTTGTCGTGGGTAGTTTTCGGGCCGAAGTACCCACTCTAGTTTGTTTTTTGTGTCAGGCAAACATTGCACGTCCGCGGCCGGCCTGCTTGGCTTGGTAGAGCGCCGCGTCGGCGCGCTCGATGATGCTCTCGGCGCTGTCCACGGGGTAACTCAGGGCGGCACCCACCGAGGCCGAAAGCGCCGCGCCGCCGGAGGTGCGCATGGCGCGAATCGCCTCGATCATACGTTCCAGAATTGCGCGCGCTTTGGGCGGGTCGACGTCGATCAAGATCATCGCAAACTCATCGCCTGCAAACCGGGCGACGAAATCGGCATGCCGCGCCTGGGCGCGAAGCGCCGCGGCAAAAGATTGCAGCGCTTCGTCTCCGGCGGGATGCCCGTAGGTGTCGTTGATCGCTTTGAAATGATCGACGTCGACGATTGCGAGCGCAAACGAACGGCGGCTGCGTGCGCTGCGATGCAATTCTTCTTCGAGGCGCTCTTCGAGCACTCGTCGGTTCGGTAACCCGGTGAGCGCGTCGGTACGCGCGAGGCGATCCAATTCGGCGACGAGACGATCGCGCTCGGCGGCAAGCGAAAGATTCGCGCGCACCATTCCCGCAATTTCGAGCGCGTATGCCGCTCCGGCAGCCGCGTCCGCCGGTTCGACGTCCTCGCGCAGCGTATCGGCATAAATAACGTTGACGATCCGCCCGTGCTCGCGGAGCGGCGCGAGCAGATATGCCCCGCGCACGCCGCGGTGCGGTAATCGATCGTCTTCTTCCTCACCGGTCGTAACGCTGTCGACGACGTTGCCTGCGGCAAGAGGCGAATCTTTTGGAATGCCTTGCAGATCCAACTCGGGATATCCGAGCAAGTGCACGAGGCGCGCTGATTCATGCAGCGACGGAGCCGTGAGCAGCGCGACGCGCTCGAATCCGATTGCGCCGGGAAACACGTCGAGAATCGTCCGATCGAGTTCGTCGATGCTGCGCGCACCGAGCATCGCGCTTATTCCCGCCTGCAGATGCCGCGTCGCGGCGATAACGGCGTTTGCACGCCGCAGGTCCGCGTCCATCAGCGCAGTTGCAAAATGTCCGCAAGGTTCGCTTGCGGATCGAGCACGGGTTCGATCTTCCCCTCGCCGCTGCTGAGCAGCGACGTGACGCCGGGCCCGTGCCCGGCAACGTACGAACGCCCGTGCACGACGACGCCGACCGCGAGCGCACCGGTACGATAGATGCGGCCGTACGAGTGGTCCGCATCGGTGATGGCGACAATGTCGCCCAAACGCAAATCGCGCAGGCCGTACTTTTCGGCGGTCGCGTCGTCAAACGTCTGAATGTCGTAATCGCCGCGCACGACCGTGGAGCGCCCAAGACCCGATCCCATGACGGCGGCGGGCACGATTTTCGCGACACGCACGCGCATGCGACCGTCGCTCGTCAGCTCCGGAGCCCAGCGCTCCAGGAATTCCGGATCGGCATTGAAGACCCTGACGTGCGGCGCATCTTCGAATGCCAATCCCAGGCCGCACGCCCAAATCTGAATCTTGTCGCCGAGTACCATCTTGCGCATCTCGTCGGGGTGGAAATCGACCATGACGTGCTCGACGCCGCCGTGCTTGCCGGTCACGCGGCCGCGGGCGCCCTTGGCATCGCCCGACACCACCACGGCTTCGTTGCCCACGCACGCCAGCACGTTGAGCGAGAGGTTTTGCTTGTCGTCGTTGTTGCGGACGCTCACGCCCGGCTCGATGTGATCCGCGATGAAGGCGAACGCACCGTCGCCCACCCGCACGTTCAGGTTGATGCCGCCCACGCTGGGCACGATGAGCGCTTCGCCCTCGTGGCTCACGTCGTACAAACCGGTGTTGAGCAACGGAGGCGCCGCCTCGCCCGTAACGGCGGTCACGACGAGTTGCGAGCGGTTGATGCGAAGGCTCACGGGATGGCTTACCTCGAACTTGGGCTGACGTGCAGATTCGTAAGCTTTTCCGGTTCGAGGCGGCGCACGTTCTCCCTTATCACCTAGGCAAGTGCGCCCGGCCCCACGGCCACTCGTACCGGCTGGAGGTGGCCCTGCGCGGGCCCCTTCGAACCGACGGCCCGGCCCGCGGGATGATCGAAGATTTCGACACGCTTCGGACCGTGGTGCACCGGGAAATCCTGGACGTGCTCGACCACACCTCGCTCAACGACCACATCGAAAACCCGACGTGCGAGCACATCGTCGCATGGATCTGGCAGCGGCTGCAGCCCGCGCTGCCGGCGCTCGACGAACTGGTGCTGTGGGAAACCGCGACTTCCTGCGCGGTGTTACGCAAAGCGGATATGCACTGATGCTCCAACTCGCGGAGATCTTCTACAGCATTCAAGGTGAAGGCGCGTTCACCGGAACGCCCGCGGTCTTCGTGCGCCTTGCCGGTTGCAATCTGTCCTGCGATTTCTGCGACACCGATTACTCGCTGAAGTTTTTTGCATCCGTCGATCAAGTCATCGCCCGCGTACGCGAAGCCGGCGGCGATTGCCCCATGGTTATTCTCACCGGCGGCGAGCCGCTGGCGCAAAGCGAATCGCTTGCCCTGATCGACGCATTGCGGCGCGACGGGCGGCGCGTGCACATCGAATCGAACGGAACGATCTACACGGAATTGCCGTCCGACGTGTGGCTCTGCGTCTCGCCGAAGGAACGCGTCGACGCGCGCATGATTGCGCGCGCGAACGAACTCAAACTGATCGTGGACGAACGCGTCCCTGAAGAGTGGATCGCACAGGCGAACGACACACAGGCCGTGCTGCTTCAACCGGAAGGCAACAAGCCCAAGAACGTGGCGCTGGCGCTCGACTTCATCAAGGCGCACCCGCGGCGTCTGCGGCTCTCGCTGCAAACGCACAAACTCATCGGAGTGCCGTAAGCGCGTGATTCTGGTGACCTGCGCCGTCGGGAAAGAGCTGGCGTTCTTGCGCCCGCAGCCGCACGTGGAACTGCTCGTGACGGGTGTTGGTCCCGTCGAAGCGGCGGCAGCGGTATCGCGCGCACTCGCGCAGAGCACCTACGACCTGGTCGTCAGCGCCGGCATCGGCGGCGCGTTCGAAGGCATGGCGGAGATCGGTGAAGGCCTCGTGGTGGCCGACGAAATGCTCGAGTTGGATCTCGAAACGGGCGCGCCGATCGCGCTGCCCGACGGTGCCGCCATCGTGAACCGGGCAACGTCGGATCTGACGCTGGTCGATCGCCTCGTCGAACTGGGATACCGCGCGGTTCGCGGCATCACCGTTCATCGCGTGACGGCGACCGACGGCAGCGCGGCGCGGCTCGCGGCATTCGGCGTCGGTATCGAAACCATGGAAGGCTTCGCCGTGCTGCGCGCCGCGGAGATCGCCGGCGTTCCGGCCGTGGAGGTGCGGGGAATATCCAATATCGTGTGCGACCGCAAGAACAGCCGCTGGGATTTCTCTGCCGGAGTGCAAGGGGTGCAGCAAATCTTGACCGCTTTACTTTCACTGGTGGCGCCCGCGTGACCGACGAAACGCTGACGCTCGCCTATTCGCCCTGCCCGAACGACACGTACATCTTTTCAGCTTTGACGAGCGGCCTGCTTACCGATGCGCCGCGCGTGAAAGTGCAACTCGAAGACATCGAAAATTTAAACAATTCCGCGTTGAAAGCGGATTACGAACTCACCAAGGTCAGTTACGGTGCGATTCCGCTGCTGATGGAAGACTATCGCATCTTGCGCGCGGGCGGTGCCCTGGGACGCGGATGCGGCCCGCTGCTCATCACTCGTCCCGGCAATGGAACCACACTCGGAGATTTCAACAACCGGCTGATCGCGATTCCGGGCGAAATGACCACGGCGTTCATGCTCCTGCGCCTGGCGATGAACCGCCGGCCGCAAACGCTCGCGCTGCGCTTCGACCGCATCGTCGAAGCGGTGGCGAACGGCACTGCCGATGCGGGCCTCATCATTCACGAGTCGCGCTTTACGTATCAGGAGTCGGGCTTGGTGAACGTCATCGATCTCGGCGACTGGTGGGAATCGCAGACGGGCATGCCGATTCCGCTCGGGGCGATCTTGGTACGGCGCGATCTGGACGACGGGCTCGCGCGCGAAGTCAACGACGCCATCGTGCGCAGCTTGCGGTTCGCGCGTTCGAACGAAGCGGCTGTCATGAAATACGTGCGCGAACACGCGACGGAGATGCAGGAAGACGTGATGCGCAAACACATCGATCTCTACGTCAACGAGTACAGCGAGGACGTCGGGGAAACCGGCATTGCCGCGGTGAACGAACTCTTCAGCCGCGCGCATGCGGCGCGCATTATTCCGGAAACGATGAAGGCCGACTTTGTATAATCGACTGCTGACCGCTTTTGCTCTCACATTCTGCGTCATCGCCGGTGCTGCCGCGCCGGCCGGTGCGGGAACGCTGCCGCGCGCGCACGTCGTGCTGGGCGACGAGGTCTTTCTGCAATCCGCCTGGCACGATCTGCACGGCCGGTGCGTCGGTATCATCACCAATCAAACCGGCGTCACCTCGCGCCTGGTCAACATCGTCGACGCGGTCAAGGCGAACAAACACATCTGTTTGAAGGCGATCTACTCGCCCGAACATGGTTTGCGCGGCGATCGTCCCGCCGGGCAGTACGTGTCGTCATACGTCGACGCGCGCACTGGGTTGCCCGTCTACAGTTTGTACGGTCCGCAGAAACATCCGACGGCGCAAATGCTCGCGGGCGTGGACGTGCTGCTGTTCGACATTCAAGACGTCGGCGCGCGTCCGTACACCTTCGTTTCCACAATGGCGTACGCCATGCAAGCCGCGCGACAGTACGGCAAAGAGATTTGGGTACTCGACCGCCCGAACCCCATCGGCGGAAAAGTGGTCGAAGGCCCCGTGCTCGATCCGCGCTTCAAATCGTTCATCGGATTATATCCAATCGCGATGCGCCACGGCATGACCGTCGGTGAACTGGCAAAAATGTTCAACGTGCAATTCGGCATCGGTGCGAAACTTCGCGTCGTCAAGATGAAAGGCTGGGACCGCAGCATGCTGTGGCCCGACACCGGCTTGCAGTGGGTGCAAACCTCGCCGAACATTCCCGAGTGGAGCACGACCGTCGTGTATCCGTGCACTGGTCTGCTCGACAGTTTCGGATTGAACGGCGGCGTCGGCACCACCAAGCCATTCAAGTACACCGGGCAAATCGGCTTGGACGCCTACCGCCTCGCGAACATCTTGAACGCGCGCAACATTCCCGGCGTATACTTTCGTCCCGCCTATTGGTCGCCGTTCTTCGGCGATCTCAAGGACAAGCAAATTGCGGGCGTGGAGCTCGACGTGTTCGACCCGCGCACGTTCCCGTCGGTGCGCACCGCCGTCGAAGTACTGACCGCCGTGCGCGAGATCGATCCGCACGTTCTGCAGCCGCTGGGCACGCGCGCGCAAGACATCGACTGGGGCACGGACACGTTATGGAAAGATTTGCAAGCCGGCCGCAGCGCTTCAGCGGTCGAGCAACAGTGGGAACCCGCTTTGCAACGCTTTGAAGCGATCCGCGCAAAGTACTTGCTGTACCCTTAACAGTTTTTGCGGCTTCGATACCTCAGCCGCGCTTCGATACCTCAGCATGACACGACCTCAGCCGCGCTTTGATACCTCAGCGTGACACGACCTCGGCCGTTCGATACCTCAGCATGACACCTTACTGTTAATGCGAGCGGGAATGCTCCAGCCGGGAAGTCTGCGACTTTTTCGGCCATCACAGGATGTGATTTTCAAAACTTTGTTTTGCCGAAAAAGCGGAGACGTAAAAAATCCACACGATGTGGATTTTTGAACATCTTCCCGGATGGAGTATTCTCGCTCGGATTAGTCTAGATCGCCGCGGCGTGTACGCAGATAATTCAATTGCCACAGGTGGATGAAGCGTTGCAATTCTTCCTGCGTATGCGTGTCGACGTCGATGAACGCCATGCCGTACGCAAATCTGCGGTGCTCCATGTTAAAAAAACTTGCGAGAACTTTCGCGTGCATCTTCATCGGCGAAAACCCGGCCGGCTGCACTTTGACGGTTTCGGGGCGCAGGCCGAACGGGCTCTGCTCGTATACTTCTTTTTCGACCACCATGTTGGCCAAGAAGTCGTCCGGCAGTGTAAACTCCAGTAAAAGCACGGAGTCTTTCAAAAAGTCCTCGTCGACCGAGAGACGCAGGCCGCCCGCGCTCAAATCGTTGGCCTTGGCGCTGCGCCGGCCACGCCGCCCTTCGAGGGTAAAGTACACGTCGAACTCCACCGGCATGCGAAACGCCGATCGCTTCTGCGTCGTGCTCGCAGCCGCGGGCCGCGCCCGGGGCTCCGATTTCTTTTTCTTTTTAAAGAAAAACACGGCTGCTCAGCCCTTAAAAGGCACACGGTACAGTTCCTTCTAAACAAGGCTTCGTGCTGGTTCAGCGGCTCGCCGACGCACTCGGCCCCGACGCAGTCAAAACGCAACCCGAGGATCTTTCGGTGTATGCGTTCGACGCCTATTCGCAAGGACAAATGCCCAAAGCTGTTGTGCTCCCTGCTTCGACGCTCGACGTTGCGGCCGCGGTCAAAATAGCGCGCGAGTTCGGCGAGCCGATCGTGGCGCGCGGAGCGGGCACCGGTCTATGCGGCGGTGCGGTGCCCGCTGAGGGCGGCATCGTGTTTTCGTTCGCGCGCATGAACCGCATACTGGAACTCGACGTACGCAACCGCCGCGCGCGCGTGCAGCCGGGCCTGGTCAATCTGCAGCTTTCGGAACAAACGGCGCGCGCAGGTCTGTTTTATGCACCGGATCCGTCCTCGCAGAAAACCTCCACGATTGGCGGCAACATCGGTACGAATGCGGGCGGTCCGCACTGCCTCTCGTACGGTACGACCGTCAACCACGTGCTTGGATTGGAGATCGTCGACGAGAGCGGCGAGGTCGTGCACACAACCGTCGAGGACAGCGGCTACGATCTGACGGGAGCTCTGGTCGGCAGCGAAGGCACGCTCGGCATCGTCTGCTCGGCGTGGGTGCGGCTGCTGCGCAGTCCGGAAGCGGTGCGCGTGTGGCTCGCGGGATTTCCCGACGTTGAAACGGCGTCGGCCGGCGTGTCGGCAATCATCGGTGCGGGAATCGTCCCGACCGCGCTCGAGATGATGGACCGTCTCGCACTGCAGATCGTCGAGGCGGCGTTTCACGCCGGCTATCCGACCGATGCAGGCGCGGTACTCCTCGTCGAAAGCGCCGGTTTCGACGATGATTTGCAGCAGTATGAACGCGACATCGAGCGCATCGTTCGCGACGCCGGTGCGACCTCGTGGCGTGCTGCGCGCTCGCAGGCCGAACGCGACGCGTTGTGGGCCGGGCGCAAAGGCGCCCTCGGGGCGACCGGACGCGTCGCACCGAATTACTACATTCAAGACGTCGTCGTACCGCGCACCAAACTGCCGCAGGCGCTCGAAGCGGTTGAAACGGCATGCGATTCGCGCGGCATCCGAGTCGCCAACGTTTTTCACGCCGGCGACGGCAATCTGCACCCGCTGCTCATGTACGATCGCAGCGAGCCCAAAGAAGTTGCCGCCGTCATCGACGCCGGCAACGACATTCTGCAGGCGGCGGTCGAGTTGGGCGGCACGATCAGCGGCGAACACGGCATCGGCTACGAAAAGCGCGGCACGCTTACGCGGGTCTTCTCGACGCAAGACTTGGCGGCAATGGCGCGCGTTCGCGAGGTTTTCGATCCGCGGCGCATGCTCAACCCGGAGAAAATCTTTCCCGCCGGCGTCGGGTGCGGCGAGGTTCGATGACCCTCGACGATCTGCGAAAAACGGTCGCGGACTGCAATCGTGAGCGCCGTACTATCGACCTTCAGGGCGGCAATACGCTGCGCGCGTTCGGTGCGCCGCAGCCACGCGCAGACGTCACGATAAGCACGAACGGGCTGAGCGAACTGCTCACGCACGAATATCACGATCTTACGTGTTCCACGCGCAGCGGCATACGCGTCGCCGATTTTGCCGTGCAGATCGCAAAACACGGACAATTCGTTCCGATCGACGTTCCGCAACGCCGCAAGGCGACCGTAGGGGGCGCTCTCGCCTCAGGTTGGCTGGGACCGCGCCGCCACTTTTACGCGCGAGCGCGCGATCTGGTCATCGGCTCGCAAGTACTTCTCGCCGACGGCACGATGGCAAGCGCCGGCGGCATGGTCGTCAAAAACGTGAGCGGCTATGACATGACCAAGTTGTACATCGGTTCTTTCGGAACGCTCGGCATCATCACGCAACTGAACTTCAAAACGCTGCCGCTGCCGCAGCGCCGCCGCGTGCTCATCGCCAAACTCCCCGAAGGCACGCGCGATCGCGCCGCCGCGCAGGTTACATCTTCGCCGGTCACGCCCGCCGCAGCGTTTTGCATCGAAGGGTTTCGCAAAGCGATCGACGGCGAAGACGGCATCGACGGGCGCATCTACATCTTGCTCGAGGGCTCGGAAACGCTCGTCGACCGCGCCACACGCGATCTGCGCTCGGCACTCGGCCGCGCGGGCGTTCCGGAAACGACGATCCTCGACACCGGTGCAGGCGAGTCGTTCGAACGCATTCTGGATGCGAGCATTGAGAGCGTCGGCGAGCGATCGGTCACGTATCGCGATCTCGGGATGCCCGGCGATGCGCTGGCGCGCGGGACCGCATTGCGCGACGCCGCAAACCGGCACGAACTCTTCACCGATACACTCGTCGACATGATGAACGGCGACGTGTTTTTGCGCGTGAGCGAGCGCGATAGCCGTGCGTTTGCCGAAAAACTCGAAGGATGCGATGACGAAATCCGCGCGCTGCGCCCGCGCAGCGTGATTGCCGCCGGCGATGCGCCGATTCGGGCTTCGCTCAATTCCTGGGGTGCGGATCCGCCCGCGATTGAAAAGATGCGCGCGCTCAAAGCGCAGTTCGATCCGAACCGCATATTGAATCCCGGCCGCTTCGTGGGCGGAATTTGACCGCTTCAGCGCCGCTGCGCAGCGAGATCGCGTGGGCGATCGACCGCGTTTTGCTCAGCCCGCGGCGGCTCGCATTTTTGCTGCGGGGCGGTCTGGACGATGCGTTCGAATTGCGGCGCTTCCTGGTAAACGTCGTGCCGCTCGCGCGTGCATCGCTGGAACGCCTCGAACGCTTGGCGGAGCGCATTCCCGACAAAGAGCTGCGAGCGCAAGCGCACTTCGGCCTTCGTTCGAAGGCGTATCACGTCGCCGGCGCCTGCATACTGGCAACGTTCCTGCCGACGGGGGCGCGCGAACACTACGTGGAGATCGTCACGCCGCTCGAAGCGATCTACGATTTTCTCGACGGCCTGTGCGATCGGCATCCGCTCACGACGCCGAAAGCCTTTCGCCAACTGCACTTGGCGCTCGCGGATGCCCTGGATCCCTCGCGGCCGCTGCACGAGTACTATGCGTTCGGGCCGCCGGGTGATGACGGCGATTATCTGATTTCACTCGTACGCCGCGTACGGCGCGCACTCGCGCGTCTGGGCGATTACGAACTGCTCGTACCCTATTTCCACGAAGCCGGGTCACTCTACGCGGATACGCAGACGTTCGTGCACCTGCCGGCGCCGCAGCGCAAGCCCGCACTGCTGGAATGGCACGCGCGCGAAGGCACGCGCTTCGGCGATTTGTCGTGGTGCGAATTCGGCGCCGCGGCCGGCTCGCAATTTCAAGTGTACGGGCCGCTTTATGCCGCATTTTGCAGCGCATTCGATCGTATCGGCGATACGTACGACGCGTATTTCCCTGCGTTTTCGGCGCTGCACGTGCTGCTCGATTCGTTCATCGACCAGCGTGAGGATAGCGAACACGGCGAACTGAGTTGGATCGATAGCTGCGGTTCGTTCGACGACTTCGTGCAGCGCGCGCGAGAACTCGCCCTTCGCGCACGTGCCCGTTTTCGCACGCTTGCGATGCCGCGCGCGCACCTATTTGCACTGCGCGTGATGATCTTATTCTATCTCACGCATCCCAAAGTGTACGAACAGCGGCTCGGTCAAGAAGCGGCCGCGCTGCTCGGCGCACTCGCGTAACGCGCGTCGCTCAGTCTTCGTCCGGCAAGCCAAAACGCCGCGGCGCACGCCAGCGGCAACGCGCTCACTTCCAACAGCGCTCCGGCGGCGCCTATACGGGCGACACCGAAACCGACGGCTGTCACGAGCGCCGAACCCGCCCCGAATGCAACGCCGTTCATCAGTCCCAGCGCCATGCCGAGATTACGCGGAAGCATGCGCTGCACGATGGCCACGCTCGGCGCGCTTTGCACGTTGAGCAGTACGCCCGCCAGCATGAGTGATGCAACGCTCGCCGTGCCGCCGAGCGCGAAAAAGCCATAAAGCGCCGGAGCGGATGCGAAAAGACTCGCGACCGCAATGGGCATTGCGCCGTATCGATCGCCGAGCCATCCGCCCAAATACAGCCCGATGACCCCGACCGCAAGAAACGCCGTCACGACGACACCGGCCTGCGCAATCGATCCGCCGCGCGCGACGACCAGGTTCGGCAAATACGTCATGAACGAGGCGCCGACCAAGTATTTGAGCGCGGTTCCCGCTACGAGTAAACCGACGCCGGTGCGATCGACGTGCGGCGACTGCCCGATGGAGGCGCGGTGTTCGGCCTGCGCGCGCTGTGCGTGCGCGTCCAAGCCGTGCATCAAGACGAACAACACGGCGACTGCCGCAATACCCGGAGCAATCATGAGCACGGATCCTGACGCACCGTATGCCTGCAGCAGATGCGCGATGACGACCGGACCGAACGCATAGCCGATCGCGCCGCCTATCTGGAAGATCGAAATGCCGCCGGACTTCTTGTTGCCGCTCAGCAGCGCCGCGTACTTGCCAGCCTCGGGATGCATCACCGCCGAACCCAGGCCGCCGGCGACGACGAGAAACGCAAGCACCGCAATGCCCGGCGAGAAGCCGATGAGCGCAACCGAGATCGCGGTAACGCCGACGGACGCGGGTAGAAACCACCAGCGGCCATGCCGATCGGAATAGGCGCCGAACAGCGGCTGCACCACCGAACTGGTGAGGTACCAAAGAAAGCCGATTGCGCCCTGATAGAGCGGCGAAAGACGGTTCGCGCTGACGATCGTGAAGATCAGCAGCGGCACCATCCCCGAATAGAAGTCGCTCGCTCCGTGCGCAAACGCCATCGCGAGCAAGCCGCGCCGGTGCGGCTTGGCAGTGGGCATAGCCCGGTGTTACCGGCGGGCCGCGCTCATCTCCTGGGCGCCGCGGGAGTACCGCGAGACCTCGCCCTGCGTAAATGCAGACGGCCGCAAAAACGACTTCACGAACTGGTCTTCGTGACTGGCCATCAGTTCGTAGTACCGCGGCGCATCGTCGAGCGTGCCGTGATGCGTTACGATGAACGACGGATCGATATCTCCGCGACGAATACGTTCGAGCAGCGGACGCATGTACCGGTGCGTATGCGTCTGTCCGGTACGCAGTTGTAAGCCCTTTTCGAAGATTGCGCCCATCGGCATCTTGTCGATGAAGCCTCCGTACACGCCCGGAATCGAGAGCGTTCCGCCTTTTCCGCAGGCGTGAATCGCCAACCGCAAAACGTGCGCGCGATCGAGCTCCACGCGCATTGCTTGCTTCGCTTTGTCCAGTACCGCATCGGGCGTGCGCCCATGCGCCTCCATGCCGACGCAGTCGATGCACGCGTCAGGACCACGACCGCCGGTCATTTCGAACAGCGCTTCCAAGACATTCACTTCGTCGAAATGCACGGTGCGCGCGCCGGCGTCGGCCGCCATCTGCAGCCGTTCGGGAACGCGGTCGATCGCGATCACCTCTTCCGCGCCCAGCAAGAAGGCGCTGCGGACCGCAAATTGGCCGACGGGCCCGCAGCCCCACACCGCGATCACGTCACCGCGTTTGATGTCGCAGTTCTCCGCCGCCATGTATCCGGTCGGAAAGACGTCGGTGAGAAACAGCGCGCGCTCGTCGTCGACGTCGTCGGGCACTTGCAGGCAACCTACGTCGGCGAACGGCACGCGTACGTACTCCGCCTGGCCGCCCGCGTAACCCCCGAACAGGTGCGAATACCCGAACAAGCCCGCGCACGAATAGCCGTAGAGGCGTTCCGCCATGCTCGCATTGGGGTTCGAGTTATCGCAGAGCGACCACTTTTCGCGCATGCACGGTTCGCACGATCCGCAAGCGATGTTGAACGGAACCGCAACACGGTCGCCCATGTGAATCTTGCGTACCTCCGGGCCGGTTGCCTCGACGATGCCCATGAACTCGTGACCGAGAATATCGCCGGCCTTCATCGTGGGCATGTAGCCGTTGTACAGATGTAAGTCCGATCCACAGATGGCCGTCGCCGTCACGCGAACGATCGCGTCGTGCGGATTGAGAATTTCGGGATCTTGCACGCGCTCGACGCGCACGTCGTGCGTGCCGTTCCAAATCACGGCCTTCATGCTGCGTACCGCCTTCCCGTCGGAATCTCGCCCGCTTCGAGCAGTGCCTTCGCGCGGCGCAAAACGTCTTTGAGTTCGTATTTTCCAAGTCCGCGCATCGAGAGATGCATTTCCGTGCCCCGCGCGGAAGGCGCGTCGCGCAATTCCAGGCGGTCGATCATCCCCAGGCGCCGCTTCGAACCCAAAGCGGCAAGCATGCTCTCGCGCGATTCCACGAATTCCTCGACGCGCTCGCGCGAAGCCGCAATCGTCATCGCTTGCACGATTGGTTTACGCATCCGCGCACGCGCGTTGCGCGTCACGTATGTAAGCGTCAAGCCCGCTGCCGCACCAGCGGCAAACAGCGAGACTGCAGTGTTTCGCTGATTCATGCGGCAAGTTTTCCCGGCACGTGGGTAGACGAATCAAATGCGAATTCCGAAAAGCGCGCGAGCAGCAGGCGTCCTGCTCGCCGGTATAGCGGTCGTCCTAGCCACATCTCGCCCGCTGCGCAAGCAGCGTGTCGACGGCCGTTGCGTGTTCATCACCGGCGGTTCGCGCGGATTGGGTCTAGCGCTCGCACTCGAATACGCGCGGCGCGGCGCGAACCTCGCAATTTGCGCGCGTGACGCGCAAGCGCTCGAAACCGCAGCTGCGAGAATCCGTGAATGCGGCGTGCAAGCGTTGCCGCTTCCCTGCGACGTTCGCGACGCCGTACAGATGCGCGAAGCGATCGCGCAAGCGTATTCGGCGTTCGGGCGGATCGACATCGTGGTGAACAACGCCGGCACGATACAGGTGGGGCCGATGCAGTCGATGACGCGCGAGGATTTCGAAGATTCGCTGCGCACGCATTTTTGGGCGATCTACGAGGCAGTGGAAGCGGCACTGCCGATCTTCGAACGCGCCGGCGGCGGGCGCATCGTCAACGTCACGTCGATCGGCGGAAAGGTGAGCGTCCCGCATCTGCTGCCGTATTGCGTGGGAAAATTCGCAGCGGTCGGTTATTCCGAGGGTTTGCGCTCCGCGCTTGCACGCAAGAACATCGCCGTCACAACCGTGGTTCCGGGGCTCATGCGTACGGGCAGTCCACGCAATGCGTGGTTCAAAGGGCAGCACCGCAAGGAGTATGCATGGTTCTCGCTCTCGGACGCGCTGCCGATGTTCTCGGTGGCTGCGAGCTCCGCGGCGCGCGCCATCGTCGACGGTTCGCTGCGCGGCGCACCGGAAGTGGTCGTGTCGCTGCAAGCGAAGGCGCTAGTGATCTTGCAAGCCATCGCGCCCGGCCTGACGCTGCGGGCGCTGGAGATCGCCGATGCGCTCCTTCCGCGCCCGGGCGGCATCGAAGCGCGCATGGCGCGCGGACACGAAAGCACGTCGGGCATTACGGAATCGCCGCTCATGGCGCTGGGCAAGAAGGCTGAGCGCGATTACAACCAGCACTAAGCGCGCATGCGAGTTTGCGTAAGCGGCGCGAGCGGGTTCATCGGCGCGCATTTGTGCGCGGCACTGCGATCGCGTGGAGACGACGTCGTCGAAACGTCGATGCGCGATCCGAGTGAAGCGGCTCGTGCCGCGTCGGCCTGCGACGCCTTCGTGAACCTTTCGGGCGAGACGCTGGCGCAGCGTTGGAACGACCGCGCGAAACGAGAAATACTGCAAAGCCGCACGGCCGCACCGGCAAAATTTTTTGAAACGCTTGCAACACTCGACCGCCGGCCCGCCGTCTACGTCTCCGCGTCCGCCGTCGGCTACTACGGAACGAGCGAAACCGCAACGTTTACGGAAGCGGACCCCGCCGGCAGCGGCTTCTTGGCGCACGTGTGCGAACAATGGGAGCGGGTCGCCGGTACCGCGCGCACCTTCGGCATGCGCGCCGCGTGCGTTCGTGCCGGACTCGTTCTTTCGGCAAACGGCGGTGCGCTGGCAAGGTTACTGCCGATTTTTAAAGCGGGTACGGGCGGACGCGTGGGCAGCGGACGCCAGTGGTATTCGTGGGTGCACATCGACGATGCGGTCGGCATTTTCTTGCTCGCGCTGGATCGCATCGACGGCGCCATAAACGCGACCGCGCCAAACCCCGTGCGCAATGCGGAGTTCGTCGAAACCATGGCCCGCGTGCTTCATCGTCCCTGCGCGCTGCCTGCGCCGCCGTTCATGATCAAACTCGCGCTGGGCGAAGGCGCGACGCTCGTCCTCGACGGCCAGCGCGTGCTTCCGGCTCGCGCGCAATCGGAAGGCTATTCGTTCGCGTTTCCGGAGTTGGAAACGGCGTTTGCGGATTTGCTGAAATGAACGGCGCGGCGCCCCTACGCAGCGCGCGGCTCGATATCGAACCGGTTCGCGCCGCACTTGCAAATGAAGCGTGGCCGCAACTCGACGACGAGCGCCTCTGGCGCTATTTTCCCTCACAACGGCCCGCGACACTCGCCGATTTGCAGCGGCTCTACGAAAAATGGGAACACGGCTCTGCCCATGCGAGCCAGGTTTGGTGCAACTGGCTGTGCCGCGAGCGTTCATCGGCTCACCTCGTCGCCTCAATGCAAGCGACGGTCTTTCCACATGAGGCGGTTTCATACGTCGCATACATGGTGTTTGCGCGGTATCAGCGCAAAGGCTACGCGCGCGAAGCGACGCAGGCCGTCATTGCGTACGTGCGCGACACCTATGCGGTACGTACGTTTTTTGCGGAAATGGACAAGCGCAACGAGCCGTCGTACCGTTTGGCGGAATCACTCGGTTTCAAACGTGCGAAACGCCATGACCCCGATGAGTACGTCTATAAATTGCAGCTTTAGTAAATATCGTAGACGTCGGACATGACGCCCGGCTTGACCATCGTCTGCGCGTGACGCGGCGAGCACGCGATTTCATGATTGCCCGTGCGGTGCACGTGCACGTTCACGATCGTCTGCTCGTTCGCGGAGATCATGATGATCGCGGGGCACGCGCCCAGTTCGCCGCGCTGCAGCACGTCGACGCGCGCAAGGCCCGGCGTTACCGTGAGAAACGTCACCATTCCGCTGGCGCCCGTAATCGCTTGCGAATCGCCGTCGCGTGCCGTTACTTGCACCGTCCATCCGGCCGTGGGCTTACCGCTCTTTGCGTCGAGCACATGAACGTATACGGTTCCCGTGTTGCTGTCAGCAACGGCGATACCGGCCGCACACGCGGCGGCGATCAGTACACCGATAAACAGACGAAGCGAACGCAGCACGAGTGAACCTGGCTCCTAAGCGATGACTTCTTCAACGGGGAATTCGAGGGCTTCGAGGTATTTTTCCGCATCCATCGCGGCTTTGCATCCGGACCCCGCGGCCGTGATTGCTTGCTTGTAGCGGATGTCGTGAACGTCCCCCGCGACGAAAACGCCTTCGACGTTGGTGGAAGTTCCATCGGCCGAAACAATGTAGCCAGCCTTGTCGAGATCGAGATGGCCGCGGAAGATCGCCGTGTTGGGGTCGTGTCCGATGGCAATGAACAGGGCGTCCGCTTCGAAGTCAGAGCGAGAGCCGTCGACAAGATTATGCAAGCGCAGCACCTGCAGCGAGGGATCGCCGATCGCCTCTTCGACCACCGTGTTCCAAATGAACTCAATCTTGCCGTTGGCAAGCGCACGATCGGCCATGATTTTGCTTGCGCGCAAGCCGTCGCGTCGATGAATCACCGTGACCTTACGGCCGAACCGCGTCAAGAACAACGCTTCTTCCATTGCGGAATCGCCGCCGCCCACGACGACGATGTGCCGGTCGCGAAAGAATGCGCCGTCGCAGGTCGCGCACGTCGAAATGCCGCGCCCGCGCAAGCGTTCTTCACCCGGAATGCCGAGCCAGCGCGCGCTCGCCCCTGTCGCAACGATGACGCTGCTTGCTTCGTATTCCGCGTCCGATGCGCGAACGACGAGTGGCCGCTTGCTGAAATCGACGCCGGTTGCGTCGACGTTTTCGATGCGCGCACCAAAGCGCTCGGCTTGTTCGCGGAACTTGATCATCAGATCGGGTCCCATGATGCCGTCAGGGAAACCGGGGAAGTTTTCCACCTCGGTCGTAAGCATCAACTGACCACCGTACATACCGCCGGCCAAGACAAGGGGACGAAGATTCGCGCGAGCGGCGTAAATGGCCGCGGTGAGACCGGCGGGACCGGATCCGATGATGACGAGGCGTTCCATACCGGCCCATTCGACCGTCCGGCGGACGCCTCCGGTTTCAACTCAGTTTGAGGTACCGTTGATGGCGCTCGAGGACGAATTTTCAGATATTTTCACCAAGGCGATGCGCGGCACCGGGACCGGCGTGGCGGCGCTTGCCCGCACGACGGGCTTGCCCTCTGACGAAATTGGCGCATGGGCCGCGGGCCGCGGCGTGCCGTCGGAGGAGCAAGCACGCGCCATAGCGGCGGTTCTGAGCCTTGACCCGGGGAAATTCGCGGACGCCGCTGCGCAGCGGTGGCATCCCGATCCCGTGCGCTTGCCCGACGTGCGGCATCACCCGCAAGACCCGCACCCGAGCAACGGCTACATCTTCTTCCTGGACGGCGGCAAGCGCGCGGCGCTCGTCGATCCCGCGGGCATTCCGGCGAACCTGCTGCGTATTCTTCGCGATGGACAGTACCATTTGGAGTACATCCTCATCACGCACAAGCATCGCGATCACTGCGATGCGACCGAGGACGTTGCGGCACAATTTCCTCGCGCAAAGATCGTGATGCACGGCGCCGACGTCGCTGCGATAGGACGCTTGGGCGAAACTGCGCTGCGCGTGAAGGATGGCGAGGAACTGGAGTTCGGCGACGTGCGCATTCGCATGCTGCATACGCCGGGCCACACTGACGGTTCGTCGTCGTATCTGTTCAAGTCGACGTTGTTCACCGGCGACACGCTGTTCGCCGGAAGCGTCGGTGGCGCGTACGGCAACGCCAGCACCTACGGCGACATTCTGAACAGCGTGCGATCGAAAATCTTCACGCTGCCGGACGACACGGTCGTGATGCCCGGACACGGCCCGCCGAGCAAAGTCGGCTGGGAAAAAACGCACAACCCGTTCTTTCCCTAACGCTTTGTCATCCTGAGGTATGCTTTGTCATCCTAAGGTATCGAAGGATGGCCGAGCTTGTCGAGGCCTCGGTGCCTCGGCCGCGCTTCGATACCTCAGCGTGACACAGCGGCGCGCTTCTCGCTGGAGCTATGGCGTGCCGTTGCAGGCGCGCGTTATTTGTATGACGTTTTGCGCGAGGGGCGATTCGAGTTTGGTGATGGCCTGCTGTTCGAGAAAAACGATGCGGTAGAATCGGCCGAAGACGCTGTGCGTGAGCGCGCTGATGATCTGTTCCAGGTGTTGCGAATCGAGCTGCATTGCCGCACTGTTGTGATCGACCGTCATCGTTCCGTGTACGTTCCCCAACCCGATCGTTTCAATTTGGTCGGGCGTCATGTTGTCGGTCGACATCGAAACCAGCACCGGTTTGCTTGCGGCAATAGCGCCATCGTTGCCGAGCACCGCCGCAATCGCGTGTCCGAGATTCTGACGCAATGCGCTACATAGCGGCGAAACACGCGTATAAACGATCGTTCGAAGCGGTGTCGGGGACGGCGAAGGCGCAGCGGCTACGGCCGCCGCAAAGAGCAGTGCAATCAACGGAATCCCTCCCGGCAGGGACTATGCTAAATCCGTACGTGGATCGCTTGAGAACCGTTCGCCGTGACGTTGACTTCGACATGGGCCGGCGCGGAATCGTCGGTGCGGATCGCTTGAAATTCGACGACTCCGATGCCGCGTTCGTCCAGTTCCATACCGTAGTAGAACGGCGAGCAGAGCGTCTTGGTGCAAAACGAAGCGACCCATCCGTGCGGAAGACCGTCGGCGCGCAGTTCGACGCGCTTCTCCGCCGGGCCGTGAATCGTCAACTTGTATTTGACCGCGGCAGGGCTGGCCGTCGGCAGCGACGGTCCGTGCCACGGGCGGAGCATGAGCGTGATGAGTGCAAGCGCAGGCGTCATGTACGCAGTTTATATCCCACGTGCGCCATACGCAAGGCTATGCCGAGCGCAAGCAGCATCAAGCCGCAAATCACACTCAGGGAGAGCCACAGCGGCAGGTAACTCTGCGCGGTGTAACTGTACCGGAACGCATCCACCGTGTAGAACATCGGGTTCACCAGTTCCCAATTGCGGATCTGCGCGGGTAACTGGCTTGCCGCCGTGAACACGCCGCCGACGAAGACGAGCGGCGTAATGGCGAACGTCGTCAGTACCGCGAGATGATCGAACTTCTCCGCCATCAGGCCGAAAATGATCCCCAGCGCCGAAAACAATATGGAAACGGCGATCATCGTGCCGAAATACAACACCCAATTGGACGGCAGCGTGTGCACGAAGAAATAGCCGAGCGCCATGATGATGTTGGCGATCAGCAGCGCGCGGGCAACGCTGCCGAAGATGTAGCCGAACACCATCTCCGCAGCGGACATCGGCGCGATGAGCATCTCCTGAATCGAGTTCATGAAACGCCCTTGAAACACCGAACTGCTGCACTCGGCGTACGAGGAGTCGATGACCTGCAGCATGATGAGCCCGGGGATGAGAAATTCCGCGTACGAGACGCCCTGCACGCTCTTGATGCGAGTACCCAATGCGAGGCCGAAGATCGTGACGTACAGCAACGTCGTGATGATCGGCGGCCAGATCACCTGATTGATGATCTTTAGGCTTCGCACCATCTCGCGCTTGATGAGCGTGAACATTGCCACGCGGTTGAACGTGGCTATCACGATCGCGTGAGTTCCAAAAAAACGTCCTGCAAGCGCTTGCCCTCGCGTTCGAGCAGTGCACGCGTCGATTCCAGCGCCACCAATTTCCCCGCGCGAATGATTCCGATATTGCGGCAGAGCGCTTCGGCTTCTTCTAAGTAATGCGTGGTGAGGAAGACAGTCATGCCGTCACCGTTGAGTTCGCGCAGTAAATCCCAGAGTTCCAGGCGCAGTTCGACGTCCACACCGGCGGTCGGCTCGTCGAGTATCAGCAGCTTCGGCGAATGAATCAGCGCCCGCGCCAGGGTCAGCCGCCGCTTCATGCCGCCCGAGAGTTTCATGTAATCTTGCTTCGCCTTCGAAGCAAGTCCAAACCGTTCGAGCAGCAGATCGGCGCGCGCTGCGACCTCGCGCGGCTTTAGCCCGAAATAGCCCGCTTGATAGATGAGGATGTCGCGGATCGATAAATAGCGGTCGAAATTGTATTCCTGCGGCGCCAGCCCCACCAATCGGCGCGCTGCACGCCAATCCGAGACCGTGTCGTGCCCGAACACCTTAATGGATCCCGCAGTCAAACGCGCAAGACCGACGATCGCGTTGATGGTCGTCGTCTTCCCGGCACCGTTAGGCCCGAGAAAACCGAAGAAATCGCCCGCGTCGACGCGCAGCGAGATATCGTCGACCGCGGTAAAATCGGCGTACCGCTTGACGATGTGCGAGAGTTCGATCGCGGGCGTGCGCCCGTCAGTGCCGTGGATCACCGGTTTGCCACAAAAGATTGGGATGCATTTTTTGTCGATTCAAGGCGCGAGGAGGGCGCAACGCCATAGCGTTGCAACCGACGAGCAACGCTGAAGCGGCGGAAAAGGCGCCCAATGTTTTGCGGAGCGACCGGTGATTCACGGCACCTGCTCACGGAATATGATTCTTTAATCGTTTGTACCGGTGGCGGCGAAGTGTGGAAATGAGTTCTGCACTCTCCGGAATCCCGCAATCCGCCAGTTGGGTTGCAACTTTCTTTACATCGAAGGCGACGCGGCGGTGTTTGATCTCCCAGCCACCGGAACATTGCGTGAAGATCGCATAGCCCGCCCGCGGATCGCCGTCCTTGGGCAAGCCCGCCGACGCCACGTTCACCAGCAGTTTGCCGCGCCACGTGCGCGCGTACGGCAAGTGCAGGTGCCCGAAGGCGATTACCGCGGCGGATTCATCGCCAACCAGTCGTGCGAGCGTCGCATCGTCGGCATCGGGCCACACGTGCTCGTCGTCGCTGGACGGATTCGCGTGCACGACGAGCAGTTCGTTTTCCGGCTCTCCGAAGCGCAGCGCAAACGGCAACTGCGCGAGCCAATCCACCCACTTCTCGCCGATCTCCGCGCGCGTCCATCTGAGTTGCTTGCGTTCGGCGTCGTCCAACGCAGGCAAATCGCCTTCGCCGCTCGCGAACACATAGCGGTCGGTGTTTCCGCGCAAGCACTGCGCGCCAATCTCCTGCAGGCGCTGCAGCACTTTTTTCGGCTTGGGACCATCGACGCACAGATCTCCGGCCGCGACGATGACGTCGGCGCCGCCTTGCGTCTGCAAGTCCGCCAAACATGCGTCAAGTCCCACGAGATTGCCGTGGATGTCCGAAACGATTGCGATGCGCAAGGCGCGCGACCGTTCTAGACGCGCTTCAGATCGACGGCGAGCATCGACGGCGTAATGCCGACGCGTCCGAAGTCGTGCAGATCGATCGCCTCGACCACCACGCCGCCGCGGCGAAGCGTGTCGATGACGTCCGGATACCGCACGTTGGCGAGCACGTGGTGCTCGCCAATCGTCAGCACGCCGGCCCCGCGCTCGTGTCCAAGCGGTGCCGTGAAGATCGTGAATCCGTCGAACGCGCGGTGATCGATGCTGCTCTGCGGGGCGAGCACCACCGAATCCGCCGAAACGGCACCGGCAAGCGCGCGAAGCGGCGCGGAGGGCTCGCGCAACTCGACCTCGCGAACGGCAAAGCCGTGCGCTTTGGCGATCTGCGCAAAACCACTGCGTCCGAGCGCGTTGCTGCGGTCGCTCACGCCGATGAACGCGGTGCGGCCCACGAGCAGCACGTCGGACCCATCCAGCAAGCCGGGCGCCGCTATGTGCCCCGCGATGGGAATGTCGCGCTGCACGAACTGCGCTTCCAGCCAGGCGCTTTCGGGACGGCGGGTCATTGCGCCCGGACGCATCATCACCGCGCCATTTTCGAATACGGTCGCCGCGTCGGCAACCGCGCACGCGTATGGGTCGGTACTCTGCGATTCGAGCATGGTGACTTCGCAGCCGAAATACCGCAGGGTCTTGGCCAAAATCTCTTGCTGCGCGCGGGCACGCGAATAAATCGCGTTCAATTCGCCGTGCAGGGGGCGCGCGTTTTCGATGGACGGTGTGGGGGCGACGAGCACGGCGGCCCGCAGGGCGCCCGTCGGCTGCGCCACCAGGCGCGGTCCGTAAGTCAGTGTGTCGGTCATTTCCAGTCTTCTCATTATCGAGTGCGCTGCACGCTGCCTGGTCGCGGCTGCGCGGCGGTCTGCGCGGCCACGGGGATGGCACTGAACGGCGCGAGGTTCGGCGTCGCCGAAAAAAAGCCCGACATGTCGGTCGCGAGCAAATCGCCGAGCGAGAGCGGCGCCAGGCCGAGCAACTCTTCTTCGGTCTTCAAGATGCTCACCGTCGAAAGATGCGCGTTGCCCGTGTACCCCCGTTTGGCATACGGCGAGACGACGATGGCGTACGTGCGGTGTTCATCCACGTGATCGCGCCCGCCTTGTGCGTCGTCCGGCGTAATGAAGATCGCCGTGGAACTCCACGTCGGCTGGTGCGTGAGGAAATCGACAATCATGCCCAAAGCGCGATCGCCGTCGGCCACCTGCTCGGCGAGCGGCGGAATGCCGGGTCCGGTGCCTCCGCGATCGTTGGGCAGCCAGATGAACGTGAAGTCCGGCACGGTGTTGCGCTGTTCGAGATCGGTGTAGTCGCGAATGAATTCTTTTGCGCGCCGCACGTCGCGTATGCGCAGATTCCATGCGGGATAGTTCAGATCGACGTGTCCGCTCAGCGCTCCCAGCGCCGGCACGTTCAGCGCATATGTCCCGCCTAGCCCGCTCGTGGGCGACAAATCGTCGGCGGGATCGGATGCGGACTGTGCTGCGTATCCTGAAACCTGCAGCAGTTCGCCGTAGTCGCGATAACTCAAACTGCTGCGAGCGAGCGCGTTGAAAAGATAGCCCGAGCGCGGATAATCTTCCGGATCCTCGTTCGGATCGATCATCTTCTCCGTGTAGGCCGTCGCGATGCCGCCCGTCGCGAACTGATGTCCGGCCTGCGAACGTTGAGCATCCGCGTAAAAGTTCGTCGCCAGACCGAACTCGCGCGCGAGCGCGTGCAGATTCGGCGTCACGCTCGCACCGAACGACACGAGCGACGGGTCCCCCACGCCGTAGTAGTGCCCTTGCCCGTCGGTGAGATCGCCCAAAACGGAATCGTACGTCTTGTCTTCTTGCAAGATGAACACGACGTGCTTGACGACGGTGCTGCGCTGCAGCGAACGTAGCGGCGGGACGATCGGATTTTGGGCGGCGCGGCGCGGAACGCGTAGATACCGCAGCGCGGAAATCGTCGTTTTTTCCAGCGGCAGCTTGTGCATGTCGATGCGCTGCAGCGTCGCAGAGCGCGCGTTGCCTTTCGCGTTCGCAACGTAGACGTATCGCCCGGTGGGCGAGATCGCGAGCGCACTCGGATACCAGCCCGTCGGAATCAGGCCCAGGCGATGCAGTTTGCGTGGATCGGTCGAATCCAAAACGGCAACCGCGTCCATGCCCGCGAGCGCAACGTACAAACGTTTTCCGTCGGGGCTGCGTACGATGGCATCGGGCTGCGTGCCGTACGGCGCCTTGTCGAACAAACGCAGTTGCAAGCCGCCAACGACACGCGGAATGCCGAGCAGGCTGACGATCGCCACGCGATCGACGTTCGTCATGCAGACGTACGCGTATCGCCCGTCTTTTGAAACGGCAATGGCCGAGGGGCGCGCGCCGCCGACGTTCTTGACGCCGTCGGGCGCAACGTCCATACGCGTAGACGAGATGCCGCCGCGGCCCGACACGTCGCCATTTGCCGAAAGCGGTATGCTGGTCAGCGCAGAGGCGGAGTCCGGCGCGAACGGCACGTTTGCGAACTGCGGATACGGCACGGGCTGCGGCAAGGTGCCGTAGACCATCAAGCCGGGATCGGTCACGTACAATCGGTGACCCGCGACCGCGGCGCCCCAAGGAAAATACCCCACCGGCGCGCTGTGCATCATCGCTCTCTTACGCAAGTCGATAGCGGTTACGGTGTTCGCGAGGTTGTTTACCACGTACGCGACGCGATGATTCGATGAGAGCGCAATCGATCCGGGATACGCGTGCTTGTCGTTCGCAAAGCGCGGATCGGGCGCAACCGGCATCGCCAGCGGTGCGCTGCTCTGATGCAGTTTGCCGCGTGCGTCCAATTCAAAAAAGTACATTTTGTCGCTCGGACCGCCGGCGGCGAGCACGAGCGTGCGCGAAGGCGCGGCGGGGTCCTTGAGCGCCTGCAAGCCCAAGAAAAACGAATCGCCGTCCGCACGGTAGACGTCGGTGACGGCCATCGTGGACGCGTTCACCACAGCAAGCGTGTAACCGTCGCGCTCGTCGCCTGTCGTGACGACGGCATACCTGCCGTCCGGCGTAACCGTGACCCCGAGCGCGTTCTTGCCGACCGCAATACTCTTGCCGACTGGCGACGCGGTGCGGCCGTTCGGAAGAATCACGTCATACGGACGTGAGGCATGCGGTGGACCGGCGGGACGGGAGCCCGCGGGCGCGGTGTAGATCGTGGGGAGCGGAGCCGCGCCCAAAAGCGCAAAAGCCAGCGCTGCTGCAGTGATACCTCGCAACTTCACGTACGAGGCGTTACGGACGCGCGCCGGGCCGCCCCTGCCGGGGGCTCGCTCGTCCTCGAGACTTTAGACGGAAGCCAGCAACTCGATCCAGTGATTCCACAAACCGGTGTCACCCTTTTCGGGATCGTCGGCCGTGGTCTTCGCGACGCGTATCAGGTCTGCGACCTGCGGTTTGGCTTGCGCGTCGACGTTCTTTTCCATGAATTCCGCGGCAGCTGCGAGCGCGTCTTGCGGCTCCAGCGGATCGGCGGTAATCGTGTCGAGGAAGCGTTGATAGAGCGCGGGCATGCGCGAATGATCGCCGTCCATCTGCATATTGCGCGCAACGTCTTCGATGTTGGGATCGCTCAGCCGTGCGGCGTTTTCGAGGAGCAGTTTGCGCGTTGCTTCGTACGTCTGCTGTTTCGACACGAACTCCATGCCTGCCGTATACCCGTTTGCGAAGCTTCAGTCGCTCCGCAGCTTGCCGAGCGCGGCGGCAAGACGGCGAACGCCTTCTTGCGCTTCTTCGATGGTGAGATGCCCGAACGACAATCGCAGCGCGGGCGGGCCTTGGCGCGTCGGATAAAACGGTTCCGAAGGCATCACGAGCACGCCTTGACGCGCGCACGCGTCAAACGCCGCTTGCGTGGATATGCGCGGCGGCAAAGGCAGCCACACGTTCAGCCCCGCTGCTGGCGGACGCACGTCCGCCCAGGGCACGTATTGCGAGAGCGCGTCGATGAACGCGTTGCGGCGCTCCAGATACAGGCTACGCGCGGATCGCAGGTGACGCGCGTATGCGGGGCTGTTCATGAACCGCCAAAGTGCGCGCTGCGTGAGCGTCGAGGTAAACACGTCGGTACGCGCTTTCGCCAGTTCCAGCGCGTCCGCGAGCGCGCCCTTGCAATACAGATACCCGATGCGCAGCGCCGGAAAGATCGACTTCGACAAGCTTTCCATCACGATGACTCGCCCGTCGGTATCGAACGCGGCCAGCGGCGGCGGCGCTGCTGCGTCGTACGTGAGTTGCCAGCCGGTTTGATCTTCGAGCAGCACGACGTCGTAACGCCGCGCGAGCGCGACGATATGTTTGGCGCGCCGCTGCGGAAGCACCGCTCCCGTCGGATTCTGCGCGATGGGGTTGATGTACAGCAGCCGCGGACGATACTCGCTAAATACGCGCTCCACGTCGTCGGGACGCACGCCGTCGACGTCGCCCGCAATTTCAACGTACGTCACGCCGCGCGCGTCGAACACGCCGAGCGTACCTGAGTACGTCGGACTCTCCGCGGCAACGACGCTGCGCGATTCGAGCAGCACCGTCGCCACCAAATCGGCTGCCTGCTGCGCACCCGAGCACACGATGATGTCGTCGGCGCCGGCGGTGCAGCCACGCGTGCGCAGCAGCCCCGCAAGCGTTTGGCAGAGATCGGGGTCGCCGCTTGCGGCGCGGTACTGCATGAGCTGCGGTGGATCTTCGAGCAGCGTGCGATGGAAGGCGCGCGCAAAATCCGCGAGCGGAAACGTTTCCGGCGCCGGATGCCCCGACGCGAGCGTAATGCTTCCCGGCGCACCGGCGCGCGTGAGCTGCTCGATGACGCCTTCCATGCGCTCCGCACGCGCGAGGCGTCCGAGATCGGGCTCCCACCGGCGCGCGAACGGCTCGGCCGCCGGCGGTTCGTGCGCGACGAACGTGCCTTTGCCCACGCGCGAGGTGGTGCGTCCCCGCGCGGTGAGCAGTTCGTATGCTTGCGAAACAGTAACCAGCGCACAATTCAGTTCGCGCGCGAGATCGCGCATCGCCGGCAGACGATCTCCCGGCTGCAAGCGATCCGATTCGATCGCTTCCACGATCTGATCGGCGATCTGCACGTACAGCGGGCGGGGATCGGCCGACTCGAGTTTTACGTCAAATGCCATCGGCACTGGACCCGGTGCGGACGAGCCGCACCGTCGTTACTTCGTATCGAGCCGATAACCGATGCCGCGAACGCTTGCGATTTCCACGGGCGCACCGACCTCAGTGAGTTTCTTGCGCAGCGCGGCGATGTGTACGTCGACGACGCGCGTGGGAACACCCGACGTGTCATTCCACACGTGTTCCAAAATCTGCGCGCGCGTGAGCAGCCGGCCTTCGGCTTCGGCCAGGAACCACAGCAGCCGAAACTCGAGTGCCGTGAGCGAGACGCTCTTGCCGTCGTTGTTGAGCGTATGGAAGTCGCGCACCAGTTTCGAGGTGCCGACTTGCAGAACGCCCGCATCTTCTTTCTTTTCGAGGTACTTCTCGCGGCGGCGCAAGAACGAGGCAACGCGTGCGACCAGTTCGTTACCCGAGAACGGCTTGGTGATGTAGTCGTCCGCGCCCAGGCCTAAACCAAGCAGCACGTCCTGCTCGCGCGAATGGCCGCTGACCATCAGCACGAAGGCGTTGTTGGAGTTCGACAGCGACGTGCACACGTCCAAACCGGAAATGTCCGGCAAACCGATGTCCAGGATGACGACGTCGGGCTTATAGGACTCGGCCAGTTCCAAGCCCTCGGCGCCCGAACCGGTCACCTTTACTTCATAATCGGCGCGTTCGAGCACGGTCTGCTCGAGTTTGGCGATGTCTTCGTCGTCCTCGATGACGAGAATCTTGGCCTGCGGCATACCTCTCCTTTTTAGGTCCCTATGTCGCTGCGGTGATGTCTTCCCCTTCGGACAATACCAATTGTCGGCGCGCAACACCCTCCTCAACAGCGGCCGCGGCCACCGCTTTGGCCACCGCCTCCACGACACGCGTATCAAAAACGCTCGGGATGATGTACTCGGGGCTGCGCTCGTCCTCGGTGACGATGGACGCAATGGCGTGGGCCGCCGCCAGCTTCATTTTTTCGGTGATGCGGCTGGCGCGGGCGTCGAGCGCGCCCCGGAAGATGCCGGGGAATGCCAGCAGGTTGTTGACTTGGTTCGGAAAGTCCGAACGGCCGGTGGCGATGACCGCCACGTGCCCCGCCGCAGCGTCGGGCATGATTTCCGGCGTCGGGTTGGCCATCGCGAACACGATGGGGTCACGTCCCATCAAGTGGATGTCGTCAACCTGCAGAATGCCCGGCGCCGACACGCCGATGAACACGTCGGCGCCGCGCAGCACGTCGTGCAGCGTTCCCTTGCGGTTCTCGCGATTCGTGTGCTCGGCCAGCCAGCGCCAATGCGAGTTTTCGTACCGGTCGCTGCGATTGATGGCTCCCGCACGGTCGACGGGAATGACGTCGCGCACCCCGGCGCCGAGCAGCATCTTGATCGTGGCCGTGCCCGCGGCGCCGCTGCCCGCGACGACGATCTGCAAGTCGGTCAGTTCTTTGCCGACGACCTTCGCCGCGTTTATGAGCGCCGCCAGGATAACCACGGCGGTTCCGTGCTGATCGTCGTGCATGACCGGAATGTCGAGCGCTTCGGTGAGGCGCCGCTCCACTTCGAAACAGCGCGGCGCGGAGATGTCCTCCAAATTTATGCCGCCGAACACCGGTGCGATGCGCAGCACCGTTTCCACGATCTCGTCGACGTCTTTGGTATCCAGGCAAATCGGGAACGCGTCGATGCCGGCGAACTGCTTGAACAGCATCGCCTTTCCTTCCATCACGGGAAGTGCGCCGAGCGGACCGATGTCGCCCAGTCCGAGCACGGCCGTACCGTCGGACACGACGGCAACCGAATTCCGTTTGATCGTCAGATTGAACGCTTTGGCCGGATCCGCCGCGATCGCCATCGAGACGCGCGCAACGCCTGGCGTGTATACCGTCGAGAGATCTTGCCGCGTTTTCACGGGAATCTTGGGTTCGACTTGAATCTTGCCGCCCAGATGCGCCAGGAACGTGCTGTCCGAAGCGCTGATGATCGTAACGCCGTCGAGCGTTTCAACCGCTTCGCGTACGGCTTTGCCGATCACGTCGGAACTCACGTTCACCGTGACATCCCGCACGACTTGCGACTTCGTTACCGAGCGCATGTCGACGGCCGAAATCACGCCGCCCGCATCACCGATTGCCGCCGCGAGTTGATTGAACGCGCCGGGACTGTTCGGCATTTCCAGCCGCATGATGAGGGTGAAACTGATTCCAATGTTCGGCATGACTGCAGCTTCGCTAGTCGCCGCTCACGGTCATTTCCGCGACTCGGAACGACGGTGACACGACTCCGGCATCAAACCGCAGGTCGTTCGCGACGGCGTCAATGCCCGCGAGCATCTCCGGGAACGTTCCGGCAATCGTGAACTCCTCGACCGGATACGCGATCTCGCCGTCCTGGATGTAGAGCCCGCGCGCGCCGCGGCTGTACGTTCCGCTCGCGTGTTCGGTGGCAAAGCCGATCGTGTCCATCACCAGAATGCCCCGCGGCGTCGATGCGATGATCGCTTCCAGCGATTGCTGGCCGGGTTCGAGGTACAAATTGTTCGGAGCGACTCCGCCGCCGCTGCCGTTGCCGGTGGAACGCGCGCCGAGTTTGCGCGCATAGTACGTGTCGTAAAGAAACGTGCGCAGCGTTCCGCGCTCGAAGATCACCGTGCGCTGCGTCGGCACGCCTTCGCCGTCGAACGGCGAGGAACCAAGAAGTCCCGGCATGGTACCGTCGTCGACGATGCTCACGAGATCGCTGCCGATGCGCGAGCCCACGCGCTCTGCAAGCCAGGAGTTGCCGATGGCAACGTTCGAGGCACTCAGGGCAGAGAAGACGTCGGAGAGAACCGATCCCGCGACGTCGCGTTCGAAAATGACCGGAACGCGCATCGTTTGCGGTTTGCGCCCGCCGAAAAGCATGACGGTGCGCTCGACGGCTTTTTTCGCGACCGTTAGCGCGTCTTCCATATCGAACAGCCGGCGCGCGGCCGTTCCGTACGAACCGGTGCGTTTGGCCTGTCCGTCGAGCGCGACGGGACTGACCGAGCGATGCACGCGCGTCGAACGGTACGCACCGGCAAAGCCGTTCGAATTGGCCAGTGCCGTCGTACTGACGGTGTCGCCTACATGTGCACCGTTGCTGTTGGTGATGCGCGGGTCGAGCGCGCGGATGCGCGACTCGAGTTCCAGCGCTTCGTCGATCTTCGCCTGCGCTTCGCGGTGCGCAACGTCCTGCGAGAACAAGTCCAAATCGCGATCGTCACCGGTAACGCCTGACGCTCGTTCCGGCAATGCGGCATACGGATCTGATGCGACGTGGCGCGCTTGTAAAACCGCAGTAGTTATCGCTTCGCCGAGATGATCGCGATTGAAATCCGAGGTCGCGAGCGTCGCCTTACGTCCGTCCACGAACACGCGCAAATGCAGCGATCGGCCCGTGGACTGTTCGAGTTTCGTCACTGCGCGGTCGCGCGCTTCGGTCGAGAAGCGATCGTTGACGGACACGGTTGCCTCGGCTTGAGTCGCGCCCGAGCGCAGCGCCGCATCGACCGCGAACTGCGCGTACTCCAGCGCCTGCGTGCTGCCGGCGGCGGTGATCTCAGCCGACATTGGATCCTCCGTTTAGAAGGCGCTCCGGCCTAGCCTGCGCGCCCCCCATCGGAGATGGGGCCCCCACGATCTCGTGGCGCCTCAATGTTTTTGATAACATACGCGCTCCCCGTGGGCGCCGCAGTAGTTAGGAGACATTGGATCCTCCAACGGTGATGGCGGAGATTTTGACGGTGGGCATGCCGACGCCAACGGGCACGTATTGCCCGCCCTTTCCGCAAGTGTAGTGACGGTTCGCAAGGTGCAAATCGTTGCCCACAGCGACGACCTTCGTCATCACGTCCGGACCGTTGCCGACGATGGTCGCGTTCTTTACCGGCGTGGTAATCTTGCCGTTTTCGATGAGGTAGCCTTCAGCCACCATGAACACGAAGTCGCCGCGGCTGATCTCGACTTGGCCGCCGCCGAACGCTTTGGCGTAGATGCCGCGTTTGGTCGATGCAACGATCTCTTCGAAGGTCGACTGCCCGGCGGGCATGTACGTGTTGCACATGCGCGGTTGCGGCATCACGCGGAACGACTGCCGCCGCCCGCTTCCGGTGGACGCCGCCCCCATCAGTTTGCCGTTGAGATAGTCCTGCATGTAACCGCGCAATACGCCGTTTTCGACGAGCACTTTGTGCGCGCCGGGCGTTCCTTCGTCGTCGACGCCGATGCTGCCGCGCTCTTCGTGCAAATTGCCGTCGTCATAAATCGTCACGAGTTCGCTCGCGACGCGCTCGCCGACTCGGCCGCTGTACAACGAGACGCCTTGGCGATTGAAGTCGCTTTCGAGTCCGTGACCGACGGCTTCGTGCAGCAACACGCCTCCGCCACCGCTTCCCACGACCATTTCCATCTCGCCCGCGGGAGCGGGAACCGCTTCCAAGTTCGTCGTCGAAATCCGCGCTGCGTCTCGTGCTATCGACTCGGGCGTGCGCGTCTCGTAGAAGGCAATCGACGTGCGTCCGCCGTCACCGACAAATCCTTGCGCGCGCTCGCCGCTGCGCGTGGAAACGGCTTGCACGCCAAGCGAGATCAGCGGACGGTGATCGTGCACGAAGCGTCCCTCGCTCGTCGCGATCCACACGTCCTGCAACTCGTCGGTAATCGTTGCGTTTACGGAACTGATGCGCGGATCGAATGCTCGCGCTGCAACGTCGGCGCGTTCGAGCAGTTTGACGTACGCGTCCGACGGCGCGTGCGCGGTGCGATCGGTTTCGTAGAACGGCGTAACGGCCGCGCTCACAACTTTCACGCTGCGGCCGCCCGCTTTTCCGTCGCGTGCGATGAGCGAGGCAATACGCGCGGCGCGCGCGAGCGCGTCGAACGACAAATCATCGGAGAACGCGTACCCCGCCGATTCTCCGATAATCACGCGAATACCGACGCCTTGCGTAACCGCAAAGCCGCTTTCGTGGATTTGCCCGGATTGCAGACGGAACGACGCCGCGCGTCTGCGTTCGCAAAACACGTCCGCGTAATCACCACCGCGTTCGAGCGCCGTGGCCAGCAGCCGTTCGATGACGTCCGTATCAAGCATCGTCGTTGTTTCCACTCCTAACGCTCGGCGAGTCGATCGACCGCGGAGACGATTGCGGCATCGGGGTCACCCGCCGAGCCGTTGATCAAAAACGCGAACACGACGCGTCCGTGCTTGCGAGTATCGACATACCCAACCAGCGATGAAACCCCGTCGACGTGACCGCTCTTTGCACGCACCCGGCCCTGCGCCGCTGCAAAATGGTACATTCGCAACGTTCCGTCCTTTCCGCCGCGCGGCAGCAGCGGATACAAGACGTTGCCGCCGGGCTGTGCATCATAATACGCAAGAATCCTTGCGAGCGTGATGGCCGCCACGCGATTTGCGTGGGCCAGGCCGCTGCCGTCGACAATGTGCAGGCCCGGCGTGGGAATGCCTTGGTGCGCGAGCAGCGCGCGTTCCGCGCTCAGGCCGTCGGCGTCGTCGGCGGTATCGCCGCTGCGCCACGCTCCGACGGTACGCATGAACTGCTCCGCGTAGTGGTTGTCCGAGAACACCAGCATGTGTTTGAGCAACTCCGCGAGCGGCTTGGAGCGGTGCTCCCAAAGAATACGCGCGTCGAGCGGTACGGTTCCGGTTCTCGGCGGATCGGCAACGGCGATGCCGCCCGTTTTGAGCAGCGCGGTTAAGACCGAACCGGCGTAGTGGTCGATGCCGTGCACGGGCAAGTAATACGTTTCCTCGATGCCCGGCGGAATATTGCCGTCCAGCCGAAATTCGTTCGGTGTCTGCGTGGCGGCGATGATCACGTAATTGCCGCCGCCGGTCTGCACGCCGCCGTAGTAGTGCACGGCCGAACTGCGAGGGTTGATGGAAACCTGCGCCGGCTCTCCGGCTTCGGTACCGGTGACGTGAAACTCGACGGTGTCTTCGTCGATGGAAATGCCGCTGGTCGCGGCCATGAAGTCTTCGTTCGAATCGCCGGCATTCCACAGGGGATTGATTTCTTCGCCCGCGAGTGCGCTGCCGTCCACCGCGACCGCATGCACGGAGGCGACGCCCGCGGCGCGAAGGGCTGCAACGCCGGCGCGCAATTCGCTGCTGCGCAGCGACGGATCGCCTGAACCTTCAAGCCAAAGATCGCCGTCGATCGTGCCGTCCTGCGGCGGCTGCGCCGACGCAAGCAGCGTATCGAACCGGTACTGTGGACCGAGTTGCGCGAGCGCCGCATCCGCAACGATGATTTTTTGCGTCGATGCCGGCGTGAGCGCGCGCGAACCGCCGTCGTCGTACAGTAGGCTGCCATCTTGCGCGATCACGACGCAACTGCAGGTGCCGGCAACCGACAGGGCCGGTGCCAGTGCGCTATGCACTGCGCGGCGCAACTCCGACCGCGCGGCATCGCCCCAAGCGGGAGCAGCAGATCGCACGACGCTTGCGACGCTCGCCGGTGCAGGCGCATGCGTGACCGGTACCGGCGCCGCGTGTCCGCGCGGACGAAGCGCGAACGCGACGAGCAGCAGCAGAAACAAGCCGGCGAGCGCGGCCGTTAGGCGCCGCTTACGCCCGCGCCGATAGCGTTTCGATCTGCTCTTGTAGCTTGCGCTGCTCTTCACGTAACGCATCGAGGTCCGTCCGCAGGGCCGTTACTTGCGCAGGTACTTTTTGCGACTCGCGTATGCGAATTGCCGCTTCGGCCGCATCGCGCCGAATGCGTCCGTCGAAACCGCTTGCGCAAAGCCGGTCGAGCGTGCCGAGAAAACGCGCGTCGGCGAGTTTTTCCGCCGCAGCGATGGCCGACGCTTGAACCAGAAACATTGCGTCGTCCAAACGCTCCAAGATCGCATCGACGACATGCGAGCGTTCCGATTCGACGAGCTCTGCGCACCGGGCAAGTGCGCCGAGTGCCGCACGCCGCAGCCCTTCTTCTTTTCCGGGTCGTATCGCCGCGGTCAACAGCGGAACCGCGCGCGCGTCGGCGAGTTCTCCCAGGCCACGCGCTGCACCCGACTCAACCGTACCATTCCACGTCGAGCCGCCGAGCGCGCGCGAGAGTACGTCGAACGCACGCGCATCGCGCGTCTTTCCGAGCGCGTTCAGCGCGGCGGCTTGCACGAAATACGACGCTTCTTCCTGCGCGGGGCCGAGCAGCGCGGTTGCAGACTCCTCATTTCGGAACTCACCCAACGCCGAAGCGACGGCGCGCCGCACTTTGGGATGATCGTGCCGCAGGTGTTTGAGCAGAATGCGCTGCGCCCACGGCGCGCGTGTTTTGCCGAGCGCCTGAGCCGCCTGTTCGAGCACACCCCAAAACGGATCGTTTGAAAACGCGGCATCGAGCGCCGCGCGCGCGGGTGCCGAACCGTCTTTTGCCAGGGCGCGGGCCGCGTAAATTCTTGCTGCCACGTTGGGATCGCCGGCGAGTGTGGCTGCGGCCTGCGCGTCGCCCACCTCGTACGAAACGTCGGCGAGAATGAACGCCCCGGGATCGAAACGCACCAGGGCCGGTTTGCCGTCGACCGGAATCGTCACCGTTTCGTGCGCGCGCTCGACGTGCACGCGGATCCGGCGCTCGCCGTCCATCGGGGCACGGCCGGTGTTCGCTGTGAGGCGATCCGGCACGCGATTCACAATGCCGATCTCCACGTCGAAGGTGTAGGCCGGATTGCTCGCGTCGATATGCTGCTTTTGGTCGATCGTCACCGTGACGGCTTTGCGCGCATCGTCGTACTTTACGCCGACACGCAGCTCCGGATGGCCGCCGCGAAATACCCATTGGTCGAAGAATCCGCGCAAGTTTCTGCCGGTGCTCTGCTCGATGGCGCGAATGAGGTCGATCGTTTCCACGCTGCGCTGCGCGTTGTCGGCGACGTACCGGCGCATCGAACGCCAGAAGCGCCCTTCGCCCAGATCGCCGCGCAACATGTGCAGCACGGCTCCGCCCTTTTCGTACAGATGGCGATCGAAGAGTTCGATCGGATCGCGGAAATGGTTGCAGACGATGGGACGGCGGTAGCGATCGCCGTCCTCCTCCAGATAGCGCTCGACGCAGCCGAAGATGTCGTACGCGTATTCGTCGGATCCCAGATCGGCTTCGCGGAACACCGCCTCGAAATACGTCGCGAAACCTTCGTTCAGCCACGCGTGCGACCAGTCGCGGCACGTGAGCAGATCGCCGAACCACTGGTGCGCGAGTTCGTGCGATACCAGCGGATCGCTGGAAAAGTCCAAATGCGCCTTTTCGTCGTGCAGCGTGCGATCGGTCTGCGTCGTCGCGGACGTGTTCTCCATCCCGCCGAAGATGAAATCGCTCACCGCAATCTGCGAGTAGCGCGCGTACGGATACGGCGTGCCGAGTTTCTCTTCGAACACCTGGATCATGCGCGGTGTCTTGCCAAAAGCACGTTCACCATCCGCTTCGCGCCCGGGCAGTGTGTAATAAAAGACCGGTAGCGTGCCCGACGCCCGCTGCATCGTTTGGTCACGTTCGACGAACGGGCCGACAACGAGCGTCACCAAGTACGTTGAATGCGGAATGTCTTGACGGTAGCGGTACAGCGTTTTCTCGCCTTCGTCGCGCCGCTCGACCAGCGCGCCGTTCGAGAGCGCGAACTGCCCCTTCGGCACAGCGACCGTTGCCGAGGTCGTCTGCTTCTCGCGTGGATAGTCCAGACACGGAAACCAAAAGCGCGCGTTCTCGTCCTGACTTTGCGTCCATGCGTGATTCCCGACGAAGAACAGCCCGTGACGCGGATTGGCCACGCTGTAGCGGACGGCGAACGTCGCCTCTTCTTCCGGCGCGAGCGCCGGTGTGAATTCGATGCGCAGGTGGCGGCCGTCACTCGAGTAGCGCAGCGGTTTTCCGTCGCGCTCCACCGATGCGACGCTCAGATCCACCGCGTCGAGCGCAAGCGCGCCGACCGGCTCGTCCAATGCGCGAACGGTCGTCGTGCAGACGCCGTCAAGGCGCTTGCGCGGGAGATCGGGTTCGAGAAAGAGATCGATGTGCAGGACGTCTACGGTTTTGTCCGGCCCGTAACGCAAAGCGGCGCCGGGCAGCGCAAATTCACGATGCGCTGAAGGTTCGTCGAGAATCATGGAACGAGCGCTGTTCGGGGCAGCGGCCCCGGTTTCCCGGGACCGCCGCCGCAGCGCCGTTCGTTAGCTGCTGTACACGATTTGCCGCTCGAGTGACGCGCCGCCCGGTGAAGTTGTCGTGATGATGACTCGCACCTGACCGCCGGAGACCGCGTTGAGCGCGATGGGAGCGCTGAAGTGCCCGTTTCCGTCCGCCGTCACGTCGGTTTGGAACGTGCCGGTACCGATTTGGAACAATCCGCCTAGTGTGCTCGCTTCCCCGCTTGCCACGATGTGAATGCGTGAGCCGGGCACGGTGGTTCCGCTGAGCGTAAAGGAATTGCTCACTTTCGATCCGGGACCGGGAGTGAGATTGCGCAGATAATTCGCCGCTGCTCCGGCTGCCGTATTGAACGACCAGCCGGTGTTGAAGTTGGCGCCGGCAGCCGTCGTGCCGGTTACAGCAACGTGGTGCGAGCCGGGCACTAATTCCCAGTTCGCCGTCACGTTGAAGCCGTTGGGATTCGCGTATACCTGCGGAGTGACGTCACGCCCGTCGACGCTCACGCGCAGCGAATCACGGTTCACCGTTTCGCTAAACTGCGCGCTGATGTTCGGATGCGTGTTGTGCGCCGTGCCGCCGTTTGCGGGGCGCTCGTTCTTCAGATAGAACGACTGATTCACCGCGGGCGGCGGCGTGTACGTGACCGACCCGTTGCCCGTCGTAATTGCGACGGTTTCGGAGTTGGCGTTCCAACTGACGTTCGCGCCGAGCGCTTCGGCGACGAAACGCAGCGGCACTTCGGTTCGGCCTGCGATCGTAAATGGGGCCACGTCCATCGTGATCGGCTGACCGTTCACGCTGGCTCGCGTCGATCCGATGACCAAGTGCACGGAACGGCCGTTACCTTGCGAGTTGATGTTGCCGTTGGAATACACGACCGACGAACCCAAGCGCTCGAAGATTGCGCGCATGGGCACGAAGACGCGGTTGTTTCGCATGACCGGCGGCTGATCGAAGTTCATCACCTGCCCGTTGACGGTGACGGTGACGTGCTGCGCAGCCGCGGGCGCGATCGTTGCGATGCCGAAGAGGAACGACGCGGCCAGGCCCAGCCCGGCGAGTCGTTTGAAATGTTGCATGTTCGAGGTTTCCTCCGAGAACGTAACGTTACGTTGTCCGAGGAATTGCTTACCCAGCGGTGCTTTACACCATAACCGGGGTCTCGCTCGGCTGCTGCATCTCCGCGCGGCGTGCACGAGCATCCGCACGCCACTCAAAGTAGCCCATCCACGTGTTGTAGATCATCGGCACCAAGAACAGCGTGAGAATGAGTGAACTCAGCAAGCCGCCGATAATTACGGTTCCCATCGCTTGCCGCCATTCACCGCCTTCAGCATAGCCGAGAGCGAGCGGAAGCATGCCGAAGATCATCGCCGCGGTCGTCATCAAAATCGGTCGGAAACGCGTTGCCGATGCTTGCAATACGGCATCACGCACGCGCATGCCGCGCTTGATGAGCGTGTTCGAGTAATCCACCAGCAGAATACCGTTCTTCGCCACCAAGCCGAAGAGCATGATGATCCCGAGGATCGAAATGATGTTCAGCGATTGGCCGTGCTCCGGCTGGATGCGACCCATGATCGCCAGGAAGATCAGCGCGCCGATGATCGCCATAGGCACGGAGAACATCACGATGAGCGGCTCAAGGAACGAACCGTACAGGATCACCATGAGCATGTACACCAGCATGAACGAGGTGAGCAGCGCGATAGCCATGTTGATGAGCGTCTCGTTGACCCATTCCGAGTTGCCCTGCGCGACCGGCGTCACGCCGCTGGGCAGAAATCCGGGCTCGGCCATTTTTTTCATGAGCGGGCCCTGCACTTGACCGGTGGAGTATCCCGGCAGCAAATCACTCATGACGTTGACGACGCGCTGCCGGTTGAGGCGCTCGATGCGCGTCGGTGCTTTCGTCCAGGTGAACGTCGCGACGTTGCCGAGCGACACGAGCGTGCCGTCTTGCGCGCGTACGCGCACGTTCCGCAGATCGTCAACCGTGTTGCGATCCGCTTGCGGGAACTGCACGCGCACGTCTACCAAACCGTTCTGCGTGCGCACCTTGGTCGCAACTGCGCCGTCGACGGCGATGCGTGCGACGTTCGCTGCCGCCGAGGGACTCACGCCGAGCAGTTCGGCTTGCGAATTGTTGATGTCGACGTTCAAGCGCGGCGCCGCAATCTCGGCCGACGTCTGCACGTTGACCGCACCCGGCAGTTTGCGCAGGAACTTCGCGACTTTTTCCGCCGCCGGGCCAATTTCGTTTTCGGGCCCCGTGAGCGAATAGAAGATCGCACCGCCGCCACCACCGCCGCCGCTTTCTTGATTGACTTGGAGATTGCCGCCCGGAACCAAGTAGCCCATGCCGCGGATCTCCTTGACGACGGCATTGGTCTCTTTGTAGTGACCGTCTTGAACCTGCGCGGTGAGCTGCGCAAAGTTGCCGCCGGTCACGGCGCCAAAGCCCGCGGGTTTGCGTCCAACCGTGGAACTGACGGACTTCATCCATTTGATCTTCAGCAGTGCATCTTCTAATTGCGTGACGTATTTGTCCGTCGTGGCAATCGGCGTTCCCGGCGGATACGAAACGGTCATGTTAATGACGCCGGTTTGCTGGGACGGGAAGAAATCGAAGCTGATGCCTCCGAGCCCAGCCATGATCAGGCCGAGCACGACGGGTAATACGAGCGTCGCTATCGTGAGCGGGCGATAGGTCCCGAGTGATGCAAAACCGCGAACCGGCTTGCCGTTCGTCTTGGACTTGCGCCGTACGCGCATCGCCCAGGCGATGAGATAGCAGAGCGCCGTACCGGCGACGATCACGCCGTCAAGTACAATCGCATTGCGGCCGTTGCCGACGAGCGCCAGAGCGTTCAGCAAAAGCACCGTGCAGACGAATACGACGAAGGTGCCGTGCGCCAAAGCAAACGGCAGCAGCAGCTCCCTGTACGCGCGCGTCATCTGGTCGTAGCGGTGTACGATGAAATTGAGAATAAGCAGCGCGACGATGAACACGCCGATGACGTTCATCAGGAACCAGCCCGTGAAGTCGCCGCCGACCCACAGACCAATGGAGGTGAGGAGCAGCACGGCATCGAGCAGCCGGTTGTCGAGTGCGCGCAGCCACCGCGGTTCGGCCTCGGAGCGGTTGCGCATGCTCCACTTGGCCGCCAGCAGCGGCGTGAGCGTGAACGAAACGAAGAGCGAGAACAGCGTGGCGGTTACGACAACCGCACCGTATTCTTTCAAATATTCGCCGACGATGCCCGGCAAGAGCGCAATCGGCAGGAATACGACGACGTCGACCATAGTGATCGCGACTGCCGCGCCCCCGATCTCGCTGCGGCCGTTGATCGCCGCATCGATCGGGTTTTGCCCCATATCCCTGTGGCGAGTGATATTCTCCAAGACGACAATGGAGTCGTCCACCAATATACCGATGATGAGCGAGAGGCCCATCATCGACAAGTCGTCGATGTGGAAACCGAAGAACTTCATGAGGATGAACGTCGAGAGAATCGACGACGGTATTGCCACGAGCACCACGACGGCATTACGCCACGCGTGCAGGAAGAGCATCATCACGATAGCCGTGAGGATGATGCCTTCGATCAAAGACTGTCCGACGCCCCAGAGTTCTTTTGCCGTGATGTCCGCCTGAGCGTCTTCCTCGACGAACTGCAACTGCGGGAAGCGCGCTTCGATGCCCTTGAGACGCTCGCGCAAAACTTGCGTCGCCTTGATTTGGTCGGCGTCGAGCGTCGGGTTTATCTGAATGTAGACACGCGGTTTGCCGTTGTAATGCGAAATCGTTCGCATCTCGACGTGGCTGTCGTAGGCGTTCGCGACGTCACCGACTTTCAGATTGCTTTGCGCCGAGCCGGGAACCGGCATAGGAATTGCGCGCAAATCGTTCGCGTCGTTCACGTAGGAGTGAATCGCGACCGTCGCCTCCTGTGTGGGCTGCGTCATGATTCCGCCCGGCACGTTGAGATTATTGCTCGCGATGGCATTGAACACGTCGGAAAGCGTTGCATTCGTGCCAAGCAAACGCGCAGGCGTGGGCTCGACGTGAAATTCGCGATCCGCCGATCCATACACGTTGACCGATTGCACGTTTGGCACTTGCTGAATGAGCGGAGATATCTGGTTGTTCACCAGGTCCGCGATCTCTGTCTGCGAAAGCGACTTGGAACTCACCGCGAGATCGAGCAGCGGCGGCTCCTGATCGCCCGCTTTCATGACGACGGGCGGGTTCATGTCGCTCGGCATGTAGATGCGGGCAGTGTCGACGCGGCGCTGCACGTCGACTGCAGCCAGATCGATATTCGTTTTACCTATCTGGAAGAAGACGGCGACGCTGGCGGAGCCCTCTTGAATCGTCGCGGTCATGTGATCGTAGTTGTCGATGCCCGCCATCTGGTCTTCAATCGGCTTGACGACCATCCGTTCCATGTCTTGCGGCGAGGCGCCGGGGTAACCCGCCGCCACGACGACGACCGGATAGTTCGTGCCGGGCGGATTCGAGCTTCGTCCCAGCTGCGTGTACGAAATAAAACCGAAGATCGCCAGGGCGATAAACACCATGGCGGTGATGATGGGACGGGTAATAGCGAAGCGGGTCAACCACACGATAGTGAAAGCTCCTGGGCGGCCGTTATGCCTACCACTACGGCCGGTGCGACCGTATGGTTTCACAGGTTACTGAAAGTTGCTTGGGAAAGCCGCCCGGGCAGGCAAACGCCGCCCAGAAGGGCGGCGATTTAATTCTCATGCGCGAGACTGGACTCGAACCAGCACGCCCTTGCGGGCGCTAGCCCCTCAAGCTAGTGCGTCTACCAATTCCGCCACTCGCGCATAGGGGGCTCGGCTTTGCTTCTAGGCATCGCGCTGTGGATGCCGCTGGTTCACAGAACCATCCTGGTTCTGTGGACCGCTGCTCCGCAGGGCCGCCTCTCGCCATCGTGGCTTCGGCGGCTCTGTCAGAGCCATCCCCAACGCGATGCCCAAAACCAAAGCCTCGCGAAAGGGAACTGCAAGAGTCTATACGCTAGCGCATGTTCGGGTCAAGCGCATCACGCAGGCCGTCGCCGATGTAGTTGATGGCCAGCACGGTGACCAGGATGCAGAGGCCCGGGAAAACGGCGGCCCACCAGGCGATCTCGAGATTGCTCTCGGCGTTTGCCAGCATGTTGCCCCACGACGCGGTCGGCGGCTGGATGCCGAAGCCCAAGAATGAGAGCGTCGATTCCAGGACGATGACGTTCGCGACGTCGAGCGTCGCCTGCACGATGATCGGCGCAATGGCGTTGGGCAGCAGATGACGCAGCATGATGCGGCCATCGCCGTTGCCGAGCGCGCGTGCCGCTTCGGTATACTCGCGTTCGCGCAGCGACAAGTACGACGCGCGGACCAGACGCGCAACGCCCGGCCATGACAGCGCACCGATGATGACCACGATGACGCCGAATCCGAGCGAGGCTTTACTGCTGCTTGCCGCGACGATGCCGGTTAGCGTCAGGAGCAGTGGCAAGAGCGGAATCGACAAAAATACGTCCGTCACGCGCATGATGATGTAGTCGATCCAGCCGCCATAGTAGCCGGCGACCGCACCGAGCAGCGTGCCGATGAAGAGTTCCATGATCACGGCTGCAACGCCGACCGTCAGCGAGATACGCGCGCCGAACATCAGGCGCGAAAACAAATCGCGGCCGTTCTCGTCGGTCCCCAGTGAATGACCGCCGCACTGCACCGAATCTTGGAAGCACGGCGGCAGCGGATTGCCTTGCCAGTGCACTTCGTCGATGCCGTTCGGATCGTACGGTGCGAGTTGATGCGCGAAAACCGCGATCAGCACCATGAGCAGCAGTACGATTGCGCCCGCCATCGCGAGTTTGTGTTTGCGGAAGCGGCGCCAGACGGTGCTCTTGCTGTACTCTACCGCTTCGTCTTCTACGAACGGCGCGGGCTGATTGATCGGTGCGGAGATTGCCATGCTGCGCGCCTCCCTAGTCGTATTTCACGCGAGGATCGAGCCACGCGTACGCCACGTCGGCGAGCAGGTTGAACAGTACGACCAAAAACGCGTTGAAGATGAGGTAGCCCTGCATCAGCGAGATGTCTTGCTGTCCGAGTGCGTTGTAAAAGAGCCGCCCTTCGCCCGGCCACGCGAAGATCGTCTCCGTGACGATCGCGCCGCCGAACAAACCCGGCAGCGTGAGCGCCGTCACGGTAACGAGCGGAATGAGCGCGTTCTTCAGGCCGTGTTTGAAGAGCACGGTGCGGAAATTCAGCCCCTTCGCCCACGCTGTACGCATGTAATCGGTCTTGATCACTTCGAGCATCGACGAGCGCATGAAGCGGCTGTACAGCGCAACCTGCAGCAGCGCCAGCACGATGGCCGGCAAAATTAGATGTGAAACGCGATCGGCGAGGTCGAACGTGTCGGAACTCGATATGCCGGCGGAAGGCAATTGAATCTGCCATCCTCCCGGCAGCGGAATACCATGTACGGCAAACGCGAGCTGCATCATGAGCGCGAACCAGAACACCGGCATCGATTGGCCGAAGAACGCGAACGTGGTGATGAGGTAGTCCCAAACCGAGTACGGCCGCACCGCCGCGAACAAACCGGCAGACACGCCGATGATGAACGCGATGACGAATGAGGTGACCATCAGTTCGAGCGTATTGGGCAACCGCTCGATGATCGCGTTGAAGACCGGTTCTGAGTTGCTCATCGACCAGCCGAAATCGCCGGAAATCGAATGGCCCAGCCAAACGAAATACTGAACCGGAAGCGGTTTGTCCAGGCCCAAATTGTGTTTGAGGCGCGCGATGTCGGCCTGCGTGATGTGCGGATTCTGAAGGTAAGCACCCAATCCGCCGCCCGGAGCATTGTGCAGGATGACAAACAGGATGAACGAGATCAGAATCAGCAGCGGAATCGCCTGCAGCGTCCGCCGGACGACATAGTTAAACAGGGGGGCGCACCTCCAAAATAGACCCGCCGGGCTATTAAAGAACGGCCGGGGTTCTCCTTGCCAGGCCAAGTATTTGGCGTGCTTCATCGGGCGTCGCGACGGGACGGCCCAGTTCGCCGGCGAGCCGCACGACGCGCGCGACCAGTTCCTCGTTCGTCGCCAGACGGCCCTTGGAATAATAGATGTTGTCTTCCAATCCGACGCGCACGTGGCCGCCCATCGCGAGCGCGGTCATCGCCAGCGGCAGCTGCATGCGGCCGATGCCGGCGACCGACCACGTGCATCCCTTGGGCAGCGAGTCGACGAGGTCGCACAGATTTTGCACGGTTGCGTCGAGCCCGCCCGGAACGCCCAGCACGAAATCGACGTGCTGCGGAAACGCCAGCAAGCCTTCCTTTTCCAGCCGCCTCGCGTTCGAGATGTGACCTTTGTCGAAGATCTCGAGCTCGGGACAAACGCCGTGCTCGTGCATCTTCTGCAGAATGCCGCGCATGATCGGAAAACTGTTTTCGAAGACGTCGTCTCCGAAATTCACGGTGCCGCAGGTGAGCGTCGCCATCTCCGGCCGCAGCTGCAGCACCGACGCGCGTTCTTCCGGCGTCATGCCGATTGCGCCGCCGGTGGAAAATTGCACGATGAGATCGCTCTGCGCGCGGATTTCTTCATACGCCGCCTTGAAGCGCGCCACGTCGTGCGTGTTGCTGCCGTCGTCGTTGCGGCAATGCACGTGAATCATCGACGCGCCCGCTTCCCGTACTTTACGCGCGACCTCGCCGAGTGCTTTGGGCGTAACGGCCAAATGCGGTGTCTGGTCGGGTGTGAGTTCGGCGCCGACCGGCGCAACCGTGATGATGAGCGGGTCCATTACGTCGCTGCTTCGCCGTGCAGCACGTGCGCTGCCTCCGCCACGATATCGTCGTCCAAACCCAGCAGATGCGCGAGCGCGACCGCGTCGGCCTGGCGCGCGCCGCCGTCTCGCACTTCCGCGACCGCGTAATCCATCGACTCCGCCAGCGAAGCGAGCGCCGCCTGCAAATCGCCCGCACGCGCGCCTTTGGGCACGTTGCGCAATCCGCGTACGGCGAAATGGCGCGTCTGCGCCTCCGCGGCGACGCCGGCAAGGTGGGTGGCGATGAACGCCAGGTGCCCGCGCTTTCGCAGGGCGCGAATGAGCGCGATGAGCAGCGCTTTGCCTTCGTGCGGCGTCGTGGTGCGGGCAAATTCGTCGATGAGGAGCAGCGGCTGCGACGCGGGCCGCGCCAGCAACTCGTTCAATCGCACCACCTCTCGCGCGAACGAAGAAAGCAGACCGCCGAGTTCTTCTTGCGCGCCGATCCCCAACCACGCGATCTCGTCGAAGAGCGCGCTCTGCGCATCATGCGCGGGTACCGGAATGCCGCACGCTGCGAGGAGTGCGATGAAGCCGCACGTACGCAGCGCGATGCTCTTGCCGCCCATGTTGGGGCCCGTGAGAACCGCTGTCTCCGAAAGATCGATCGAAATCGGTTCGTAGCGCCGGCCCTGTGCTTCCAGTTCCGATTGCAGCGGCAAGTAACACGCATCCGTGAAGCGCAGCGTACGCTCGGCAACGATCTCCGCCGGCACGCACCGGTATTGCTGCGTGAAGCGCACTTGCGCGAGCCGCACATCGAACGCCCCCACCGCATCGGCAAGCGCCTCCAACGCTTGCGCACACTCGCGTACGTGCGCCGAGATGGCCGCACGCACGGCTTCTTCCGCAACGGCAACGCGCGCCGACGCGTCGTCGCGCTTTGCAAGCGCCTCCAACGCTTCGTCGTCGAGCTCCAGTTCGCACAGCAGGTACGTCGGCGCTTCGCGCACGACGCGCACGCCCTTCGGTAACACGTTTGCAGACTCGCGCATCACGATGAACTCACCGCCCGGCAATTCCTCGCGACCGAGTTCGCGCGCCGCGCGCTGCGCAAGCCGCCCACGCGATGCATCGAATTCAGCCTGAGCCGCCTGGGCTTTTTCGCGAACGACTGCCAGCGTCGCGTCGAATTTTTCGGAGAGATAGAAGCCGAATTTTCCCGCACGTCCGCGTTCGAGCAATGCGGCGACGCGCCGAACGCCATCCGTAATTGTCACGTGCTCGTGCAGGCGTTGCGCCACGTCGAGAAAGCGCAGCAGTTCGAGCAAATTCGCGTCTTCGAGCATATCGCCCATCGCCGCACGCGAAATCGCCGGCAGCGGATCCGGCATCGTGCGCAGGGCATCGCGCAGTGCGTCGACTTCCGACGGGTCGATGCGCGCGGCAAGGTCGGCAACAGCACTCGCGCGCTCTCGCGCGAGTTGCTCGTGTCCGGGACGCAGCGGTTCGAATTCGTCGTATGCACGCCGTCCGGGCTCGCTCATCGGCTCGAGCTGCGCGTTCAGCCAGGCAACGTCGAGCGCGCTCGCTGTCGTGCTGTCGATGACGTTCGCGAATTTCACGCGGCGTCGACCATCGTGCCGGCGTACACGTCGAACGTCGGCAAGCCCGTGGCGGACGCAACGGCCTGCGCGAATGCGCGCGGTTCGAAATACCGGTCGCGTCCGATGGAGGCGACCGTCGCCGCAACGACGCGCAGCGGACGTTCACACCGCAGTTGCAGGCGCGCTGCTACGCCGAGCATCGCTTTGCCCGTAATCGCGATTTGCGTGGGATCTCGCACGACGATTTGGCGGCGTTCGCCTTGGCTTGCCAGCCGCGAGGCATGCGCGGCAGTCAGCGCACCGTCGACTTCGAAAAACGGTTGCGATCTATCGACGCGCGCGATGCACAGGCGCGCAGCGAGTGCGCGCACGTCATTCACCGCATCTTCCATCGTGCGCGCCGCAGATGCTCCCGCCGAAACGATGACCGCGTCGTTTCCGCCGGCAAGCGCCGCCACGCGATCGAGCGCGCCGTCGACGACGATCTGTGCGCACCCGAGATCCGCGAAGCGCCTCACGCACGCGCGCACGCCGCCAGCCGTGGATGGGCCAGCCAATTCGTAATATGCGGCATCACGCACGCGCGCCAAAATCACTGCGCCCGAAGCGGTCGTCCACGGCGTGAAATCGAGCAGTTCACTGGCGGGATGCGGCGGCAGCAGATTGCGCGCGGTGGCAACGATGGTGCCGGGACGAAGAAACAGCCGTGGCTTGGCGAGCGCGTCTGAAATATCGACCGCTTCACCGTCGCGGCCGATGGACGTCATGCCCAAGCGCAGGCCGCGCGCCGTTGCCGCATCGGCAATGGCACGCATGGCGACCGTCTTGCCGACGTTTTTGCCGGTGCCCACCACGAACAGCGAACTGCAGCCGCCCGCCCGTGCTAGTTCCAAGAGGTGTTGACCTACGCGCATCAACCTGCGCTTCGCTTAGCCGACGTGAAAGACTTTTGCCAGGATGAACGCGATGCCGGTGAGCATGAGCACGATGCCCGCCCACAGTTCGGCGCCTTCCTCGACGCGCCGCCCCAAAAAGCGCCCGAACGTGAGGCCGAGCACCGTGGCGCAAATCGAGACCACGAAGATGACGCCCAGCGCCAGCCACAGCGGCACGCCGATGTACAAAATGGAAAAACCAATGCCCAGCGAGTCCAGGCTGATGGACAGCGCCGCGATGAACAGGCCCCAGCCGCGGGACATGTCCAGAGGCACCTTTTCCTCGGACTCGCGAACCGCCTCGAGTACCATGTAGGCGCCCACGCCGATGAGCGC
>DASSEZ010000097.1:0-74165 GCA_035694945.1 Vulcanimicrobiaceae bacterium
CTCGTCGTGATTGATCGCCATGCAAAACTCGTACTTCGTCTACATGGTGCTTTGCGACGACGGCTCGTATTATACGGGCGTTACAAGAGATGCAGATCGCCGCGCGGCGCAACATAATGAAGGTATCGATCCGCGCTGCTATACCTTTACGCGGCGTCCGGTACGGCTTGTCTATTCGTCACAATTCAACGACGTCAATGAGGCGATTCGCTTCGAGAAACAACTCAAAGGGTGGTCGCGCAAGAAGAAACAGGCACTCGTACGCGGCGATTGGGACGCGATCGTCACTTTGGCGCGCGAGATACGACCGCTGAAACGATGACATGGCCTCGATGCCTCGGCCGTGCTTCGATACCTCGGCATGACAACGCGCTGCGCGCTACGTTAATGCCGAGCGCACTGCGTGTAAGAGTGGGCGGGCGGCTTTTTCGAGCTCCGAGAGCTCGGATTGCTGCGTTGCGACGAGGTGCTCGTCTTTCATGAATTTGTGATTGATGCGCACGTTGTACGCGCATGCCAGGAGTGCGGCGTACGCGAACTCGGCGGCGCAGCCGACGTCGCTCATGAGATTCGCATTGCCCAGTTCGATCGCGTCGGCGCCCAGGCGCAATGCCTCGAGTGCTGCCTGCGCGCCTTCGAGCGGCACGGCGGCGGCGCCGGCTAGAGCGCGCTGCATGGCTTCTTTGTCGCCTCGCGCGGCCACGACCGCATCGAAAGCACGCTCGTCGCGCGCTTTGCGCTCCAAAAAGTCCGCTCGCAGACGGTCCGCTTGGGCAACGAGCTCGCTTGCCAGGGCTCGCTTTGCCTCGTACTTGGGACTTGCGGCACAGATTCTGGCGACCATGGCCACTAGGGCGCAGCCCGTCGCTCCGACTACCATAGCGGCGCTGCCCCCACCCGGGGCAGGGGATTCGGAGGCTAGGTTTACGAGATATTCGCGCAGCGCTTCCACGCTGCCGACAGTTAGCTAGCGGGTCCGCCAAGTCTTGTGGCAGAATAGCGCGAGGTTCCAAAAAACTTCCCCCCAAGAGAGGTTACATAGCGTTGCCAGTACTCGAACAGAGCGCTTCGCGCGGTGATGTCAAAGATCGCGCGCTAGCGGAACAGGGCCGGTCCCGAATCGCCTGGGCCGGAGCCTACATGCCGGTGCTCGCGCAGATCCGTGAGCGATTTGCGAAAGAGAAACCTTTGGCAGGCGTGCGCATCGGTGCGTGTCTGCATGTCACCACCGAAACCGCGAACCTGATGCTTGCGCTGCAAGCGGGCGGCGCGGAGATTGCGCTGTGCGCCAGCAATCCGCTCTCGACGCAAGACGACGTCGCGGCGGCACTTTGCGAGTACGGCATTCCGACGTATGCGATCAAAGGCGAAGATCACGAAACGTACTACCGCCATATCGAGTCCGTAATCGCCACCAAGCCGCACATGTCGATGGACGACGGCTGCGACCTCGTGAATACGATTTACGGCAAGCACAAAGATTTGCTCGCCGACATGATCGGCGGCTGCGAAGAAACGACGACAGGCGTCATTCGCCTGAAGGCCATGCAGAAGGACGGCGTTCTGCCCTATCCGGTCATCGCCGTTAACAATGCGCTGACCAAGCACATGTTCGACAATCGCTACGGCACCGGCCAGTCGACGCTCGACGGCATCATCCGCGCGACGAACGTGCTGCTCGCGGGGCGCACGGTTGTCGTCGTCGGTTACGGCTGGTGCGGACGCGGCGCGGCATCGCGCGCGGCGGGCATGGGCGCACACGTCGTCGTGTGCGAAGTCGATCCCCGCAAAGCGCTGGAAGCGGTGATGGACGGCTATCGCGTCATGCCGATGGAAGAAGCGGCCAAGCAAGGCGACATCTTCATCACGGTGACCGGCAACTATCACGTCATCGACGAGCACCACTTCAAACTCATGAAGGACGGCGCCATCGTTTGCAACTCCGGTCACTTCAACGACGAGTTGAATCTGGATTGCCTGCCGCGTATCAGCAAGGGCAAAACCGAGCCGCGCGCGTTCGTAGAACAGTACGAACTGCACGACGGCCGCAAGATCTGCATCCTGGCTGACGGTCGCCTCATCAACCTCGCTGCAGCCGAAGGCCATCCGGCCGCGGTTATGGATATGTCGTTCGCGAATCAAGCGATGTCGGCGGCCCACCTCGCGCAGAATTACAAGGACCTGGAGAAGAAGGTCTACGACGTTCCCGAGCACATCGACGAGGAAGTCGCACAGCTCAAGCTCGAGTCGATGAACGTCGACATCGACACGCTGACGCCGGAACAACTCAAGTACATGGCGTCTTGGAGTGAAGGAACCTAAATGTCATACCGGCGTCTCTTTACCAGCGAGTCGGTGACCGAGGGACATCCCGACAAGGTCGCCGATCAAATCTCCGACGCAGTGCTCGACGCGATCCTCAAGGACGATCCGAACGGCCGCGTCGCGTGTGAAACATTTGCGATCACGGGTCAAATCCACATCGCGGGCGAGATCACCACGTCGACCTACATCGACATTCCACGCATCGTGCGCGAAGTGATTCGCGACATCGGCTACACGAAATCCGCCGTCGGTTTCGACGCGGAAACGTGCGGCGTGAGCGTTTCGGTCGACGAACAGTCGCCCGATATCGCGATGGGCGTGGACAAATCGCTCGAGGCAAAGACCGGCGAACATCCCGACGATCTCTGGGACAAAATCGGCGCCGGCGATCAGGGCATGATGTTCGGTTACGCGTGCCGGGAAACCGAAGAACTGATGCCGCTGCCGATCGTGCTCGCGCACAACCTCACGCGTCATCTTGCCGCGGTGCGCAAAAACGGCGACATTCCCTACCTGCGTCCCGACGGCAAATCGCAAGTCACGGTCGAGTACAAAGACGACAAACCGGTGCGCGTTGACGCGGTCGTCATCTCGACGCAGCACGATCCGGATATTCCGCTGGAAACCATTCGCACGGAGATCACCGAAAAAGTGATCAACCACGTCATTCCCGCTTCGCTGCGCGATGCGAACACGCGCGTCTACGTGAATCCGACGGGGCGTTTCGTCATCGGCGGGCCGAAGGGCGACGCGGGGTTGACCGGGCGCAAGATTATCGCCGACACGTACGGCGGTATGGCGCGTCATGGCGGCGGTGCGTTCTCGGGTAAAGATCCGACGAAGGTGGATCGTTCGGCTGCTTATGCCGCGCGTCACGTCGCGAAAAACGTGGTTGCTGCGGGACTTGCGGATCGCTGCGAAGTGCAGGTTGCGTACGCAATCGGCGTCGCGCATCCGATGAGTGTGCTGGTCGAAACGTTCGGCACGGGCAAATTGCCGGAAGAACAGATCGCGGAGATCGTCAAAAAGACGTTCGATCTGCGTCCGGCGGCGATCATCCACAACCTGGATCTGCGCCGCCCGATCTATCGCCAGACCGCTGCGTACGGCCACTTCGGCCGTCCGGATCTGGACCTGCCGTGGGAACGGTTGGACAAAGTCGAGGCGCTCCGGAAAGCAGCCAACCTCGATCTGAAAGTTCCGCCCTTCGACGAGCTCAGGGTGACGAAGGCGCAGTAGGCGCGGGACGCTCGATTGCAAAAGTGGGCCGGATGCGAACGCATCCGGCCCATTTCGCGTTTACCCGGGTAGAGAATTCACGACTTCACGTCCAAGGAGAACGCATGACCCTTCGAAGCAGAATTCCGGCGCTGGCGATAATCCTGGCATTTCTCGTGCCGGCGATTGCGTCGGCCCAAACGGTCACCCTGCCGCAAGGCCAAAACATCAACGTGCAGATGCAGGACACGATCGATTCCGGCTCCGCCTATGCGGGCGAGCACTTCACGGCGCGAGTCGTTGCTCCGTATCCCAACGACGATACGACGTTCGCGAACGCGATCGTCCACGGTACCGTCGTCAAAGTGATTCCCGCGGGCCAAGGGCGCAATCCCGAATTGCACTTCTCGTGGGATTCCGTCACGATGCAAAACGGCGCGAGCTATCCGCTCAACGCCGTAATGACCACCGGCGGCCCGAAAGCGCAAAACCGTAACGGCGGCCACGTTGCGCTGACGACCATCGGCGGCATGATTGCCGGCAACATTCTCGGCAAGACGATCTTTCACACGAATGCCGGCGGCGCGGTCGGCGCGGCCACCGGATTCCTGGTCGGCTATAACAAGAAAGCCAACATCACGATGAAGGAAGGGCAGAACTTCCAACTGACGCTCACGCGTCCGCTGATGGTTCGCCGCCAAGCCTCGCACCCGTACTAAGCCAAACCAATCCTAGGAACGCCTCAGCGCGGCGCTCAAGCGAGAGCGCCGCGCAATTTTTTTCAGCAGTTCCGCGTCGTGATGCTGCACCCAGTGCGGCGCGCGCCACAGCGGATATTCTATCGCGAACACGCGGTTTACGACGAACGCGAGAATGACCAGCATCACCACCGCGCTCATCAGAAACACGAAGTCGATGGGATTGGGCAGAATGCCGAGCGCAACGATCAGCGTGGTCGCGCCCGCCGGCGCGTGTTCGGCTTTGAGCAGAATCGTGATCGCGCAGGTCAGGCCGAGCGCGATTGCTGCCGCGACAATGCGCGGGGTACCGATGTGCGTGCTGAACGGAACGCTCAGCAATCCCATGATCGCGAGCGCAAAGTAGCCGGACAGCGCGCCGGCACAGTGGCCGAGAATCGTGTGTTTCGGCGAGGAATCGCGCCGCAGCGGATGGCCGAACAGCATGATTGCGGATGGCCCCAGCGACGGAAACACGTACGGCCGCTGGGTCAAGTCGGCGGCCAGACCGATGAGCAGCATCGCGGCAAAGCCCCACACGAACGTGTAGAGCGCGCGGCGCTTGTAGCCTTCGAGCACACGAAAATCGGTTCGCATGCTCCCAGTATAGATGCGAGGTCAGCGCGGCGTGAAGAGGACGTGCCACTCGTTCTTGGCGAGCTCTTCGCTGCGCGCGTCGTATCCGCGCTTGTCCATCACGCGCAGCAGCGGGATGGGATTGAACGAGTTGATGAGCAGCAGCGGCTGCCCGGGTGCGAGGGACTCGACTTTGTCCATGATCGCCTGGAACGGCTCCTCGCCGCGTTCGTGAAACGGACGCACGTCCAAGAGCAGCGGCTCACTGATAATCGTCATCGGGCAACTTTCTCTTTCTCGAAATATTCGGCGTTGATTTGCGTAAAGTGCTCCCAGCGCGCTGGCAAGTCCGTATCGGGATAAATCGCCTCGACCGGACAGACCGCAACGCACGCGCCGCAATCTATGCACACTTGCGGATCGATGTAGAGCATGGGGCTGTTTTCATCGCCGTGAATGCAATCGACGGGGCAGACCTCGACGCACGAGCGGTCTTTCGTGCCGATGCAGGGTTCTGCGATGACGTGTGACATAGCGCTAGCGTATCGCATCGCCGCGCTGCCGTCATTGACGGCAGTCACTGCGAAATCGTAGCCTCGTGCGCAGTCCAGAGAGAAAGCGCTGCGACGCGGTACGCCACTTCGCGCACGAACCGTTCCAAACTCGCGCGCGCCGCCCAATTCCGGATACAGTTTCGAATTGCGCGCGGCTTCGGTATGCAACGGCCATGTTCACTGCCGTCCAAGCGTAACAGGCGCGAGGGAAGCGGGCGGGAAACGGCCGGGAACCCGCCAGGCACGCGCGGAAACGCGCATGTATGGAGGACATGCTCAGCAGCTCCGCGGCGCGTCTATCGCTGCTCGAGGCGGCTCCCGACGCCATGGTCGTAACCGATCACCGGGGCACGATCGTGCTGGTGAACGCGCAGGCGGAAAAACTCTTCGCCTGCACGCGCGCCGAACTGCTCGGGCGAAGCATTGAAACGCTCGTGCCCCCGCGGTTTCGCGGCGGGCACGCGGCGCATCGCGAAGGATATCAGCGGGCGCCGCGCGTGCGCCCCATGGGCGCCGGTTTGGATCTCTACGGGTTGCGCAGCGACGGAACGGAGTTTCCGGTCGAAATTAGTCTGAGCCCGATCAAGATCCGCGGCGAAACGTACGTTTCCAGCGCGATTCGCGACATTACCGCGCGCAAGCAAATCGAGAAAGCGCTGCACGAAAAAAACCTCGAACTGCAAAATGCGAATCTCGCGAAGGACCGGTTTCTTGCGGGTATGAGCCACGAACTGCGCACGCCGCTCAACGCGATCATCGGCTTTACCGGAACGCTGCTGATGAAATTGCCCGGCCCGCTTACCGAGGAACAAGAGCGGCAGCTGAGTATCGTCGATTCGAGCGCGCGCCATTTGCTCTCGCTGATCAACGATATTTTGGACGTCGCGAAGATCGAATCGGGCAAAGTGAGCGTGAATCCCGAGCCCGTCGCGCTGCAGGAGACCGTTCGCGAGGTTGCCCAGTCGCTGCAGGCGATGGCACATGAGAAACGCTTGCACTTCGAGATCGATTTGCCGGAGCAGACGGTCGTCGCAGTGACCGACAAACGCGCGCTCCAGCAGATACTGCTGAATCTGGCAAACAATGCGATAAAATACACGGAGCAGGGCAAAGTCAGCATCCTGCTCGAGCCGCCGCAGAACGGGCGCATCGCTCTCTCCGTGCGTGACACGGGCATGGGCATACGCGAAGAAGATCGCGCGCGGCTGTTCCAAGCGTTCGAACAATTGGACGCGTCGAGCACGCGCCGCTTTCAGGGCGTCGGCCTGGGCTTGCACTTGAGTCAGCGGCTGGCATCGCTTATCGGCGGCGTGCTCGATTGTGAAAGCACGTTCGGCGAAGGCAGCGTCTTTACGCTGACGATTCCGGCGGGCGAACCATGAGTTCGCGTATTCTGGTCATCGAGGACAACGCCGCGAATCTGGATCTGGTGAGCTATTTGTTGAAAGCGTTCGGATACGAGGTCGCCTGCGAAACCAGCGGCGCGTCGGGCCTGGAAACGGCGATGTCGGGATCGTACGATTTGGTGCTCAGCGACATTTTGATGCCGGACATGGACGGCTTCGAATTTGCGCGACGCTTCAAAGCCGATCCGCGCGTGGCGCGTACGCCGCTGGTCGCCGTGACCGCGCTTGCCATGGCCGGAGATCGTGAGAAGATTCTCGCCGCCGGATTCGACGGCTACATCTCCAAACCGATCGATCCGCGCACGTTCGGCTCGCAGATCGCGGCGTTTCTGGTTCCCCATGGCTAACGTACTCGTCGTCGACGACGACGCGAACAACCGGCTGTTGCTCGCGACGCTGCTGCGCCATCGCGGACACGCGGCATTGGAAGCAGCCGACGGCGCATCGGCATTGGATATCGCCGCTCAAACGCAACTGCAACTGGTGGTCGTCGATCTCTCGCTGCCCGGCATGTCGGGCACGGCGCTGATTAAACGCCTGCGCGCGGACGGGAGCGACGTGAAGATCGCGCTGTATACCGCAACGCGCGTCGATGCGGCAATCGAGGAACTGCGTGAACTGTACGGCATAAGCGCGGTGATTCCGAAACCGGGAGATCCCAAAGCAATCCTCGACCTGTTCGACGAATTGCTGAACTAGAAACTTACGCCGGCCGTTTCAATCGCACCGAGTTCGTGACGTCGGTGCAAAAGCGCCGCGCGGCGGCGTAGGCGGCGGCGCGCTGCTGTTCCGTGTCAGCCTCGCCGTCGAGCGTCACCGCTCCGTGCGAGACTTCCACCGTAATGCCGTGCGCGCTGAGCACTCTGTGCAACTCCGCCGCAATCGACGCTGCAAGATCGATGTCGTCGAGCGCTTGCGCCCCGTCGTCCATATGCATCTCGATGTCCTTCTCCACGTAGATAGCGTACACGGCGGATGTTACCGCCGCAGGAACGCAAAAAGAACGGGGCCGCGCGTGAGGCCCCCTTCTTTTCCGCGCGGTGCGATTCGTGCGAACCGGCCTGACAGCAGGACCTGACTTCGGAGGACCGCGCTCCTCGCAATGTTGTCCGAATCGTACGTTTAGTATACCGCGCTCATAAGAACGCAGCGGGAACGCAATACGTCATTTCAGCGTTTCGATGTACGCCGCGACGTCGCGAACGTCGGCCGCGCTGAGCGTCGACGGGTAGAGCTTCGGCATCGGCGGTGCCGGATTTTCGATCCACGCTATCGCCTGGCTGGCGTTCTTACGCGTTGACTCGTGCTCCAGCGATGGACCCATGCCGCCCTCGCCTCGCGCGCCGTGACACGACGCGCAGTTTTGCGCGAACACCATTTTGCCGTGCGCCACATCGGCTGTTGCAGTCGCATTCGTACTTGCGGGCGCGGCGTTTGCGGCCGAAGCGGCAGCGACGTTCTCGACTTGCAGCGGCGGGCTGACGCCGAAGCCCCACGCCGCCAGAAACGCCATGGCCCATAAACTGAGCGTCATTGCGGTACCGACGCCGTAAGCGTATTGCTGACCGGCGTACGCGGTGAGGAAACCGAAAACCGCAAGACCGAGATGTTCGAACGTGTGCGCCGCGGGCAGTTTATCGAGCGGTGAATAGTTCGACGGCCACATCAGCAGCATGGCGATGACGGGCGCAACGATGCTGACCACGAGCCACGCCGCGCGCGTTGCAAGCCGTGCGGGTGACCGCCGCGTGAGCAGCAGCGCGGAAACCCCCGCGCCCACGAGAATGACCGCGTGCAGCAAATGGTGGATGCGTATTGGAAATTCGACGTCTCCACGATACGCGGGAGCGAGCGCAAAGACGACCGTCAGCGCGAGAATGACGTAGCCGAGCATCCGTGCCATCAGACGTTCTCCGCAGTGCCGGCTTTTGCAAGCCGTGCCAACCGATACGCTTCAATACCGGCCACGACCAGTCCGCAAAGCAGAATCAGCGCGCCGATTGTGGCAATGCCCGCGTATTGCGGGCCGACGCCCGGCTCCACCGCGTAACGCCTGGGCACGCCGTTCGCGCCGGCAATGTAGAACGAAATCAAGAACAACGCGGCGCCCCCGAAAATGCCGGTGCCGGCAAGCCAGCGCGTGAACAGCGACGATCGCTCGCCGCTTCGCTGCTCCAAATTCACGAACGCCCATCCGATCGTGAAAAGCAGCACGCCTTGCAGCAAATACGTATGGAAATGCCCCGGAACCCACAGCGTGTTGTGCAGATCCAAATTCACCGGAATGGTGGCGTCGAGCACGGCCGCGGTGCCGCCGACGACCCAGCCGATCATGCCGGCGTACAGGAATACGGAACCCAGACTCCAGCGCATGCCCGAACGATGCACGAGCATCGCGCCGGAAAAGACGGTGACGACCACGACGGGAATAGCCGCCAGATATGAAGCGATTTCACCGATGAACTGCACGGATTCCGCTTGCGCGAAATCCATGTAGAGATGGTGGAAATACGCGATGATGACGAAAAGCAGCGTGCCCCACCACGCAACGACGAGCGGTTTGGACGTGTGGTATTCGCGTTTGGTGCACAGCGGCAGCCCGACGTACACGCCCGCGACCGCCATGTACATTGTAAGATTCGCGAACGTATGCCCGAACTGGTAGATGAGATTTTTCGCCCACAGCGGATCGATCGCGACCGACGGATCGACCCAGTGAACGAGCATGCCGACACCGACGGCCAGACCGAACGTGCTGCCGATGATGCCGTCGATTGCCGTGATGGCCGCGGCGAACATTTGCGGCGGCGGCTCCGCGTGCGTAGTTTGAAACGCGCGCGTGTTGAAGACGTAGTCGATGCCGAGCATACCGGTAATGCCGCCGTATCGCACGAGCAGCGCGCCCAAAATTTGAGCGCACCAGATCATGAATCCGATCATCACCAGTGCGTTGCCGATGAGCCAGACGCCCGTTGCCCAACTCGGCCAATACGCGCCCACGAACGGCAGCGGATACAGCATCGTCCACAGCGAGCCGAATTTTCCGGGCAACACGCTGATGATGACGCACAGCACGCCCGCGACGAAAAACCCGTACGCGAGATAGGCAATCCGCGGATCGATCGCCGCTTCGCGCCGCACCAGATACCAGAGCGTGCCAAGGCCCGCGATGGCCATGGCCGTGATCATACCGATACCGTGCAGGCTGAGCAGCGCGTAAAACCAGCCGGGATCGTAAGTTATCCAGCCGGCTTGCTCCGCGCGCATTGCGATGCCGACGAGCATCATCAAAAAGAAGATCGCAAGCCCCGTACTAATGTACGTCCACATCACCGCGCGTGCGCGGCGAAGGTCTAGGGCGCTCGGCGGCGCGCTCGCTCCTATGTCAATCGTGATCGCGCTCATCGGACGTCAAAGCCTCCTTGCATCGCCGCGTGCGCGATGCCGCAGTATTCCAAACAGCGCACCGTGTAGTGGCCGCGGACGTGAAACTCGAATGGCAGGTGATTCATGTAGCCCGGCATCGCCTGTACTTGTCCGACGAGCCGCCCATTGGGATCGTAGATCGCAAACCCGTGATTGACGTCTCGCGAGGTGACGTCAAAGACAATCGGTTTGTCCGCCGGAATGCTTTGCGGCAGTACGAAACTGTACTGCTGCGCGACGACGGTGTAATGTTTTCCGGGTGTCTGCGCGCTCGCGTACGGAAAATGTGGAATCGTGAAGATGAACACCGCGACCGACGCGGCGAGTATGACGGCAAACCAATACCGGCGTATCGCGTAGCCGCTGGCCGAAACGACGTCTTGCCCGACCGGATCCTTTCCGCGATAGAGCGCCACGAACAGCATGATGCCGATTGCGGCGGCCGCGACGATCAAAAAAATGTCGAGAACCAACAGACCGGACAACGCTACCTCCCTCTCAACGCCGCCGGCACGTATTCGCACGACGGCTCCTCGGCGAACGGATCGCCGGTCATGGCAAACGCGCGCGAGCGCGATCCGCCGCAGAGTTGGCGAAATTCGCAGACGCCGCACTTGCCGCCGAAGGTCTCCGGCGAGCGCAGACGGCGCATCAGCGGATCCTTGCGATACACCCCGAGCAAGTCGTCGGTGCGAACGTTGCCCACGGGGTACGGAAGAAAACCGCTCGGGCAGATTTCTCCGGTATGCGAAATAAAGACGAAGCCCTTGCCGTCACCTATTGCCGGAAACTCCATCCACGGCCGGTGCGATTTTGCGGGCCGTTCGCGCGGCGGTGCGGCCGCTTCGCGCTGCGCAACAAACCGGCGAAAGTGCGGCGCTTCAGTCGTTTTCACCATGAACGAACCGGTTCGCGAGACGCGGTAGATCTCGCCGAACGCCGCTTCCGTTTCGGCACGATCCAGCACTTGGCTGACTTGTCCGCGCCCGACCGGCACCAGAAAGAACGCGCTCCAGAGCACGGCGCCGAGCGTTTCGACCAGGTCGGCGATCTCGGGAATCGTCGTGTGATTGAAGCGCGAGATCGTGGTATTGATCTGCAGCTCCAAACCGAGCTCTCGCGCGGCGTGTGCCGCATCCAGCGTACGTTTGAACGAACTCACCACGCCGCGAAAGCGGTCGTGCATTTCGGCCGATGCCGCGTCGATGCTCAGCGAGATGCGTTTGCATCCTGCGCGTACCAGGCGCTCCAGTGCCGCGCGCGTGAGCCGCCCCGTCGCGCTCGGTGAGACCGCCATGCGCAGCCCTTGATTCGTACCGTATTCGACGATTTTGTAGATGTCGTCGCGCATGAGCGGATCGCCGCCCGTGAGTACGAACACCGGATTGCCGCACCGCCGAACCGCATCGACGAGCGCGAACGCCTCTTGCGTGCTCAATTCCGAAGGATTACGAAACGGTATCGCTTCGGCGCGGCAATGCTGGCAGGCCAGCGCGCACGCGCGGGTCATTTCCCATATAACAATTCGAGGGGCGTCGGAATACGACACTCCTGATAACCTCGTCATGCGCAAATGGTAGCGCACGGGTCCTCGCGCGAATGAGAACGCAGTGAGAACCGATCCCGCCAACGCCGCCGGCCGTTCACGAAGCGCCGTACGCGCGGCGCTCTTTCTGCCACTCCGATTCGATAAAGACACGCAATTCGTTCAGGAAACGGCGCACCGTGCGCCGCGCGAGAAATCGCCCGACGAGCAAATCGAAGATACGGCCGAACAGCCCGAGCGGCGGCTCGTACCGGCCATGCATGCGCAGTTGCGTGACCGGGCCGTTGGGGCGCACAGTAAGCAGTGCATCCATTTGGGGCACCGGCAGCGCCGCTTTTGCGGTCCAGTGAACGGAAAGCGCCTCGTGCGCGCGCGTCTGGTCCGTGTAGTCGCGCACCTCGGAGATGTTGCAGATAACGGGCGTACGCAAGGCCGCGAATGGGCCGACGCTATGCTCGGTATGCCGGGCGTGCAAATGCTCGATCAGGTCGATCGTCGCACTGAAAGGGCAACGTACGTTTTGCTGTTCGAAGATCTCTACTTCGTTTTGACGATGTCCACGAGCCATTTCTCGGGCCCCGATTCCACGTAGTCGAACGCAAATGACCCCGGGTGGTCGTGTTCGAGTTCGTACCGCAGCGGACGCGGATCGTGATCGTTGGTGATGCGCAATGCTTCGCCCGGAGCAAGCTGGTCCAGTTTTTCGTGAATGGTCGCGTGTTTTTGCGGCGGCGGAATAACGCGTACGTCCAGTTCAATCATATCTCCACGGTAGCGCGCCCGCCAGCGGCAAGCAGTGACTCACGTCGTTGCCGTAGAGGCGCTTGACAGGCCGCCCGCGGCGGTCCACCCTGGTAGTGATGAGAGAGGGGAATGTGCTCGAACTCGACGTACGCAGCATCCCAAGACCGCAGCGGCGCGAGCGCATCATGGAGACGTTCGATGCCCTCCAGATCGGCGGCGAACTGCGCATCGTCAGCGATCACGAACCGCGGTTTCTGCGCGGTGAGTTCGAGCGCGCGCGTCCGGGCACGTACGTGTGGACGCAGCGTATGCACAGCGCCGACCATTGGGAAGTAACGCTACGCCGAGTGGCGCCGCCGCGAACGCCGCGCATTCGCGAATTTCTCAAACGCTGCGCGCTTTTTGCCGACGCGTCGGCGCAGACGTTGACGGCGCTCGAGGACGCCGCCGTGGACCAGCGGCTCGATCACAACGAAACGGTGAGCGAACAGGGCGCGGAGTGGGACGGCTTCGGCTTGGTGGAGCATGGAACGCTTGCCGCGATCATCACTTCGCCCCTCGGCCGCGAGCACGCGCTGTACGATATCCTCACCGCCGAACCGTTCGGCGAGATCTCGACCATTGACGGCGGCGTGACGGTGGCGCGCTTCGTCGTGACCTCGCGATCCGCGCGCGTCGTGCTCTTTCCCAAACACGTCGTGCGCAGCGCGCTCGAAAACGATCCCGCCCTCGCCCGCGGCATGAACGAGGTGTGCGCGCAGCGGATGCGCGCCCTTGTCGATCGCTTTGCTGCTCAAACCTCGCTGCCGACCGTCGCGCGCGTTGCCGCCGCATTGCTGCCGCACGCAGGGCCGCAATCCGGCCTGCATCCCGTGCTGCCGTCGTTCCACAATTTGACGCAGGTCGAGCTCGCGACGGCCGCAGGCACTGTGAAAGAAGTTGTAAGCCGGGCGCTCGCCGAGTTGGAAGACGCGGGCGCGATCGAGCGCAGCGGTGGGCACATCGTGAGAGTCGATAGGGAAAAACTGACCCGGTACGCCGGCTGTCTATAACTCGGGTTGCTGTGCGCGCCGTGCCTGCGTACTAGAATCACAGCATGTTCCAGCTCGAAGGCGCCGGTTCGCCGCAGGTCGACGTCGTTGCCGACTGCCATGCGCTCCAAGTCGGCGAGCTTCGTTTGCAAGCCGGCCAGCGGCGCGTGTTTGAAACGCTTGCGTCGCCGACCGCTTTCGTGTTTCACCAGGGAACCGGAACGATGCAAATCGGCGGCTGTTCCCACGCCATTGCCGCGGGAATCGTGGAATTGGTGTGTCCGGGTGAACCGTGCACGATCTGTGCGGTGCAAGACGTGCATGCGTTTCTCGTCACCGTGAAAGACGAGGAAGCGGCGCGATGACGGGGTTTGGCGATCGCGTCAGCGATCCGCTCGGCAGCGGTGCCGTGCTCGCCGTTGCCCTTGCATTTTATCTCGCAGCGTGCGTGCTGCTCGTGTTCACCGGCCCCACCCTCGGTGCGCTGCATGCTTTCGCCGCGTTCATCGTGCTGGCGATCGTCGCCGCGCTGAATCAACTTTTGCCGGTGCTCACGCACGCGCCCGTCGCGCGTCCGCAAGCGGTGCTCGCCGTGGCAGCGGGTTTTGCGCTCGGATTTGCATTGCTCATCGGCGGCTTCTACGGCGCGCCGACGTTTTTCGCTGCCAGCATCGTGCTCGCCGTTTCTGCGCTCGCGTGGGTGATCTGGAATATCGCGCGCCTGTTCATGGGGCGCGAAGAGATGCAGACGCGCGCACTTATGGCTTGTGCCGTGCTCGCGTTTGCAGTCGCCGCCGCGATTGGCGCATCCATGGCGGCGGCGCTCGGCGGGCGTGGGGCGGTTTCGAGCATCACGCTCGCCCCGCTCCACGCCGCAATCGCAGTTCTTGGGTTCGCTTCGCTGCTCATCGTGGGAATATCGTATCGTTTCGTGCCGATGTTCGCGGTTGCGCACGGTACCGCATACGGCCGCCGTCTGGTGCAGTGGTTCGCGGTCGCCGCGGTCGTCGTGGTGACGGCGTTCGTCTTCCAGCCGATCGCGCTGCGCGCGGGTCTGGCTGGACTTGCGGCAGCAGCAATAGTCATCGGCCGCGCGCACGTCAAAACGCTTGCATCGCGCTTGCGTAAACGCCTGGACGTGAGCCTTCGCTATGGCAGCGTCGCGTGGGCGTTCGGCGTTCTCGCGCTGGCATTTGCGTTTGCGGCAACGTGGCAGCCGAAGTTTTGGAGCGCCGCGCTTATCACCGGCGTGCTCGGCTGGATCTGCATCACGATTCTGGGATACGCGTACAAGGTCGCCGGCTTTCTGGCCTGGCAAACGGCGAAAGAACGCGATCCCGCTGCGCAGTTACCCGCGCTCAGCGGTGCGGTAAACTTGCCGGTTGCGTATAGCGCGCTTGCAATGCTCGCGCTCGGTACGCTCGCCGCGGCGATCTTCAGCATCGCATGGCCGGAGCACGTGGAGTTGGGCTGCGATCTCTATGCGGCCGGCGGAGTGTGCGCCGTAACGGCGCTGAGCAGGCTCGCATCACTGTACGTCTTCAGGAGAAGCATCCATGGAATCGCAACAACCGGTGCTGCTGGATAACCGCGGGCTCTCGCCGCCGGAGCCGATGTTGCGCATTTTGACGGCGCTCGAATCGCTCGCGCAGGGCGGACAGATCATCGCGAAAATGGACCGCCGCCCGATCTTCCTTTTTCCCGAACTCGACGAACGCGGATGCGCGTACAGTTGCGATCCGGCCGCGGAGGGTGGTTATCTGTTGACCATCACAATGCCGTGACGCGGCGCCGCACGGAAATCGACGAAGCGCTCGGGCACGTGATCGATCCCGAACTCGGCATCGACATCGTAAATCTCGGGCTGATATACGGCGTCGCGGAAGAAGACGGCAACGTCGACGTGCTGATGACGCTCACGACGCCGGGCTGCCCAATGCACGGAACGATCAGCGCGGACGTGGAGCGGCGCCTGCGCGAACTGCCGTGGATAAACGACGTGCGCGTGCACGTTACCTACAATCCGCCGTGGACACCCGATCGCCTGACGCCGCGCGCGCGCGTGCTGCTCGGACGGTAGTGAGCGAAAACCTATGATACGAAACGAATACCGTGACCGCTGGGCCGGGTGGTTGCCGCAAGCGCTGCAAGCACTCGCCAAGGATCCGCCCGATTACGCCTCCGTCATGCCGCACATGCCGACGCCCGCGCCCGCTGCCATGCCGTTCTCGCGCGTGTCCGGCGACTTGCGCGTCGTCATCGTCAGTTCGTCCGGCGCGTATAATACACGCAGTCAGGCGCCGTTCGCCGCTTCGGCAATCGTCGGCGATCCGACCCATCGCGTGATTGACGCCGACATTCCCGCGCAGCACCTCGCGTTCGCGCACGAGCACTTCAAGCATGCGTCCGCGCAAAGCGATCTGGAGTGCATCATCCCGCGTGACACCATTCGTTCGATGGGCGTGCAGCTTACACCGCATCTCATCTCCTGGACCGGGTTTCTGCTCGATTGGCCGACGTTCATCGAAGCGACGGTGCCGCAGATCGTCAAACAGGCGCAGGTTGACGGCGCAAACGCCGCGCTGCTCGTGCCGATATGACCGATGTGCCACAAGACGGCCGGTCTGGTCGCCAGAGGGTTTGAAGAAGCCGGGATAGCGACGGTAATCGTCGGGACGATGCACAAACCGATGGAGTCGGTGCCGCGCGCAGTGGTTACCCGTTACATCGACGCTCCCGTCGGCCCGCCTGGAGATGCCGCGATGCACCGCGAGATCGTCGCGCGAGCATTGCACCTGCTGCGATATGCCGATTCACACACGGTGGAAGACGCCGTCAGCGTTCCTTCTCCCGTTCCAGAAAAATGAGCAGATCGCGGCCGTGCTGCGGATCTTCCTTGACGTGCACGATGTGCCAGCCTTCGGAACCCATGCCGTTCAATTCGGCGGATGCTTTCGACGCCGGATCGCGCAACGCGGAACGGTCGAGTGAAACGACTTTGAACTCATAGCGTGCCATAAGATTACTCCTCCGGACGTATTTCGACCACGCGCTCCCGCATTTCGTCGGTTAAGCGCGCGTTCTGCGAACGGCGGTACCAATGCGTTTGTCCGGGGAGGCGGTAGCTTTGCCCTGGAGCGAGTGCTCCATAGGTGGTGGCGACGACGTCACAAGACTGTAGTATTAGCGGCTCTTCCACACTGCATACAACACTTTTACGCCTCAAATGGTTGCTTTGCAGCGTTCAGCGGCGCAGCCAGTTTGGGGGCGCGGTGAAGAGAAAACACAGAACGCGTTTCAAGCCTTGCAATACGCTTTTCAACATTCTCATGCGATCAGCATACGCTCGTACATGCAATTTCGAAGTGACTTGCGTTGCTGCTGCGCGCGGACGGAAATTGACTAAAGTTGAGAAACGCGCTTCTGCTGTTGTTCTCATGCGTGTTCTATCACGAGAATACGAGTCGCTCTTCCGCGACGGAAATGGAGAACACTATGGAAGGGATGAAGCGGCCGTGGCTGACCGTATTTGGAGTTGCCGTTACGCTTTTTGTCGCATCCGCGGCACGGCCGGCACTGGCGCTCCCGACGTTCGCACAAGCCTACAAAGTTGATTGCAGCGCTTGCCATACCATGGTCCCTGCACTCAATGCGTACGGACGCTACATTCAATCGACCGGATTCGGCGCGCTGGATCCGGACGTGATGAGGCACACGCTTCCGCTGGTCTACCGCGAGTCCATCACCGCGCGCAGCACCGGCAAACTCAACCGGCTTTCACCGAACGAGAAGATTACTTCCGCCAATCTTTCTCTGAATCTCGTGGGCGTACTGAACAAGTACGTCTCTTACCGGTTCGAGCAGACACTCTACAGCAATAACCTGGGCGGCGGAAATACGGGACACTTTTGGGTTGCCTACAACGGGCTGTTCAACGGGAACGGCCACCTGCTCGTCGGCAAATTCGATGCGCCGGCACCGCCGGCGTTCAGCTATTGGTCGGACATGAGCGGATTTTCGAGCGGCGGTATGACCGTGGGGCAGCATACGTACAACATCAGCGGATCGCGGTGGGGCGTCGGCCTGAACTACGTTCCGACGAACTACGAGCATATGCCGTACAAGTTGCAGATGGCGTACGTGGGCAATAGCCCACCGATGTACAACGGCAGTGTCTGGAGTTCATCGAATCCGTACGCGGATCACCAAAACGGAAGCGACAAGGCGTTTCAATACAAACTCGCGTGGGCGCGTCCGGATAATCCCGTGGAAGGCGGCGTGTACGGAGCCTTTGGAACGTACATCCTCGGCAGCGGCTACACCGATCCAATCGACCGGTATAACGCGCTGGGATTCTACGTTCAGCGCGATCCCGTGCGCGGCGTACCCGGCATGATGCTGTTCTATCAGCGCACCAACGATTCCAACGTGGGCCCCGGTAAAGCGGGCCAGCACTTGACCCAAAGCGCGTCGGGATGGTCGTATGCGTTCGAGCTCGACGAGTCTTTGGCAAACGGCAACGTGATGCTGGGATTCCGGCCGGTCGAGTACGTTTCAGGGCTCGTTCCGAGCAAGAGCGGTTACGACGTCGTTCGCACGGCGCATCCGCATTACGGCGTTTTCGACATCGCGCTGCGCGATCCGAAGATCTCGCCATACCTCTATCTTACTGCCGAATCTGCGCTCGGCGCAGCGTCCAACGCTCAATTCGGAATCCCCACGTGGCGCATGGCGATCAGGTGGGCGGCGCCGATTGGCGGACCGGCAGCTCCATAACGGCGTTTTTATACGGATAGGATGATTATGAAAAAACTACCCTACGCGTTCACGGCATTGATCTTCGCCGCGGCAATGACGGCCGGCCCGGCGCTCGCACAGGCTGCGCCGCAGACGATCACCATAACGGCATCGTCTTCCGATCTCTTCTCGCCGGGAGAGATCACGGTTCACGCCGGCGCGCCGGTGGTACTCAAATTCAACGGAAAAAGCGGCGTTCACGGCGTGCGATCCGACGAACTGGGGATTCCCAACACGCTTATTACGCCGGGAGCAACGAAGACCGTAACGTTTACGCCGAAAAAAGCCGGTACGTACACGCTCTATTGCAGCGTGCCGTGCGGACCGGATCACGGCGCGATGAAAATCGTCGTGAAGGTCGTCTGACCGGCTGCGGCAGCCGCGTTACGATCTTCCAGCCTTGCCGCGTGGAGAAAAAGGAGCATCATGATTTTCGTTCTTGTGAACGCAGCTTTGCCGCTGCTGCTTGCTGCCGCGACGTGGAGCGGCACCATCGTCACCGCGAACGAGCAGGCGCACAGCATTAGCATTATCGACATCCTCTCGCACCGGGTGCGCACCATTCACGTAGACGTTGCGCCGCACAACGTGCAAACGTCGGCGGACCGCCGCTATCTGTACGCGACGGGGATGAAAGAGATGGACATGGAGCACATGGACATGACGCACATGAGCGCGGCGCAGATGAAGGAGATGATGGAAAGCACCGGCGTTCTGCTGGGGTTCGATTTGCTTCATCCGGATGCCGCGCCGTTCTCGATTCCGATCGGCAGGCACCCCGCGCACGTCATCGTGGACAGTGCGAATAGATACGCGTACGTGACCGTCGCGGGTGAAGACGCCGTGAAAGTCGTCGATCTGCGGCGACGAGGTATCGTTGCGGTCATTCCCGCCGGCAAGATGCCGCACGGCTTGCGCATGTCGCCGGACGAGCGCACGATGTACGTTGCCGACATGGACGGCGGTACGGTGCAGTTCATCGACGTTGCGCAGCGGCGCGTTATCGCCAGCGTTCCGGCCGGTAAAACGCCCGTGCAAGTCGCGGTTGCGCCGGACGGCAAGACGGTGTACGCGACGCTTGCGGGCGATAACGCAGTGGCCGTTATCGACGTCGCTTCACGCACGCGGAGCAAGGTGATTCAAGTGGGGCCCAATCCGATGCAGCTCTACGTGTCGCCGGACGGTACGCGCGTGTACGTCGCCGGTCAGGGGACCAGCGCGGTTCCGGGCCATACCGTGTCCGTGATCGACACGGCATCGCAGAGCGTCGTTGCAAGCGTACAGGTGCCGGCCGGAGCGCACGGCGTCGTGGTCACGCCGGACGGTTCAAAGATTTTCGTGACCGACGCGTTCGACTCGAAGTTGAGCGAGATCGACGCGCGCACGCTGTCGGTACAGTCCATTTCCGTGGGCGCGGGCCCGAACGGCGTAACGCTGGGGCCGTAGCCGCAGTTAGGATGCGCCGTGCACGAGCGTCTGCGCGGCCATCCAGATTCCGAGCGCGATGACGATTCCGGAAAGCGTGAGCGTGATCGCGTTCGCGATCCACGAGTTGCGGCGATCGCCAACGATGCGCCGGTCGTTCACCATCACCAGCAAGAAGCCCAGAACGATCGGCAGGACGAAACCGTTGAACGCTTCGACGTACACCGTGATCTGCACGAGCGCCAAGTGCGGCACGAGTACGATGCCCGCCGCAATCGCCACGCACGCGGCGTACAGGCCGTAAAAGCGCTTGGCTCGCAAGCACGACGAGTTGAGCGAACACGGCCACCCGAACGCTTCGCCGAATGCCCATGCGGTGGCAAGCGAAACGACCAGCGCGCCGAGCATCGACGCGCCCACGAGTCCCGCGCCGAACACGACGCCGGCAAATCGGCCGGCAAACGGCTGCAACGCGATGGCCGCATGCGCCGCATCGGTCACGTTCACGCGGTGCGCGTGCAGCGTCGCCGCGGCCGTGACGACGATCGCGATCATGATGATTTGCGTCGCAATGGCGCCGAGCGCCGTGTCCACCCGCGCATGCGCGAGATCACCGGTGCGCAAGCCTTTGTCGACCGTCGCGCTCTGCTGATAGAAGATCATCCACGGCATGATGACCGCGCCGATGTTCGATGCGATGAGCAGCAAGTACGTCTGATTGCCGAGCGGTTGCGAGCCGAGCAATCCGTCGCGCAGAATCGTTCCGGCGTGCGGATGCGCGGCCAGCGCGGCGGGAATGAACAGCAGTTCCAGCGCGCACAATGCGAGCGCGATCCATTCCACGCGCTTGTACGCGCCCAAGAAGATGACCGCGACGAGCAGCACGGCCGCAGCGATGACGAGCATCGCGGGATTGACGCCGAAGATCATCGCCGCGCCAGCGATGCCGGCGAATTCCGTTACGAGCGCTGCGACGTTGGTGATTAGCATGGTTGCGAGCGACACCCACGCCCAGCCCAGGCCGTAGTTCTCGCGGATGAGCCGAGCGTGGCCTTTGCCGGTGACCACGCCCAGACGCACCGTCATCTCTTGCACGACGAAGAGCGGAACGATGAGCAGTGTTTGCAGCAGTACGAGTTTGAGGCCGAACTGGGCGCCGGAGGTGACAGCGGTCGTAATGCTGCCCGCTTCCGTGTCGGCGAACGCGACCACGATTCCGGGCCCGGCGATCGCAAAAAATTTCAACCACCACTGGACGTGTGCGCTCTTGCGCGCGCCTATTTGACCCGCTGCCTGCACCGGCGCCTCCTTGGCTAATTAGGTAAGCCTAAATATAGATATAGCCGAGGCTACCGTCGATGAACTACGTCAAAAGTGGGTCGCTTGAATGGCTCGAGCCAGAGTGTCGTGAGCGCGGCGATTCCGAACGCCGCGCCCAGATGCGCGGGCGCAGGGGCTGCTACGCGAAAGACCGCCGAAAGCGCGGGGACGTAGAGCATCGCGATCAGCATTGCCGCCGTTCCGGCGAGAATCGGTACGAGCCGCCGGTTTTCCAAGAACCGCTGCTTCCAAATGGGAAGCTGCAGAGACCGCTCCGTGAGCACCAGCAGCATCTGTCCGGAGATCATCGCCGCAAGCGCCATGCCGCGCGCGGCCTGCGCCGGATAGCCGTGTCCGAGCGCCCAAAGATACGCGGCGAGGCATCCGGCGCTCAGCGTAACGCCGAGCAGCAGCGGCCGGATCCAATCCGTGCCGCGCAGCAGTGCGCTCGCGCGTCCGCGCGGCCGTTCCGACATCGTACCGTCCGCGCCGGTGGATTCGTTTTCGTACACGAGCGCGGATGTGGGATGCACGATCAGTTCCAGCCACACCAGATGCACCGGCAGCAGCAGCAGCGGCACGCCGAAAAACGGTACGACGATTGCCGAGAGAATCAGCGGCGTGTGAAACGCGTTCAAGTACCGGAACGCGCGCCGCAAATTTTTGAAGATGCGCCGGCCGCCCGCGATTGCCGCAACGATCGTTGCGAAGTCGTCGTCGAGAAGAACGAGATCGGCGGCGGCTCGCGCGACGTCGGTTCCGTGCTTTCCCATCGCCACGCCGATGTCCGCTTCGCGCAGCGCCAGCGCGTCGTTCGTGCCGTCACCCGTCATCGCGACGACGTCGCCCCGCGCGTGTAATGCCTTCACGATGCGCAACTTTTGTTCGGGCTGGATACGCGCGAACACGCGCGCACCGGAGAGCGCCTGCGCAAGATCGTGCTCCGACATGCTCTCGAGTTCCGGTCCGGTGATCGTTCGCGTGCTGCGCAATCCCAATAGACGTGCCGTGGCCTGTGCGGTGGCGGGATGGTCGCCGGTGATCATGATCACCTCGATGCCGGCGCGCTTACAGGTGCGTATCGCTTCGGGCACGTCTTCGCGAACCGGATCGCTGAACGCCAGTAAACCGCGGAAATCAAGATTCGACTCGTTCTGCTCGCGCAGATCGCTCACCGACGGCCGGGTGCCTTCGGCAACCGCGATGACGCGCATGCCCTCGCGCGCGAAAGCTTCGTTCGCATCGGCGATCTCGCGGCGCTGCGCTTCGCTTAGCGTGCAGAGCGCGAGCACGTTTTCGACCGCGCCCTTTACCGCTACGCGCATGCCCTCGCGCGTGCGCCAGATTTGCGTGATACGCCGGCTCGCCGCATCGAACGCGTAAGAAACTTCCGGCACGCCGCGATCGAGCATCGAAGTATCGGTGCCGTGCGCTCGCGCGTACTTCAAAACGGCGGCATCGAGCGGATCGAATGCGCGCGCTTCGCTGGCAAGGACCGCGGCGGTGAGAACTTGCGCCTGCGACGAGCGGTACGGCCATACCGCCGCAACGTCCAAACGGCCTTGCGTCAGCGTTCCCGTTTTGTCGACGCAGATGACGTTGGCCGATCCCAGCGTTTCGACGCTTGCAAGCCGGCGCACCAGCGCGCGCTGCCTTGCCAGGCGCCAAGCACCAAGTGCCAGGTAGAGCGTGTACACCATCGGCATTTCTTCGGGAATCGCCGCCATTGCCAAACTCACGCCGGCGATCACGGCAGCGGCCCAGAGCGCGCCGCGTGCGTGTTCCACCAGAATGACGACCGCGCAGAGCACGATGACCGCCGCGCCGATCTGCCGCACGAGCCGGTGGATCGCTTCTTCGATCGGCGTTGCGCCGGGATGCATTTCCGAGAGCAGTTTGCCGATGCGTCCATACCGGGTCGCCGTACCGGTTGCGGTCACCAGCATTTCACCGCGCCCGCTGCGCAGCGAGGTGCCCGCGTACAGTTCGCCGCTTTGCGTTTCCTTTAAAACCGGTTGCGATTCGCCGGTGAGCGGCGATTCGTCGACCAAAAGATCCGTGCCGGCCGCCAAAATACCGTCGGCAACGAACACGTCACCTTCTTGTACGAGCAGAACGTCGCCGGGTACGACGCCGCGCGCGTCGATGACGCGCTCTTCCGATCCGCGGCGCACGCGCGCAGTCGGCAGCGCGAGATTCTTCAACGCTTTGAGCGCCGCTTCCGAACGGTGCTCGAGCACGGCACCGATGAGAAAGATCGGCACCAGCGCTCCGAGCGCGACGATTGCGTCGAAGCGCTCGCCGAGAACCGCGTACGTGCCGCCCGCGAGCGCGAGCAGCAGCACCATGGGATCGGTGACGAAGCGCAGCACCCACGTCAGTGCCGCGTGGCGCCCTTCGGGAACGAGAATATTCGGGCCGAAGCGTCCCAGCCGTTCCCGAGCTTCGCCTTCGGACAGCGGCTGCAGCGGCATGCGCACAGCATACGCCGTACCCAAGAGCACCTGAAGAAGCGGCCGCTGCGACGAACATCGGTCGCTCTTCGCTCGTTCTCATTCCGCTCTTCTGCGGTCCCCGGCGTTTCTCGCCGGTTGCATACAGTGGGGGCATGACTATCGGGCGAAAAGATTTTGTCGCTACGTTAGGCGTCGCTGCGGGCACCGCGTTACTCGGCGGCTGCAGCACCCCGAAACCCGCGACGCAAGCGGCCGATGCCGCCGCAACCTCCGCCGCCGAACTCGGCGGCGACGCCAAAGCGATTATTGCCGCGCGCGGTTTGACGCCGGGCGACGTTGCCGCGGCGCTCAAGACGTTCGTGCCGCTCGGCAAGCACGATGATTACGTGATGTTCGCATCCGGCGGACACAGCGGGCAAGTCGTCGTCATGGGCGTACCGTCCATGCGTATCTTGCGCGTCATTCCCGTGTTTACGCCCGACGCGTACACGGGCTGGGGCTATTCCGACGGTTCGAACTCGTGCTTGGACGACGGCTGCGTAAACGGCAAACGCATCACGCACGGCGACACGCACCATCCGGCGCTGAGCGAAACGAACGGCGATTATGACGGCCGGTACTGCTTCATCAACGACAAAGTCAACGCGCGCGTGGCCGTTATCGACCTCAAGCGCTTCGAAACCACGCAAATCGTGAAGAATCCGCACGCCGCGGACGACCACGGCCATTGCGTGACGCCGAACACCGAATACGTTATCGAAACCACGCAGTACGGAGCGCCGATCGGCGGCGAGTACGTCGATCTTACCGACGAAAACTACGTCAAATATTATCGCGGCGTGGCGACGTACTGGAAGTTCGACAACGACAAAGGCAAAATCGATAAAGATCGTTCGTTCTCCATCGAATTGCCCCCGTACAATCAAGATCTTACCGATGCCGGAAAACTGGTCAGCGACGGCTGGTCGTTCACCAATTCATTCAACAGCGAACTGACGTACCCGAAAGCCTATAAGGGCGGCGCATTCGCGGAAGCCGGCGAGTCTCAAAATGCCGACGACTGGCTGCACGTCATCAATTGGAAACGTGCGGAAGCGCTGGTCGCTTCGGGTTCGGTGGGCAAGCGCAACGGCATGTACTTCATTCCGCTCGATACGGCGATTGCGAACAATTTGATCTTTTTGGCGCCCGAACCCAAGAGCCCGCACGGCGTCGACGTAACGCCCGACGGCAAGTTCCTCATCATCGGCGGTAAACTGGACCCGCACGCAAACGTCTACAGTTTCGCCCGCATCGAAGCGGCGACCAAGCGCACCGATCTCAAAAAAGATCGCTACGGCATTCCGATTCTGCCGCGCAAGGACATCGTCATCGCGCAGGTTCCCGTCGGCCTTGGGCCGCTGCACACGCAGTTCGACGGAAAAGGCTACGCGTACATGAGCCTCTATCTGGATTCGGCCGTTTCGAAATTCTCGATTGGCGACGAGAACGGCAGAGGTTGGGAACTCGTCGACAAACTGCCGCTGCAATACAACACCGGACATCTCGCGGCGCCGCACGGCGATACGGTAAATCCGCGCGGCGGCTACGTGGTCGGCCTCAACAAATGGTCCATAGACCGCTTCACGCCGGTCGGACCGCTCTATCCGCGCAATCTGCAACTGGTCGACGTCGGAAGCGAGCGGCAGAAGATGTCGCATCTGTACGACGCGCCCATCGGCATGGCGGAGCCGCACTACGCGCAGATCGTTTCCGCCTCGCTGCTCAAACCGCTCGGCGCGTATCCCATCGGATTCGATCCGCACAAAGGCCGGGTGAGTTCGAAAGCACCGCAGCCGGGCAGCGAAGGCGTCAAGCACGACGGCGACACGGTGACCGTCAACATGACGCAAGTGCGCAGTCACTTCATGCCGGACGTAATCAAGGTCAAGCAAGGGCAAAAAGTCGTCTGGCGCATCACGAACGTGGAAGGCACGCCGAACACCATGCACGGCTTCGCGCTGTCGGGCTACAACGTAAGCCTTACGCTGGAACCCGGGAAATACGAAGAGTTCACGTTCCTCGCCGACAAGCCCGGCGTGTATCCGTTCTACTGCACTGATTTCTGCTCGGCGCTCCATCTGGAAATGATGGGCTACTTTTTGGTGGCATGATGATTGGCACGCATCACGCTCGCCGCACGCAGCCGCTGAGCGAAATATCCGTCCCCAAGCCGAGCGCGGCGACTCTCTATTGGCTCGCGGCGGCCCTGTTGTTCCTCGCACTTGCCCTGCCGTGGTGGCGCATCTCGATGGTGGCACCGCAATATCCGTTCGGTTTGCACGTCACCACGTGGTTCTTCGGCGTGAACGGCGACGTAAAAGAAGTGGACGAACTCAACCACTACATCGGCTTCATGCCGCTGGCCGCCATCGCCGCGTTCGAACGTCACGTCGCGTTTGCGGCGGGTCCGCTTGCGTTGCTGTTGCTTGCGGCTGCCGCGGCAGTGCGCTCGCGCATCGGTGGGTTGCTGGCAATTCCCGCAATCACACTGCCGGTCGTCTTCGTCGCGGATCTCGCAGCATGGCTGCGCTATGCGGGTCATCATCTCGATCCGCACGCGGCGCTTTCCGGCGCCGTCATGCCGTGGACGCCGGTGCTTTTCGGGGCCGGCGGCGTCGGGCAATTTCACACGCAGAGCGTTTTCGAGCCGGGGTTCTATCTCGCACTGCTTGCCGCAATTGTAGCGGTTGCCGCGATGGTCGCGCGCACAAAGGAGCCGCGCGCAGCGTGATCGTTACAGTGTGCGCGGTGGGATGCATGTATAGCTCCGTTGCAACCGCCGCGCAACGCGTACCCGTGCGCTCGACGATCGTTGTTCGCGGCAACGCACACGGCGGCGTCATGGTCGATCGGCCGTTGACGATCCGCGGTGAAGGGGGTGCGACGATGTCCGGGGGGATTTCCGGTATCGTCGTTCGCGCACCGCACGTGCTCGTCGAGCACCTTCGCTTCACGGGATACGCGCACGACGATCCCTCCGGGCGGTCGGCCGCCATTGTGCTGGTCGCTCCGGACGGGATCGTGCGTGACAACCAGTTCCAGGGAAACGCTTTTGCCATTACTGCCGCGCGCGCGGACCGCGCGATCATCGAAAACAACCGCATCGACGGCGGCGACGATGCGATTCGCCTCTGGTATACGCCGGACGCGGTCGTTGCGGGAAACACGATTTCCTCCGGACGCGACGTGCTGATTTCGTATTCGCCGCGCGTAACGTTTGCCGGGAACGACGTACGCGGATGCCGTTACGGCCTGCACGACATGTTTTCGGACGGAATGCGCGTGCTGCGCAATACGTTTGAAAACAACGAAATCGGTGCGAACTTCATGTATGCGGCACATCTCGACGTACACGGCAATACGTTCCGCATGAATCGCGGCGCTGCGGGGTACGGCATCGGCTTCGAAGACGTGGACTCCTCGAACGTGCGGGTCAACCGGTTTATCGGTAACCGCGTCGCGATGAGCAGCATCGACTCGCCGGCAGACCCGCATCATGCGGACGACATCGAAGCCAACCTCTTCGCGCAGAACGGCTCGGCGCTCTCGCTCCAATCCGACCCGCACGCGCTGCGCGTTACCGGCAACGCCTTCGTCGACAACCTCGAAGACGTCGAGGTAAGCGGCGGCGGCACGGCCGCCGGCGTGGCGTGGACGAAAAACGGGCGCGGTAACTATTGGAGTGCGTACGCCGGATACGATCGCAACAACGATGGCGTCGGCGACATTCCGTACGCTCCGCAGCCCGCATTCGACGCTTTGACCGATACGCACCCGGAGTTGCAAATGTTCCGTTACAGTCCCGCCGCGCTTGCGCTGCAATTCGCGGCGCGCGCGCTGCCCGCTACGGCCGGCGCACCCAAGTTGACCGATTCCGCACCGTTGCTCGCACCGCCGCAGGCGGCGCTTGCCGCCGCACCGGCGCGCGGAGTGAATCCGATCGCCTCGCTGCTGGCGTTGTTGTCGGCCGTTCCGATCGCGCTCGTGCGCCGCACGAAACGGACACGCGCGCGCGTGCGCGCCGCAACATCGCAAACGCAGCACGCGCTCGCGATTGAAGCGATGGGCGTTCGCAAAATGTACGCGCGCGAACGCGGCGTGCGCGAAATAACGTTTACCGTGCGCGCGGGGGAATCGGTGGCGCTGTGGGGGCCGAACGGCGCGGGAAAGAGCACGTTTTTCCGTTGCATTCTCGGCGAGAAACTGGACGCGGGCGCCCTGCGCGTTTTCAACCGTGTGCCCTCGCCGAACGACCGCGCGGCACGCGCGTACATCGGCTACGCTCCGCAGCATCTGCCGGACTTTGATGCGCGTGTCGGCGAGGTCGCAGAACTCGTGGCAGCGCTGCGCGGTGCGAGTGCGCTCGACGTGGAGCGCGTGCTCGCGCTCGTGCGGCTCGGCAGCGAACGCGCGCGCTTCGTGAACGAACTTTCCGGCGGCATGCGCCAGCGCCTGAGCGTTGCGCTGGCGCTCATCGGCGATCCGCCGCTGCTGCTGCTGGACGAACCCACCGCAGGGCTGGATCGGCAAAGCCGCGATGCCGTGGTCGCGATTCTGAACGCGGAGCGGGCGCGCGGGAAAACGCTGCTGCTCAGCTCGCACGTGCTCGAAGACGTGCACGCGCTCGCGGATCGCGTGATAACGATTGAAGACGGCAGCGTGACCGATGATTCCCGCACCGCTGCGGTGTCGCAGCCATGCTGAACGCACAAGTGTGGCTGCTGGCGCTTGCGGATTTGCGCGAAGTCGCCCGTAACCGCTGGACGATTGTCGCGGCGCTGGGATTCGCACTGGTGAGCGCGTCGCTTACGCTCGCCGCGAGCGCGGGCGGCAGCGAAGGCTTCGGCCCTGCGGCTGCGGGCTTGATCAACATCGAACTCATCGCCGTTCCGCTGTTCGCGCTTATCGTGGGGGCGCTCGCGTTCGTGCGCGATCGTGAACGTGGCACGTATGCCTACATGCGCGCGCTGCCGATTACACTGCGCGAACTGTACGTTTCGAAATGGATCACCGTCGCGGCGCAGGTGAGCGCCGTCGTGCTCGCCGGATTCGCGGGTGCTTTTGCGGCGATGTCACTGGCCGGCGTGAGCGGCGGCGACGTCGGCGGTGCGGTACAATTCGCCGCGCTTACGTGGCTGCTCGCGATTGCGTGCGCCGCGATCGGTATCGGCATCTCCACCGCTGTAAGCCGTTCGCCCACCGCGCTTGGGGCGGCAATCGCAGCGTGGCTGCTGCTGGTGATCTTCGGCGATCTCGGCGTCATGGCAACCGCGCTCGTTACGCGCATGAACGTCAGCGTGCTGCTTGCGCTCACGTCGGTAAATCCGGCAGAGGCGTACAAAATTGCATCGGTTGCGGCGCTCTCGGGTTCCGTCGACGTGCTCGGCGCCGGCGGACGCCTCGCTGCCGATACGTTCGGCGCGGGCGTGATGCCCATCATGGTGGCAGTGCTGCTGGCATGGACGCTCGCCGCGCTGTTTGCGGGCTGGCGTTTTCTCTCGCGCAGATCCGATGCGTAAGTATTCCGTCGCGCTGCTGCTGTGCGCGGCGCTTGCCGGCTGCGCGCACGGGGCGTCTTCGCCGATCGCGGTCTCGCCGGGTTTGGTCGGTCCCGCCAACACGCTCGACGTCACGATAGAGCGCGCCGTTCCGGCCGATGCCGCGATCGATATGGTCGGGATGGAGATGCCGACGAAAGTCTATGCGCTGCATCCAACCGAATCGCACACGTACGAAGCAAACGGCGTCATGTTTTCGATGGCCGGCACGTGGCGCGTCAGCGTGCGAGACAGCAGCGGCACACTATTGACCGCGTTCCTCGTTACAGTGCGCTAGCGCTTACCGGCGCCCTGCGCCTTTTGCCGCGTCTTCCGTCCGGTAGCGCGTCATCATTTCATTGCCGATGCGGTGAAGCAGCGTCTGCATCGTTTCGCCGGCGATGCGTCGTCCGAGCGCCTTGTCGAACAGCCGTCCCGTCGTTCCCATCGGCGGCGCATATTCGCCTTCCAATTCCAGAATCGAAGCGGTGTAATCTTCATCGGCGCGCACGGTGAGCATACCGGAAAACGCTGGATAGAGCCCGCCGGACTCCGGCGTCCAGCGTACCGTCCAGGGTTGGTCGAAATGCATCGGATCGCTGCCGTGCGCGTATGTTACGCGAACGCCCTTTTCCAGTTCGATGTTCGTACCGGGAAGCGAACCGGTCAGCCGCAACGTCTGCGGCATGCCGCTTTGCGCGGGGTTTTCGAGCGACTCGCGCAGATACTCCCTCGCGCGGACGTACGGGCAAGCCAGGTGCAGCGACTCTTTTATCGTCGTCATAACGCCTGGAGTATAGCGCCGTTCGAAGAACGCGCGGAGAACTTGCGAGCCGGGAATGGGCCGCGGATGACGAAGAGGAGCGCGTGGCCAAACGCGTGCTTGTCGTCGACGACGAACCCGAAATCCGCGAAATCGTGGAAGGCTATCTTCTTAAGGAATCGTTCGATCCGGTCGCGGTCGGAACGGTTGAAGCGGCCTTGGCGGAGATTGAACGCCGGCCGCCCGATTTGGTCGTTCTGGACATCGGTCTGCCCGACGGAAGCGGCTTTGAAGTGCTGCGCAAAGCGAACGAATCGCTGCGCATTCCGACGATCGTACTCACTACGCGCAGCGAAGAAGTCGACCGCATCGTCGCACTGGAACTGGGTGCCGACGATTACGTCGCCAAACCGTTTTCGCCCCGCGAACTCGTCGCGCGCATTCGCGCGCTCTTTCGGCGTTTGGACGCGGTTGCGGCGAGCGTAAACGCCCCCGGTGCCGTGTACCGCATACGCGATCTGGAGATCAACGAAGCGGCGCACGAAGTGCGCGTGCAGGGTAACATCGTCGTCGTGCGGCCCGCCGAATTCCGCATCCTGACGCTGCTCGCGCGGCACGCGGGGCAAGTCCTCTCGCGAGCGCAGATGCTCGATCTGCTGCACGACGACGGAAGCATCTTCGAGCGCACGCTGGACCGCCACATCAACCATCTGCGTCATAAGATCGAGCCGAACCCGGAAAAGCCGACGTATCTCGTGACCGTGTACGGCGTGGGCTACAAGCTCGACCCCGGCAAATAGCGATGCATCCGTTCGATGCGGCGCTCGAGCACGCGATCGCATCCGCCGCCGCCGGCGATCTGCCGAGCGTGCGGCGCACGCTCGAAGACCTGCGCGCGCTTTCCCGGCAGCGGCGCGAGGCGATTACCGATGCGCGGCACGACTTGGGGAACGTGCTTTCGATTGCCGAAGCCTCGGTGGAAGCGATGATCGACGGTGTCGCACCCGCAAGCGAAGCGCGATTGAACCGCCTGCGTGACTTGCTGCTGCGCGCGAGCAGCGCAATGTACGCACTTACATCGGACGCGGATTAGGTCAGCGCCGCTCGTTGCGAATCGCCGGCGACGCAATTGCGGCGAATGCGATGGCGACGAAGCCGAACGCGGCCATGACCATCGCCGTGTGCGCGCTGTAGCGATCGGCGACAAAACCGAAGGCCGCAATGCCTGGCGCCATTCCGCACAGTACGAGCAGCCGCACCGCGGCGAAAACGCGCCCGACCATCCCTTGCGGAATCACCCGCAGCCGGAACCCGACGATTTGCGCGACTTCGAACTGTGCGAATGCGTTGGAGAACGCCCAAAAAATCCCCGCGACCCACATATTTTTCGTGAGTACCACCGGCACGAAGATCAGCGCGTCGACCGCGTACGCAACCGACAACGCGCGGCCGAACGGCCACCGATCCGCAAATTTACCGGCGACGAGCGAACCCGCCACCGCACCGGCTGCCGATATGCCTAAAAACAGGCCGACCTGTGGGTCGCTCGCGTGAAAACCGGTTTTCAAAAACGGAATGAGGACGGAGTAGCCGCCGAATCCGAACACGTTGAGCGCGAGACTCACGTAGGCTTGCGCGCGCATACCGCGATCGGCAAAGAGCATGCGAAAACCCAAGCGTACGTCGTCCACGACGTGCGCAAACGAGGGGAATCCGTGCGGATTCTCCGGACCGAGCGTCGGAATACGCGCGAGCGAGAGCTGCGAGAGGAAATACGTCGCCGCATTGATTGCCAGGGCCGGCAACGGACCGAAAATGCTGAACAGCGCACCTCCGGCAACCGGCGTGATGAGGTTCGACGAATTTTCGGCGAGCGAGAGCGCCGCTGCGGCTTGCGTTCCCTTTTCGGGACCGAGCAAAAACGGAATGCTCGAAGCTTGCCCGCCCATGAACACCGCGGCACACACCGCCATAAGCACCAGGCCGCCGTACAGCATGCCGATCGTCAGCGCATGATGCGCGAACAGCAGCGCGAAAAGCGCCATGATGGTGCAGCGCACCGCATCCGCACCGATCATCAGCATGCGCCGGTCCACGCGGTCCGCAAGCGAACCGCCTACCAAACCGAACAGCGCGAACGGTACGAATTCGCAAATGTATGAAACGCCGGTCGAAAGCGCCGATCCGGTCAAATGATAGACGAGCAGCGGCACGGCAAGCGTGCGCAGTCCGTCGCCGACCAGGCTGAGCGTCTGGCCCGCGTAGTATTGCCGGAAGCTGCGCGAGCCGAAGATGCCGCGCGCTGCCAGCGAGATGGATGCCACTTTTGCCACTCCCAGGGTACAGAGGAAAGGAGCCGCGCCGGGGACGGCCAATTATGGGCGGTCGCCTCGTTCCGGATTAGCTCAGTTGGTAGAGCAGCTGACTGTTAATCAGCGGGTCGCTGGTTCGAGTCCAGCATCCGGAGCCATGAAACAAAGGAGCCCTCGCAAACGCGAGGGCTCTTTTTGATGCTCTCACGCGCGTACAACACTCAGCTTCGCGGCCCGGCACTACCGGACGCTCGAATTAACTGCTGGAAATGTTGCTAGCGCATAGTGCGGTCGATTGTACCGGGAAGCGAACGATTTGTCAAAAGTTTGGTACGCGCGATCAGGGAAGACGCGAGGCCGGAAGCGCGTTGATCGGCGCGGGATCCGCAACGTCCTCGACCCATAAGCGCTGCACGATAACAATAGCCGCGGCGACGAGTGGGGCGGCCATCATTACGCCAAATGCCCCGGCGGCTACGCCCAGGACAATTTGTGCCGTCAAGGTGAGGATGGGAGGTAGCCTCACGATCTGACGTTCCACGAATGGCGCCACGAGGAAGTCGTCGAGGATGTGAACGGTAACGTACATGACTGCGACGGCTATGGCGGTGCTTGGACCTTGAACAAAGGCGAGCAAGAGCGCCGGCGCGGCCGCGACAAAGGCGCCGATGTTCGGGACAAATGCAAGTACACCGGCGAGGATGCCAAGACCAACTGCAAGCGGAATATGCAGAATGGTAAGACCGACCGTTACTAGCGTCGCCGTCACCGTCATCGTGAAAAGCCGCGCAGCGAACCACGTACGAAGCGTATTGCCGACTTCGATCAGGACGCTGCGAATTCGCCCGCGCCGGCTGGCAGGAAAAAGCTGAACAAAGCCGTTGACGTAGAGGTCCGGCTCGAGCGCTCCGGCGATGCTGACGAAAATGATCGCAAGAATTGCGGCAAACGCGCCGAGCGCACCTGAAAGTACTCCGCCCGCGCGGCTCAGCAGATGGGCACCGTCCGAGAGCAGAACCGAGGCGTTTGGCACATTGCTAGCGATCCATATACCGATCGGCGTGCTGCGCAGATGTTGAAGAACGTCACTGAACGCTGCGGGCAGAGCGTCGCGTAATGTCGCCATCTGCGCCGCCACGGCGTTCCCGAGAACCGCCATTCCGACACCTGCGACGAGCGCTCCGGCAGCAGCCGTACCCCAAACGGCCAACACGATATGGATGTGAAACGCCTTCGAAACCCACTCGGCGGCACGGCGCAAAACCAGGGACAAGAGCATACCGCCGAAGACCAGCAGCAACGCAATGTGCGCGTACCACACGACCAGTGCAAGGACGGCCAGCGCGATGTAGCTAACGGCGCTGGGCCTATTCACGGACGGCTGTGCCGCGCGGCGTTCCGGCGGCAACGTCTTCTTTGACGGACTTCACCTCAGCAGCGCGATCGTTACTTTTGAGCCAAGCATTGGTGCGAGAAGCAGCCAGCACATAGGCAGCGTAGCAGCCACCCAGCAAAGCGAGTGCTCTTAACGTGCGGCGCAGCATTTCGCGGCGCTGCCAGACTTCGGGATGCGCGTCGCGCTCCGCAAGCTGTGCCATGAGGTCCAACCATTTGCTTGCGCGGAGTTCGCAATCTGCGCCCGCACCGCCGAGCAATGTTTGCGTGACGGGTGAAATGCCGCAAAGGCCGAGAACGCCGCGTTCAAAGCTCTTAACGCCATAGCCCCCAAAGTAGGTGCGGTAGATGAACGCCGGCATGCCCATGGTCACGACGACGCGGGCGGATTTGCCTTTCAACAACTGCTTCGGGAATCGCAGTTTTCCGCCGTCGCCCATTGCGAATCCGGGCCGAAAGATCTGCTCGACAAATGCCTTGAACAGCGCCGGCATATTCCCATGCCAGAGCGGATAAAAGAACACGATATGATCCGCCCACGCGATGTCGCTCTGCGCTTGGCGCAGTGATTCCGGTGCCAGCGCACCGAAAAAGTCGTTCGCGCTGCGCAGGACTGGAAATTCTATTTCAGCCAGACCGATGCGCCGTACTTCGAGCCCGGCCGCGCGCGCTGCGCTCACGTAGCGATCCGCTAACGCGTGGTTCAGGCGCGTGCGCGACCGATCTGGGTGGCCATCTACGACAGTGACGTGTTTCATGCGTGCAGATACGCCTTTTTATGGTAATGCGATGCGACTGGGGAAAAACGCTGCATGGTACGCCAAAGCCGTCCATGCCCAAAGGAACGCGAGGATCGCGGAAATGTAGCGCCCAGTCCGGCCTCCACGCACCGCAAGGAACAGCGCGGCACCGGCCACGGCGTAAAGTGCGATTTGCGCGGGCCAGACTGCTTCGTTGTAACGCGCGAAAACCTGAAAAAATGCTTGCTCGCTGAACGGCATTTTCACGTCCCGGTGGCCTCTGTCGATATTTCAGCGTGATAGTCTCATACGAAACTCGCCACTCGGGGAACGCCGGAAGAAAACCGGCAGCGCATTGGGAACACTCGCCCTGCAGCGCATTCTCAAGCTGAAGGCGCGCTAGCGGCGGCTCTCATGGCGAGGCGCCAACCCGCGATGCGTCAAAACCGCCCCTGATGATACCGGCACATCGCCTCTACACGGGGCCCGACGGCGCTTCGCACGTGGAGCACGGCAGTATTACGGGCGACATGCTCGTGCAAGCGGAATCGATCGAATTTAAGGAAACGCCGGCGCATTCGGCATACGATTGGCACGACGCGCCGGTCCCTCAGTACGTTATCACCTTGAGCGGAACGCTCGAATTCGCGACCCGCGACGGCGAAACGTTTACGATTCGGCCCGGCGACGTGTTATTGGCGGTCGATCGCGTAGGCAGCGGCCACAAATGGCGGCTCATCGACGACCAACCGTGGCAAAGAGCGTACGTCGTCTTCAAGCCCGGCGAAGATCCGCAGTTCGTAGCGGACGCGTCCTAAAAACCGCGCGCAGGCAGCGCGGCAGTGCGCTGCAGCCAATTTTCCGGTGCATAGCGCGCGTCACCGTCGACGATGTGCAGCGTGTACGCGCGGCGTGATTTTTCCGAACGGTTCGGCGCGCTGTAATGCGGAAGCAGGCCATCGAAAACTACGAGCGTTCCGCTGCGCACTTCGACCGGCACCGCGTCGCCCGTATCCGGCCAAGGCATCTGGTCGATCGTCTCCAAATGCGCCGCACCGCCGCGCACGGTGAAGCGCTGGCGCAGAGGCGAGCGGTGGCCGCCCGGCTGTACCCACAAACACCCATTCTCGACCGACGCATCGTCGAGAGCGAACCAGAACGCCGTCACGCTTGGCGGATCGGTGAAGAAGAACGACGCGTCTTGGTGCCAGCGCACCTCGCCGCCCACGCGCGGCTGTTTAAAAATATACATCGATTGATAGAGCAGCGGTTCGACAATGCCGATCTGGCGCGCGATCTCCGCCAGACGCGCATCGCGCGAGAACGTCTCGAACACCGGGTCCAGGTCGTGCATGGCATGACCAATCTTGTTGACGCTTGCGCCGTCCTCTTCCAGGAAACAGCGGATCTTGTCGCCCGATTCCAAGAAATACGCGTCGCTGTTCTGCGGTTGATCGTGGGTGGTGAACACGCCGGCGCGCGAAACGTCGAAGTCGCGCACGATTTCAGCCGCGCGCTGGCGCAGCCGCGTTATTTCATCGGGAGATTTGAAACCGGGAAGTACGGCGTACCCGTCGCGGCGGTATGACGCAACGTCGAAACCGGAGGCGATCATGCCGGGGTGGTTCTAAGCCGCCGCTTGTCGTTCCGCTGACGCCGTGCCGCGACGCCGCCCCAAATAGAACGCGGCCGCGACGGCGATCGCGGGCAGCACGCCGATGAGGCGCGGACGTTCGCCGACGATCGCGGTACCTATCGCCGGCGCGATGATGAGTGCCACCGAATTCACCGAGTCGCTCACGCCCATGATCGCGCCGCGTTCGGATTCCGGCGCGCGTTTGGCGAGCGCGGCCATGAGCGTGGGTTCGGCCATCGCCGCGCCGGCAGCCCACAGTACCAGCACCGGGAAAAACCAGGCCAGCGATTTGACGAAATATATCAGCGCATACGAAGCGAAGAGCAACACGAAGCCAATCTGACCGACGATGCGATCGCCGAAGCGTTTGGTGAGCGGCGTGACTGCGACCACAATCGTCAACCCACCGATGACCCCCGCGCCGGCGAGCAGCCAACTCGCACGCTGAACCGTTTCGTGTATCGCGTGATCGAGATAGAGGGCGAAGTCTGCGAGTAAATACACGACGGCGAAGACGAACAAAAACTGGCGCACCAGGACGAGGCGAACGCGCGGGTCCCACGCTGCTTCCAGCGATTCTTTTACGGTCGTCTCCTCGCGTTCTTCACGCGTACGCCACGGCAGAAGCCAGAACGTTACGCCGATGTTGATGACTTCCAGTGCCGCGGCAATGAAAAAGGGGAACTGCAAACCATAGCGCTGCAGAAAGCCGGCCGCAATCGGGCCGACGATGAACGCGGAACCGAACACGGCGCCGTACAGCGCGTACGCGCGGTCGCGCTGTTTTTTATCCGTAACGTCCGCAATGTACGATTCCGCCGCGCCCAGGCTGCCCGCGCCCGTTCCCGAGATGAGCCGCGAAACGTAAATCCAGAACAACGAATGCGATAGTGCCAAAATCGTGTAGCCGGCGAGCGTGAAGCCTTGCGCGATGAGAATGATGGATTTGCGGCCGGCGCGATCGCTGAATTTGCCCCAGGCGGGTGCGGCGACTGTCGCGCAAAACGCCGGAATACTGAGCAGCATTCCGACCATCCAATCGTGAGCACCGTAGTGTTTGGCCATGGCTGGAAGCAGCGGAATGAGCAGCGTGTAACCCAGCATGTCCATGAACGTGGTCAGATAGATAGGAAAGACGTCTTTCGGCAGCCCCACGCTGAGCGATGTACCCACGCAAAACCCATGCGCGAGAAGAAGCGAGCGGCTATTCGTTGTTCGCTGCGGCGGCGCGGGGAAAACAGTACGCATGTGGGATCACGGCGTCCTCATCGAATCAGCGCGGATCAGCATCGCACAAGGCATCATCGCCGGATTGTGCGGCGGCGTGGCGATGGCGCTGGCGATGATCGTTTTGAGCCTCATCTCGCATACGTCGCCTTGGCACATGGCCAAACGCCTCGCAAGCGTGATCTTGGGACCGAGCGCCAAGGATGGCGGCGCTGGCGTGATTGCATTCGGTATGGCAATGCACGTTGCGCTCTCAGCGGGATTCGGCGCCGTGTTCGCGATCGTCGCCGACGAACTCACGCATGAATTCTGGATGACGGGCCTGGCATACGCACTCACGCTGTGGGTCGTGAATTTCTGGGGCTCGCAAATTACGCCGGGCGGGCGCGAGTTGTTCGAGGTAAAATGGGCGTGGCTCAGCCCGCTCGCGCACATGGTATATGGTGGTGTCATGGCGGCGATCGCGGTTACATTCGCCGCAGCGGCGATGGGGAGCGGATAGATGGCGCATTTCACCAAGCACGATCTCGTCGAAAAACTCGGCGAGCCGGCCGAAGAAAACGTGCGGCCGAATCTTCATGAACCCGGCACCACGATGAACGTGCTGCGATGGAACTGCGGCTGCGGCGCCGCAAAACTGCAGGACGATCAACTGTGGGATTGGGATGCCGGCGACTGCACCATGCACAAAGACGGATTGCCGCAAACATGAAAAGAGCGCGGCATCTTGCGATGCCGCGCTCACGTTCACTGGAGCCTGCGTTAGGCTTTCTTTTTGCGACCGCCCTTGCGGCGCCCGGCGGTCTTGCGTCCGCCTTTACGGCCCGCCGCCGCTTTACGCGTCGACTTGCGTCCGCCTTTCTTGCGTCCGCCCGCCGATTTCTTGCGTCCGCCGGCTTTTTTACGTCCGCCGGCTTTTTTACGTCCGCCGGCCTTTTTACGTCCGCCGGCCTTTTTGCGTCCGCCGGCTTTTTTTCGTCCAGCGGTCTTTTTGCGTCCGCCGGCCTTCTTACGTCCGCCGGTCTTCTTGCGTCCGCCCGCAGCTTTCTTACGGCCTGCGGTCTTCTTGCGTCCGCCCGCAGCTTTCTTACGACCTGCGGTCTTCTTGCGTCCGCCCGCAGCTTTCTTGCGGCCCGCGGATTTTTTGCGTCCGCCCTTACGGCGTCCGCCACGGCGCGACGGAGCTTCTTCGCCCATCGTTCCGCCGTTCTGCATCATGTCTGAATCCATTCTTCCTCCCTTCGCCCCCGGGGACGAACTTGAGATGGTGGACAGCGCAAAATAGCGCTTTGTGCGCATCATAAGTAATTTTTGCAAGAATTGCAAATTTTGGTCTGATCATCGCTTGACGAACGCGCGAGAAATGCGCTATCGCGCGTACACGCGCGCACACGATTTGCCGTGCGCGAGCGGCCTGCGGTTTGCCGCGGGCTTGACCCCGGCGGTATACTAAGGCCCGTGAAAAAGCCCCTGATCATCGTGGAGTCGCCCACGAAGGCTCGCACGATAAAGAAGTTTCTCCCCGCGCGGTACGTCGTCAAAGCGTCCGTCGGTCACGTGCGCGATTTGCCGAAGAGCACGCTGGGCGTCGACGTCGAGAACGGGTTTGCTCCGAAATACCTGACGATCAAGGGCAAGGGCGAGATCATCAAAGATCTCAAATCTGCCGTAAAAGGCGCGAGCGACGTCTATCTCGCGACCGACCCCGATCGCGAAGGCGAGGCCATCGCCTGGCATCTGGCGGAGTTGCTCAAACTCGAGCAGCCCAAGCGCATCGAACTGCACGAAATCACCAAAGACGCCGCGCTGGCCGCTCTCAAGGACGCCCACCCCATCGACATCGATCGCGTCAACGCACAGCAAGCGCGCCGCATTCTCGATCGTTTGGTCGGTTACAAAATATCGCCGCTGCTGTGGGCCAAGGTGCGCGGCGGGCTTTCCGCGGGGCGCGTGCAGTCGGTAGCCGTTCGCCTCATCGTCGATCGCGAACGCGAGATCCGCGCCTTCGTTGCGCGCGAGTATTGGTCCATCACCGCCATGCTCTCGGCGAAAAACGACGCCGCGCTCGTCTTCGGAGCCGACCTCATCGCCAAGGGCGGCGAAAAGATCGCCGTCGAGAATCAGGCACAGGCCGACAAGGTCCTCGCCGATTTGAACGCTGCGCCGTTCTCCGTTGCTTCGGTCAAACAGCGCGAGGTGCGCCGCAACGCGCCGGCGCCGTTCACCACATCGACGCTGCAGCAAGAAGCCTCTCGCAAGTTGCGCATTCGCGTGCGCCGCGCGATGCAGATCGCGCAGTCTTTATATGAAGGCGTGGATCTCGGTTCCGAAGGCACCGTCGGTCTCATCACCTACATGCGTACCGACTCCACGCGCATTTCGGACGCGGCCCGTGAAGCGGCGCGCGAGTACATCACGCAGACGTACGGCCAAGAGTATCACGGCGGCCGCGCGCACAAGGTGCGCGAAGGTGCGCAGGATGCGCACGAGGCGATCCGCCCCACGTCGGTGCACAACACGCCCGAAAAAGTCGCCGGTGTGCTCAAACGCGACGAACTGCGTCTGTATACGCTCATCTGGAATCGCTTCGTTGCCTCGCAAATGGCCGCGGCGGTGTTCGATCAGACAACCGTGGACATCGCCGCGAAAGACTATACGTTCCGCGCGACGGGCAGCGTCGTGAAGTTTCCCGGCTTTACCAAGATCTACGAAGAAAGCCGCGACGAAGATCTCGCGGCAGACCCGGACAAGAAGCCGCGCCTGCCGCGCCTGGAAGAGCGTCAGCCGCTCGACCTGCAAAAAATCGAGCCGAAACAGCACTTCACCGAGCCGCCGCCGCGCTACACGGAAGCGACGCTGGTCAAGGCGCTCGAAGAAAACGGCATCGGCCGTCCGTCGACCTACAGCACCATCGTCGAAACGATTCAGGCGCGCGGCTACGTGATTGCGCAAGAGCGCCGGTTTGCGCCCACCGATATCGGCGAGGCGGTAAACGATTTGCTCGCCGAACATTTCCCGGACATCGTCGATTTGCGCTTCACCGCGCAGATGGAAGGCGACCTGGACAAAGTGGCCGAGGGTCACGAGGATTGGGTGAAACTGCTCGGCCGCTTCTACGGCCCATTCGTGAACGAACTGGAGCAGGCCGAGAAAAAACTGCCGCGCCTGGAGATCAAAGACGAGCCGACCGACGAGATATGTCCGAACTGCGAGCGGCCGATGGTTATCAAAACCGGACGCTTCGGGCGGTTCATTTCGTGCACGGGCTACCCGGAGTGCAAAACGACGCGTCCCATCCTTAAAGATACCGGCGCGAAATGCCCGAAGGACGGCGGCATGATCGTGGAGCGCAAGTCGCGCAAGGGCCGCACGTTTTACGGCTGCGCGAACTATCCGAAGTGCGACTTCGTGTCGTGGGATCGCGTCGTGCCGGAACCATGTCCGGTGTGCGGATCGTACGTCGTCGCCAAGACGCGGCGCGGCGGTACCGTTGCGCTCGAGTGCGCCGCCAATCGTGAACACGACGTGAGCAGCATCGCGCAAAAAAGCGAGGAACGCGAAACGGTCGAGGTTTGACCTTGTCATGCTGAGGTATCGAAGCACGGCCGAGGTATCGAGGCCGGGATGAACCTAACCGTCATCGGAGGCGGCCTTGCCGGATGCGAGGCGGCGTGGCAGGCCGTGAAGCTCGGCGTGGACGTCGATCTCTACGAAATGCGCCCGCACAAAAGGGGTCCCGCGCACAAAACCGGCAACCTCGCGGAACTGGTCTGCAGCAACTCGCTGCGTGGTGCGGCACTCGAAAATGCCGTCGGGCTGCTCAAAGAAGAACTCGCGCTGCTCGATTCCGTCATTATCGCCTGCGCGCGTGAAGCGGCGGTTCCGGCGGGCGGCGCGCTTGCCGTCGATCGCGAGCGGTTCGCGCAGGCTGTGGAGCAGCGCATTGCCGGCGAGCCGCGCATCACACTGCATCGCGAAGAAGTGCGTGACATTCCGCTGGACCGGCCCGTCATCGTTGCGTGCGGTCCTTTGCCGTCCGAAGAGTTCTTGCAGCAGATCGACCGAGTGGTTCGGCAAGCTCACCACGACGACGGCGCTCGCCTCCATTATTATGATGCCGCATCGCCAATCGTCTCGGCGGATTCCATCGACGAGAGGCCGATGTATCGCAAGTCGCGCTATGAAAAAGGCGACGGCGACGACTACCTCAACATCCCGCTCACCAAAGAGCAGTATCTGCAACTGCTAAGCGATCTGCGCACGTTGCCTCGCCATCCCACGAAAGACTTCGAACTGGCGAAATACTTCGAGGGCTGTCTGCCGATCGAAGAAATGGCGGATCGCGGTGACGACGTGCTGCGCTTCGGACCGCTCAAACCGGTGGGTTTGCGCGATCCGCGCACCGGAAAAACGCCGTACGCGGTGGTGCAACTGCGCAAGGAAAACGCCGAGGGGACGGCTTGGAATCTCGTCGGTTTTCAAACACGGCTGACGTGGCCATCGCAAAAGGAAGCATTCGCCAAGTTGCCCGGGATGGCGAATGCCGAATGGCTTCGCCTCGGCGTCATGCACCGCAATACGTTTCTCGACTCACCTCGCTTGCTCGATGTCCATTTGCGTTTGCGCGGCACCCAGGCGCTCTATTTTGCGGGTCAAATCACGGGAGCTGAAGGGTACGTCGAAGCCGCAGCATGCGGCGCGATGACCGGCATGCACGCCGCGCGTCGACTGCGCGGCCTGCCGGAGATCGAATTTCCGCGCGAAACGGCGTTTGGTGCGGTCGTGGCACATTTGCAAAACAGCGAAACGCCGGATTTTCAGCCGGCGAACGTTACGTGGGCGCCGTTCCCGCCGCTCTCAGAGCGCGCCATCTCGAGCCTATCGAATCCCCGCGACAAGAAAGAGCGCCGACGCGCCATGTCGCAGCGCGCAATTGCCGCGCTCCAACGCTTCATCGAAGAGCAACGCTCGCTGGTATAAGCGCGTCGATGCCACCTCGCTGGCCGCTAAATGTACGCGTTGTGTAAAGAAAAAATCTCTAGTATTCTTAGAGCAGTCTAAAGCCCTTGGGCGGGCTCGGACCAAGAGGCAGCGGCTCGAGCAAGCCAGATGCAGCCGTAAAGCCTCGCTACTGCCGTAATTGTGTGTGGAGGCTCAATGAGGCATATATCGATGAGGCGCTTTGCCACTGCATTCGCATTGGCGGCGCTATTTTTTTCACAGCTGCCAAGTACCGTACTCGCCAGCACCGTCGGCGTCCTGAGCGGACGCGTAACGGCTGTTGGAACCAACCTGCCGATTGCCGACGTTCGCGTAACGGCGGCCTCGCCGTCGGGCGCATATCATGCGACCACCGACGCGCGCGGCTTTTACTCACTCACGGGCATACCGGCGGACATTTATACCGTTTCGTTTGAAGCGGGCGGCTATCAGTCGACTTCCGTACCGGGTGTAACGGTCTTTGCCGATCAGTCGCAAACGCTCAACCAATCGCTTTCGAAATCGCTCAAGACCATTGCGGTCGCGCACGCGCGCAGCGCGGGCAGTGCGTTCCAGCCGACGCAAACAGTGGATACCGTCAGCATTTCGACGCAGCAAATCCAGCAGTTCCAAGGCTCGACGTTCAACTTTAACGAGGTGAATCTCATCTCGTCGCTGCCAGGCGCGGAACTGGACTCATCAGGTTATCCCGTCATCCACGGCGGCCGCGAATACGAGGAAGGCTTCGAGTTCGAAGGCATTCCGTATACCGACGCTTATTCCAATCAGTTCACCAACAGTTTGGCGATCACGACGCAGGGCATCGGTTCCGTACAACTCACGCCAGGCGGCGGCGACATCACGCAGACGTCCGGCGGCTTCGGCGCGCTCAACGTCGTTGCAAAGCGCGGAACCTATCCCGCTTATGCGCTGTTCGGTACGTCGATCGGCGGCCCGGCCTTCGATCACCGCCTCACGTTCGACTACAGTTTCGCCACGCCGAACGGCCGGTTCTCGGACTACGCGTCGTTCGCCGGCGACAACCGTACGTACAACTACGGAAACAATCAGTATCCGTACGCGCAGATCGGCGCGTTCTACGGACGACGCATGGATGCCGATCGCGAGTTCCTCGACAACTTCGTGTACCGCTTCGGAAACAACAATCATGAATCGCTGCAGTTCTTCACCGACATCGCGATGCACGATTTCTATCTCGGCGCAGGCGGCTTGCAGGGTCTGTGTTATTCAACCTGCGACCCGCTCTACACCGGTACGTGGGGACCGGGCATATTCGGTTTGACGCCGGACGAGATTACCGCCATATCGGCGCTCTATCCGGGGCAGCACTCGGAGAACGAGTGGCTGTCGTGTCCGCCGCCGCCGGGAGCTGCGTTCAACACGTGCGATCCGTCGAACCGCGCCCCGTTTACGTATTGGCAGCCCAATCAGGCGTTCAAACTCGCGTACACGAACAACCTCAACGAGTCGACGTTTCTTTCGCTTACCGCGTATCGCGTCAACTCGGTCACCACGTTCGACGGTCCGGCGTCGTCCGGATCGTTCGCCGGAGACATTTACATCCAGTCGCAGGGCGGTATGACGAACGGTCTGACGCTCTCGCTGCAGAAGCAACTCAGCGAAAAGAACCTGCTGCAAGCCGGCGCGGACTTCAGCCACTTGCATCCGGTGGATTCCTATAAGTCGAATTCGTTTGCACTGCTCGGAGCGCTCTTCGGGCTTTTCAACGGATTCCCGGAGCAGTTCTTTTTGCCGGCGCAGTTCGTGAATCCGAACGATCCGAATTGTCCGGCGAACGTCGGGCTGCCGTGCGGTTGGGCCTATCAAGGGCCGTACGCGAACGCAACGCAACTGAAGTTCCCGCAATTCGATCAGGTGGGCACCGTGAACCGCAACGACTACTCGTTGTACGTGAGCGACAAGTGGACTCCGAACGATCGCTTGAACGTGCAGATCGGCGTGCGGCTCGACATGGCAAACTACGACATGCCTACGCCCGGCATCGACCCGACGTACTGCACGACGACCTACTTGCCGTTGACGTGGACTCCGCCGACGACGTTTGACGCCGCCGACGGATGGAAGTGCGACGCAAAAGCGACGTTTTCGTTCGAGAACAATGCGGTGCATCCGAAAGTGCCGCAGCCGCTGTTCGGCATCAACTACCGGCTCGGTACGAACGATTCAGTACGGCTGACGTATCGCCGTGCGGTGCAGTTCGTACCGATCGGTGACGTCGCGTTCGGCGAGGTGGATCCCGGTGCGTACATCGGTCCGTACGGCATGATTCCGACGTACGAGCCATTTGGAGCGGGCACCAGTTCTTGCGGGCTTGCTGGCACCGCGCAAGGCGCCGCGGCGGGACAAACCGCGCCGGCAAATCTCGCGGTTCCGTGCCGGAACTTCGGCGAGCAGCTCTACTGGATCAATCAAAACTTCGACGGTATCGCCTATCAGACGGCGCGGCCGACGACGTCGGACAACTACGAGTTCACGTATCAGCACGAGTTCACCGGAAACGGTCTGCTCGGCGGTATGGCGGTGAGTATTTCACCGTGGTATCGCAACCAGCACGACACCATCGCATCGGAAGCATCGCCGCTGCTGGGTCCGAACGGGCTGCCGGAGATTGTGAACGGGTCGATTCTGTTCGGTCCGCCCGTGCTTACGAACAGCGGGAAAGAGCACGCGACGGGCATCGACTTCAACCTGACCAAACAAGTGCCGTATGGACTGAGCGGCCAGCTCACGGCAACGTACATCAACGAGTTTTCGAGCGTTATTCCGCTGAGCAGTTCGGAGGATTTCTATCCCTCCATCGAACCGGCATCGGTCGCACTCGGAAACGTGTATCGCGTCGGGTTCCTCTCGCCATTCCAAGCCACACTCGCACTCTCGTATCAGACGCACAACGGCTGGCGCGTCAATCCGCGCTACACGTACAACATCGGGTATCCAACGGGACAAGGTCTATTGACGGCCGCGTTCGTCAACGGCGTTCCGTTCAACATTCCGAACACGAATGCGGTCGCGGCAAGCGCACCGGCGGGTCCGGCGTGTTTCGTGGATCCGATGAATCCGGGCAGCGTGTTCAAACCGGTTGAAGTCGGATGCCGCGGAAACGCGGAAGCCGCGTCTCCCGGCGGAAAACTGACGCCGCCTAATGCGTTTTTTGGTCTCACGCTCGAGTACGCACCGCAAAACAGCCACCTGACGTACGGATTCGACGTTGAAAATCTGTTCGATCAGGTCTATAGCGGTGCAGTGTTCAGCAGCCGCTATCAGCCGATTGCCAACGGCATCTCGGGGCCGCTCACCGGATTCTCGACAAACCCGACCAACTTCATCGACTATCCGGGAGCATGGCCGCAATACGGGTCGTTCATCAAATCGAACGGCACGTACGTAACGATTCCCAACAACATCGGCCGCACATTCTTCTTCTACATCAAGGCGAGGCTGTAACGTGAAAGCAATCAAATACGCATTACAGGCCTGCGGCCTGACGCTCACTTCCGCGTTGCTGGCGGCGTGCGCGACGAACGGCGGATCGCAACTGCCTTCGGTTTCGCAAGCGCCGCTGGCGACGAACAAACTGCAACTCGCGGTCGGTACCGCGAACATCGGACAAGACGGCACCGTTGGTTTGAACGTCGTCGCCACGCTTCGCCAGCCCAGCGGCGCCTCCGCGGTGCTCGCCGATAAACCGACGCTCGCGATGCCGGCCGGTATGCTGGTTCCGGCCGGTACGCCCGGCGCGTACGGGCCGGGAAACGTCGACGAGGGCAAGGCGCAGATCAGCGGCTCGCCGCAAGTTCCGCTCGACAACACCGGGCTGGTAAACTCCACGCTGGGTACGTTCACCGGCGTCTTCTCGTACGGCTTTGGTCCGTTCAACTCGGACCAAAATACGTCGAGCACCGGCGCGTACTACATCGGTGTGCCCAACAGCTCGGGCGGCAATGGATTCGAGTCGTCGATCTACGCCAACTCGACGTCGATGCTGGTCGCGAACGGCATGGGCGATCCCACGCAGCCGCTGCCGTTTTTCTCCGGGGATCCTATGGACTATGTCGTCGGGCCGCCGGCGGTGCCGTTTTTCAATAACGGCACGTACCCGGTTGGTTTTGCGGGGTACTCACCCGGATTTACCGTGTTCGAAATGGCACCGGTTGCCGGAACGTATAACTTGAACGTGGACGTGGCGGCAACGAACGCCTCCCCGATCACGTATAAAGCCAGCGCCTCGCTGAACTCGACCGCGGCGCTCGGACCGATATCCGCGACGTTCACCAGCAATGCGAACGCCGACGGCGGCGGCACGGGCACGGTGAACGTACCGAGCGGCGTAACGGAGACGGAGGTTTTCATCGTGGACGCGACAAGCGGCGCGTTCTTCACCGTTGGGCCGCTTACGGGAACGGGCACCATGAACTACACGCTTCCGAACAACCTCGGCGCGTGCACCACCAACTGTCCGCAGCCGAGTATGGCAAGTGGAGACACGATACTCGTCGCGGCGGTTGGATACGACTATCCGGCCTTCGAGGCCGGGCCGCCCGGAAATACGTCGCAAACGCCGACGATCACCGGCGCGAACGGCCAAGCCGACATCACGATGTCGCCCGTCGTCACGCAAACGTACTAACTCGTCCCCGGGTCGCGGGCGGAAGGGCGCGGTTCTTGCCGCGCCCTTTCTGTACGCTACTGTTTTATCGCGTACTGCACGCGAACGGTGCTGTACACTTTCACCATCAGCATATCCGCCGCCGACGATTGCGCAAACGAAGCGCCGTACGGACCGATGGAATAGCGGAACGTGCACGAATTTTCAGCGCCGAACCCGCCGCCCGAGAGGACGTCTACCGCCATGACGGCTCCGAGTTTTGCGCGGATCTGCTTTGCCAGGAAGACCGCATTCGAGCGCGCGTTTGCGATAGCGTTCGCTTCCGCGTTGCGCTGCAGCGTCTGGCAGTCCTGAGGTTGCAACGCGATGTCCGCACCATTGAGCAGAATGTCCGGCGCCGACGCGAACGCATTGGCGAGTACAAGCATGCCTTGCTGCAGCATCTGCTGCGTCGGCTGACGCACGAGCGCGGTAATCTCGGCATTGTTGGTGCGTGCTTGTCCCACCAGATACGGCGGCAGTGAGACGCTCGAGCGATCGGCGCCCGCCTTCACGAGTGCATCCACAATCGGCTGCAAGGTTTGCGCGTTGAGCGTGAGCGCATTGTTGCGTGTTGAAACGTGCAGGGTGACCGTCGCTTGCGAAGCCGGCGCAGTGGCAAAACCATTGCCCGTCACGCGTATACCGCTCGACGCTTCGACCGGCGTCGGCCCCATCGGCGGAAATCCCGGCCCCCGCCCAACCGGAACTGCGACTTGAGTCAGAAGCGCGGCGGCGAAAAGCAGCGATTTGAGCATGCACACACCCTCCTTTGCAGAGGCAACGCGAGGTTTTCGGGGCGCGTGACACGCACCTTCTGCAACCTACGCCTCCTCACCAGGGTACAGGTCCAGCGAGATGAGAATTCGATCCACCACCATTCTGGCGATCCGCCGCGATGGAAAACTCGCGGTCGCGGGCGACGGCCAGGTGACGTTCGACAAGACGATTATGAAGCACGGCGCGCGCAAAGTTCGGCGCGTTGCCGGCGGCAAAGTGATCGCGGGGTTTGCGGGCTCCGCCGCCGACGGCATGACGCTGCTGGAAAAATTCGAAGGCAAATTCAACGAGTACAAAGACATCGTGCGCGCGTCGGTGGAACTGGCCAAAGACTGGCGGCAAGACCGCGCGCTGCGCAAACTGGAAGCGCTGATGATCGTCGGCAACGCGGAGCATTTGCTCGTGCTCAGCGGCAACGGCGACGTGATCGAACCCGACGAGGGATTGGCTGCTATCGGCAGCGGGGGCCCGTACGCTCAAGCGGCCGCAGCCGCGTTGATGCGCAATACCGGCATGAGCGCGGAGGAAATCGCGCGCAAGGGCCTGGAGATTGCCTCGGAGATTTGCATCTACACCAACGACAGCATCGTGGTGGAAACGCTATGACGGCCACACAGACAATCGAACTCACGCCGCGAGCGATCGTCGCGGAACTCGACAAGTACATCGTGGGCCAGGCAGCGGCCAAACGTGCAGTCGCCATCGCGCTGCGAAACCGTTACCGCCGCGAGCGCGTGCGCGAAGATTTGCGCCCGGAGATCATACCGAAAAATATTTTGATGATCGGGCCGACCGGCGTCGGCAAAACCGAGATTGCACGGCGTTTGGCAGCACTCGCGGGCGCGCCGTTCGTGAAAGTGGAAGCGACCAAATACACCGAGGTTGGGTACGTCGGCCGTGACGTCGAGTCTATGGTGCGCGATCTCGTAGAGCACGCGGTGCGCATGGTTACCGACGAGCGGCGCGAGGAAGTCAAAGACGTTGCCGCGCGCATGGCCGTCGATCGGGTCATCGATCTGCTGCACCCGGAAACGCGTGCGCCGCAGCCGCCGCAATGGCAGCAGAATCCGTTCGTAGCCTCGCTCGGCTCGATTTTCGGCGGTTCCAATCAGCAGCAGCCGCCGCCGCAGCAGCCGCCGCCACCGCCCCCGAACCCCGACGCGGCGAAGGTGCGCGAACAAGCGCGTGCCGACGTCGAGCGCGGGTTCTACGACGTGCGTTTGGTCGAGATCGAAGTGGAAGAAGCAGCGAGCATTCCGATTGGCGTCATCGGCGGCGGTTTCGACCAAGGCGGCGCGGGCGGCGATCTCGGCGAGATGCTCGGCGGCATGCTGCCGAAAAAACGCATCCGCAAACGCGTGACAGTGCAAGAAGCGCGCCGCATTTTCGAACAGGAGGAAGCCGCCAAGCTCATCGACATGGACGCGGTCAAGCGCGAAGCACTGCGTCGTGCCGGAGAAAACGGGATCATCTTCATCGATGAAATCGACAAGGTTGCGGGCCGCGAAGGCGCACGAGGTCCCGACGTTTCACGCGAGGGCGTGCAGCGCGACATTCTGCCCATCGTCGAAGGCAGTACCGTAAATACGAAATACGGCACGGTGAAAACCGATCACATCCTGTTCATCGCGGCGGGCGCGTTTCACATGAGCAAGCCGTCGGACCTTATCCCCGAGTTGCAGGGCCGTTTTCCGATTCGCGTCGAGCTGGAATCGCTCACCGCCGAAGATTTCAAAACGATTCTGACGCAGCCCAAGAACGCGCTCACCGAGCAGTACAAGGCGCTGCTCGCAACCGAAGGCGTTGCGCTGGAATTCCGCCCTGACGGCATCAACCAGATCGCGCAATTCGCGATGGAAGTGAACGAGCGCAGTGAAAACATCGGAGCGCGGCGGCTGCATACGGTGCTGGAGAAACTGCTCGACGACGTAAGTTATGGAGCACCGGAAGAAAACGGCGCGGTCGTGATCGACGAGCAGTACGTGCGCATAAAGCTTCAGGACGTCGTGACGAACGCCGACCTGAGCAGTTACATTCTGTAGGCAACTATGAACGTATTGATCATCGGCGGTACGCGGTTCGTCGGGCGGCACATCGCCCAAGCGTTCACCGAGCGCGGCCACGGCGTCACGCTGTTCAATCGCGGCAGCAACCCCGGCGTGCACGAGGATCTCGATCAAGTTCACGGCGATCGCGCAACCGATTTGCCGCGCTTGGACGGCCGCGCGTGGGACGCGGTGATCGATACGTCGTGCTATACGCCGAACGTCGCGGAGATTTCCGCGCGCTATTTCGCCGGGCGCGCGAAGCGCTACGTCTTCATATCGACGATCTCGGTGTACGACCACGCGCATACGCAAGGTCCGGATGAGAACGCGCCGTTGCTGGAACTTCCGCAAGAGGCAAATCCCGCCGAATTCGATGAAGAACGCTATGGTGCGCTCAAAGCGCTGTGCGAGCAAACCGTGCGGCGCCACTTCGGCGAACGCGTGACGGTACTGCGTCCGGGCCTGGTCGCGGGTCCGTTCGATCCGACGGACCGGTTCACGTACTGGCCCGTGCGTTTCGACGAGGGCGGTGAAGTCGTTACGCCGCTGCCGCAAAGCCGGCTGCAATATATCGACGCGCGGGATCTCGCGCAGTTCGTGGTGAGCGCCGTTGAAAACGGCATCGACGGAACCTTCAACGTCGTCACGCAGGCAGGGGCGGTAACGTTCGGCGATCTGTGCAACGCGTGCATGAGCGCCGCAGCGCCCGAAGACGCGATCGCCGTTCCGCTTACGGACGAGTTTTTGGGACAACACGACGTGCGTCCGTGGAGCGAATTGCCGCTCTGGATTCCCGCGGCGAGCGAATACGGCAGCATCGCATCGGCGGATTCGTCGCGTGCCGCGGCCGCCGGACTGCACGTCAGGCCGATTGCCGACACGGTGCGCGACACGCTCGCGTGGGCGCGCGGCGCGGAAAAGCGGCCCGGCGCGCTCAAGGCCGGTATGGCGCCCGAGCGTGAAGCCGAGCTGCTCGCTGCCGCAGCCGCTACAGGCGTCCTAGACAGCCTGCGATAAAATAGTACGGCCATGCCCTACGTTCGCCCGATTATCACCGACGGACACCCGACGCTCCGTAAGGTTGCGAAAAAAGTCGATCTCAAGGAACTGCACGATCCGCTTTTTCAGCAGCTCGTCGACGACATGTTCGAAACGATGTATGCGGCGCCGGGCGTGGGCCTTGCCGCGCCGCAGGTCAATGTCTCCAAGCGCCTGTTCGTCATGGACGTCGGCGTGGACGACGAGCATCCCGAAGGCGGCGCATACACGGTCATCAACCCGAAGATCGATCTGCAAGAAGAAGAAGTCGAAATGACGGAGGGCTGCCTTTCGGTCCCCGGTTATGTCGGCGAGATGACGCGTTTCAACCATGTCGCCGTCAGCGGATACGATCGTCACGGAAACAAGATTCGCTTGGAGGGCAAAGGCACGTTCGCGCAAGCGCTGCAGCACGAGATCGATCATCTCAACGGCGTGCTTTATATCGACAAGGCGAAGAACGTTCGTATCCCGCGCAACGAAGAAGAAGAAGAGATCGCGCAGGCCGCAGCGGCGGAAGCATATTAAGACGCTCTTTTTTGGAACCAGCGAGTTTGCGGTTCCCGCCCTTCGCACCACTGCGCAGCGAACGCAGTTGCTCGCCGCGGTGACGCAGCCCGACCGCCCCGCCGGCCGCGGCCACAAATTGCGAGCGACACCGGTAAAAACCGCCGCGCTGGAGCTGGGCATTCCCGTGCTCGAACCGCAGTCGCTGCACGCGTTTGCGCAAGAGTGCCGCGTGCAGGCCTATGATCTGTTCGTGCTTGCTTCATACGGGCGCATTCTGCCGCAAGAGTTGCTCGACGTACCGCGCTTGGGCTCGTTCAACGTGCATCCGAGTCTGCTGCCGAAATACCGCGGCGCGACGCCGATTCAAACGGCGCTGCGTAGCGGCGATCGCGAAACGGGCGTATCGATCATGCTCATGGACGCCGGCATGGATACGGGCGACATCGTGCTGCAGGAGCGCACGCCCATCGCCGCCGACGAACGCTACGGCGAACTGCACGATCGCTTGGCGGCGTTCGGCGCGCAAGCTCTTTCGCACGCACTCGATCTCGCGCGCAGCGGACATATTCCCCACCAACCGCAAAGCGGTACGCCGTCCGTCACGCGCCCGATTCGCAAAGACGATCTCGCGATCGACTGGAACCGTCCCGCGCAGCACATCGTCGACATGGTGCGCGCGTATGCGCCCGTACCCGGCGCGCGTGCGACACTCGCCGGGCTCCCGGTGAAAGTGTTACGAGCACGCACGGGCATGCCGAGCATCGCTCCGATGGGCGCCGGCGAGATCGCGGGCACGACGGGCGATGCGCTCGCGGTGCGCTGCGCCGACGGCACGGTCGATATTCTCGAACTGGTGGCACCCAATCGCGGCCCGCAGAGCGGCGCGTCGTTCGCGCAAGCCGTACGAGGATCTCATGAGCGCTAGAGAGGTCGCGCTGCAGGTCGTTCGCGACGTCTTTCCCCCGCAGAGTTCCGGGCGCGGCGCGCAAGAAGCACTCGACTATCGCTTGCGCAAAGCAAATCTCGACGCGCGCGACCGCGCGTTCGCCACGATGCTGGCGTTTGGCGCGATCAAGATGCGCCGCACGCTGGACTGGTACTTGCAGCCGTACATCGGCGAACGTGCGAAACCACTCCCGCCGGTCATCCATGAAATCGCGCGCATGGCGATCTTCGAACTACGCTTTACCTCCGCGCAGCCGCACGCGGCCGTCAGCGAATGGGTGAATCTCGCGAAAATCTACGGGCACCGCGGAACCGCCGGTTTGGTAAACGCCGTGTTGCGCGGATTCCTTCGCGACAATCCTTCCAAGCCGCAGCGCGAAGATTTCGCAGACGAAGACGATTATCTCGGGGCGGCGTTTTCGTATCCCACGTGGCTCGTGCGGCGCTTGCGTGAAGCGTTCGGCGGCGACGACCTCGCGCACATATTGGATGCGTGCAACGCGCCGGCGCAAAGTGCCGTCGTGGTCAATCGCGCGCGCGCAAAACGTGAGGAGATCGCGGCGTGGTTTGAAGGCAACGGCGCGCAGGCCGCGATCTCAGCGCTTGCGCTCGACGCGGTGCTGGTTTCCGACGGTGCGCTGGCACGTTCCGCGGAACGCGACGCAAACGGCAGGTGGTGGGTGCAAAGCGAGGCATCCGCGCTGGTTGCCGACGTGCTGAACGCGCAGCCCGGCGAAGCGGTCGCGGACGCCTGCAGCGGTCGCGGCAGCAAAGCGCTGCAGAGCGCGGCACGCATGGAAGGCGAAGGCAGCATCGTCTGCATCGAACGCGACGCGCGCAAAGCGGCCGCACTCGAACGCCGCGCGCAGCAAGCGGGTCTTCCCATCGCCCTGATCGTGGGTGATGCCACGGCGCCGATCTTGCAGCAGCGCTTCGATCGCATCTTGGTCGACGCGCCGTGCTCCGGCATCGGCGTCGTCGGGCGGCATCCCGAGGCGCGCTGGCGGAAGCGGCCCGACGACGGCGAACGCCTGGCGCTTACACAACGCGCGCTGCTGGAGGCGCTCACACCGCATTTGCACGAGGGAGGCGCAATCGTGTACGCCGTCTGTTCCGTTGATACACGGGAGACGATTGACGTGATTGAGTGGTTCATTCGCACGCACAACGTGCAGCGCGGCCTCATTCCCGCGCACTTGGGCGATTTCCAGACGGCGGCCGGCGACGTGTTGATTCCGCCCGGCATCGCAGGCCGCGACGGTTTCTTCGTGGCGCGCTTGGAACGCCGGCTGTAACGCGCATATGAGTTGGTTCGCCCGCATCGAGGAGGCTTGCGCGGGATTCATCGAGCGCGCGTTCGCGAACATGTTTCCGAGCGACGTCGAACCGGCGCAGATTGCGCGCAAACTCGTCGCCACGATGGAAGCGCGCACGCAATCCGCGGACAACGGCGCAATGGCGGCGCCGTCGCGTTACGCGGTGTACGTGCATCCCTCCGATTACCAGCGTTTGCTGCCGCACCGCGCGTATTTGGAAGAAGAGTGGGCGGCGCTGCTGCAAGAGGTGGCGCAGCGGGTGGGCATCACGTTCGGTACCCCGGCGAGCGTTGAACTTCGCGAAGATGACGGAACGGTATTGGGCGCAATCGAGATTGACGTGCTCGACGGCGACGCCGCAGGCAGCGACGGCGAAGTGCTGGTGCTGCGCATGATTAAGGGCATGCCGAGCGATGCGCGCTTTGCGATCACGCACGACATGCGCGTGGGCCGCAACACCGAGTGCGATATTTTTCTGGTCGACCCAAGCGTTTCTCGCAATCACGCGACGCTGGAACTGCAGGGCAATCAGGTCGTCGTGCGCGATAGCGGATCGACGAACGGCACGTTCGTCAACGGTGAGCGCGTGCAGCTGCGCACGTTGCGCCCCGGCGACCGCGTCGCATTCGGCAAGACCGAAATGGCGGTCGAAACGCAAGAGCACGCGCCATGAATTTCACCGCCGCGATGCGCCTGGGCTCTTTGGAGATTCTCGCAGCTCTGGCGGTGTTCGGCTATATCGGCGCCCGTATGCGTACCGGGATACCGGTGGCGCGTCCCAAAGCGCTCACGCTGGCGCTGGCCGTCCGCGAGGGCGCCTCGCGCGCGCAGCCCGGAGAAGTGCAGCTCGCCCTGAACGAGGGTACGCCCGCGATCGTCGGCCGCACCTCGCAAGCGGATCTCCCGCTGAGCGATCCGGAGGTGAGCCGGCGCCATGCGCGGCTCGATTTGGTGCGTGGTGTCGTTTATTTGGCCGACCTCGGCAGCCGCAACGGAACATTTCTTAACGAAAAAGCGCTCGGCGATGAGAGCATCGAGCTCAGACCTGGGGATGATATTGACGTGGGGAACACGCGCATCACCCTTGTCAGCATGGGGCCGTCAACATGAACGTCGCGATTAGCGGGGACCGCGGAAAGTGCGTCACGCAGCCGCTCGGTCCGCACACGTATCTGTTCGCAATCGCCAGCGGTTTTGGGTTCGTCGAAGGCGAGCCGATCGCGGCGGCCGTGCTCGAACGATTGAAAAGCGAGATGCAGCGGCGTACGCGACGCGCGAAAAATCCGAAGAATCTGCTGACCACGGCGATGGGTCGCGTGAACGAAGAAGTGCATGCGCGCACCGCATCGCATGAAGACTACATTACCGCCGGTTGTTCGGCGACTGCTGTGCTGCTGGTGGAGAACCGCGCGTTCTTGGCGCACGCCGGATCGACCGGCGCGTATCTCGCGCGCGACGGGTACGTCGTCTCACTCACGAAAAACGATGCGTTCGAAAACGAAGGCGCGCTGCCGGTGCTCACGCGCGCCGTCGGCGTTGCACCGTCCATAGACGTCGCGGCTTGCAGTTTCACGCTGAACGACGGCGACATGCTGGTGCTCACCGGACGGCGCCTGCGCGAGGCGGACGAGCGCCGCCGTCTTGCCGAGTGCCTGACGTACGGCGCCGAGAGCGTCGTGGGCGGCGAGCAGATGGTTATCGTGCGCTTCCAGCCCGAGGACCAAGAGCAGGTGAGCGCGCCCGCCGAATCGCACAGCGTACACAGCGTAGCTGTAGGAGTTCTTGCCACGATCGTGTTCTACGCCATGCTTTGCATAAGATAATCGCCCGCCGGTTGCTCCCGGCCGCGATGGCTTTAGCCCTCGCGGCTTTTGTGCTCTCCTTCGCACCGCCCAAGACGATCGGTCCGCCGTGGCTGCTCGCATTGCTAGCGGCATTGTGCGTCGTGTGGATACTCGTGCAGCCCAAAGGCATGCAGCGCGACGACATCCTGCCGGCGATGGCGATCGTGCTGTCCGCGCTCGGCTTGCTGCTGGTGGCGCGCTTGTCGCCGCAGCTGGCGCACAAGCAGCAGTACTGGCTGCTGATTTCGCTCGCGCTCGCCATTGGGCTCGGCCCGGCGTTCACATTCTTTCGCCGCATGGCGGCTTATAAATACGTGTGGGTGCTGCTCTCGCTCGCGCTCTTCGTGCTGCTGCTCGTCTTCGGGCAAGAAGTCAACGGCGCGCGGCTGTGGATTAAACTCGGCCCGATCCAATACGAGCCCGTCGAACTCATCAAACTGTTCATCGTGTTTTTCCTCGCCGCGTATCTCGCGGAGACAGCCGACGTGATCGCCCGCGCGCGGCCGTGGTCGCTGCGCGCGAATTTGAAATATCTCGGGCCGCTGTTCTTGGGCTGGGGCGCGTCGATGGCGATTCTCATTCTGCAGCGCGACATGGGGATGGCCGGATTACTGCTGGCGACGTTCGCGCTGCTGTTGTACGCAGGAACGCGTCGCATCGACTTGGTCGCCGGCAGCCTTGCAGTGTTCGGCGGCGTGGCAGTGTGGGTATCGCACCATTATCATTACGTGAGCACTCGTATCGCCGTGTGGCGCAATCCGTTTGCCGATCCGCTCGGCGCGGGCTATCAGGCGTCGCAAGGCTATTACTCGCTCGCGGCCGGCGGCGTATTCGGTACGGGCTATCGCTTGGGGCATCCCGGCTTCATTCCCGATGCGGCAACGGACTACGTGTACGCCGCTTTGAGCGAAGAGTTCGGGCTCATCGGCGCGGTCATCGTGCTTGCGTTGTTCTTACTGCTCGTGCGCCGCATCATCGGTATCGCCGCGGCGCAGCCGGATTTGTATACGCGCTTGCTTGCCGCGGGGCTGGGAGCAACGCTCGGCTTTCAAGTGTTCATCATCGTCGGCGGCGTCATCGGCTTGTTTCCGCTCACGGGCATCACGCTGCCGTTCATTTCGTACGGCGGCAGCTCGCTGGTTGCCAATTTCATTTTGGTGTCGCTCGCGTGGGCGATGAGTTCGCGCCCGGCGCAAACATGAAACGCGCGTTCTGGCTGGCAATCATTGCCTTCGCGGTGACGGCAATTTCCGGCGGCTTTCTGAGTGGGCGCGCCGCGGTGCCGCGCTTTCCCATTGCCGTCCCCAGTGCTTCGATTGCGCCCGCGCCGCCGATCTCCATCACCGGCAGCATTCCGCAAACCGACGAACTGGCAAACGACGATTTCACGAACGATGCCGCGGTAACCGTCGACGGCTCCGCTGGCGACGTGCGCAGCGACGCGCGTCTGGCGCTCGCTATCGTCGACGCGGGGCATTCTGCCGCGCTGGAGTCGCCCTTTCTCGGGCTGGGCGTTCCGGTGACGCTCGTCGTCGATCCGAGCGGGCCGGCCGCCGATCAAATGGTGCGCGCCGCGCACCAAAGCGGACAGCAGGTCTACATGCAGGCGCGCCTGCCGCTGCGCAAGGCGGAAATCGAGTCGCTGCATGCCGCATTTGCGGGTGCGGACGGCATCGCCGCGCGTCTTCAAGACGTGCATGCCGCAGGCAAGGGCGTCTGCGCCGCGCTGCGCGCTTTGAACTGGAGCCTGTTCGACGAATACGGCGCGCGGAGCGAACTCGCGCACCGTTTTTCCGTGTGCGGCGTGCGTTATGTCGCGCGCAGCATCACGGTGGACGATCACGTGCAGCGCACGTACGTCGCATATATGTTGGATCAGGCGGTGCACTTGGCACGCGGTCGAACCACTGTCGTTATGGCTCGGCCATTTCCGGGCACACTGCGAGCGTTGCAGGATGTGCTCGCGCGCGCTCCTCGCGACGGCATTCGCTTTACCCGCATGCCGTGAGGCGCGGCGGCGACCGTGCTCGGCTGCTTGAACCGCCCGGCAATGGAGGCACCCGCGCATCGAGGGAGTACTACCCGGCATCTGCTTTTTTCTCGAAAGGAACCATGGCATGCAAAGATCCGTAACCATCGTAGTAACCGCTGCTCTTGCCGCGGCTGCGCTGGTGGCGTGTTCCGGTGGAAAACAAGGCAGTTCTTCGACCACGACGACGACCACGACGACGACGCAAAGTTCGCCCGCGGCATCGCCGGCGGTATCACCCGCGGCAAGTGCGGCTGCTACGGCGCCCGCAAGCGCCGCGGCCAGTCCCGCTGCGACGAGCGCATCGAATACGATGGCAATGGCAGGCGGCGCGTCGGCGGCGGCCGGCGAGAAAGTGTATACGACGAACTGCTCCAGCTGTCACCAAGCCAACGGCAAAGGACAGCCGAGCGTGTTCCCACCGCTCGCAGGCAATCCCGTGGTCACCGGCCCGGCGAACGAGGTGATCAGCATCGTGAAGAACGGCAAGAGCGGTAAGATTACCGTGAACGGCGTGACGTACAACGGTCAAATGCCGGCGTGGAAGGGCACGCTGAGCGATAAAGACATTGCGTCGGTCGTTACGTACATCCGCTCCGCCTGGGGTAACAAAGCCAGCGCCGTGACGGCCGCGCAGGTTACCGCGACGAAGTAACGCGGCTTTCCGTCGTGTTGAAAGGCCCGGCTTCGCGCCGGGCTTTTTCATTGGGGCGGCGTACAACGCAGCATGGGACGCAAGCAGCCGATACGCAAATTGTTGCACCGCCACGGCTTGAGCATCGCGGCGGCGGCGATCCTCGTGCTTTGGATCTGTCTCTACGTCGTCAGCGACGAGAAATCGCACTGGGGCGCGTTTTTCGGCAACGCGATCGCGGACTGGTCCGGATCCGTGTTCATCATCGTCGGTACGAAGTATCTGGTGGAACGCGGCTCATCGGAAAGCAAACAGAAGCCGCCGCCGGTCGGCGGCATCGCCGGCTTGCTCTACGAGCACTCGCTGCTCATTTTTTTGCTCGTGACCGGCATCGCATGGGGACTGCTGTTCGCCCGCAGCGATCCGGAATCGAAGTGGGGCCAGGTCGTCGGTAACGTGCTTTCCGAATGGGTGCAGATGGCGGGTCTGGTGTTTCTTACGAAACGCCTCGTGGAACGGGGTTCGAAAGAGAGCCGCTAGGCGCTTTCAGCAGCCGCTCAGAAATTCGATAGCGGCGCGGTGAGTATCCCCAATGATAAAACGGGTATTCGGAATAAGCGGTTGGTCGGCTGATCCGCAGCCTGAGGGAAAGCAGTTACCACTTCGGAATGGACGGTTGGCTGTTTGGGCTGGACATGTTATGATAATTCGGAATTTGCGGTTGGTCGTGCCGCTTCCGGAGGTCCCGTGAAAAGCCTGAACGTAACCCTGCCCGAGCCACTGGATCAATTCGTTCAAGAGAAAGTCGCCACGGGCGGCTATTCCTCCGCGAGTGAGGTCGTGCGTGAGGGGCTGCGCCTCTTACAACAATACGATGACGAGCGGCTTCACACGCTGCGTGCCGCGATCCGAAAAGGTTTAGGGTCCGGCGAAGGGCCGTTACTAGATGAGGTTTCCACCGACGACGTTATGCGTGATGTTGACGAGCGTCTACGGCACGCGCAGGCGTGAGGGTTCGCTACCTTCGTCAAGCGCGAATCGATCTCGCCGACATTGCCTACTACATCGCTCTCGAGAATCGCGATGCCGCCCGTCGAACCGTGGATCTGATTCGCAGCCGCCTCAAAGTCTTGGAGTCCTTCCCCGGTGCCGGACGGCCACGCGATGAGCTGCATCCAGGCCTGCGTTCTTGGCCGATAGATCGCTACGTCGTGTTCTACACATCGGACGAAAGCGAAATACGTATCGTCCGAATTTTACACGGCGCTCGCGACGTACAACGGACCTTCGATCAAGGACAATAGCCATGGATGAATCTTTGCGGTCTCACCACCATCTCGGCCAAGCCATTCCATTAAGCAAACGCAAACGCCTCGAATGCACGTGGCGAGCCGGCACGGCTCGTTAACGGGCATGACGACGAACGTATTGAATCTGCCGCAGTACCGCGTGCTGAAGGTGGATGAAACCGAACATGACTACCACATTCTTACCGAGATTGCAGCGGAGAACGTACCGTGTCCGCATTGCCGTTCGATGAAGATTCAGCGGTGGGGCACGCGCGAGATACTGTTTAAAGATCTCCCAATGCACGGCAAGCGCGTCGGCATGTACGTTCGCGCGCGGCGCTTGCGCTGCGATGACTGTGCACGCACGTTCCAAGAGCCTCTACCGGCCCTCGCCGAGAAGCGGTTGATGACACAGCGCCTGATACGCTGGGTCGGGCAGCAAAGCCTCAAGCGTGCGTTCACGTCCATTGCGGATGAGGTCGGCGTAGATGAAGGCACGATCCGCAACATTTTCCGCGATTACGTCAACGAGTTAGAGGCCCAGTTCGAGGTCGAAACGCCAACGTGGCTAGGGATCGATGAGATCCACATCGTCAAACCGCGCTGCGTCGTCGCGAATATCGAAAGCAAGACGATCGTCAACATCCTTCCGGATCGCAACAAGAAAACCGTTGCCGGCTATTTGAACGCGCTGCCGCAGCGCAAACGGGTGAAGTACGTCACCATGGATATGTGGACGCCCTACCGGGATGCTGCGCGGGCCGTGCTACCTCAAGCGAACGTCATCGTGGATAAGTTTCACGTGCTTCGGATGGCCAACACCGCTATGGAGCAAATTCGCAAGGGGCTCCGCTCCTCGCTGCCAAACCGGCAGAGGCGAGGTCTCATGCATGACCGCTTCATCCTTCTCAAGCGCGAGCACGAGCTGACGGCGCAGGAACGGTTCTTGCTCGATAACTGGCGAACACTGCATCCAGCGCTTGGCGAGGCGTACCGCTTGAAGGAACAATTTTTCGCGGTGTACGATGCGCCGAATAAGATTGAGGCGGCACGGCGCTACCAGATATGGGAAACCAGTATTCCGCAGGCGCAGCGAGCCGCGTTCGCGCCGATCGTCAGCGCATGGGGGAATTGGCACGGGGAAATTCTGGCGTATTTCGATCATCCGATCACGAACGCCTACACGGAGTCGCTCAATAGCCTCATTCGCGTGATGAATCGCATCGGGCGGGGGTATTCTTTTGAGGCGCTGCGGGCCAAGATTCTCTTCACCGAAGGTCCGCAAAAACATAAAACCGCGCGGCCGAAGTTCGAGCGAGTGAACCGTCGAGAGCCGTTTGTTATGATGCGTGCCATGTCGGCGCTGTCGTACGATGTTCAGGTCTGGGACGATGACGAGCCGGAGCGCAATCTTGGCGTGGATATTGAGAGACTGACAGTGTTAATTGAAACCGGACAGTTTCCAAGACAGTGAAGGCCGCATCGAAAACAGGGTCGGAACCTAAAGGCTATCACACGCGTTGTTACGGCGGAAACCTCTGGCGTTTGCGGCGTCTGCTTTGGCAACGAAACATCGTCGCTGTGATGGGGCGATAATGGATTGCGCTCGATCCGGCATTGCGAAGTATTTCCTTGTCGTGTTCGTGCTGCTCTGTGTCAGCTGTTCGAGCATCAATGGTTCGATATCGAAAGGAACGACGGAACCATCTCCGTTGGGATCCGTTGCCGGATGGCCACAGGCGGACTGGCCCACGTACGGACACGACTATGGCAACCAGCGATTTTCACCACTGAACGAAATTCGCAATGGAAACGTCTCGAATCTGGTGCCCGCATACGTATTCCAAACCGGCATTGTCGGTGCGTTTGAAACGAGCCCGGTGGTTGCCGATGGCATGATGTATGTGACGACCGCATATGACGGCCTTTTCGCCATCGATGCGACGAGCGGCGATTTACGCTGGAAGCGCGATCCGCTGCGAGGTACTTTTCGACAGTGCTGCGGGCCGGTTAACCGGGGCGTCGCGATCTCAAAAAACCTCGTGCTGTTAGGGCAGTTGGATGGCAAGGTCGCCGCGCTAGATCGCGCGACCGGTGCCCTTCAGTGGAGCACGCGCGTGGCCAATAATGCGCAGGGTTATAGCATCACCATGGCCCCGCTCATCTATCGCGACACCGTGTTTGTTGGCGTCGGCGGCGGAGACCTTGGAATTCGCGGTTCTTTGGTCGCTCTCTCCCTGCGCAACGGCAGACCGCGATGGCGTTGGTTTGCCACTGATCCGCAACATTGGTTTGGGCCTTCGCCGATTTTAAAGACCGATACCAGCTACTTGCGGGGTCGGGCCGCTCTTGAGGCACGCCACAGGTTCGCTAATTCGTGGATGCGCGGCGGCGGCGGCATTTGGACCACACCGACGATCGATCCCTCACGCAATACGATATATTTGACGACGGGAAACCCTTGGCCCGACCTCGACGGTTCAAGACGACCCGGTGATAATTTGTTTACCGATTGCATCGTCGCGCTGAACGCATCGACGGGGCACATGAGATGGTATTTTCAGGAAGTTCCGCATGACACCATGGATTTGGATGCGGCGTCCCCGCCGGTCCTATTTCAGACCGTTGACGCGCGAGGAAATCTGATTGACGCTGTCGGCGAAATTGGCAAAACGGGGCGCTTTTATGTTCTTGATCGTGATACCGGCAAGCTGATTCGTCAATCAAAGGACGTCTCGAGCATCAAGATGCCGGGTCACGCTGAGCAAGGCTGGACCGGCGGTGCCAGCTGGTCGCCCATGTCATTCGACCCAAACCTCGGGTTCGTAATCGTTACCGCAACGCGCCACCTTACGCCCGAGCCTGGGATGCATGGCCTTGCGGAATTGGCGCGAGAGTGGAAAACCATCTACAGTTCGGTTTCCGCGGTAAACGTTGCAACAGGCGCCATCGTGTGGCAGGACGAGTTCGATGGCGGACTTGTTGGCGGCACCGTATCCACCGCCGGTGGTCTCACGTTCGTTGGTGAAGCCAACGGCTACTTCGACGCCCTGGATACCCAGACCGGCGTGCGCCTATGGCGCTTTCAGACGGGCGCCGGCGTCAACGCGCCGCCGATCATCTTCGAAGCCGAGGGGCACGAGTACGTGGGGGTTGCATCTGGCGGCAATCAACAACTCGGAACTCCGAAAGGTGACGCGCTCTTTGCCTTTCGGCTTCCGAGACAATGACGACTTAGGCGGCCACCCTGGACGAGCGGCACCTGGGCGAACGGCTTATTGCCCGGGCTCCGGCAATGTGCTACGCTCGGGCATACTAGTCCAGCGTAACGGCCACAGATCTTAACTAAATCGAGGTTGCCTTGAGGGTGCAGCGCCGCGACATTCGTTTTGGATAGGCTCGGATTTTTGCCGACGTGAGAGCACCCCGTTTGTGTATCCTTCACGCATCTTTGCAGAGGACAACGGAATGAGATTCGTCGCTAAGCTTCTATGCCTCGGACTGTTTATTGCATTCGTTTCTTGCAGCGGTAGCGGTAGCACGGTTCCAGTCGTTCGAGACTACACGAACGGCAATCCGACGCATAATGTGCATCCGCAATCGGTTATTGGTAGGTGCCCACCGGACGAGCCAAACTGCGTCGGTGGTGGCGGTGGCGGCGGTGGTGGCGGCGGCGGCACGATCTACGGCACTCAGGGTGACTGCGGCACAGGTTACTTGTATTTTTCCGATGGTTGCGAAGACGACGGGACAAATGTGGCGCTTTATCCCGACTGGCAAAATTGGCCGCAGATTCCAATTCAGATCAACCTTATCTATATGAAGTTCAACGATGACCACTATTGGAATCAGCACCTGGCTTGCTACCTAACGCCGTCGACAAACACGCAATTCGATAATGCGGTTGAGACTGATTTTAAAACTTATCATTGGCAGACTGCAAGTGATCCTCCAGTCGGCGCTCCGTCCGTTGAGTTTAACTTTACCTATACCGTAAATGGAAAGGCCTTTTATCCTGCATATCGCATATTTCACCGAGGTAACGTGACGGTTGGAAGTAGTACTTACGACTACTACATCGTAGGAACCGCATTCATCAAATACGCGAAAAACTGCCCCGGATACTAACGGCAGTTGGCTGACGTACGCAAGACTTATAGGCGTCTGGCGAACGCAATGGCGACGGAAGAGGAGCGGCGCGTTTTCTCCGCTCAGGTTGAGAGCGCGCGAATAGAACCAGTTGATACGGAGCATGACCGCTTCGATCTTCCGGACGAAACCCAGGCCTTCGGACCGTGGATTCCCGGGCGAACTGTAGACGCGATCTATTCCGATCTTGACGGGGTGAGAGTAAACATCATAGTGCATATCATAGGTGGGAAGCTGTCGTGGGCTGAGCGGTATCGCGACCTTGGTGATCCCATCGTGATGTGGCCACCTCGAGACGATACTAGGCTGCAGTTTCTGCGCTATGACAACAGTGGCGCGCCAGAATACACCGGTTCCGGATAGAGCCTCCGCGTCATAATGGAATGGTACCGCTAACCCGCTGATAGCGGCGGAACTCGTAGTGTTCGTAATGTGCTCCAATGACGCCCACGTTCAATCAAGGACGAAGTCGATGTATCCGTCGGAGCGGGCGAATTCGGGGCGGAGATTCGTTCTAGCCCGGGCTCAACGCCCGGAAGCTCACAGTCTCCGTCTGTCCGAATTCACGCCGTCAGGTCAAGTTTTCTACATTGATCGCATTTCGTTAAGATTCGCTCGCGCGACAGGTCCCCACCGTCCATTCCGAAGAGCCGATAAAACGAGAAACGCTATCATCGCAGTGTTGTCTCCTTATCAAGCATTGACAGAATCTCGGCCATGCGTTTTGCCCGCGTTGCCGGCTTTTTGGCGGATTGGAGCCGGTAATAAATCGAGAACAAATTTTGTTTGTTCAAGGTAGCAAAGAATGTTTTTGCCCTTGGAAGCTTGTTCAAAGCCATCAGGAAATCTTCGGGAATTTCCATGTCTGCGGAGCCGGCATAAGCCTTCTCCCAGCGCCCGTCCTTTTTGGCCGCTTCAACATGCGCCAGTCCCGCCGGCATCATGCGCCCCTCTTGAATGAGCTTTTCAGCGTGTTGGCGGTTCTTTTGCGACCAGTTGGACCCGGGCTTGCGTGGCGTTAGCCTCTGTAAATACGAGTTCTCGTCCAAGGATTTCTTCTGGCCATCGATCCATCCGTAGCGGATTGCTTCGGCAACACAATCGGCCCACGTCACAGAGGGCTTGCCTGAAGCAGATTTATAAATCCTAACCCACAGTTCTTTAGCGCTGGCGTGATTTGCCGCCATCCATTCGTCAAGCGCCTGCGCATTTGGAAAAGACTTGTGAGCGACGTCCATCACGGCACTATTCGTGTCGATCCGATTTTCAGACCTTGCGCGCAAACGCGTGGGAGTGGCACGCGAGGACTCCGGCGGGCGCAAAGGACGTCAAGATTGGCGGCGGTGTCGATACCGTTAAGCAATACATCCGGGCCGGATACGTGGATGAAATTCACCTTGCTATTGTGCCAATTGCAATTGGTGAAGGGGAATCGCTTTTTAGCGGCTTGGATCTTCGCGCGTTGGGATATCGGACGGTCGAGCATGTCCCGACGGAGCGAGCCATGCACGTTGTGCTGACAAAGTAGCTGCGCGTCTTAGGCGGCTGCTTCGAATCCACATCGAAAAAGATCGTCGACGTACGCGACGACGCGGGATCGTTTGCTTCGACATATGCGCGAACGCACTCCGCAATTATGTGGAACTGGAAGAGGGGCAGGGTGCCGTGTCACCTGCGCGATCGTGCTGAGCGGTAAGTAGGGTAGTCCCCGGCCATTGGGTAACTGGCGGGGATGCGAGCGTCGAGTTGGCGTGCGATTCTTTTGGCGTGCTGTGCGGCGGGCGTGCTACTGACCGTGATCAATGTCCTCGATCAGCTCGGTATGGGCGGGTCGCCCGGATGGTACGGCGTTACGGGCGCCTATATCTCCGGTTGCGAGCGGCCGTACAATGTCGCATTCCGCGGCATCGATCCAGGCGGTCCCGCAGATCGAGCGGGCATCCGTGAAGGCGATTGCGTGGATTTTCGTGCCGAGCCGTTGCTCGTGCGATTTTTCTTACTGGGGCAGCCGCTTGCGGGGCTCCCGATCACCTTCGTTGTGACGACGGCCCACATGGGCACACCCCATGCGTTCGTCGCCAGTCACTACTCTGTATCGCGGTTCTGGAACTACATGCTCTGGGAGCTCGCTAGTATCTGGATGCTGCTCTTTGCCGCGCTGATTTTAGTGCGACGCCCATACGCGGATAACAATCTGCTGCTGGCATCCGTCCTTGTGTTCTCCTCGCTAGGATTAGCCGCGAGCACGCTTTATTACGCGTGGCCGTGGCCCGCAGCATACCTCGTGTTGTTTGTGCTTGGTCAAATACAAGCGCTTGCGATTGCGCTTTTGGCAACTCTCGCGAGCGCCTTTGCGCGGCCTCTCTCGTCGGCGCGCCGCATCGCCCTCGCGTTGTGCTATCTGAGCGCCGCGTGTCTGATCGTGTTCGGCAATGGGACGCCGGATCGGGCTCCCGGGCTGGCCACGGTTCTTGGATCGCTTACGCTTTGGTTCGATCCGACGCGCTTCATCGGCAGGCCATGGACGCTACTCGAGGTTGCTACCGTGGTTGCCGCAATCGGCTGCGTCGTGCTGGCCATTGCCGCAACTCGCGGCGTCGAGCACCGGCGTGCGCTATGGATGCTCGTCCCGACCGCGATGTTGTTTATTGCCGGTACTGCGAGCCTGCTTAGTCTTAATTTCCTCTCATACGCGGGCGCGCTCGATGCGGGCTACAGTTATAGTTTCATCTCGGCGGTTGCACCGCTCGTCCTTACATACGCCGCTCTGAATCGGCGCCTCATCGATGTTGGATTTATCCTCAACCGTACGGTCGTCTTTGCGATCATCTCGACGATCGTTATCGGGGCGTTCATTTTGGTCGAGTGGGCCGCGGGTACATGGCTGGTCAACGAGAGCCATACGACGAGTGTGGTCGCCGGGATGGTCGTCGCCTTGGTGCTTGGACTTTCGATGCGGTATATCCATCACTATGTGGATCGATTCGTCGATAACATGCTGTTCCGTAAGCGCCACGAGGACGAAACGGCGCTTCGGCGCTTCGCGCATGAGGCCGCGTATGTCAACGATCGGGAGGCGCTCATGCGGCGCTCGCTTGAGACCGTACGCAACCACACCGCGGCAGAGACGTCCGATGTGCTGCTCTTCGATGGATCGGCGGCGTATCGCTCAGTGTCTGATCCCGCGACCCTGCCGATCCACGAAAGTGATCCCGCGATCGTTGCGCTGCGCGCGTGGAACAAGACCGTGGATCTGCACGCGGTTCCAGGATCCCAGGTTCATGGTGATTTGGTGTTTCCGATGGCGGCCCGCGGGCGGCTTGTCGGCGCGCTCGTGTGCGGGCCGAAGCACGACGGCGAAGCCTACGCTCCCGACGAAACGGACGCGCTCGCTGCACTCGCTCACGGTGTGGCGGGCGCGCTCGTGCTGTTGGAAGCGCGCGATGGACGATCGAGCGAGGCGGTAATGGCCGAGCTCGCGCAGTCGGTTCGTGCGCTGACCGAAATCGCGCGATCGTTACCCGACGCGCTCGCGGAACGCCTCTTGAGCAAAGAGCGCTAGCCCCGCAGATGAATGTAATTAGTGGCCGTAATAGACGCGCGGCGGAACCCGGGGGCGCTTTTATGCTGCTCCGGGGGAAGGCATCGCCAAACAATCGTTGCACGTAGTAGGCAATGATCTAAGTGCAATCAAGCCGCTAATTGGAAATCGACCAGAAAGAGCCGCTCAACATACTCATACAATCCGGGATCGACGCCACGCAGCCGCACCCTGGTCGCACGAGGCCGATGCGGCGTAACATCGTCAGCGCCGAGGCCTCTACGCCGCCCGCGTGAATTCGCTCCTAAAGATCGCGTCGACATATTCGTACATCCGCGGATCGACGCGACGCAAGCGTGCGCGCGTCGCACGCGGCCAGAACGATGCCGGATCGTTTGCTTCGACGTACGCGCGAACGCACTCCGCAAAATATTCGTCGGTACCGGTGGCGGCGTATGGCGTAACGTACACGGTTGCGGCTGCGAACAATCGCCTCAAGCGCGGATCGATGCTGGAGCGGTAGACGCCGCCGCCGAGCGCGCAGTCCAGCGCGTGCCCGAACTCGTGCGCAACCGTCATCGCACTGTGCGAGCGCAGGTACACCGTGCGCTCTTCGACGACGAATAAGCCTGCGGGAGGCGCGGGCCAGCCGTCGACATCGACGCCCAGGCGTTTGAGCGCCGGCGAGGCTTCATCGTAGCGCTGCGCGTGGGCGAGCGGAACGATGCGCGTCCCGTGCGAGAGTGCGAAGGCGATCGCTTTCGGTCCGAAGCGCGTCAGCGTTTCCAGGATGGAAGTACAGCGTGCGGGTTCGGCGGCATGAAGTAAACGCGATACATCGGCGCTCATTCAGGCCAGCATCGCTCCGCCGTATTGCCGCAGCATTGCCGCCGCGTGTCCGCCTCGTGCGGGCTTGACAACCATCGCACCACAGATATATCGTAAACCCAATATATCGAGGTCCCGATGGAGGTGCCCCGTGGCGTCGAGTTTGGATTCGCTGTTGCCGCTCAACCCGCGCGTTTTTTACGTGCTGCTTGCGCTTGCGGAAGAAGAGCGGCACGGCTATGCGATTTCGAAGACCGTCGAGCAGATGACCGGCGGAAACGTCCGGCTCACGCCCGGTTCCCTTTATCCGCTCGTGCATCAGATGCTCGTCGACGGATGGATTGCCCCCGCAGCGGATGACGCGGCCGACTCGCGCCGGCGTTGCTACAAACTCACGCAGCATGGCCGGCGCATCGCACAGGCGGAAGCACGGCGCCTCGATGATGTCGTGCGAATGGCGCGCAGTTTCAAACTCTTGCCGGCGGCACGGGCATGAACGCCCGCCGTTTTCTAATGCACGTCGCGCTGCTGGCCTACCCGCGCGACTTTCGTAACGCGTATCGCAAACAAATTCTCAACGATTTGGACGAAGGGCAGGCATCGCCGCTGTCCGCTGCGATGAACTTGCTCTTCTGCGGATTGTCACTGCGCGCGGAACTCTTCATGCGCGACGCTTCATATGCGCTTCGCCGCTTGCGCAAGATGCCTCTATTCGTTTGCATCGTCGCGCTCACGTTTGCACTCGGCATCGGTGCGAATATCGCGGTGTTCAGCATTCTCGATGCGGTGGTGCTGCGGCCGTTGCCGTATCCCAACGTATCGCGCCTGGTGTCGTTTCACCAGCGCAACGCGCATACCGGCGGCGTTGGTACCTCGCTCTCCATTCCCGAAGTGCACGACTTCAGCACGCAAAGCCACACGCTTGAACTGATCGCGGCCGACACCGTTTCCGGCGCGACGCTCACCGGCGCCGGTAAACCGAAAGCGCTGCTGGGTGAAGACGTGACACCGGCGTTTTTCGCCGCGCTTGGAATCCATCCGCAACTCGGGCGTTTCTTCACCGAAGCGGACGAGCGCAAAGGCGTACGAAACATCGTCCTTTCCGACCGCCTGTGGCGCACGGCATTCAACGCCGATCCGAGCGTACTTTCGCGCAGTCTGTATCTCGATGGCGTCGCGTATCGGATCGTCGGCGTGGCGCCCGACATGCGCGTTCCCGAAGCGCAAGCCGGGCAATTGATGCCGGCCGACTACTTCGACGTACAGGCCGACACGGCGCCCGCGAATCAACGCGGCGCAAGTTATTTGGGTGGCATCGCGCTGCTCCGTCCTGGCGTGACCCTCGAGAAAGCGAACGCCGAACTCAAACTCATCTCCGAACGCTGGCAGTCGCAGTATCCCGATTACGAAAAGGGCGTCGTGTTCTACGTTCGCCCGCTTTCAGAAAGCATTATCGGCGGCATTTCATCCGCGCTGTGGACCGTGTTTGCGGCGGTCATCGGCATTCTGCTCGTCGCGTGCGCGAACGTCGCCAGTATGCTGCTGACCAACGCCTCCACCCGCGATCGCGAGTTCGCGGTGCGTTCGGCGCTGGGCGCGTCGCGTAATCGGCTAGGTGCGCAACTGCTCATCGAAACGGGATCGCTTGCGCTCCTGGGCGGCATCGTCGGCGTCGGTTTGGCGTACCTCATGCTCGCCGCGCTGCGGCCCGCACTTTCACGTTTGCCGCATGTCGATGCACTGACGATCGATCCGCTTGCGCTGCTCTATGCCCTCGGTACCGTTGTGCTGTGCACGATCATTGCCGGCTTATGGCCGGTTCTCGCGCTGCGATACGGAAATCTGCACTCGACGCTCAAAGCGGCCGGTCGCAGCGGCACCGCAGCGGCGGGTAATCGCATGCGTTCGGCGCTCGTCGTCGGAGAGATCGCGATTGCGCTGGCGCTCGTCGTTCTTTCGGGTCTGGTCGTGCGCAGTTTCTACACGCTCGTGCATACCGACTTGGGCGTGCAAACGCGCGGCGTGCTCGCAAGCGATCCGCTCGGTTTGCCGAGCCACCGGTACGGCACGCTCGATGCGCGCGTCGCGTTCGAGCAGCGTTTGCTCGACCGCTTGAACGCGATTCCCGGAGTCCAGTGGGCGGCGCTGGCGATTACATATCCGCTCTCGCCCACGAGCATCAACTTCCAAGTGGGTATCGTCGGACGGCATTTTGCCGCAAACGAAGAGCCGGCGCTCGCGGAAGACACGATCAGTCCAAGTTTCTTTCGCGTACTGGGCATTCCGGTGCTGCGCGGCCGCGAATTCACGGACAGCGACACCAGCAGCTCGCGTCCCGTCGCAATCGTGAACCAAGCCTTTGCGCGAACGTACGGCGTGAACGGCAATGCAATCGGTATGCAACTTCGTACGCCCGGATTCAACGGCGCGCCGCGTGCTACGCGAACCGTCGTCGGCGTCGTCGGCGATATTCGCAGTCGTTTGGATCAACCGGCTCCGCCGGCGTATTACGTACCGGTTCGCCAGTCGCCGCCCGACTTTTTCTCCGTTATCGTGCGCAGTGCGTCCGGCAATGCCGCGATGCTGCGCACGCCGGTCGCGTCGGCCATTTCGCAAGTCGATTCTTTAATGGCCCCGCCCGACACGTACACGTACCGGGAACTCGTCGCAAACCAATCGATGCAGGCGCGCTCCATCGCGATGATGCTGGGATCGCTCGCCGCGATCGCGCTGCTGCTTGCGCTTTCCGGCATCTTCGGCGTCGTCGCTTACAACGTGACGCAGCGGTACGGTGAGTTCGGCCTTCGCCTTGCGCTCGGTGCACGCACCGGAGCGCTCATGACCGACGTCCTGGTGCGCGCGCTCGGTATCACACTTGTCGGCGTGGGCATCGGGTTGGTCATAGCCGTATTCGGTGCGCGTGCGATCGAGCCGCAACTGTATCGCATCTCGCCGCTCGACCCGCCCACGTTCGGCGTCGTCATTGCGCTTATCGTGCTGTGCACGTGTGCGGCTGCACTGCTGCCCGCGGTGCGCGCGGCGCGCATCGATCCGGCCTCCGCACTGCGGTACGAGTAACGGCTACGAGCAACCGTTACTCGTGAGCAGGACATAGCCGTCCGCCGGACCGAGGCTGAGCGGATTGCTCACGGCTCGTCCTTCGATGTCGCGATATGTATGGCCGGAAGGCAGCGGATAACTCGTAGCGGTGGTGGCCGTGTTGACGACGACCAGCGCGCCCTGGAATTTGCGCACGAACACGTACGTGTTTTGCACCGAATACGATCCGCACGGCTGACCGTACGTGGTGCTGTACTCCGGACGATACGACATCATCTGCCCGACTTGCGGTGAGATGTAGACGTCGGCACCGCCCAGATTGAGCAGGGCGTACGTTGCCAGCGCCCAATCGGCTTGCGGCGCTGGAATCTGCGACGGGTCGCTGGGGCACGGCCCATTGTTGTTCCACGCGGCGGTTCCGTTCCAGCCGCTGCACAGATAATCCGTCACGAGAAACGCGACGTGATGCGTCTGTGCAGCCGTTGCCCAACTCATCGCGTTCGTTACCAGACTGTACGCCTCGCCGCTCATGTACTTGCCGTAGTCGGTCAAGCCGCGTTCGTACACCATCGCGTCGGTCGCGGCAAGCATCTGCTGTTCGTTGGCATTGCTCGGTGAATTGTACAGCGGATGATTGATGACCAATTTCAAGCCCGCATTGTGCAGCGCCGATTCAACGGTGCGCACCCAGTTGATCATCGCCGAGATGAATGCGGGATCCGCGGCGTTGAGCGGACCGCCGAAGACGCGGTGGAAGTTGCCGCTCGTATCGTACGTGCCGCATCCATAATAACCGCTGATGAGTTGCTGGCCGAACAGCGGATTGCCGCCATGCAGGTAGTTGACGAGGTCCGTGTTGTCGACGGCGAGCGTGTTATAGCCGTTGGCCTTCAGATACTTGATAATCTCGTCGATTTGGAACTGGACGACTTGTGGATTGGAAAAATCCAGCGGAACGTCGGGGAAGTACGAGGTCGACCATGCCAATTGCTTGGTCGGATTGTTGTTAGGGTCGCACGCGTACAAGATCCAATCGGGGTGATTGCTCTGCCACCAGTTCAGGTCGTGGCCCGACATGCTGTTGTCGTCTTCGACCGGCAATGTGTAGCGTGAAACGATCATGCCGGGATGGCCTGCGTTCCAAGCGCCGGGATTGAACGCACCCCACACGCTGTCTTCGTGCGGTGCTTCGCTCTCGATTTGCGAGGTTGTGAGCGGCGCGTGCGATTTGGCGCCGTCCCAGTCGAAAATTTGCGTCAGCCCGAAACGCCCGGTCGTGTCGGGCAGAATCGTGATGCTGCTCGTCGTCGGCGGTACTGGTGTCGGCGTTTGCGTCGGCATGGGCGTCGGCGTGCGCACGGGCGTTGCCGTCGGCCCTGGCGTCGGCGTAATTCCCGGCGTTGGTGTCGGCGTCGCCCCTGGGCCTGGCGTGGGCGTCGAACCCGTCGGCGGCGGTGCTCCGCCCGGCGGTGCGACCGGTGGAGTCGAGCCTCCACCTCCGCCACCTCCGCAGGCACTTGCGGTTATGCTGAACAGCGCGATTGCGGCGAACGCGAGATATCGCAAGAACACTGACTTTTGCACGGAGTACCCCTCTGGACGCGTTTGCAGTATAAGCGCGTTGCGGCTCGTGCAGAACGGACGTTCGGACCCGGCGTCCCGGCCTTTCGCTCTAGCGTCAGGTATCTTTGGTCTTTGGCGGGTATATAAATTCGCGGAGGTCCAGAAGAATACAAGAACGGTTCGCTTCAGATGATCCGAACGCGCGTATTGCCGCGGCGATTTTGCGTTCCGTCTTTGGTGAAGACTACGCGCGCTCGTTCGCGATCCGTTTGTGGGAAGGCTCCACGGTTCCGGCGCGAGACGAGCACCGCTTCACGCTCTGCGTCAACCACCCGGGCGCGCTTCGCACAGCGTTCAAACCGCCGGTCGATCTCAACGCCGGGCGGGCGTTCGCGGCCGGGCTGCTCGACATCGAGGGCGACGTGGAAGCCGCGGTCGATACGATGATGGCGGTCATGGAACGCCCGGCGATGGGCACGGTGGCGAAACTCGCGATGCTGCTGCGCCGGTTGCCGGCCGCACCGCTGCCGGAATTGCGCGAGGCGGAATTGCGCGGGAAACGCCATTCGCTGGCACGCGACCGCGCTGCGATCGGGTTTCACTACGATCAGCCGGTGCCGTTTTATCGCGCGTTTCTCGACGGCAATTTGGTGTATTCGTGCGCGTACTTCGACGAAGGCGTTGAAACGATCGACCAGGCGCAGATCGCGAAGATCGACTACTCGCTTCGCAAACTGCGGCTGCGTCCCGGAGAACGGCTGCTCGACATCGGCTGCGGATGGGGTGCGCTGGTTGTACGCGCGGCGCAAGAATTCGGTGCGTACGTTTTGGGCGTTACGCTCAGCGCGCGCCAATGCGAAGAAGCGCGGCGGCGTATTTCTGCCGCCGGCCTCGCGGATCGCGCGCGCGTCGAGCAATGGGACTACCGGCAACTGCCGGGAACGACGTTCGATAAAATCGTCAGCATCGGCATGTTCGAACACGTCGGGCGCGCGAAACTGCCCGAGTATTTCGCGACGGCGTACAAACTGCTCAAGGACGGCGGCCTGTTCTTGAATCACGGCATTGCCAACCAGCATCGCACGCTGCGTGACGGGCGTTCGAGCGGATTCATGGACCGCTTCATCTTTCCGGACGGTGAACTGGTGAACGTCAGCGACGCACTGCAATTCGCCGAACGCGCCGGGTTCGAAGTTCGCGACGTGGAGAACTTGCGGGAGCACTACATGCGTACGCTGCGCGCGTGGGTTGCGAATCTGGAACGCAACCGCGACGACGCGATCGCCGCAGCCGGCGAGCAATCGTATCGTGCGTGGCGCCTGTACATGGCGGGCAGCGCGCAAGGTTTTCGAATCGGGCGCATGGGGTTGTTCCAATCGCTGCTCGCAAAGCCGCTCAAAGCCGGCGCGATTCCCGACTTACCGGCGACGCGGCGCGACTTGTACGCTGCGCGCAGCGTGCCGGTTTCCTGATCGTCGTTGCGGTAACGGGAGCCGTCGGCGCCGGCAAAACCACGCTCGCCTCGCGGTTAGCTGCGCATTACGGTGCCGTGCATCTGAGCTCCGATGCGGTGCGCGAGTCGCTCTCGCACAACCAGCGGCGCAGCGGCGACCGCGTGTTTAGCGAACTGCATCGCCGGCTCGAACGCGCGATCGAGCAAGGGCGAAGCGTCGTGCTCGACTCGACGGGAATGAGCCCGCGCTTTCGCGCA
>DASSEZ010000098.1:0-21331 GCA_035694945.1 Vulcanimicrobiaceae bacterium
CATCCAGCCGGAAAGACGTTCAAAAACCGCCATCCGTGGCGGTTTTTTACTTCTCCGCTTTTTCGCGAAAACAAGTTTTGAAACAACATCCGTGTTGGCGCGAAAAAGTCGGAAACTTTCCGTCAGGACGCCTCTCGTGCCGGCCGTTCTGAAATAGCTACCAAGGTGAAAACTTGACCGTAAAGGTGTAGGCGGCCGCCACGGGCTTGCATTTGACCAGGGCCGGTGAATACGTCGCACCTTTCGCAACCGTGACGGCAACTGCGTCCAGAGCGGTGCTTCCGGATGATTTTGCGACGGTTGCATCCGTAACGTGGCCCTGCGCATCGAGTTGTACTTGAATTGCCGCCACGCCGCTGGCCTTTGAAGCACGCGCGTCCGGCGGGATGTCGACGGGCTGCGGCGTTGCCGTGACAGCCGGCGTGATATCGTGTTGCGCGCATGCCAGCGCGACCGCTGTTGCAGCGGGCGTCGGCGCTTGCGTTGCGGCCGCTGTGGCGCGCGGGCCACTCGATGGTGCAACGCCATGCGCGATCGGCGGTCCCTTCCCGGTTCGCGTGGTTACGTGCGGCGGTACCACCTTCGAGGTTGGTGCGGCAGTGGCGCGCGGTGTCGGAACCGGCGTGGGTGGAGGCGTCGGCGGAGGGGTCGGCGGCGGTGTATGCGGCACCGCATGCGCGATCGTGATGCGCCGGACTTTGACGATCTCGTTTTGCTGCGACGGCTGATTGAACGGCCACCGGATGTACCCCGCCAAAATCAGGTGGAGCAGCAACGAGAACACGATGGCCGCGAGCATAATCTTGCGGGCGCGCGACGCGCTCATATAGTGCTGCCGCTTTCAGAAAAACGCAAGACGCTCCCTTTCGGGAGCGTCTTCGCGTTGCTTCATATCGCCGTGAGGCGAGCGACTAGCTATTGGGGTCGAACGTAACCTTGAAGAGATACGAACCCGTCGTAGGCTGGCAGTTCACGATCTTCGGAGCGTACGTCGATTGACGCGCCGCCGCGAGTGCCGCCTGATCGAGCGACATGTTCCCGCCGCTTTGCGCGACCTTCGTACCCACCAAGCCTCCGTCGGGACCGATCGTTACTTCGATCGCGACTTGCACTTCGCCCAGACCGAGATCACGTGCGGCGTCGGGATATTCAGGCTGCGCCTGATTGACGACGGTTGCGTCTTGATATGGCGTCTTGCACGCCGGCTTCGGCGTACCCGGCGGTGCCGTTGACACCGGCTGCGGCGGAGCGCTCTCCACCGTGCCCTGCGGAACGCCTTGCTCCGAGCCCTTCGGCGGCGGTACGTATTTCGTCTCCGTCTCCGAGCTCGTGCTCTTGCTCGTCGTCTTCGGGACGTTGAGTTTGAGCTTGACCTGCTGCTGATGCTGCGGCTGCGGCTTCGGAGGCGGCGTTGTCTTCGGGGGCGGGGGCGTCGGCGTCGGCGGAGGCGGCGTCGGCGGCTTCACCGTGATCTTTTTGGTGACCGACACCTTCTCGACCGTCTGCTCTTCATGGTGCTGGTTCATATTCGGCAGAATCGGCACGAGGAAGAAATGCACGAGAATCGAGAGAGCAAACGCCCAGCCCATGAAGTTGGCAACGCGTTCGCCCGTCGTGATGTACGGCGAATTATCTTTGTTCGGCATCTCTAGGTTTTGCTTCCCTCGATCTTATTGGCCAAGCCAAACTCCGTGAGATCGACGGATTTCGCCGCGTCCATCACTTCCAGAATCGTGCCGTAGTCGGCTTTCGGATCCGCCTTGATGATGACGCTCTTGAACTTGTGCCCCGTGTTGTCTTGAAGCGTTGCGAACGCCGATTTGGCGTCCTTGATATTGACCTGGTTCGAGCCGATCTGAACGTTGTTCTTGTCGTCGATAATAACGACGATCTGCGAAGGGGCGACTTTGTCGCGATTCTTCGCCAGCGGCAGAGTCGGCTCTTTGGTGACCGAGGCGAGAATGATGAAGATGATGAGGAGCACCAACAACACGTCCGTAAAGGGCGTGATGTTGATGGTCGACATGACTTCCTCTTCGCCTTGACCAGTTGAAACGGCCACGGATTACTTCAAACCTCCACTATGAAGTGACGAACCCGACGTCTTCAAGCCCGGCGATCTTGGCAGCGTCGAGGATCCTGATGATGACACCGTACGGCGCCTTGGCGTCGGCGGTGATCGAAACATGCTTGTTGCCGCGCTTGGCGCGCTCGGTCAACATCATGTTGTAGATCCCGGCCTGGTCCGTCTTTTGGCCGTCGACGAAGATCACGCCCTTGTTGTTGACGAGAACTTCGATGTCGTTCTTCTGTTTCTGAGTCTGCGGCTGAGAATTATTGTTGTTCGGCAGCTCTTTTTCGAATCCAGGCGGCGTAACCAGAGCCGCCAAGATCATGAAGATGATGAGCAAAACAAGCAGGACGTCGGTGAACGGCGTGATGTTGATCTCCGCCATCACTTCTTCGTCTTGTTTTGCCGAGAGCAGTCCCACTGGGTCCTACCTTACTTGACCGGCTGATACAGGTCGGTGGGAATCGGAGAGCCCGTGTTGTGGAAGTGCAGCATTTCGGCCATCTGGTTGGCCGCGACGATCATCTCTTGGTTGTACGACTTGATGCGCGTCTTGAAGTAGTTGAAGAACACGACCGCGATGACGGCGATGATAAGACCGGTCGCCGTGGTGACGAGCGCTTCGGAAACGCCGGCCGCGACGACGGCAGGCGTCGAGTTGCCCTTCAGGGCGATGTCCGAGAACGCGCGGATGATACCGAGAACCGTACCGAACAGACCGACGAACGGCGCGATGACGGCGATGGTACCGATGATGCCGAGGTTACGCTCGAGCGAGTTGAGGTGCTCCATCAGCGCGATGGAAAGTGCGTCGGTAATGTCGGCGCGGTTCTTCTCACCACGCTGCAGGCCGAACTCCAAAATTCGCGGGAGCATACCGCGCTGCGAACGGCAGACCTTGATTGCGCCGTCGATGTCGTCCGCTGCAATCTTTCCGCCGATTGCGCGCAGAAGGCCCTTCGTATCGCCGTGCTGCGTTGCAAAAAACACCAGACGCTCGATGACAACCGCGAGACCGACAACGGAGATCAGCAGCAGCAGCCACATATCCCAGCCGCCCTGCTGCATTAGACTCATGAAACCGGAAAACACTATTCTTTCGACCCCTCCCGTGTGACGGGAACGTATTGTGCGCTAAGACAGTAGAAAAGAACCGGGGGCAACCCCCGTTTCCGTGAAGGCCGCCATTGGCCCACCCTCACGGAAAGTCCTCGTTGTTTTTTACCTGCCGCTCGCTCTACTGCAGAGTGTTCTTAATGAAGTTGTCGATGTTGAGCGAGAGCGAGATATTGCCCGCAGACTGAGCCGCCGCCTTTGCCTTGTTCAGCGCAGCCAGTGCTTGGGCTTTCAGCCCGGCATCCGACTTGTTGCCCAGCACCCACTCTCCCGTGAGCGCCACGCCTTCGGCATAGTTTGCGAGCGCGTCGTTCGCATTGACCGCTAGAGCCTTGTCCGCATAGGCCTTCACCTTTGCATAGTCGTCTTTAGTGGGCGGCGTCTTCTGGCTTTGCAGCAGTGCGTTCTCTTCCAACGCCGCGGCGGCGTACGCTGTGACTTGAATCTGCGGCGAGCCCACGGCTGCGGCTTGTTCGAAGTCCTTGAGTGCTTCGGCGTGATTGCCGGCCTTTGAGGCTTCGTTCGCCGCCTGGATATAGCGATTGCCTTCCAGCGTTGCAACCGACGTGTTGTTCGGATCGATTTGCTTGATGGTGGCGAGCGTCTTCTCGGCGTTCGCCGTGTCGCCGGCCTTGGTGTATGCGGCGTAGAGTTGTGACGCAATTGCTACTTTAGTCTTTTTATCCGTTTTTGCGTCGGATTGAACGGCCGAGAACGCTTTATTCAGATCGCTGATGGCACTCGAGGTATCGCCCGCTTCCAGTTCCGCCGTGCCCAGCGCGTAATACGCGTTCGGGCCGGGCGCGAGCTGCGCGGCCTTCTTGCCGTAGGAAACTGCCTGCTGCGGCGAAGCGGACGCCGTCTTTACCGCTGCGAGTGCATATGCTTGCGCGGCTACTTGCGAGAACGTCTTGGTAATCGTGGAAACCTTGTCGAACGCGGCAGCCGATGCCGGATAATCCGCGAGGAAGTATTCGGTCGTGCCCAACTCCTGATTGAGAATGGGATCGTTCGGGTTTTGCGCCAGCGCCGCGTCGAGCTGCGTCTTGGCCGCATCGTATTTGCCCTGATGGATCAGCGCATCGATCTTCGCAGCGGCACTGCCGCTTGCAACGGTTTCGCCGCTCGAAGCGACAGATTTGCCTTTGAATTTCAGCGTGAAATCGTAATACGCGGTCACCGGCTTTTTACCGCGGTGCGCGGGGCGATACGTCGAATTGCTGGCGATGTCCATTGCGGCCGCGTTGTCGCCGGAATTCGTGGAGCGAATGATTTTGACGACGCGATGGGAACCGTCCGCCTTTACTTGTACTTGAACGACGACGGTGCCCGTACCGGCGATGGCCTTGGACGTGCTGCCCTGATGGACCAGCTTCGCCGGTGAAAATTCATTTGCGTATTGCGCTTGCGCCGGTAATGCAAACGCCGCCGCCGCAGCAACGGCGGTAGCGCTCGCCACGATGCGAATAGAGCGAATCATGCGTTGTTTTGTTTCCTAATCTCGTAGTAGCTTATGAAGGGGCTGAGCAAGGCGCGTAGCCTTGTACCGCGGTTCAACGTAACTCAAACGATTTTCGTCGGCCGCATACCCCACCGAGCAAGCTGGGCGGGCAGCGACAGGCTAAGCCAGTTTGGCGGGCAATTCCGGTCCCCTGCTTGCTAGGTCGGGGAACCGGCGGACGCGGGGATGCGCCGCCCGACCGCTCGAGCAACCACTCCCGCCTTTTCCATCAACGCTTCGAACTGCTCGAACGTGAGCGACTGCGGACCGTCCGAAGCCGCCGACGGCGGATGGGGATGCACCTCGACCAGCACCCCGTCGGCACCCGCTGCAATTGCAGCCAGCGCCATGGGCCCAACCAGTTTCGCTACGCCGGTACCATGCGACGGATCGACGATGACCGGAAGATGCGTGAGCGAGTGCAGGAGCGGCACCGCGGTCACGTCCAGCAGATTGCGCGTGGCGTTGTCAAAGGAGCGAACGCCGCGCTCGCACAGCACTACGTGCGGATTGCCGGCGACGAGCAGATACTCCGCGGCCATCAGCCACTCGTCGATCGTTGCGGACATGCCCCGCTTGAGCAGCACCGGCTTTCCGCTCTCGCCGGCCTCGCGCAGCAAACTGAAGTTCTGCATGTTGCGCGCGCCGATCTGCAGCATGTCGGCGTGCGCGGCGACGAGCGCAACGTCGCGCGGATCGAGCACTTCGGTCACGACGGCCATGCCATGCGCGTCGGCCGCTTCGCGCAGCATCTTGAGCGCATCCGCGCCCAAGCCCTGAAACGCGTACGGTGAAGTGCGCGGCTTGAACGCACCGCCGCGAAGAACGTTTGCGCCGCAGGCAGCCACCGCGGCGGCCGAGGCTTGAATTTGCTCGCGCGATTCGACGCTGCACGGACCAGCGCACACCGTTACCGCCTCGCCGCCAAAACTCGCGCCATTCGGCAATTCGACGATCGTACCATCCGGACGCGCGTCGCGCCGGGCCAGCTTGTATGCGTGTGGAAGTGATGAGAGCCGGTCCATGCTAACGGTGCTTTGCCGAGCCTGGCTGTTTGAGCTTCACTGATTGCTCTCCGTGGGCGCCGCTTTTGTATCGATCAAGTTGAGCCAATTCCTTTTCCGTTACCGATCGGGTTTGCCCGGGCGGCAGATCGCCCAAGCGCAGCGGACCAAAGCGCAAGCGTGCCAGTGCGAGCACCGGGTGACCCACCGCCTCGAACATGCGGCGAACCTGCCGGTTCTTCCCTTCGTGAACGGAGATGTCGAGCACAGACGTGTCGCGCCGCGCGGCAACGACTTTCACCTGTGCTCCGGCGGCGCGGAATTCCTCGAGCATCACGCCGCTCTGCAAGCGCTTGATCTCCTCGGGCATGAGACGGCCTTTTACGATGGCGCGATACGTCTTTTCCACGCCGAATTTCGGATGCATGAGCACGTTCGCCAGTTCGCCGTCGTTCGTAAACAACAGCACGCCCGACGTGTCGTAATCCAGGCGCCCCACCGGAACGATGCGAGGCAAACCCTTGGGCAGCAAATCGGCAACGGTACGGCGCCCTTGCGGATCGCGCATCGTCGTCATCACGTTGACCGGCTTGTGCATCACAACGTACGCCGTCTGCGTTTGTAGGCGCACCGGCGCTCCGCTTACGTCGACTTTATCCGCCGCACTGACGATCGTGCCGAGTTCGCGCACGATCTTGCCGTTCACGCGTACTTTGCCGCGCACAATCAGTTCTTCCGCCGCGCGGCGCGATGCAACGCCCGCGTGAGCGAGAAATTTTTGCAACCGCATGCGTTCGTCCATCAGCGCACCGCCGCATAGAGCAGCAAATCGTACACTTCGCCGCGCTTCGCCACGCCGTTTCGCATAATGCCTTCGCGAACGTATCCGGCTTTTTCCAGCACGCGTGCCGATGCAACGTTGGGCTCCATCACGACCGAGCCGATGCGGCGAAGTCCGTGCGTTTGAAAAGCGTAGTCCGTCAAACAACGCAGCGCCGCCGTGGTGATACCGCGTCCCCAAAACGGTTCCGCGAGCCAATATCCAATCGTCGCGGTCAGGCGCATCTCATACGATCCGAGCGTGTAGCCGATGCCGCCCGCAACGCTGCCGCCGACGGTGACGGCAAAATCCGTGCTCTCACGCCGCGCTTCGTTGAGATCGATCCAAGCGTAGGCGTCCTGCAGCGTGTACGGGCTAGGAAACCGATCCGTTAAAAAGCGGCTGACGTTGGGATTGTTGGCGGACTGCACCAGGTCCCATTCGTCGCCGCGTTTCCAGTCGCGGATCGCGCATGCGCCGCAATCAAGCTGCATGCCGCGCGTTTCTATTGCGTCGTGAAAGAACCCGCTGATTCGGTCGATTGGCAGGGCGGCGATCCGAACGTCACCCGCGCCGTATACGTCGTATGTGCTGCCAAGGCGGGAACCGCTAAACCATACAGCATCTCGGAGGACGATCGAGGCGTCGCCGCGGGCGACGGCATCGGACTTGGAGGCGGCCCCCACGCGTTGCTGTTCAAGGCCGGAATCCCGCCGCTTCCGGTTACCAATTGCAATGCCGGTGGTGTGGTCGAATAACCGACGACGAGCGTGAAGTTGCCATCGGGCACCCCGGTCGCGCCCGGCATCGGATACAGCAAATCAGGCGGCGCGGGAATCGCGTAAGCGCCGGCGCCGAGCGGACACGGCACGGGCGCCGGCGACGAACTCGACGATCCGCCGCCACACGCCACGAGCACAAGAGCAATCCACCCAACCACAAGCGTCACGAAAGAACGCGCTTTCATCACGCACAGTATACCCTTGGGCAAGTTCTAATCGGTTAAGCTCGGCGCCCGGACGCGTTCTCCGGCGAAATCTGCGACTTTTTTGCGCAAAACAGGATGTTTTCTTCAAAACTTAGTTTTCGCAAAAAAGCGCAGAAGCACGAAAATCGCCAGGACGGCGATTTTCGTATCGGTTTCGACGGGGAATGCGTCCGGGCGACGCACTTAACCGATTAGTACTTGCCGTTGCCCTCGTCATACCCGCGTGACAACGACAGCGCTTCTTTCGTGACGCTTTGCAAGAACTCGTCGTTCGTGCGCGTCTGCGCCATCTTGTCGAGAATGAGCTCGGTGATGTCGCCGCTGTTGAGCACGCTCGTCGCACGGCGCAGCATCCAGATTTTGCGCATCTCGATTTCGCTGAGCAGCAGCTCTTCGTGACGCGTACCCGAACGCTTGATGTCGACGGCGGGAAACACGCGCGACTCGGCGAGTTTACGCGTGAGGTTGAGTTCCATGTTACCCGTGCCTTTGAACTCTTCGAAGATCACGTCGTCCATCTTCGATCCCGTTTCGACCAGCGCGGTTGCGATGATCGTCAGCGAACCGCCTTCTTCGATCTTGCGCGCGGCGCCGAAAAAGCGCTTTGGCTTGTGCAGCGATGCCGTATCGAGACCGCCGGAAAGCGTACGGCCCGACGTCGGAATGACTTGGTTGTACGCACGAGCCAGACGCGTGATGGAGTCGAGCAGAATCACGACGTCCTTGCCGAGTTCCACCAAACGCTTCGCGCGCTCCATCGCCAGTTCCGCGACGGCGGTGTGGTTTTCAGGATGCTCGTCGAACGTCGAGGCGATCACTTCGCCGTCGATCGTGCGCTGCATGTCCGTTACCTCTTCCGGACGCTCGTCGACGAGCAGCGCCATGATGTGCGCTTCCGGATGGTTGATGGAGATCGCGTTGGCGATATTTTTCAGCAGCGTCGTCTTACCGGCTTTCGGCGGCGAGACGATAAGCGCGCGCTGCCCTTTACCGATCGGGCAGAACAGATCGATGACGCGCGTGGAGAGCTGCGTTGCACGCACCTCGAGCTTGTAGCGCTCCTGCGGGTAGATCGGCGTGCCTTTTTCGAAAATGCGGCGGCCGCGAATCTGATCCGGCGAGAAACCGTTGATACGGTCGACGCGGATCAAACCGTAATACTTTTCGCTCTCTTTGGGACGGCGGACTTGGCCTTCCACCAAGTCACCGCGTCGAAGTTCGAAGCGGCGAATCTGCGACTGGCTGACGTAGATGTCTTCCGGGCCGATGACGTATCCGTCGCGGCGCAAGAAGCCGTAGCCTTCCGGTAAGATGTCGAGTACGCCGTTGGCGATCTCGATGCCCGAACGCTGTGCCTGAGTTTCGAGAATGCGCGGGATGAGATCGTCTTTTTTGAGTTTGAGCGGGGACTCGATGTCGAACTCTTTGGCAATTGCGTTGAGTTCGGCTTTCGTTTTTTCCGAGAGCTGCTCGGCGGTCAGCATCGGGGGTCCGGCTTGTTCTACCTGGGGGAATTGCTCGGCGTGATGCTGTTGATTGAATTGACGGTGGCGCCGGGAACGGCGACGACGGCCTCCGCCTTGGGGCCGGCCACCATCGTTACGATTATCGAATTGCAGTGGACTATCTCTCTCGTAGAGTCGCGCATGCCGCATACACGAAAACGTCGGGCGAGGCTGCCGCGATATTCCATGACGACGTGAGCGGGGGGAAATTACTGCGTCGCGCCAGTGTGACACTCGCGACGAGGAAACTATAGCACACCGCCTTCACGGTGACAACGCTTTCGGGCCGCTGACGAAGGGGTTGGCCCGCTCGTAGAAGCGCAAAAGGCGTTCGGCCGCCTTGGTGATGCCGATGCGCTTGCTCGTACCGATGCGGGCTTTCGCCGCGCCCGCCGTGCCGAGCGGCGCCGCCAGCCAGAGTCGCCGGTCGTTCAGCAGCGCGACCCCGTCCAGTTCCAAATCGATATCGAGCGCCTGAGCGAGCCGGCCCGGACCCCGCGCGAGATCGCGCACGCGTGTCGTGCCGCGCCGCTGCTCCATGAGCGCAAGGCCTTCCAACGGTTCAAGCGCGCGTATCAGGACCGCCGCACCCTCGCCGGCAGTCTCGCTGGTGACGTTGACGCAAAACGACGTTCCATAGATCTTATAAACGTACGCGTGAAACGGCCCCAGAAACATCGAAGCATTTCGCGCGCTTTGCCCGCGGTATGCGTGCGAGGCCGGATCGTCACGGACGTACGCCTCCGTTTCGACGATCCGGCCCGCGCTTCGGCCGTCCGGGCAGTCTCGGACGAGCACGCATCCGATCAGCGCTCGCGCGAGATCGATCGTAGCCGCCGGTAAGTCGCCGGCCGCGAGCCGGCGATATCGGGGCACGCTTTACGCCGCGACGTGCATCGCCACTTCGCTCCGCGCGCGTGCGGTCAGATCGCTCTCGCCCGCCGCGGATACGGCGATGTCATACTCCTTGAACTGATTCAATGCGCAGCGCAGTCGTACGTACGCCAGCATGAGCGGCGCGGGCACGTCGCGATGTTCGGCGAGGTCGCGCACGAGCTGCGTATCGCCGACGGCAAACCGCGCTCGTTCGATACCGCGCCGGCTGAGCGCGCCCGCAACGGCCGCAAGAGCCGCGTATCCTACTTCACGGTCGACCAGCGCGGGATAGCGCTTCACGCTGAACGGCACCCGCAGCAAGCGCGGCGTACCACGAAGCATCAGGCGCGCATAGGCGACGCCGTTGCCCTGCGCGTCGGCGGCGAACCCGGTTGCGGCCTCGATATAGCCCTTCATGTGCGTATCGTATATCGAACATATGTTCGAGTCAAGTCCTCGTACAAGCCTGCTACGCTGCGTGCCTGACGGTCGATGCCATACCGCGCCGCGGCGGCACAGGCTTTCGCGGTTTGGGCAGTATCCGGCACCGGTGGAACGCCGGCGAACGCACGGGCAAATGCGTGCGGCGCCGCAGCCACGAGCCGGCCTGCGCCACCCAAGACCTCACGCACCGGAGGAGCATCCGCCGCAATCACCAGGGCGCCTGCCGCAAGCGCCTCGACGAGCACCAGCCCTTGTGTTTCCGTGACGCTCGCAAAGACGAACGCGTCCGCGCTTGCATAAAGGTCGGGCAAATTTTTTCGTTCGACCGCGCCAAGGAACACCACGCGATCGGAAATGCCGTACTCGGTCGCGCGCTGCTCGAGCGCTGCGCGTTCGGGCCCGTCGCCGCCGATCACGAGCCGCACCGGCACCTCGCTCGAACGTACGGCGCCGAGGAGCAGCTCGACGTTCTTCTCACGCGCCAAGCGTGAAACGAAAAGCAGCATGCGTTCACCATCGCGCACGCCGAGCGACGCGCGAAGCGCGAGATTCCGCGAACCGGAACTGAAATGCGTGAGATCGATGCCGCTCGGTATGACTTCCACGCGGACGGTTACGCCGAGATCCAGCAGATGCTCGCGCATGGATGCCGTCGGCACGATGACTGCGTCGGCAAGATTCGAAAAACTGCGCGTGAGCGTAGACGCCGCGCGCCGCGTCGCATGCGAATCGAACGGAACGTAATGCGCGTACTCTTCCAGTTGCGTGTGGTAGGTGTAGACAAGCGGAATGCGCAGGCGTCTGGCGTAGCGCACGGCCATCCATCCGGTGACGAACGGCGAATGCGCGTGCAAAACGTCGAGCCGGTTGATGATCGCGTGGCGGTTGCGTCTGCTTACCAGCGGAAGCGTCAAGCGGTATGGCGCCGAAACCGGCAGCGGCAACGACGGCATACGAAACACGGGTTCGTCGCGTTCCTCGTAACCGGGCACGCGCGGCGCAAAGCAGTACACTTCATGTCCGAACGCACGCAATCCCGAAGCGAGTCCGTCGACTGATGCGACGATACCGTTGACGATCGGGTGATAGACCTCGGTGAAGAAGCCGACGCGCATATGTTGCTGTCTTATGCCCGCCTTCGGACCGGACCTCGGCATGCGGGAAGACCCCTCCCCTGCTTAAAGGCCAGTCCTTCCTTTTGCTATGACTTTTGGCATATTCCGGCCGACGTAAAGCCATGGTATAGTGCCCGGGTCATGAACTTACCGGTGGGACCGGTAAGCGCCCCGCCGGACTCCCGTGAAAGTCCGGCACTGGAATTTGGCGTTTCCTAGTCAGGATCCGTCAACCAAATCACCGCCTCATACGGACAGCATCAGGGACCTTGAAGACGCCTCGTAAGGCCGCCTTAGCCCCGTTGTGCCGTCCCGCCAAGGAAAGGAGTTGGGTTGATAGGACGCAGTTTGAACCGCGCATATCACCTTTGCGCCGCTTCGGCTCTGAGCCTCGGCCTGGTGACCGCGGGCTTCGTCACCCACCCCGCATCGGCGCTCGCAGCGGCGCTAGCAGTCCAGCCATCTACGCATGCCGTACTGTTCCAATCGGAAGGCACGCAGACGCAGCACGTGACCGCTGCGCAAACGGTCGGAGCGTTTCTCAAAGAGCGCGGCATCGTGCCGGGACCGCGTGATTACGTGCATCCCGCCGCCGATACGCCGCTGACCGACAATTTGATCATCGAGTATTCTCCCGCACTTCCCGTGCGGCTCGTTACGGCGTCGGGATCGAAGACGATCATCACGACGGCGCAAGACGTTGGTGCATTACTCGAAGAGCAGGGCATCCATCTCGGAAAGCACGACGTCGTTCGACCGTCACTCGCGGATCCGATCGTTGCGTATGGAACGGTGCGCATTTCACGCATCGTGAAATGGGTTTCGAGCGAAAAACACAAGATCGCGCAGCGTACCGTTCACGAAATCGATTTTTCGCTGCCGCCGGGCAAAGTAAAAGTCATCCGGCACGGCGCGCCCGGCATTGCCGTAACGATGGTCGATTACACGCAGACCGACGGAAAATTGCATAAACACGTCGTGAGCACGCGCGTGCTGCGCAAACCGAAAACGCGCGTCGTCGCGGAAGGCGTCGGTACGGCCGGTGCGATCGCGGATTTCGCGCGGCACGGTTTGGAAAAAACCGCCTACATCGCGTCGGGTGCGCTCAGCATGGTCGCAACGGCATACACCGCCGGCTGCGCGGGATGCAGCGGTTACACGGCAACCGGATATCGCGCCGGGCACGGCATCGTGGCGGTCGATCCGCGCGTCATTCCGCTTGGAACGCGCTTGTATATTCCGGGCTACGGATTCGCCATTGCCGGCGATACGGGCGGAGCGATTCGCGGCAGACGCATCGATCTGGGCTTCAATTCGCTTGCAGACGCTATTCAGTTCGGACGCCGCACGGTAAAGGTATACACCCTGAGGTAGCGGGAACCGGGTGATCGCAATGCACCCGAAAGCGCTGCTCGAACGCTACGGTTACAAACCGAAGAAACGCTTCGGGCAAAACTTCTTGATGGACGCGGGCGCAGCGGCGCGCATCGCGCATCTGGTAGTGGAAGGCTCGCCGGACGGCGAGCCTTTTCGCGTTCTGGAGATCGGTCCGGGCACCGGTGCGCTCACGCACGCGCTGCTGCAATCGCACGCCGACGTCAGTGCTCTCGACGTCGATCCCGACATGGTTCGCATCTTGCGCTCGCGCGATGACTTGAAAGGTGCGCACGTCATCGAAGCGGATGCCCTCACGTTCGACTACGCCGCATTCGCGCACGGCGGCGCGTGGCGCGTGACGGGTAATCTTCCTTATAACATTGCGACTCCGCTGGTGATGCAATTCATCGAGATGCAAAGCGGTCCGCAGCGCCTGGTGGTAATGGTGCAAAAGGAAGTCGCGGATCGCTTTGCGGCGCGTCCCGGCACCGCGGCCTACGGTAGCCTGAGCGTCGCCGTGCAGTACGCGATGGACGTGGAGAAAGCGTTCACGTTAAAGCCAGGCGCGTTTTACCCGCGTCCGAAAATCGATTCCACGGTCGTTCGGCTGACGCGCCGAAGCCGCCCCGCGGTTGACGTGCGCGACGAGCGGCGGTTTCTGCAGGTCGTGCGCGCGGCGTTCGCGTACCGCCGAAAAACACTGGCCAACAGCCTTTTCCTGGCGCTCGGCACGCCGCGTGCCGCCACCGCGCAAGCACTGGCAGAACTCGGCCTGGATACGGAGACACGTGGAGAACAGCTCGCCCTCGCAGACTTTGCAAGACTCGCCGATCGTCTTTCCGCCTGACTCGTTCCGCTGGGGGCGTACCGTTGCGTTCATTCTTGGCGCCGCGGTCATGTTTCTCATACTCGTGCTCGTCATCGGCGTGGCTTGGGGCATTTCGCAACATCTGGACATGTACGGAACCGCGCACGCGCTCACCGGCATGGCCGGCGTCATCATTCAGTCGCTCGCGGAAGTCATCGTCATTGCATACATCGTCGCGCTGCTGCCGCTCGTTGCGCGCATGCCCCTGCACGCATTGGGCCTGCGGCGCCTGACGGCCGAACATATCGGCATCATCGTCATCGGCGCAATTGCCATGTTCGTCGTCGTCACGCCGCTTGCAAGCGCACTGCAGACGCTGCTGCATTTCAAAACGCCGGAAGAAGCGATCGCCGTTTTCAGCAAAACCAGTGGATGGCAGCGCGTCGTTTTCGCGTTTTTCGGCATCGTGCTCGCGCCGCTGTTCGAGGAGTCGATTTTCCGCTGGACGCTATTCAACGCGATGCGCCGCTGGTGGGGATTGTGGCCGGGAGCGATCGTCAGTTCGATTCTGTTCGGCCTGGCGCATTCGCAGCCGCCGTTCACGCCGGCGATGCTGGTCTGCATCACGTTTCCGCTCGCGGTGGGCGGCGTAATTCTGTGCCTGGTGTATAACAAGACGAATAACGCGTGGGCGAGTTTCCTCACGCACGGGCTTTTCAACGGATTCTCGCTCGCGCTGCTGGCGCTGTTTCCGCAACTGGCAAAATGAACGCGCTCAGGTTGGGCGTCGACGCGTTCAACCTCGCAGCGGACCGGCGCGGCATGGGCCGCTTCGTTCGAACGATGCTCGAACGCCTCGAACGATCCGGCGACGTGGAGGTCGTGCACATCTTGCGCCAGGCGGACGGCTCTGCGGTAACGCCGCGCGATCTGCCTGCGTTACGTCTCGACGCGGTGTGGTATCCGTGGAACGGCATGCGTTTCGTACCGCACGCGCCGTCGATCGTTACGATCTACGATCCATTTGCGTTCATGTATCCCCATCGTAACCTGGTCGCCCGGTGGCGGGAACAAACGCCCATTCGCCGAGCGATTCGTCGCGCCGACTGTATTTTCACCGTGTCGCATTGGACCGCGCAGGAGCTGCAGCGCTTGTTCGGTACGCCGGTGGATCGGCTGCGCACCGTGCCGCCCGGTGTCGAGCCGTTTTGGCATCCCGTATCAGCGCACGCGCATGCGCCGTACATGCTCTTCGTCGCCGGACCGGAACCGCGAAAAAATGCGGCGCTGCTGTTCGAAGCGTACGACGCCGCGTTTGGGCAAGGCGGACCGAACCTCGTCGTCGCCGGCGCGCTGTCGGCTGATGACGAGGCGCGATTTGAGGCGATGCACGCGCCGCGGCAGCGCGTGCGTCCATCGGATGAAGAGCTGCGCGAACTCTACTCCGGTGCGCTTGCCGCGCTGGTCCCATCGCTTGCCGAAGGCTTTGGCCTGCCCGTCATCGAGGCCATGGCTTGCGGCGCACCCGTGCTGGCGTCGGATGCGACGGCGTTACCGGAAGCGGCCGATGGAGCCGCGCAGATGCTGCCGCCGCGTGCCGCGCGTCCGTGGAAAGAGGCACTCGAGCGGGTTGCGAGCGATGCTGCGCTGCGCGCCGGCATGCGCAAGCGCGGTTTCGAACGCGTGCAGCGACTGGACGCGCAAGCGCCGGCTACGGCGCTGATCGAATCCGTTCGACGATTGCGCGAAGACGCTCGATGAAGCGATCCGGCCCGAACTGCTGCGCGTGCTCGCGCAGATGTTCTGCGTCGTAACGCCGCTCGTCGAACGAACGCAGCACCGACGCGAGCGACTGCGGCGTTTGCTCGTCGAAATATTCGCCCGTCGCACCCTCGACGATCGTTTCCAGTGCGCCGCCGCCGCGAAATGCGATCGCGGGCCGGCCGCACGCGGCCGCCTCGAGGGGAACCAAGCCGTAATCTTCTTGTCCGGGCAGGAGTGCAGCGCGTGCGGCGCCGAGCAATTCGTTCAACCGCTCGTCGCTCACGAATCCAAGCATCGTCGTCGTCGTGCCCCGCGCAAGACGGCACAGCGATTCGTACATCGGCCCGGTACCGGCGACGAGCAAACGCACTCCCGCAGCGTTCGCGGCCTCAATCGCAAGATCGATGCGTTTATACGGCAGCAGGCGGGACGCGATGAAGAAATAATCGCCGCCGCCCATGCCGACGGTAAAGCGGTTTACATCGACGGGCGCGTGCAAGACCAGCGATTCACGCCCGTAGTAGCGTTTGATGCGTTCGGCAACGTTACGCGAATTGGCGATAAATTGCGTCGGAAGACGCGCTGCGCGCCGATCCCAGTCGGCCAAGCGCCGCACGATCGGTCTAACGAACGCGCGCGCGCCCAGGCCGCCGACGTAGGCATCGTAGTCGAACAGGAAACGGCTGACGGTGTTGATGTAGCACACGTGCACCGCTCCGGACGGTAGAACGATGCCTTTCGCCCACGCCGTCGTCGAACTGATGATCGTATCGTATCCGGAAAAATCGAAACGTTCGAAGGCCGCGGGATACAGCGGCGCGAGATACCGAAAATAGCGGTTGGCTTGCGGGATTTTCGCCAAAAACGACGTTCGCACGCGCGAAGGCGGCACCAAGTCGCCGGTTTGGCGCGCATCGTACAGTGCGGTATACACCGGCGCGTCGGGATATGCGCGCGCAATGTGCGCGAAGACGCGCTCCGCGCCGCCGCGCTGATTCAAATAATCGTGTACTAACGCGACGCGCAACGAGTTACGGCGTCGGGGTCTGGACGCTCTGCTGCTCGCGCGGCAGGACGAGCGCGATCGTCGGCGCGCCCAAATAGCGTGATGCGACGCGCTGCAGATCCGCCGACGTGGTTGCGTTGATAGCCTTGATCGCACGCGTGAAGTAGTCGCCGCCGGCAACGCCGCGCGAAGCATACACCGCTGCAAACCACGCGCGATCCTGCAGCGTCACGGTGTCCTCGAGAAGCCGCCCGGCAGCGTAACTCTTCATGTCGGCGAGATCGCCGCCGAGTTTGGCGTGGCCGAGCACGTTCACGACGGTAAGCGCGGTCGCGAACGTACGCGTCGGGTCGCCGAGTCCGCCGTCAACGTAGATGATGACGTTCGCGGGGCGCGCGTCGAAGTTATAATACGCACCGACGCCGCGCTGCGCCGCCGAGCGCGTCGCGATTGCCGGAACCTCGGAAACGTCGGCAAGCGTCCGCTGCACGAATGCCGTCAAGATCATCATCGCCCCGAAGTCTTTGCTTTGCAGATCGGGCGCCGGATATTGCGCAACGAGCCACGGCACGGTCACGTCGCGGCGCGCCAGCAATTGCCGCGTGGTCGACGGCAATTTGGGCATTTGCACCTTCTGCGGCGACGACGTTCCGGGCGCAAGACCGCTCACGAGCCCGGCAAACGCGGCGTTCGGCAGCGCGGCTGTATTGCCGACGGCGCTTACGATTGCGTCGCCGCTGCGATAGTGCGCGGCGTAGAACGACTGCGCGTCGGCGGTACCGAAGTTGGCGAGCGTCGCGGGCAATCCGTACGGCGGCATGCCGGCGGAATCTTGATAGAATGCGCGGTTGAGCATGTCGATGCCAACCGTCAGGGGCGCACGCTGCGCTTGTGAGATTTTCGCGGCAAGCGCGCTTCGCGCGGATGCGAGCGTTGCTGCGCTGAAGTCTGGCTTGGAAAGTGCGGCGTGGAAGAGATCGAGCAACTTCCCATACGTGCCGGTCAGACCTTCCAGATAAAAACGAACGCCTCGCGGATCGACGGAATACGTGATCGATCCGCCGTTCGCAGCGACGGCGTCTTCAAGCGCGCTTCCTTGTACGGGCGTGCGGACGATCGACTCGGCAACCAGCGCCGCAAGACCGTTCTGCTTTGGCGTCTGCCGGTCGAGACCCGCGGAAAGCAGCACTTCCGTACCGACGAGATCGGCACTTGGGTCGGGCTGCTGCAGCACTATCGGCCCTGCTGCTCGCGCGGGAAGCGCCGCGATGCAAAACATGAGCGCGAACAACACACTCGCGAGTTTCACGTCGTGGTTCCCTTCTGATCGGCTTCGAGCAACTGCACGACGGCGGGATGCTGCAAATACGTGCGCACGACCTGCGCGACGTAGCCAGGGTCGAGGGACTGCACGGCTTTCAGGTAATCGCCCGATGCGCCGCCCGGAGCGTACGAAGCATTGCCCTCGACGGCATACCAGCCGAAATTGTCCGCGCGCGAGAGCGGCGTTTGCGTTTGGCTGAGTAAGTGATATTCGAAGGCGGTGCGCGCGGCATCGAACGCTTTGCCGTCCATCGGCTGCTGCATCGCGTCAATCGCGTCCGTTACTTGTTTGCGCAAATCGACCGAATTCGCGCCGGATATCGTCAGCAGCAGCACGCCCGGATTGTGGAGCGTGATGAACTGGCCGTTGACGAATACGTCGTGATTCGTTTTCTGAATCGTTTGCGCGAGCGTGCCGTGATCGCCGTCGAAAAGATAATCCGCCACAAAATCCAGCGCTGTTGCCGCTTTCGGATCGGTGATCGGCGGGCCCGCCCATGCGAATCCAACGCCCGACACGTACGCCGATTTCGTTACCGATTCGGGCTGCGGCACCACCGTCGAGTCAATCGGCGCATCCATTTCCGCGGCGCCGCCGCTGCTGCCGCGAATATTGGAAAGCAATTGCGGGCTCACGTCGCCCGCGAGCGAGAGCACGGTGTTCGTCGCCCGGAATGCGCGCTGGGCATACGTTTTCACCGCGTCCTGCGGGATCTTTGCGAAGTCCGCGGAGGAACCGGGCGTCGGTGGATAGTGCGCCGGGCCCGATGCGAAGAGCTGCTGGAACAGCGTATCTTGCAGAATGCGCTCCGCATCAAAACGCGTTTCCGCGGCCGCGATACCGCAATCGCGCAGCGCCGACTTCCAACCATCGCTCGAAATCGTCGGTGAAAAATAGGCAGAGGTCAGTGCGCGCAGCACTTGCGCGGCATCCCATGAAGGAACGCTCACGCCGACCATTGCGATGTCGGGATAGACGTTGATCGTCAGCGTTCCGCCCAGCCGGTTCACCAGTTCGGTAAGCGACGTGCCGTGCGCGGGTTTCGAAGCGGCCAGCGCGGCGATCGCCAAGCGTGAAATGCCGGGATAGTTTCCGTTCTGTCCATCCGCGGGTGCGCGGAACCACAACTCCATTGCGGACGTCGCAGCCAGTTCGTCGCGGCGCATCACGTAGGTTCCGCCGCCCGGCAGCGACCCCGAACTTTCGTATGCCGGTATTTGCGGTGCTGCCAGAGCCGGACCAAACGCAAACAGCGACATGCATGTGCATAACAATTGAAACAGGCACATCCGCGCTGCGCGCTGCGCGCCCCCCACGGGCAAAGCACCGTGGGGCCCCCGGCCTTCGGCCCCCTTGCTATGCCCTCGCATGGCCTACCGGTTCTATGCCGGTTCCGGCGAGATGTTCGGCGGAAGGCGTTTGGGCTGCTCGACGCGAGGTTTGCCCTCTTCGACTGCCGCGGGAACCGGTGCCTCAACCGCTTGCGGCGTGCCGCCGCCGCGATTGTACGGACGGCCTTCGAGAATTGCTTTCACCTCGTCGGCCTCCACCGTTTCGTATTCGAGCAGCGAGGCCACCATGCGCTCGACCTTGTCCCAATTCTCGCCGAGCAGTTTGCGGCCACGGTCGTAGCAGCTCTCGATGATGCGGCGCACTTCGGCGTCGATCTTCGAAGCAATCTCTTCGGAGTAATTACGCTCTTCGCCCAAATCGCGTCCGAGGAAGACTTGATGGTTGCCGCGCCCGTACTGAATCGGTCCGAGCGTTTCCGACATGCCATACTGCGTCACCATGCGGCGCGCGAGTTCCGTCGCTTTTTCGAAGTCGTTGCTGGCACCGGTGGTGACGTCTTTGAACTTGATCTCTTCCGCCAAACGTCCGCCGAGCGCGCGCGTAATCGTCGCCAGCAACTCTTCTTTGGTTTGGCTGTGGCGGTCGTCTTCGGGCAGCGACCAGGTGATGCCCAGCGCCATGCCGCGCGGAATGATCGTCACTTTGTGAATGGGATCGCCTTTATCGGTGAGTCCGCCGATGATGGCGTGGCCGGATTCATGATATGCGGTGATCTCTTTTTCTTTTTGCGACATCACGATGGATTTGCGCTCCGGCCCGACCATGACGCGATCGATTGCTTCGTCGCAATCGTTCATCTCGATCACGGTCTTGTTGCGCCGTGCCGCGAGCAGTGCGGCTTCGTTGAGCAAGTTCTCCAAATCGGCACCGGAAAAACCGGGCGTGCGCTTTGCGAGAATCTCGAGCTGCACTTCCTTGCTCAGCGGCTTGTTGCGGGCGTGGACTTCGAGAATCTTCTGGCGGCCCTTGACGTCGGCGCGATCGACGACGATTTGCCGATCGAAACGGCCGGGACGCAGCAGTGCCGGGTCGAGCACGTCGGGGCGGTTCGTCGCGGCAATCAAGATGACGCCGGTGTTTTGATCGAAGCCGTCCATTTCGACGAGCAGTTGGTTGAGCGTTTGCTCGCGCTCGTCGTGACCGCCGCCGAGGCCGGCACCGCGTTGGCGGCCGACGGCGTCGATTTCATCGATGAAGACGATACAGGGCGCGGACTTTTTCGCTTGATCGAACAGGTCGCGCACGCGCGATGCGCCGACACCGACGAACATCTCCACGAAGTCCGAACCGGAGATGGAAAAGAACGGTACGCCGGCTTCGCCCGCAATTGCGCGAGCGAGCAGCGTTTTGCCGGAGCCAGGCGGTCCGAGCAGCAGCACGCCTTTGGGAATGCGTGCTCCGAGCGCTTGGAATTTCTTCGGGTATTTCAGGAACTCGACGATCTCGCCGAGCTCTTCTTTTGCCTCATCGACGCCCGCGACGTCGTTGAACGTCACTTTTGGGCGATTCTCCGAGAGCATCTTGGCACGCGAACGACCGAACGACAAGGCTTGGCTTCCTCCGTTCTGCGCCTGCCTCAATATAATGAAGAGAAACAGCGCAAGTACGATGAACGGCAGGAATCCGACGATGGACGTGACGAGCGAAGCGTTGTTCGGGCTTTCCCACGTGACGCCGCCTTTGACGTGCGCCATCACCTGGTCGACGAAGGCTTGATCGCGATTGGGGATCGTCGTCGTGTAATGATTACCGCTGGTCAGGTCGCCGCTGACGTCGTAGCCGACGGCATGAAACGTCTGGATTTGATTGTGCACCAGCTTCTGATAGAAAGCCGAGTAATCCAGGCGTGTGCTGTCGGCCGTCGGCAGCACCAGACGCTGCACGACAAAAAAGACCGCGATACACGCGATGAGGATGAGGACGATGCCCCGAAGATGCTTGCTCACGACTCTTTACAATTACCTTACTCTGAAAATACCCACGAACGGAGTTGCGCAAGGTATGGCAGATTGCGGTAGCTTTCCCGGTAATCCAATCCGTACCCTACGACGAACTCATCGGGCGTGACGAGTCCTACATAATCAATCGGTACGTCGACTCGCCGGTTGTACGGCTTGTCGAAAAGTACACATGATTTCAGACTCGCCGGACCTCGCCCACTAAGTAACGACCGAAGGTACTGCAGCGTGAGGCCGTTGTCGATAATATCCTCGACTACGAGCACGTGTTTTCCGGCGATATTCTGGTCTACGTCTTTGA
>DASSEZ010000099.1:0-50216 GCA_035694945.1 Vulcanimicrobiaceae bacterium
AAAACCAATGCCCAGCGAGTCCAGGCTGATGGACAGCGCCGCGATGAACAGGCCCCAGCCGCGGGACATGTCCAGAGGCACCTTTTCCTCGGACTCGCGAACCGCCTCGAGTACCATGTAGGCGCCCACGCCGATGAGCGCCGCGAAGCCGATATAGCCCGCAACCGCGCCCAAAAACTGTCCGGCGACCTGTCCTAAGCCCACGCCGATGAGATTCATGATGACCTCGGCGCTGGCGAAGGCCGCACCGATGCGGGCTTTGACCGCACGTGAAGCACCGCGCATGCCCACGCCGATCCCAACGGCAAACACGTCGAGGCCGAGCGAAATGGCAATAACGAATATTTTTACGAGATGCAAGAACCCGGTCTATCGCGTGTTGATCGGAGAGTTTTCGAGCGGATCGACCTTCGGCTGCGCGAGCAGGCTATTGACTGCGGTTCGCAATTGCGAAATCGTGAACGGCTTATTGAGGAACAGATTGGCACCGGCCGACTTGGCGCGGCCGTCCATCGCGTAATTCGTGTGCCCCGAGATCATGAGGATCGGCACGCTTCGCGTCCGTTCGTCGGCGCGCAGGCGCTCGATGAGGTCAATACCGCTGATACCGGGAAGCATGAAGTCGCAAATGATGATGTCAAACGCGCCTTCACGGTCGAGCGCGACGAGCGCGCTCTCCGCATCGTTCCGGATGATGATTTCGTAGGGTCCTTTGCGCAACACCGTTTCAATCAGTGTGCAGATCGCCGGATCGTCGTCGGCAATGAGTACCCGCCACGTGCGCTGCGTCATGCTGCCGAACCCTTTCGCTCCCTGGGCCTTTGCGCCTAGCGTATGTGCGCCGGTTTGGTAAAGTTTTCTGTATGAAACGGTCAGACGGCGGTGCGTTCTTTCACGCAGCCACAGCGGTGCTGCTGCTCGTGATGCTTGGCCCGGTAATTGGGATGCTGGCCGCTGTACCGCCCGCTGAGGTAGTACGTTCGTTCTCCCAGCCCGTCGCCCAAGATGCAGTGCGTGTGTCGCTCATCGCCTCGAGCATCGCTGTCGCGGTTGCGTCAATTCTCGGCGTGCCAGCGGGCTATGCGCTTGCCCACGCAGGGCATCGCTTGCGAGCGCTGCTGCTTTCGCTGCTCGCGCTTCCGCTCGCGTTTCCGCCCGTCGCCTCCGGCATTATCTTGCTTCAGACTTTTGGCACGCGTACACCGCTGGGTGCTGCATTGGCGCAGCACGGCGTCGTGTTCGTCGATTCGCTGTGGGGCGTTGCGCTCGCAGAGTTCTTCGTTGCCGGTTCGTTTGTCGTCATCACTGCGGCGGCGGCATTCGGATCGCTCGATCCTTCATACGATGAGTCGGCGCAAACGCTCGGTGCCGGAACCGCGGCACGGTTTTTCCGGATCGCGCTTCCATTGGCCGCGCCGAACGTGCTGGCGGGCATGGTACTCGCGTGGATGCGCGCGATCGGCGAATACGGTGCTACGTCGATTCTGGCGTATCATCCGACGTCGCTGCCGGTTCAACTCTACGTCGCACTTTCGGCGCAAGGCGTGGGCGCATCGCTTGCGCTTACGTACGGCTTCGTCGTGCTCGCGGCCATCGTCGTCGCCGTACAATGGGCTTTGCGCCGGCGCGTCGTATAAAGCAGTCCGTTATGGCCGTTCTCGACAAGATGTTCGCCCCCGATTCACTTTTCTCGCGGCGCTTTTTCTTTCTCGCTAAGCGCTTCGTAGCCGGCGAAACAGTCGATTCGGCAATAGCCGCCGTGCGCAGGTTGAACGCGGAAGGGATGACCGCCACACTCGACTTTCTCGGTGAAGACGTGCTCGAACGCGATGCGGCAATCAAGACCCGCGATGCGTACTTCCGCATGACCGACGCAATTGCCGCGGCCGGCGCGCAGTGCAACGTTTCCGTGAAACTGACCGCGATGGGCATGCTGATCGACGAGCAATTCGCGCTGGAGAATCTCGTTTCTATTCTTGACTACGCGCAAGCAAAAAATTCCGACCCGTTCGTGCGCATCGACATGGAAGGCTCAGCGGTAACGCAAACCACCCTCAACGTCTTCGAGCGTGCATACGCGACGCATAAGAACGTCGGCCCAGTACTGCAGGCGTATCTGCGCCGCACTCCCGCCGACGTGGAGCGCGCGATCGAACTGGGCGCGCGCGTACGCATCTGCAAAGGCGCGTACAACGAACCGCCCGAGGTCGCGTACAAAGAAATGCCGCAGATCCGCAAACAGTATCTCGAGTGCGCCAAGGCGCTGCTCACCCGCGGCAACTATCCCGGCATCGCGACGCACGACGTGGAACTCATCGAGGCGGTCAAAGCCTTCGCGCACAACAACGAGATCGCGCCCGACAAGTTCGAGTTTCAAATGCTGTACGGGATTCGCCCGAGCGTACAGCGCCAGATCGTGCGCGAGGGCTACCGCCTGCGCATCTACGTTCCGTTCGGCACGCACTGGGCGGGATATTTTTATCGACGGGTGGCGGAGCGTAAGGAAAATCTTGCGTTTGCGCTGTCGGGCATATTTTCTAGATAGCTTCCGGCTCAGGGATGTGCTCCCGGAAAGATGTTCACAAAATCACCTCCTGTGATTTTGCTACGTCTCCGCTTTTTCGAGAAAACAAAGTTTTGAAGTCGACATCCTGTCGAACTCGAAAAAGTCGGAGACTTCCCGGGAGCACATCCCTAAGCCGTCGCATTCGTAAAATATGCGCCTAGTCGTACAAAGAGTTTCGCGAGCGGGCGTCACCGTTGACAAAAGCGTTACTGGGAAAATCGATCGCGGGCTCATGGTGCTCGTCGGCGTGGGCGTCGACGACGAGGATCGCGATGCCGAGATTGCGGCGGAGAAGATTGCGAATCTCCGCATTTTTCCTGATGACGAAGGGCTCATGAATCGCAGCGTGCTCGACGTCGGCGGAGGCGTGCTGCTCGTTTCGCAGTTCACGTTGCACGGGGATGTGAGAAAGGGGCGGCGGCCGTCGTTTATCTCCGCTGCGCGCGAAGATGTCGCAAAGCCGCTCTACGAACGCGTTGGCGCGCTGCTCGAACGCATGGGTCTTTTCGTTGGATACGGCATATTCGGCGCGCACATGGACGTCGAACTGGTGAACGACGGGCCGGTCACGATACTCATAGATACGAAAAAGGCGTTTTAGTCCGTAAAACTTTTCAGGTCTTTTTTCAGATAATACCGCTCGTGGCCGGGCGGGCAGTCCGTGATTTCCGGTGTCACTGCGAAGGCGGCAAATCGGCCGATGTGCCATCCATGAAACCGATGTGCGTCACCAGGCACCGCATTGCTTGACCGCGCTCCTTCGTGCTCGGCGCGGTGACGGTGAACGACACGTCGCGCTTTTCTCCCGGATCCAGTTCCTTAGCCAGGTGCGTTGCGGTAGTAAATTGCGCGTACTTGAAGTCGTGGTAGAAGCCGAGCGCAAGACCCAGACTCGTAATCGGCTTATCGGCTTTGTTCTGAACGGTCGCACTGACCGTGAAGCCGCTCGGGGTTTCGACGGCGTTGCAAAGCGAAACGCCAACCGGCAAACGCTGCGGACTCGACGCGCACGCGCCCAGCGCGAACGCAAGTACCGCAGCGTACAGTGCTCGTTTCACTCTTTGCTGTCCGGCAGACGTTCGACGCGAACGATCTTGTCTTTTTCGACGAGGCGTCCAAGCACGTCGGAGCCGGCAATGACTTTTCCGAACACGGTAAAGTCGCGATCCAGATGCAATTGCGGTGAGAGCGTGATGTAGAATTGCGTGCCCGCGGAGTCGCGGATTGCATGCGCGTTCGGCGGGTTGGTGTAATTGAGCCCCATCGAGATGACGTAGCTGTCCTGCTCGATCGGGTTTTCTTCCGCCGGAATCGTGTAACCGGCATCGCCGTTGCCATTGCCGGTCGGATCGCCCGTTTGCACGACGAAATCGGGCACGATGCGGAACCAGGGATTGTTGTCGTAGTAACCGCGGTTTGCCAGATTCAAGAAGTTCTCGACCGTGAGCGGCGCCCACTCGGGATAGAGCTCGAGATACAAGTTGCCTTCCGTCGTGACGATGCGCACGCGCGGATGCGGCCCGCGCGCGGGGCCCGTCAGCAGCGCCACATTTTGCGGGTCCAGTTTCGGCTGCGTGATGATCGCGGACGCCTGCGGCGCGGACGGTTTGCCGGAGGACGGCGTTCGCGGCAGCGCAGGCAGATACGCCAGCCGGTCGGGCTGCGGCGCCGGCGTATGCACGCCCGCGGGAATGGATCCCAGATGCTCGGTCATCTTTCCGCCTTGCAGCACCGTTATGGATTCGCGCGTTTGTTCTTGCACGCGCCAAGAGCGATCGCTCAGGAGCGGACGCAGGAGGCTCACCGCGCTCGCATCGCCTCGTCTGCCGAATGCGCGAACCGCTTGAATGCGCACCACGTCGTTCGCGTCGCGCAATCCCCGCGCAAGGACGTTCTTCGCCGTCACGCGCGCGTACCCGCGGTAGAGCGTCCACATGATGTGCCAGCGCACGAACGGATCGCGTTCGCGGGCGAACGCACGCGAAAGCGTATATACCGCTAACCCTTGTTGCGGAGATCCGCTGAAACTTTCGAGCGCCGTCGCCGCGCGCGCGCGAACGATCGGCCAGCGCGAACGCAAAAGTACGGTCACGCGCTGTGCGGCAGTCCGCTCTTGCACGGGACCAAATGCGTGCGCCGTTTCCAAGCGATCCGTCGCGTCCAGCGATGCAACGAGCACCGGTCCGCTCGTATCGCGCAGCGCTGAGAGCACGTGTGGCGCCGTAGCGTTCGTACCTATGAGTCCCAAACCGTACACGGCCATCGCGCGCATTGCGACGTTCCGATCGTGGATGTGTTGCACGAGCAACGGAATGCCCGCCGTTTGTTTTGTGCGGCCGATTGCTAAGGCGGCGCGCAACGCGACCAAGCGATCATTCGAGCTCAGAAATTCTGCAAGCCGGCCGTTACCTAAAGAGCGCGAGAGCTCCAGTTGTTCGATCTGAATATACGGGCCCGGCGCGGGAGCCGACGTACCAAGCGCTAGCAAAAGCGTTAGGGGCAAAGCGGCTAACCGCACAGCCTTCTTAATCAAAACAATACCAACTTTCTGGTCCGAACTTGCGTTCTAGTATATGGAGCATGAGATTGCCGTCCTTCTCGGGCGGCGCAAGAATTGAGGATAAGCAGTAGTCAATGAACACACCCAACGGCCCGGCGCCGAAGAAAGCCGGTGGCATGACAGTCCGCGAAGCTGGCCAAAAAGGCGGCGAGACCGTGAAGAAAAAGTACGGTCCGGAATTCTACGAGCAGATCGGGCGTAAAGGCGGCCAAGCGACGAAGCAAGCCCACGGTCACGCTTTTTACGAGCAGATCGGTAAGAAAGGCGGGAAGAAAGGTGGCGAGGCCACTCGCGACCGGTACGGCCCGAACTTCTACGAACAGATCGGACAAAAGGGTGGCCAGAAGGTCAAGCAGCTCATCGAAGAGGGCAAACGTGCAGCAGCAGCCGCAGCAGCCCAAGAGCAAGAGAAAAAAGCGAGCTAATCGCGCGGGGATTCTCGCGCTCGCGGCGGCATGCGCCGCCGCGGCGGTAGGCGCGGGGCCGCAAACGGCCCGCGCGATTGTGGTGCCCACTCCCCCTCCGCCGGCGGCAAAGCCGACGGCCACCCCTACGGGCACCCCCAACTCCACGGTTTTGCCCCTGGACTCGAGCCTATTTTTCGTGTTGGACGACACGATTAGTTCGCGTCTGCAGTCCGGCACGGTCGTCCACGCGCATCTGCGCGATCCCATCGTACTTGCCGGAAAGACGGTCGCCGCCGCCGGCGCGCCGGTCCAGATTCAAGTCTTCGGCGTGACGCCCGCGCACATGGGCAACGAGGACGGCTCGGTGGACATCTACTTCATGCCGCTCACACTTGCGGACGGCAAAAACATTCCGCTGACCACGCCCACCGGCCATATCGACCCGCACGTGAGCGTGGGGCAGTACAACACGCGCGCGGCCGTCGATACCGCGGCCGACATCTTCATCCCCGGCCATTACATCTATCATTTGCTGCGCAAAGGACACGACGTTACGCTCGGCCCGGGCACCGTCTTGCGGGCTCGCACCGGCGCATCGCTGATGATCGCCAGGGGCGGCGCGCTCGTCGTCGCAACGCCGCAACCATTTCTTACCGTAAGCGACACGCCGCATCCGGCGTTCTCGCCCGCACCGCTGGTTACGCCTCCGGGATTCCACTTGCCGACGCCGAAGCCGTCGCCAAGCGTCAACCCTACAAGCACACCGTAACCGGAGGTTATCCATGAAACGAGCGCTTTTTGCGCTTACGTTCGTGGCCTACAGCACGCTTGCCGCAACCGGCGGCGTGTTGGCCGCTGCGGGTAAGCCGAAACTTCCCGACAAACCGCTTCCCGCGGAAACCGCTTTCGTACAGCAAGTCACCAAAGATTTGAATGCGCGTTTCGCGACGCCCGCAGACGCCGAAAAAGCCGGCTACTTCCGCTACAACAACGAAGATAAAACCGGCGCGATCAGCTACGCGAACGATCAGTGGAACAGCGCCGCTGATCCGGCGCATCCTCAGCCAAGCCAGTTGTGGTACGACGTCAAAGGCCATCTGCTTGGTGCGGATTTCTCCGTGCCGTTGACCCCGCAAAACAGTGCCGCGCCCCCGAAGCTGTGGGGGCTGGATCCCGCGCGCTGGTTCAAGTTCTCACACGGCCACGTTCACTACGTGCTGCAGGGCAATACCGATGCCGCATTCGGGCACGCCGTGCGGGAGGCCGATTATCTCAAGAACGGCGGCAACCTCAGCAATCCAACCGCCGAGCCATTCGTAAAGATGGGCAAGGTGAAGAGCGCGGACGACGTCACGCACGTTCTGCCGTTCCCCGCGCAGTGGGACGTCGAAGTCTGGGTCACGCCGAATCCGCTCGGCGCGTTCGCCGAAACGAATCCGCTGGTCAAACCATCCAAGAACGCTGGTTCAGGAGAAATGTAGCGAGTCGGGCGCGCCTGTAAAAGTACGAAAATAAATCGGTCGGGCTAGCCCGTCTCTGTTCCGGGGTGTGTGAATTTGCGCTCTAAGCCATGGATGGCCTATGAAAGCGCAAAGAGGCCAAGGGAGCGGGGCTAGCCCGCCCAATTTATTTGTTGACAGCGCAGGTGCGTTCGACAAGCGTAATGGCGGAGTCCGCGGCGGCGTTCTCAGATTGGCTGATGACGTCGCGCTGGCCGTCGAAGCGCAGGTAACTCTTTATGTCGCGCATGTCCTGCGGCATTTGCGCGGTCTGCATCTGGTTTTGAAAACTGTCTGCGTCGCCTTGGGGCTGGTAGTCCATCATCGCGTGAATCACGCCGGTTAAATCCGTCGCCAGCTGCATTTGCTTGTTGTAGGCGAGCTGCAGTTTTTCGGCCACCTGATGGATGTCGTGCGAGTCCTGCGCGTTCTTGGTGAGCGTTTCACCCTGCCGCAACTGATTGATTTGCTGCTGCATGAACGGCAGATTCTTTTGAATGTCCGCCACGTACTTGATGAGTTTGATGCGGATGTTGCTGAAGCGGATTTGATAATCGCCGTGCTTGAAGACGTCGTTCAGGTCGACGAGTTGCGTGTCGACTTGGTCGAAGGAACGATCGTTGGCGAGCATGGGGGCAACCGCGGCGTTGAAGTGCTGCGCGATCGAACTGCAAAACGGCGTGGAACGCACCGACGTGATGGTTTTCAACTGGCTCGGTGCGGATGAAGGTGAAGGCGTCGGAGCCGGGTTTGCGATCGCCACGAGCGCGGCGACGGCTAGTACGTTATTCGTTTGACCAATAGTCCTTTAGCGCTTTGCCGCGCGAGGGATGACGCAGTTTGCGCAGAGCCTTGGCTTCGATTTGGCGGATGCGCTCGCGCGTCACGCCGAACTCTTGGCCGACTTCTTCCAGTGTGCGCTGATGGCCGTCCTCGAGCCCGAACCGCAGGACGAGCACCTTGCGCTCGCGCTCGGTCAGGTTCTGCAGCACGTCCTGCATTTTTTCTTTGAGCAGCATCACGGATGCCGCTTCCGCCGGCGCGACCGCCTCCTGGTCTTCGATGAAATCGCCCAGGTGAGAATCTTCCTCTTCACCGATGGGCGTTTCCAGCGAGATCGGCTCTTGGCTGATCTTGATGACTTCGCGAACCTTCTCCGGCGTCAGGCCCATTTCGGCAGCGATCTCTTCCACCGATGGATCGCGACCGAGCTCTTGCAGCAGTTGGCGCGAGATTTTGATGAGGCGGTTAATCGTCTCCACCATGTGCACCGGAATGCGGATGGTGCGCGCCTGATCGGCGAGCGCGCGTGTAATCGCCTGCCGGATCCACCACGTGGCGTAGGTCGAAAATTTGTAACCCTTGCGGTAGTCGAATTTTTCGACCGCGCGGATGAGGCCGAGATTGCCTTCCTGGATGAGATCGAGAAACTGCATGCCGCGGCCGACGTACTTCTTCGCGATGGAAACGACCAGACGCAAATTGGCCTCAGTCAACTGGCGTTTCGCCTCTTCGCCTTGCACGACGATGACTTGATTGGCGGAGCCGTTTCGGGCAAGTTCCTTCTCGCCCGCCTCGATGCGCATCGCCAAATTCTTCTCGTCTTCCATCGAGAGCAGCGGGACGCGGCCGATCTCTTTGAGATACATGCGGACGGGATCGTCCAGCGAAAGGCCCGCGGAGAGCTGTTCTTCCGACGGCTCCTCGGCTTCCTCGGCCTTGTCTTCTTCGGCTTCCTCGACGACCTCGATGCCCGCAGCGTTCAGCTCGGTCATCAGTTCTTCGAAGACTTCCGCCTCGTTGACGTCCTCGCGCGCTTCGGCAAGGCGCCCGACGTCGAGGTTGATTTCATCCAGCGTGATCGAACCGCGCTTTTTCCCGCGTTCAAGCAGCCGTTTCTTCAGCTCCTCGACCGTTGTGGGCGCGGCTTCTGCCGTTGCCGTTGCGCCGTTCGCGCTTACTGCCTTCTTGCGTGCCATTTCTCGTTCTCACCCCCCTTCATTTTGATTGGCGCTTCGCTCCGAGCTGCGCGCCCCCCACTTCGTGGGGCCCCCATGAATCTCATGGCGCCTCGTTGTGCTGCTAATGCGTCAGCTCCCCGAGGGCGCCGCAATTGTTTGCTTTCTTATTTCTTCAGCTTTGCGACGAGTGCGTCGAACTCGTCCCGCAGTTCGGTGCTCACGTTTTGCCCAGCCATGACCAATTCGTCAATGCGCTGGGACAACTCCTGATAACGCCGCCGCTCTTCGTCGAGTTGCAGACGTTCGACAACCCGGTCGAGATGCGCCCGGCGCTGGGTTGAATCCTCGTAGCGGACCGTTGAACTGCGGTCCCGCTGCCCCAGCGACGTGAGCACCTCCATTCCCTCGTTATCGTCCGCAAACAGCGCAAATGCATCCGCCGTGTCGCTGACGCGCTCCGCCTTCTGCACCAGTACCGCGTAAATACGAGCGTACGTTTCGCTGCGGAAACGCTCGACCGGAATGCGATCGCGATACTCGCGCACGAGCGCCGGCTCTTCCAACATGATCGCGAGTGCTTCACGTTCGAAGGACGAAGGCTGCAGGTTACGGGAGAAATGGCGGGTCGCAGTAGCGATGCCGGCGGAACGCGGCGCGAAGTTCGCCGTGTTCGCGAGGAAGCGGCTATTCCGGAGGTCATTCTCGTTGACCTTCAGCCGTTTCGCGATCCACACACGCCAGCGATCCCATTCCACCTGCGGCGTCATGCGGCGAATAAGCGTCTCGGCTTGCGCCGCAATGCTGGCAGGCGAATCGAAGCCGCGCTGGAGACGATCGGCCTCGCGCTCGAGTCGAAACTCGATAGCCGGCTTGGCTGCTTCGAGCAACGCACGAAATGCGTGCGCGCCGTTCTCACGCACGTAACTGTCGGGGTCGGCGCCCAGCGGCAGCGTGACGATCCGCACGCCTGAACCCGCATGCTCGATCACCTGTACCGCAATCTCAACGGCTTTACCGGCCGCCGCGTTCCCAGCCGTGTCACCGTCGAAACAGAGGAAGATGCCGTCGGCATACTTGCGCAGTTCCCTAGCATGGTCTTCGGTGAAGGCCGTGCCGAGCGACGCGACCGCGTTCTCGAAACCCGCTTGATGGAGCGCGATGCAATCGAGGTAGCCCTCGACCACGATCAGCGCGCGCTCCGCTGAGGCGGCGCGCCGCGCCACGTTGAGCGCGAAAAGGTGGCGGCCTTTGGTATAAACCGGCGTTGTCGACGTGTTGAGATATTTCGGCTCCGCATCGCCCAGCGCGCGCCCACCGAACGCGATGACTTCGCCGGTGGTTGCGTACGTGGGCACCATCAGGCGATCGCGGTAGAAGTCGTAGTAACCGCGCTCGCCGCGTTTGACCAACCCCGCTTTTTCAGCTATCGCGAGATCGACGCTGTTGCGCTGCAGTTCGTCGGTAAGCGCGTTCCACGCATCGGGCGCGTACCCCAAATGAAACTTCTCGATGCTTGCCTGCGAGATGCCGCGCCGCTCGCAATACGCGCGTGCGCCGGCAGCGACGGGCATTTTCATCGTGCGCTCGAAAAACGCGGTCGCAATGCGGTTCGCTTCGTAGATCGCTTCGCGTTCGCTGCGCACGCGCGCCGACTGAGGATTTTCAGGTTCGAGTTCGATGCCCGCTTTTTGTGCCAGCACGCGCACCGCGTCGGGAAACGAAAGATTCTCGAGTTTGGAAAGAAACGCGATGATATCGCCGCCCGCGCCGCAGCCGAAGCATTTAAAAAATCCTTTGTCGGGATGCACGTGGAACGACGGCGTCTTCTCGCCGTGAAACGGACACAAGCCGACCAGGTCGTTGCCGCGCTTGCGCAGCGAAACGTACGATCCAATAAAGCTCGCGATGTCGATGCGAGCGTGGATCTCCCGAATTGCTCCTTGGTCGAATCTCATGGGGCGGGTAAGTTGTTCGCCACGAACGAAACGGGCACCTGAATGGCAATTCCGTTTACGTGGCGCGCCCACGGGGAGCGCTCATGTTAGCAATACAACGAGGCGCGCCGTGTTTGGGGGCCCCGCTTCGCGGGGCGCGGCGAAGCTAGGCGGAGCGCCTGTTCAAATGAAGCGGATTTACGACCCGGTCCACCATTTCATCGAACTGACACCGGCCGAGGCGCGTCTGCTCGACTGCACGGTGCTGCAGCGGCTGCGCCGTCTGCGGCAGCTGGGCCTGGCCTATCTGGCGTTCCCTTCGGCCGAACATTCCCGCTTCAGCCACGCGCTCGGGGCGCTCGCAATGGGCACACGCGCGTTCGATCAATTGGCTCGCGACGCACGTGAATTTTTCGTAAACGAGGCCGACGCCGCGTACCAGCGGCGCTTGGTTCGAGCGGCGCTCATCCTGCATGACATCGGCCATGGCCCGTTCAGCCATGCATGCGAAGCGGTGCTCGGCGTGCGCCATGAGGAACGCACGCGCGCGATGCTTGCGCTTCCCGAGCTGCAAGCGCATTTGGACGAACTCCACGTCGACCCCAAACACGTGCTGGAACTGATACTCGGATCGGCGCAGACGCCGTATCCCGTGCTCGCCGAGATCGTCAGCGGACCGAATCTGGACGCGGACCGCATGGACTATCTGCTGCGCGATGCGTACTTCACCGGCGTGACCAGCGGCCGGTACGATGCCGATCAACTCGTCGCTTCGCTGCGCGTCTTCCACATCGACGGCCGCCTCGTCTTGGGAATCGATCGCCGCGGGGTCGTTGCACTGGAATCGTTCGTCCTGGCGCGGTACATGATGTTTGCGTCCGTGTACTTTCACCACACGACGCGCATGTTCGAACGCGTTCTGCAAATCGTGCTGCGCGAACTGTGGCCGGATCCGCACAGTCTCGGCCCGATCGACGAGTTTCTGCGGTGGGACGATTTTCGCGTGCTCAACGATCTGCGCGATTCATCCTCACGCGCCGCCAAGGCACTGCGAGATCGCGAACGCCTTTATGCCGTCGCGGCGGAATTCAACGCCGAACGCGACTTGAGCGTTTACGAAGCGTGCGAGGCGGCATTGCGCCGAAAGTTCGGCGAGGATGCGGTGTGGAGCGACGAACAGTCGCAACTCATTCACCGGCTGCCTCTGCAGATTGATGGCAACAGCCGCACCGTATGGGTCGGGACCGCTTCCGGCGCCGTGGTGGATGCGCGCGAAGCCTCGGATCTCATCGCGAAAGTCTCCGGCAAGGCGTATTGGCGCAAACTCTTCGTCGAGCGCAGTCGTGTAGACGTCGAAGAAGCCCGGCGAATGTGCCGCGAAATTTCGCGCGGCGTTACCCCGTGATTGCAATCGAGCTGTCCGAATACGACCCTCGCTGGCCGCGGTTTTTTGAGGAGCATCAAAAGCGGATCGCGGCCGCGCTGCATGGCCGGAGAACACGCATCGATCACATCGGCTCCACATCCGTTCCGGGACTTGCCGCCAAGCCAGTGATCGACATTCTGGTGCAAGGCGCTTCGTACGACGACCGCGATGTTCGCTCGGCGCTGCAAAGTGCGGGGTATGAACTCGCGGTGGACGAGCCGGGGCATCGCATGTTCGCAAGCGCGGATCGCGCTGCGCACGTTCACCTCTGGGCCGATTCCACGGACAGCGAGCGGCATATCCGTTTTCGAGACTGGCTGCGCACCCATCCGGAAGATTGCGAACTCTACGCGCACGTAAAGCGCGAGCTCGCCCAACGCACGTGGGAAACGCGCGACCACTATGCGGATGCGAAAACGCCGGTCATCCGCGCGATTCTGCGGCGCGCCGGCGGCGAGGCGCTGGGTCCGCGCACAGCGCGATTCGCGAACCTTCTGCTCGAACGGCTCCGGCAGCACGCGCGCGTTCTGGAAATTGGCGCGGGCGAAGGGCTGCTCGCAAAGCGGCTCACCGGCGCCGGACACGACGTCGTCGCGCTCGACACGCAGCTGCGCAGCACATTTCCCATTGTCGAGACGGCCTTCGAAAACTACGCTGCCCCGCCGCGCAGCTTCGACTGCATTGCCGCGCAACTCGTTTTGCATCATGTGGCCGATCTGAACGCAGCGCTCGAAAAGATCGGCGTGCTCCTCAAGCCGGCCGGGATCGTCGCAATAGACGATTACGGCTGGGAGCGCAGCACCGACGAAGCCTTCCGTCGCGAGAGAAGCGAATTACATACCTCGCGAGCGATGCTCGCTGCGCTTGGAGCGCACTTCGAGCAAACATACTACGTTGATCATGCGTACTTTAACGATGGCGCGGGCGACGATACGCTAGCCTTCACGTTCATCGGCAAGCCGCGATAAAGTCGTCCAGCGCCGCAAGGGCGGCGTCCACGCCCAGCCGTCCGTAGCCGATTCGGAAACGGTCGGGCGGCGTCGCAAGCAAGTCGCTGCGGTACACGGAAGCGGGCAACAGCAGCACGCCGGCCTCCTCGACCAAACGCTCGCAGAAATGCTCCACGCCCTCTGCGCCGAGATAGCGCGGGTACGCAATGCATCCACCGTCCGGCGTGTACCACTCAAACTGCTCCGCATGGCGCGCGAAGAAACTATCGAGGCGCGCGAGGTTTTGCGCGCAGAGATCGCGATTGCGGCGCATGATGCGCCCGGCTGCCTTCACGGCAATGGTCGCGAGCGTCTCGCTCGGTGCCGAATTGCAAATGGAAAGATAGTGCTTGAGTTTGAGCATGCGAGCGAGCACGTCGGCATCGCGGCATGCTATCCAGCCGACGCGCAGGCCGGGAAGCCCGTACGCCTTCGACACGACGTTGAGCGACAACGCGCGCTCGTACACGTCCGCCGCTTGCGGCAGCCGTTTGCGCTCGTCCCGCTCGATGCCGCGATACACCTCATCGCTGAAGAGATAGATTCCGTGCAGGCGGCACAACTCGACGATCTGCTCAAAGGTTCGCACGCCGATGATTTTTCCGGTTGGGTTGTTCGGAAAATTCAGCGCGACCATGCGCGTATTCGGCCGAAGCGCCGCCTGCAGCTCGTCCACGTCCAGTTCCCATTCGCGATCCGCATGCAGAGCGATACCAGTCACCTCGCAGATCGTACGCGGGACGCTCTCCACCGATTGATAGTTCGGGACCAGTACGATCGCATGGTCCTGCGGCGTGAGCAGCGCATGCATCGCGCAGTAGAGGCCTTCCTCGGCTCCGGCAAACGCCAGTACGTCGTCGGGATCTATCGCATCGTAGGTGTCGGCGATGGCGCGGCGTAACTGCGGCGTGCCTTCACTTTGGATGTATCCCAATTCCATGCGCTCCCACCGCTCGCGATCCTCGCCGTCGGCCATTGCGAGCAATTCCGCGAGCGACAACGTCTGCGCATCGGAGGCGGTCAGATGGTAGCGCGCCTTGAACTCCCACTTGCCAAAGTAGGATTCCAGTCGAAACTCCGGCAGTCGCAAACGAAGCTCGGAGCGGCGCTACGTTAGAGAGCCGATGGCCGCTTGCGCCGCCGCCAGGCGCGCAACCGGCACGCGATACGGCGAGCACGACACGTAATCCAAACCGAGACTGTGGCAGAATGCCACGCTCGACGGTTCACCACCGTGCTCGCCGCAAATGCCAATCTTCAGGTCCGGTACGGCGCTGCGACCGCGCCGAACGGCATCGTGCATGAGCGTTCCGACGCCGCGTCGATCGAGCACTTGGAACGGATCGTCTTTGAGGATTTTTTGCTCCAGATACCGTGGGATGAAGGAACCTTCGGCATCGTCGCGGCTGTAGCCGTACGTCGTTTGCGTGAGGTCGTTGGTTCCGAAGGAGAAAAATTCCGCGCCGGCCTGCGCGAGTTCATCGGCGACGATGCAGGCTCTGGGGAGTTCGATCATCGTTCCGATGCGGTACGCGAGCGCAACGCCGTGCTGTGCGAGCACTTCGTCGGCAACCGCTTTTGCCGCGTCGCGCGTCACGCGCATCTCCTCTTTGGTTCCGACGCCGGGAATCATTACTTCCGGTCTTACGTCGATGCCCTCGCGTTTTAGTTCGCACGCCGCTTCAAAAATGGCCCGCACCTGCATTGCGTAGATTTCCGGGTAAACGATGCCAAGCCGGCAGACGCGCAGCCCAAGCATCGGATTCTGTTCGTGCAGTTGCTGAACGCGTTTCAGCATCCGCGCTTTCTCTTGATATGCAGGTGATTGCTCGCCTTCGCGTACGCGCAGTTCCGTCGCTTCAACCAAAAGCGTTTCGAGCGAAGGCAAGAATTCATGCAGCGGTGGATCCAGCAGGCGTATCGTCACGGGATAGCCCTGCATCGCCTCGAGGATGCCCAGAAAATCTTCGCGCTGAAACGGCAGCAGGCGGGAAAGCGCCGACGCGCGTGCCTGCGGCGTGTCGGAAAGGATCATCTCCTGAACGATCGGCAGCCGCTCTTGCTGCATGAACATGTGCTCGGTGCGGCACAATCCAATGCCGGTTGCGCCCAATTCGCGGGCTTTGCGCGCATCTTGCGGAGTGTCGGCGTTGGCCCAGACTCCCATCGATCGCGCTTCGTCGGCCCAGCCCAGAAATTCGTCGAGCCAATCCGGCAGTTTCGAAGGGGGATCGATCAGTTTCAACTGGCCGACGATGACGTTTCCGGTCGTACCGTCGATCGTAATCCAATCGCCCTCTTTGAGCGGAAACTCGCCGATGTGCGCCATGCGGTTGCGGCGATCGACATGCAGTGCGTCGCAGCCGACGATGCACGGCTTACCCATGCCGCGCGCGACGACGGCCGCGTGTGAGGTAGCGCCGCCCTTGGCGGTCAGTACGCCGCGTGCGGCGATCATGCCGTGCACGTCGTCCGGCGTCGTCTCGACGCGTACGAGAACTACCGCCTTACCGCCTTTGCCCCACTCTTCGGCCGTATCCGCGTCGAACACGGCTTGGCCGCTCGCCGCGCCCGGCGACGCGTTGAGGCCTTTACAGGCGACCTCGTACTGCTCCGCCGGATCGATACGCGCGTGAAACAACTGATCGAGCGAGCCCGCGCTCACCCGCGAAACAGCTTCGCGTTTGCTGATGAGGCCTTCGCGCACCATGTCGAGCGCAATTTTCACAGCTGCCTCGGCGCTGCGCTTTCCCGTTCGCGTCTGCAGCATGTAGAGCGTTCCGCGTTCCACGGTGAACTCCAGATCCTGCATCTCGCGATAATGCCGCTCGAGCTTGCCGGCGATCTCTACAAACTGTTTGTAGACGTTCGGCTGTGTGCGTTCCAGGTCCGTAATGCGTTCGGGCGTGCGGATGCCGGCAACCACGTCCTCGCCTTGCGCGTTGCGCAGATACTCGCCGAAAAGTTTCTTCTCGCCCGTGTTCGGATCGCGCGTGAACGCGACGCCTGTCCCGGAGTCGTCGCCCATGTTCCCGAAGACCATCGAAACAACGTTGACCGCCGTTCCCCAATCGTCGGGAATTTTGTTGTACCGGCGGTAGTCGATGGCGCGTTTGGAGTTCCACGAATCGAAAACCGCGTGAATCGCCAAGTCCAACTGCTGGTGCACGTCTTGCGGAAACTCGCGCCCGGTGTGCTCGGATACCAACGCCTTGAAATCGCCGACGATCTCGCGCCACGACGCCGCGTCGATCTCCGGATCGGTTGCTACGCCTAAGCGTTTTTTCAAATCATCTATGCGATCTTCGAAAATTGTTTTTTCCACGTCCATCACGACGCAAGCGAACATCATGACGAAGCGGCGGTAAGCATCCCATGCGAAGCGCTCGTTGCCGGTGAGCTGCGCCAAACCCGCAACGGTGACGTCGTTCAAGCCCAAGTTGAGAATGGTGTCCATCATGCCGGGCATCGAGACGCGCGCGCCGCTGCGCACCGACACGAGCAGCGGATTCGCGGGATCGCCGAACGTCTTGCCCGTTCGGCGTTCGAGTTCGGCCATCGCGCGCTGCACGGCTTGCTCCAGGCCCGGCGGGTTACGCCGCCCGAGCGCGTAGTACTTCAAGCAGGTCTCGGTGGTAATCGTGAAACCGGCGGGAACCGGCAGTCCAGCGCGCGTCATCTCCGCCAGGCCGGCGCCTTTGCCGCCCAGCAGGTCTTTCATCGCACCGGTGCCCTCTTCAAAGAACCAGACCGGCTTATCGACCGAAGCCGCCGGCTCGGGCGAGGCAAGCATCTCCGACATCAAACTCCCCCGTGGGCAATAGCAGCAACGTTATTGGCTTGTACCCATACGCTATGCCAAAAAAGGGGCCGCCGTCTAGTGCGGAAATGCTGAGAAGAACGGCCTAACCGATTTTTTCGCGCAGAAAGCCCGGCAGTGCGTCTATGGCGATGCGGTCCTGCTGCATCGAATCGCGGTCGCGAACCGTCACTTTGCGGTCCTGCAGCGTATCGTAGTCCACGGTCAGGCAGAACGGCGTGCCAATCTCGTCTTGGCGACGGTAGAGCTGCCCGATATTGCCCTCATCGTACTGCGTGCGGTAGTGGGGACGGAGCTGCTCTTCCACGGTTCGCGCCTGCTCGACCAGTTCGGGTTTGTTGCGCGCGAGTGAAAACACCGCAACTTGCACCGGCGCGATGAACGGGTGAAAATGCAGCACGACGCGTTCCGTTTCTTTGCCGTTCGGGTCGGTGCTGCGTTCCTTTTCGTACGCGTCGATGAGCACCGTGAGCGTGGTACGGTCCATGCCGGCCGAACTCTCGATGAGTATCGGCGTGTACTTTTTCTTGTTCGCCTCGTCGAAGAATTGCAGATCCTTGCCCGAGAGTTGCATGTGCGCGTCGAGGTCGTACGTGCCGCGGTGCGCGATGGATTCGAGTTCACCCCAACCCCACGGAAAGAGGTACTCGACGTCGATACCGGCTTTGGCGTAATGCGGGCGTTCTTGCGGCGTCAGTTCGTAGAAGCGCAGTTTGTCCTGCTTGACGCCGTAGTCCGAATACCACTTTTTACGGCGCTCTACCCAGTTCTTGAACACTTCGAGATCGTTGCCGTCGTCGGGAACGAAATACTCGAGTTCCGCTTGCTCGAACTCGCGCACGCGAAACGTGAAGTTTCCCGGCGTAATCTCGTTGCGGAACGACTTTCCGATCTGTGCGATGCCGAACGGTGGGCGCTTGCGCGCGGTTTGGTAGATGTTTTTGAAATTGACGAAGATGCCCTGAGCCGTTTCGGGACGCAGGTAGGCTTCCGACGCCGTATCCTCCATCGGGCCGACGAACGTGCGCATCATCAGGTTGAAATTACGCGGCTCGGTAAACGAGTTTTTGCTGCCGCAATCGGGACATTGCTCCAGCGACTTGAGATGATCGACGCGGAACCGGTGCTTGCACACTTTGCAGTCGATCATCCTATCGTGAAACTGGTCGACGTGGCCCGAAGCTTTCCACGTGAGCGGATGCATGATGATCGAAGAATCGAACCCGACCACGTCGTCGCGCATTTCAACGGTGTCGCGCCACCACGCGTTCTTCACGTTACGCTTTAGCACCGAACCCAGCGGGCCGTAATCGTAGAAACCACCGATGCCGCCGTAAATTTCGCTCGACTGAAAGATGAAACCACGCCGCTTGGCCAGCGCCGTGATTTCTTCCATACTCACTGTTTCCCGGGTCGATTCCATAAGGGTCCTGGGGTTTGGGCCCCTCGCCTGGGCGTCCTGCCCTAGCCGCTTAAAGAGCCGTTGCCTTGCCCGTCTTTGCGTCGATCCTCCAGATGGTATAGCCTCGGGTGGAGTGATGTATGAGCACGGCGCAGCGGCATGTGCGGCCGACGTGCGCGCGGGCCAGCACGGCGGCAGCATCGCGAACACCGGGTGCGGGAATCGCAATCGCGTGCGCAAACTGCAACGTTGCATGCGCGTAGTCGGGCTCACCGTTCTTGGACGGTATGTTGGTCGCGATTACCGTCCGGCCATCAGCAAAAGGTTTGTTGCGCGCACTGAGGCGTGCGAGTTCGGGTATGCGTGCAGCCGGCAGCAATACGCTGTTGCGCCGCGCGATGCGTTCAGCGGTTTCCACGAATGCGGCCGCGCCAGGCGCCACAATAATGCTTGCTGCAACAGCCTCATTCTCGCTCAAACTTGCGCTCGCAGAGGTCTTTCGCATCGCCGAGCGGATGGCTGCCACGCGCGCGGCGTTGTGTCCGCGTGTCATAAAGACCGTTTCTTCACCGACTCGCCAAATATACGGCGTCGTACCCCCCACGACGTTCGTTTTGGGTAAGAGCGCGCGGTTCGTCTGCACGGATCGCGAATCGACAATCGAGACGCCCGTTGTCGCATGTCCTGAACCGTCGAGATAGCTGATAGTCAAAAAGTTGGGATGATCCGCTGGAGCATACGCTACCCAGGCAATCCGGGCATCGGGAATTCCGACTGGCCACACGACTGAAAACGTTGCGGATTGCGCGATTCTTTTTAAATCCGCCGGCATTGGTTCGCGCGTCATCGCGAACGATTTGATCTCGAGCAGGGCCTTGTCGCCGAACAGCCACACTCGTACGCCTCCGGCGTTGGCAGCAAAGGCGACGCCGGCGCCGATCGCTCCGAGTGTGAATGCGCAGACAACGGCGAGGCGGCGCAAACGCACGCGAAGACCGACGCCCACACCGGTACGCGAGCGAACACCGATTGCATTCATGTCAATTGCCGGCACCGCAATCTGCGCTCGGGCGGCCTTTGCCGCGTTGGAAAAATCAACAGGCATGTTGCGTTACCTCTTTCGTAAGGGCGGCCGGCGCCTCAACGTTGTAATCGTCACCGAGCAGTTCGCGCAGCCGGTGTCTCGCGCGAGCGAGCCTCGTACGCACGGTGGCGTGCGGAATGCCGAGTGCAGCGGCGATTTCTTCCGATTTGAGGTCGTCGAAATAGAACAGGACTGTAACTTCGCGGAGCGCGTGCGACAGCTGCGCCAGCGCTCGCCACACGTCGACTTCAGCGGCATTATCAGAGGTAAAACCTTGTTCGTACGCGGCCGCGGCGGTCGCAGCGTTACGACGCCGCATACGCGCGGACTCGCGAGTCACAATACGATATAGCCATGCGTCGAACGCGCTGTGATTGCGGATGGTGGCGATCTTGCGATGCACGACGACGCACGCTTCTTGCGCCGCGTCCTGTGCGAGATTGCTATCGCCGAGCAGTGACGCGGCGAGCCGGAAACAGGCCGGCCATACAGCCACGATAAGCCGTTCCACCGCGCTTTTGTCGCCGGATATCGCTGCGGCGATGACTTCGGGCGACGCCCAGCGCGTCATGAGCCGCCTTTTTCGAAGATATACATATTTTAAAGAGGCGCGCGGGGGTTCGAAATGTTCCGTCCTCGCCAGATCACGCGCCCGGTGCGATGCTGAAGCGCCGAATTGGCCAGAATTGCGAGCATTGCGGCAGCCCCTATCGGAAAAAACGCGCCCGAGCCGCGCGGGAAGCGGAAGCGGCGCATCGCGAGTTCCGCCGCAGCTGTCGTGGCGCCGATCGCCGCAATCATCGCGAATGCCGTTTTGTTGTGCCGTTTGATAAGTGCTCGCGCGAGCGCAATTTCTGGAAGCGGCGAGATCGATGCCACAGCGAGAGCCGCAGCGATGGCGTGCAGGGGATGCTCCTGAACGCCGACATAAAGGTTCTTGCTAAAGCCGTCCCAGATCTCGCGCAGTGAGCGGTACATACGCGTATACACGAGATCGTTCGCATCGACGAGCATCGAGCGGAAACGGCCGTCGCGTTTCACGATCCGCGCCAAATCGTAGTCTTCGGCGATGCTGGCGCGCACCCGTTCATGACCTCCAATCGTTTCGAACGCGCGCCGTTCGCAAAGGATGTACTGCCCGTTGAATATCGCCGAGTCGATCCGGCTCGGATCGTTGATGGCATCCAGAGATCCAATGCCGAAGGCAATCATGAAAAGAATCGCCGGGAGCAACGCGCGCTCGGCGGGTGTTTCAAAGCGTTGTGTGGTGAGCAGGCTGAGGAACGACAGATTGCGCGCGAGCGCATACCGTACCGCCGAAGCGCACCCGAGCGGTTTGTGATCGGTATCGGCATCGGTAAAAAGCAGCCACTCGCCGCGAGCGCAACGGACCCCTTGCGTCAACGCCCACGGCTTGCCGATCCACCCTTCGGGGAGCGGTTCGCCGTATATGGCCCGCACGCGGGCATCGGCGGCCGATAGGCGATCGAGTATCCGAGCAGTGGAGTCGGTCGATCGATCGTCGACGACGATGACTTCAAAGTGCGGATAGTGCTGCGCGAGCAATGAGCGCACGCACGTTTCAATCTGGCGTTCTTCGTTGCGCGCCGGAACGATAATCGAGAGAAACGGAAGTTCCGGGTGCGGTTCACATGCTTCCAAACGATCGTTGGACCGCAGCGCGACTGTGAGGGACCGCGCGACGAACGCCGCGGCCGCGACGCTCAGTAGCGTTTCAGTTACGTACTTGGGCACGCCGCGTGCTGTTTTTTTGATGCAATGCGAATCCGTTGCCGTCCGGATCCTTTGCAAAACAGACAGAACAGGTCGGAAAATTATAGACGTCACTGACGACGACGTTATTATGCACAAGCCGTTCCCTCGCGGCAAGAATATCCTCCACCTCGAAGTTCAGCCCCGAGCACGTTCCCGCCTCGCATCCCGGCGGCGGGTCGCCATCTACCGCAAATGCCGTAGAACCAATGTTGAATTCCACGAAGTTTTCGTTGAACGACTCCCCCGTCTGCAAGCCGAGAACGTCCTGATAAAATGCGACCGATCGCGGAACGTCGCGGACGGCATAAGCGATAAACGCAACATCTTTGATCATCTATTCTCGTCCTTCACAAGGCGCATGACGGTTATTTGCGTCGCTTCAGGTATGCTTCCGCTGCACGTTTCGGCGCGCGGCAAAGCCACGCTTCCAAGATGACGTCCTTGAGTTGCTTTAAAGAAATCTTGTCGAGCCGAATGAGAACGGCCGGGTAGCCGTCAAAATGCGGCGTCGTAAAAAAGACGTTTGGGTCCGCTTTGAGCAGCACTTCCTTCATCTCGGTTTCAGGGACGCGAACACCGAGAACAGGGCCTTTGGGCGCGCGCTCTCCAAGCCAGTCAAGATCAGCTTTTCGCAGCGGACGCTCCCACACGACGCCCTTGTCGTTGACCTTCCACGAACGTGTACCGCCGTACGATGGCTCTTCGGTTACTCCGGGCAAAGCCAGCGCGATACGGCTGACGTCACTCCAGGTCGCCAACGCTTATGCCTGACTGCGCTTGAAATAGACGAGCGCGCCACGTCGGCCAGGCGTTGGATCGCATGCGGTAATCATGCATGCGACTTTGCGAGAGCCTCTCGCTACCCCTGGCCCGCCGCTCGATGCGCGGATTGCTCCGCGAGCGGCCAGCGCCACGCGTCCCATGCGATCGAAAGCGTCAGCGCAATTTCCACCGCTCCAAGAAAAATCGTAAACATCCACGCTCCCGGCAGCGTCGCCGCTACAATGAGCGTGTAGAGGGCTCCGGTGAAAAAGTTCACCCAACGATTAGCCTGCGTCGGCAGTGCAAGCGAAAGAAACACCATGACGCTCGGCACGGCCATCATCGCGGAAAAGGCGAGCAAAATCGCTTGAGTCACCGCGCCGAATGCCGGTATGCGGCCCTGCAGCAAGTGCTGCAATACCCCCGGCTGATAAAGACCGAAGTAGTCACCGTAGATGTAAAGGAACATGACGCTGGCCCACAGCGCCGCGAGTTTGAACTTCACATGGACTTTGACGTCCTCGAGCACCGCCGCGTTTTTCACGTGTTCCGCACCTCCGCTTAGGACGGTACTGCCGAACCGCGAGCCGAGTTTCAGCGGCGTCTTTAAGCGGACGCGACTTTCTGAGCCTTCGGCTGAGTTTGTGCGCGCAATTGCCCGCATGCGGCGGAAATATCGCGGCCCATGTTTTGCCGCACGGTCGTTGGAATGCCGGCTGCGTCGAGCACTGCGGCAAACGCCCAAATGCGTTCGTTGTCTGTTCCGGCAAACGGGCCGTCGGGCGTTGTATTATACGGAATCAAGTTGACGTGGTACAGGTGGCCCTTCATCCGGCGAGCCAGTTCCGCCGCGTGCTCCGCCGAGTCGTTCACGTCACGCAGCATGACGTACTCGAAAAAGACTTTGCGATTCGTTTTTTCGATGTAGCGATCGCATGCGGCGAGCAGTTCGTCCATCGAAAACTTGCGGTTCACCGGCATGATGCCGCTGCGCACGTCATCGCTCGGGGCGTGCAGCGAAATCGCGAGGTTCACTTGAATGCCTTCATTCGCGAACGCGTCGATCTTGTCGACCAAGCCGACGGTCGAAATCGTGATGTGCCGGTGGCCCAAGCCGAAACCTTGCGCGTCATGCAGGAGCGCGACGGCGTTCATCACCGCGTCGTAATTGTGAAACGGCTCGCCCATGCCCATGAACACGATGTTGGTAATGCGCTTGCCCTTCGCCGCGAGCTCGCGCGCGAAATAGCGCGCTTGATCGAAGATTTCAGTCGTTTCCAGATGCCGTGTGAAGCCGGCTTGCCCCGTGGAGCAGAACGCGCACGCGAAGGCGCAGCCCGCTTGCGAACTGATGCACACCGTGTTGCGATCGCCGAAATGCTCCATCAGCACCGCCTCAACTTCGGAGCCGTCGGCGAGGCGAAACAGTCCTTTGCTCGTCTGCTTGTCGTTCGAGCGCTGGACCACAACCGGCGTTACGGATTCGAACGAAAATCCGGCAGCCTTGAGCTCGGCGCGCAGTTCTTTGGGGAGCGTCGTGACGTCATCCACGTCGGCCGCCAGTTCTTTGGCGGCAGCGCGATACATCTGCTTGAGGCGATAGGGTTTCAGCCCGAAATGCGCGGCGAAGTCCGCCACGCTGGAAAATCCGGCACGGCGCACTTTGTCGGCAAACCAGATCGCTTGGGCGTCCTTCGATGCCTCAGGATGACACTGCACGGGGTGCACGATACCATAGAACCCGCCCTGGGGGCTACCGTTTCCGGCTTTACAGGAGGCTGATTTGCTCCGCCGAGGCAGCGCCCGGCGGGGCAGATTGCGCCGCTGCTGCCGCGGCTTCGTCGAGCCGTGCGCGCACCTGCTTGAGGTCCGACCACACCTGCCGCTTGGTTTCAGTCAGCGCCATCCCGCCTTGACGAAGAACGTAGGCAGGGTGGAACGTGACCATCAGCGGGATGCCGTTCGGGCCGGCGTACCAGCGGCCGCGGCCCTTGGTAATCCCGAAGTCACTGCCGAGAAACGATTTTGCGGCCGGCGCGCCGAGTGCAAGAATAACCGCCGGCGCGATGATGTCGATCTGCTCGTCAAGATACGCGCGGCAATTCGCCATCTCGTGTGGCGTCGGCGCACGGTTGCGCAATTTTCCGCCGTCGTGCAATGTGGGCCGGCACTTCACCGTATTGCAGATGTACACGTCTTCGCGCGGCAGATCGATCGCGGCAAGCATTTTGTCGAGCAACTCACCGGCGCGTCCCACGAACGGCCGGCCCAGCAAATCTTCCGTTTCGCCGGGCCCTTCGCCGACGAGCATCAACCGCGCGCATGGGTCGCCTTCGCCGTACACGTTGTTGCGGCGGTCAAAACCGATTTGGCATTTTCGGCACGCCGCCGCGGTTGCGGCAGCCTTTGCCAGCAGGCGTTCCCGTGCGGCTCGTTCGGACAACGTCACGCGGCGTAGTTCTTCGGCGCCAGCCGAACTGCTTGTCCGCTCGCCATGACGATGGTGGATCCGTCGGGCTGCTCTACCGCCTCGAAGCGAATCTTGATTACAGCGTCGGCTCCCAGCTTTGTGGCCTTTGCCCGCACATCGTCGAGCGCTTCTTCCCGCGCCCGTTCCGCATCGGTCAAGAATTCGGTGGGCGCGAGGCCGATGAAGGCGCCAATCGACCGGAACGTGGCACGCAGCATGTTATGCGGGCGCGTCGCGGCGCCCGTGACCCGGCCCAGGTCGCGCAGAACCCGAAAGCCGTCCGGCACGTCGAGGGTTACGAGGTTCTCTTTTGCAATCACAATCTTGTCATGGTGAGTCTGCCGCACGACGGCGCCATCCCGCGTTCGCCATCGGTGCTCCTCGTCCGTCTGGACGCGGTTGGCGATGCCCTTACCCTTGTCCCCGTTATCGCGGCGCTTCGCCGCCACAATCTTCGTATCGGCGCGGTGCTTCGTCCGGTGAATGCCGGCGTGTTCGCGCGCCGCGCGCTCGACGCAATTCACGTCGACGGCGCGCAATCCGATCGCGATTTCGTAGCGCAGCTTCGCGCGCAGCGCTACGATGCCGCACTCATCGCTACGGAAAAGCACCGCGGATACGAGCTGGCGCAGCGAGCGCACGTGCCCCGGCGCATCGGTTTCGAAAACGGCTGGGGCAAGCCGCTCAAGACGCTTTGGATACGGCGGATGTGCACGCGCACGGTGTTTCGTACCGCCGGTTTGGACGCGAATGCCCCGCACGAATGCGAGGTCGTGTTTTCACTGGCGCGCGCGTTGACGGGCGACTTCGAACCGCCGCGCGACGCGCGTATTCTGCGCCCGCTCGTGATAGACGACGAACCGCCGGCAGACGAACGCGTCGCGTTTCAAGTTACCGACAAGTGGCAGCGCTTGGGCGCACCGCTTTCCGCCGTGGTCGAGGCGGCTGGGCGCGTGATGCGCACGCGCCGGGTGCGATTTGTGGCTTCAACGCGCGAGCACGACTACGTTCAGGCGTTCGCCCAAGCAGCGAACGTGCCGGTGGAATCGTTCGATGCGCTCGAACCATGGAAAAACGCCATCGCCGCAGCGCGCGCACTTGTTGCACCCGATTCCGGCGCCGCGCACGTCGCGGGCATGGTCGGTACGCCGGTCGTGTCGTGTTTTTCGCGCGAGAAGTTTGCGCTGCAATCGCGGCGCTGGGCACCGTGGGCCGCTGCGCATCGCGTCGTCAGCATGGAAGCGCAGTGGCCGCTCGTCGCAGCCGACGCGCTCGACGACGTACTTACGGGCAGCGCGCCGTTTTCGTATACAGGGTGATGCCGCCGTTGCGCTCGCGCACGCGATATACGCCCGCGCGCAGCAATTGCGCGACCAGCGGGCGCGATTCGACGAGCCGCGGTGAATCGGGGAAGTCGTCGTCGGTCAGCAGCATGCAGGTGTCGACGCGCCCGTCAACGGTCTCAGGCAGCACCGTCGCATTGGGGTCGGTGGCAGCGAGGTGCGTGTACGCTTCTTCTTGTGTCGCGACGGAAGCGTGCGGCGGCAGCGTCCGCAAAAAACGGTCGAGCGCGGCATCGGCATGCGTGCGCTGCCGGAGCAGATCGCGGGGATGCAGCGGATCGGCAGTCGCAAACTCCACGACGCACAGCGCAATGCACCAATAGAGCGCGCGGTGCGCACGATGCGGGTCTGCCTCCCTCAGGCGAGCAACGCCCAGCGCGAACGCGTAGAACGCCCACCCGGCCCATGCACCGGCATAATGCGAGCCCATCGTATATGTCGTCGACATCGTCGAGGCGAGCACTTCAGCCAGCGGCAGCAGCAGCACTAAGAATGCCGGCGTGCGAAACGGCAGAAACAACAGCGGAACGAACGCGAGCAGCAAGAAGCCGATGCGTTCGACGATGCCATGAGTCAACAACGCGTGCACGTCTTGCGGCGACCACGCGTAAAAGCGCCCTGCCGAATGCGGATGCGCAAGGATGAAGTACCCTGCAAACACGACCGCTCCGGCAATCATGGCGAATAGCGCAAGCCGCAACCGCATCCGATCGCCGCGATAGGCGACGGCGCCCACAACGCCCGCAGCAGCGATAAACAGCGCTTGATCTTCCTTCACCGCCAGCGCCAAGAGCATCAGCGCAATCGTCCATCCCGTGCGCCCCGCATCGAAGGCCCAGAGCATCCACGCAATCGCCGCCGGTGCGAACCCGTTCTCGTGAAAATCGTTGAACACCACGCCGGCAAGCGGCGGATACAGAAAAACGACGAGCGCGGCAAGCCGCGCACTGCGCCGGTCGCCGAATCGCCGTACCAGCGCGTAGACCGGCGGTATGGTGAGCGCGCCCGCAACCGCTTGCAGCGCAATGAGCGCGAGCGCCGACGGCCACACGCGCATCAGCGCGCCCGCGAGATACAGAATCGGCGAGAAATGGTAGGCCCAATGCGAGCCCTCAACCGTGTTGCAAAAACAGCCGAACGCGCTTGCGGCGGTTTGCGCGAAGATGCCGAGATCGACGAAGTTTCGATGCGCCGCATAGCGAATCGCACCGAGCAAAAAATAGAACGCGGCATAGGCTGCAGCGCCCAGCCACAGCCAGCCGTCGGTAAACGGCCTGTCTACGCGCGTGCGCGGCGCTGCTGCAGATACGGCCAAATGAACGAGTCGATGTCGCCGTCGAGCACGCGAGCGGTATCGCCAACCTCGACGTTTGTGCGGTGATCTTTTACGAGTTGATACGGGTTGAGCACGTACGAGCGGATTTGCGATCCCCACTCGTTCGCGCTGCGCTCACCGCGCAGTTCCGCAAGGCGCTGGTCGCGCATCTCAAGTTCGCGCTGCACGAGTTTTGCGCGCAGAATGCTCATCGCCACGTCGCGGTTTTGTGCTTGAGAGCGCTCCTGCTGCGAGGCAACGATGATGCCGGACGGAACGTGAATAATACGCACGGCGGATTCCGTCTTGTTGACGTACTGGCCGCCGGCACCGCCCGATTTAAACGTCTCGATGCGCAGGTCTTCCGGCTTGATCTCCACTTGCACGTTTTCACCGGCTTCGATTTCCGGAATGATGTCAACCGCCGCAAATGACGTATGCCGGCGGTGCGCCGCGTCGAACGGCGAGATGCGCACCAAACGATGGACGCCGCGCTCGCTCTCCAGCATGCCGTACGCATTGCGGCCACGCACGAAAAACGTCACGGACTTGAGCCCCGCTTCTTCCGCCGGAGATTCGTCGACCACTTGGGTAACGCAGCCTTTGGCGTCGGCCCAGCGCAAATACATGCGCGCGAGCATTTGCGTCCAATCGGCGGCATCTACGCCGCCGGCGCCCGCGTAGACGCTGACGATGGCGTTGTGCGCGTCGAACTCGCCGTCGAACGTCGCGGCCATTTCCAGTTGGTCGAGTTGCGTTTCCGCCTGGGCGATATTGCCGTCGACTTCCGACGAGGCGGACGGATCGTCCGGGAACAGCACAAGCAATTCGCGCGCATCGTTGAGCGCGCGCGAGATGCCGTCCATCGCGTCCACGTCGCCGCGCAATTCCGCGAGCTGTTTCATCACGCGCTGCGCGGCATCGGCGTCGTTCCAAAAACTCTCGGTGCGCGAGCGGCTGTCCAGCTCGCTGATCAGGCGCGTTTTACCGGCGTAGTCAAAGACGCTCCTTGAGCGTCACCAAACGGTCCGCAAGGCGGGCAAGACTGGTCAGCTGCGAGTCGCTCATGTCGGCCCAAACGTTCGGGGAGGGCGCCTCGCGCCCTTTCCAACGCCGCCGCTGCGCGTGAGTGTATCGCGACAAATGGAGGTACGAATGACCAACGTACAAGAGAGCAGCACGGCGGCCATCACGCTACCGCGTATCGCGCCGCAGCACCGCTTCACCCCAGGCGGCGCCATGACGACACCCGCGCTGGGACGCGACAACATCCGCCGCACCGGACCGCGGTTCGTGTTCGATCCAATCGATAATCCGATCGCAAATCCAATCGGCAATCCATTGCAAAGCGGGTTGGGCAGCATACTCTCGCAACTGCTTGGCGCTCTCCAGCAGTTGCTCTCGATGTTCGGCGTGGGCTCGGCATTCGGTTCTGCAGGCGGTGGCGAGCAGTATTTCGCAAATGCTTCGGGATCTTCGACCGGCGATCCGCACCTCGCGTTCAACGGCAGTTCCGGCAACGGCGGTACGCAAGCAGCGCATTTCGACAGCATGACCGATCATCCGGATCTGCTCGAATCCGATTCGTTTGCCGGCGGCTACCAAATCTCGACGAAGGTGACGCAGCCCGGTGCGAACGGCGTAACCTACAACAGCCAAGCAACGGTGTCCACGGGTTTCGGCGGAACGCAAGTTTCGCTCGATAATTCCGGTAACGCCACAATCATGCAGAACGGTCAAACGGTCACGCTGGCCGACGGGCAGAGCATCGCGCTGGGAAACGGTGAAACGGTGACGCGCAGCGCAAACGGATCCGTGGTTGTGCGCGACGACAATGGTCTGGGCGGCACCATCACGACGACGCTGAGCGAGAATGGGAAAGGCGTCGACGTGAGCGTGCAGTCAAGCAACGTCGATCTGGGCGGCGATTTGCTCGCGCCGCCGCAACTCTCGGGGCGACCGCTGCCCGTTACGCTTTGAGGGCTTCGGGCGCCACCTCGACCGGCGCCCCAGCCGTTCTTTTCTCCAACGCTACTTCGGCAAGGCACTGCGCCATCGCGCAAAACACGGGAACGAGCGGCAGCAGCAGAACGCGAGCAAACGACGACGGGACAGGATTGAACGGAACCGCGATCAGACACGCGATGCCCGCTGCTGCAAGCACGGTCATCGGCGCACGCGTGCGAGGATGCCACGCTCCATAAATGGTTGCGACGATGGCGAGCAGCGGCACGATGGTTCGTACGGTCTCCGCGGCGACGAACCGCACCGACGAGAAAACCGCGCTTGCGTACCACGCTGCGAACGACGCCTTCGTGCCGTTCGGAAGATTGCCGTAAATCCAGCGCAGTTGTTCCGAAATACCGAACGCATGCGTAAGGGCAGCGACAATTCCATACGCCGCAACGCTTCCCAGCGATGCGAGCAGCGGCGCCCACGAAGCGCGCACGATGCCGATTGCGATTGCCGGCAACACGACCAGGTAGGGCGTGGGCCGCGTGAGCGCCAAGAACGCGCCGCTTACCGCCAGCACGAACAGCATTGCAGGACGCGTTTCGCGGGAAAGCCGCAGCAGCGCGCCGAGCGAAAGCACCCACCACAGCATTGCCAGCATGTCGGTGAGATCGCTGCCCGCGGCGCCGCGAACTTGCGGCAACGCCAACGCGACAATGCTAAGTGCAAACGCCGGCACCGGGCGTTTGAACGCAAGCAGCATCCAATACATTGCTAAACCGAATGCAACGTAGGCGCCTGCGTTCACCAAGAAGAGCGCGCGCAAACCGGCCAGACCCATCGCCATTCCAACTATCCACGGATACAGAATGCGATTGACGAACACGTGCGAGCGCGCAAACCACACGCCCGGCGCAAGATCGACGATCTCGCGATAGCGTGGATTCTGCATCAGCGCCGTGCCGCCGTAAAACGCCTTTTCCGCCGCCGTCGCGTCGCGATCCGAATAACCGGCGTCGCGCGCAGCAAAGCGTGCGTACACGCTGCCGTCAGGCGTATACACGGGGTGCTTGAGCACCGACGCAAACAGGAAAACCAGCGCTGCCAGCGGCACCAGCACGGCTCCGAGTACTCTCATACCGCCATGCTATGAAAGCGGCGGCTCCTTTCGGAACCGCCCATCGGCCATTACGCCATTGCCAGAAGACCTACGACGCTTTCATTAGCAAGCGAGCGGCGCTAGACCGCGGCTGCGCCGTGGCACTTCTTGTACTTCTTGCCGGAACCGCACGGGCACGCATCGTTTCTGCCGACCTTCGGCTGATCGCGGTGCACGGGCTTGGCCGGTTCACCGTCCTCGCGGTTGGTGTGCAACTGCTGCGGACGCCGCGCGGCCGGCGCTGCCTGCGGCAGTAGTTGGCCGGTGGGAATCGGTTCGAACGCGGGTGCGCCCTCCGGCACGAGCGCAGGCTGCATCTGCTGCTGCGGAGCCTCCTGATGCTCTATCACAACGCGGAATACGCCTTTGATCGCTTCGTCGGCGATGTTGTTTTTGAGGTCCTCGAAGATCTCGTAGGCTTCCTTTTCGTACTCGACGCGCGGGTCGATCTGGCCGTAGCCGCGCAGGCCGATGCCCGTCTTGAGGTGGTCCATGATGTAGAGATGGTCCACCCACATCCGATCGATGATCGGCAGCAGCAGATAGCGCTGCTCGACAATGCGCAGAATCTCCGCCGTGACTTCCGCTTCCTTCGCTTCGTACGCGCTGCGCGCCGCATCTTGCAGAATCCGGCGGATCTCCTCGCGATCTTTCTTGTCGAGTTCTTCCGCCTTGACCGTCTGACGGACCGGAAAGATCATTTCGAGTTGGTTGAGCATCTCCTCGAGATCCCAGTCGCTCGGATGCGCGTTCTCCGGCGCGTTTTCTTGAACCGCGGAATCGACTTTGCCTTCGAGCGTCTGCAGCATGAACTCGCGCGAGTCGAACTCACCGCGCAAGATGGCCCGGCGGTCGCCGTAGATCACTTCGCGCTGCTTATTCATCACGTCGTCGTATTCGAGAACGTGTTTGCGGATTTCGTAGTTGTGCGCCTCGACCTTGCTTTGCGCGCGTTCGAGCGATTTGGTAACGAGCCCCGACTCGATGGGCGCTTCGTCGGAAAAGCCGACGCGTTCCATGATGTTGTTCATGCGCTCGCCGCCGAAGAGCCGCATCACTTCGTCCTCGAGCGAGACGTAGAAGCGCGAGCTTCCCGGGTCGCCCTGACGGCCCGAGCGGCCGCGCAACTGGTTGTCGATACGGCGCGACTCGTGGCGCTCGGTGCCGATGATCGCAAGCCCGCCGGCGTCCGCCACGCCGTCGCCCAGTTTGATGTCGGTACCGCGGCCCGCCATGTTGGTTGCGATCGTGACTTGTCCGGGAAGACCGGCGTCCTTGACGATCTGCGCTTCCTGCTCGTGATATTTGGCGTTGAGGACGTTGCACTCGACGCCTTTGCGGCGCAGCATCGCTGCGAGCATCTCGGACTTCTCGATGGAACGCGTGCCGACCAGCACCGGGCGGCCCTTTTCGTGCTCCTTGATAATCTCGTCGACGACTGCGGTGAATTTCGCCTTTTCCGACTTGAAGACGATGTCCGACTGATCTTTGCGGATCATCGGCTTGTTGGTCGGAATGACGACGACGTCCAGACCGTAGATGTCGCGGAATTCGCGTTCCTCGGTTTTCGCCGTACCGGTCATGCCCGCGAGATAGTCGTACAGGCGGAAATAGTTTTGGAACGTGATCGTCGCGAGCGTCTGGTCCTCGCTGCGGACCTTGATGCCTTCCTTCGCCTCGATCGCTTGGTGAATGCCGTCCGAGTAGCGACGGCCGTACATCAAACGCCCCGTGAACTCGTCGACGATGACGACTTCGCCTTCTTTGATGATGTACTGCTGATCGCGATGGAACAGATTCCACGCCTTGAGCGCTGCATTCAACTGATGCGCGAGTTCGATGTTGCGCTGCTCGTACAAGTTCTGGATGCCGAGCATTTTCTCGACCTTCGCGACGCCCGCTTCGGTAATCGGCACCGCGTGCGCTTTCTCGTCGACCGTGTAGTCTTCGTCCTTTTTCAGGCGCGGCAGGATCTGCGCGAACTTCTCATAGAGTTCGGTCGGTTCGGTACCCTGGCCGCTGATGATGAGCGGCGTACGCGCCTCGTCGATGAGGATCGAGTCGACTTCGTCTACGAGCGCGAAGTAGAGTTCGCGCTGCACCATGTCGTCGACTTGCCAAGCCATGTTGTCGCGCAGATAATCGAAACCGGCTTCGTTGTTCGTAACGTACGTGATGTCGCAGTTGTATGCGGCGCGGCGCGCGGCCGGTTCGAGATCGTGCTGAATGATGCCGACCGTTAGACCGAGCATCTCGTAGATCTGTCCCATCCATTCCGCGTCGCGCCGAACCAAATAGTCGTTCACCGAAACGACGTGCACGCCGTGGCCTTCCAGCGCTCGCGCGTAGACGGGAAGCGTGCCGACCAGCGTCTTGCCTTCGCCGGTTTTCATCTCCGCGATGCGTCCTTCGTACAGCACCTGACCGCCCATGATCTGAACGTCGAAGTGGCGCATTCCGAGCGCGCGTTTGCCGGCCTCGCGAACGACGGCAAATACTTCGGGCAGCATCGCGTCGAGCGACTCACCCTTTTGCAGGCGATCGCGGAACTCTGCGGTCTTGCCGCGGAGTTCGTCGGTCGAAAGCGCCTCCATCGCCGGTTCAAGCGCGTTGACTTTGTCCGCCGTCCGCCGTAGGCGGGCGATCTCCCGCTCGTTGCCGTCAAACAGCGTCTTGAGGAATGCCATATCTTCTACCAGTACCGTTCGTTCAGAGTGAAGGTTGCTCCGGATGGGCAAGCGGAAGCGTCACCGTGAAGGTGCTGCCTGCGCCCTCGGTCGACTGAACGGCGATGCTGCCGCCGTGCGTCTCCGCGATTTTCCGGCTCACGTACAGGCCCACCCCCGAGCCGGAGATGCCCTTTCGCCGGGCGTTGCTCGCCCGCCCGAAGCGCGAAAAGACGGTGCCCAGTTCGGAGGACGGGATGCCGATCCCCCGATCGCTGATGCTGATGGTGGCGTTCGACTCACCTTTGGTAATGCGCACCGCAATGTCGTCCTGCGAATATTTCAGCGCGTTCATCAGCAAATTGTCCAGTACGTGATTGAAGCGCGCGGGATCCAGCGAGACGACCACCGGGCTGTCGGGCGCAAGAAGTTTGATACGGTCCTCGCCGCGATTGTGCGCCTTCACGCTCTCCGCGACCACCTGCCGCAAATCGAGCGGCGCGCGATCGAGTGAAAATCCGCCTGCCTGGGTCTGCGCCAGCGCGACCGCATCGTCGGCCAGCCGCACCAGACGTTTCGTCTGCGAATAGATCGTTTGCAATTCTTCCTGCAGTTCCGCGGGCGCGTTTTCCAGCAGCAGTTCGCAGTAGCCCAGGATGACGGTCAGCGGACCTTTGAAGTCGTGCGCGAGCATCGCCAGCAGATCGTCTTTGAATTCGTTGCTTTCCGAAAGCGCGCGTGCGAGCTGCTGAATGCGCTCGAATCCCAGCGCGCCGGAAAGCGCCAGCTCCAGGTGCGATGCGAGCATGTGGAAATACACGCGCCGCTCGGCATCGCGCCAATCGTACACGCCGCGCGCCGCCGAAAATACGACGACGCCCCACAGATTGCCGTCGATGCGCAGCGTCGCAAGCAATCCCTCGCCGCCGGCGAAAAGCTTGTGGCGCAGTTTTTCGGAAAGCGCCCCGCTCTGCACGATGTCCTCGCGTTCGAGCATCGGAACGAGCTGCGCCACCTCGACGCGGTCCGGCAAACCGTCGCGCGCCGAGTCCACCACGCGGACCGCTCTGCGCACGGCGGTCAGGCCTTCGATTTCGTAGACAGCGCACGTCAGTTTGACTTCGTGCGAAACGGTTACGGCGAAGACGAGAAGTACTTCTTCCATCGTCTGCGTGTCGCGAAGCATGCGCACGACGCGCTCCAGCGATTCCGCGCGCGCGCGGCGCAGCCGTTCTAGATCGTAAATCTGCACGTTCGCGAGCGCCAAGCCGACATGCGAGGCCACCGAACGCAGCATCACCATGTCGATTTCGTCGAACGCGTTGGGTTTGGCAAAATGCAGCGTGATTGCGTTCTCCACTTTGCCGTCGATAACCAGCGGCACCATCAGCGCCGAGCCGATCTCGAGCATGCGCAGAAAACTATCGCGCGGATTATCGGTCGTTACGTCGTCACGGCCTACGACGGAACCCGCGAACGCCCGTTCCAGCCAGGTGTCACCCAACTCAACGGATTCGGGAACGCTCGTTTTCGCCTCGTGCGATTCCGCGCACGCGATGACTCGCACGAGATCCGGTGTGTGCGGATCGCGCGCGAAGATCGCGCAGCGCACCGCGCCGAACGCTTCACGCACGTCCTCGGCAACGGTTTGCAGAATGCTGTGCCGGTCGAGCGATTTGCGTGCGCGCTCGTTGATGAGCGCGAGCAGCGCGCTTTGCTTGGCCTCGCGCTCCGCAGCCGACACCTCACGCTCGTGTGCGATCATCCATGCCGCGATGTCCGCAAACACACGCAGCCTGCGGGCGTTCTCATCGCTGATGCGTTCGGCAACGTCGAACACGAGTGCGCCGACGAGCGCATCATCCGTTTCGAGCGGAACGATCAGCAAATTCGTCTCCGGCTGATAGTCGGTGATGGCACCGAGCGAGCGCGCCGCATCGTGCGGCACGAAAAAACCGCCCGGTATAGCGAATTTGGTGAGCGCGGGTAAGAACAGCCGCCGCGAACCGCGCGTCCCTTCGCGCAGCGTGAAGCCCGTATCGGGTACCGACGCATAGTGCGAGTGCTCGTCGGTAAAGACGACGACGGTCGTGCGAGTGCACGCCGTCGTCGCATACGCTGCTTCCGCCAGCGCCCTGCTTTTTTCTTCGAGGGATGCCAGTGACGGCAGGCGGGTCAGAAACGCAAACGGGTCAGCCGCCGCGTGCGGCGGCACGTCACTTATGGAGATAACGCCAACCCCGTAGCGCTTCCCGCCGGCAGTGCGATCGCCGTCGTTGGTGCCACGTTGCCGTTAGCGGTAGGCGCGAAGATGAGCAGCATGCTGGTATTGGGTCCGGTTCCGGCATCGATCACATAGATCGTGCCCGCGCTGTCGACCGCAACATCGGTCGGGTTCGCAAGTTTAGTGTTGCTGCCGGCAATAAAGCGCGACGGCGTGAGATTGAGCGTGCACGGCGGAACGCCGCATGCAACCTGCGCCGAAGTGAAGACGTAGACTGCCGGAGCGGCGCCGCTGTCGGGATCGGTCACGTACACATTACCGGAACCATCCAGCGTCAGGCCGGTCGGATGCGACATGCACGGCGACGGCATGGAGCCCGCGGGTACGCACGAGATGGTTTCCGCCGGCGCGATGTTCAGTGACGACGGCGTGGGTGTCGGCGACGGACTGGCACTCGGGGATCCGCTGCCGGTCGGCGTCGGCGTCGCGGTTGGCGTGGGCGTCGGAGTCGGCGTAGCGGTGCCGGTCGGCGTGGGCGCGGGCGTCGGCGCCGGGTAGACGGTCAACGTCCCGTTGCCGCTGTTCGCAACGTAAATGTTCGCATTGGAGTCCACGGAGACGCCCACCGGGTTGTTGAGCGCGGTGTTGCTGCCCGCAATCGTGCTCGTAAGCGCAGCAGATCCATTCGACAACGGGCCGTACACGTTGAGCACGTTCGGGAAGAAGCTGCCCGGAAACGTGAACGTGACGACGAAGCCCTTATCGCTGGGCAGCATCGAAACGCCGTGCGGCTGCACGCCGCTCGGGAACGGAATCGATCCGAACGGCAGCACGTCGCCGGTCGCGAATTCCTGAAAGACGAGCAGCGCTCCGGTCTTGCTTGCGGCGCTGTAGTTGGTGACGTACAGACGCTTCGATGAGTCGAACGCCATGTACGCGGGGCCGCTCAGCGTCGTATTAGATCCGCCGATCTGATAGATCGGTGAAGCGCTGGGGCCGGGCGAAGGCGGATAAATCTCGACCGCGTTCTGCGTGGTGTTGCTGACGTAGATCGTGTTGGTCGAAAAGTTCGGCCCGATGCCAGGTACGCCGCCGCTGGAAGGGACGGTGGTGTTGCCGGAGCTGCATGCCGCAACCGTCGCAGCGCAGGCGAGAGTGAACAGTCCAAGGGTCAGGCGACGCAGCATCAGTTCTCCTTAAGATAAGCCGCTGGGCAGGATACACGCATGGCGATCTACTTTCCTGGAGGTTTCGGCGAGGAAAGCACCGGCTGGACGGCGGCGCTCGGCACGGCCTGCGGATGGGCGGGCTGGCTAAAGCGGCCGTAGACCGCGATGGCGGCGAGCACCAGAATCGCCACCACGACGGCCAGGATAACCCAGGTGATGACCAGCCGCCGCACGTAGCGGGGCCGGCTCGATTCCGTATCGATGATCTGTCGGGGCATGACGCTCCTTAAACGGGACGTTTCGCGGGATGGTTCAGTTCGCCCGGCGTGACCTTGGCCAGCATCTCCCGCACGGTAACGAACTGATACCCGGCGGCCTGGAACCGGGCGACGACTTGGGGCAACATTTGAATCGTAGCCAGTTTTCCGCTATGGAGCAGCACGATCTCCGGCGCCGTCGCAAAATGGTCGATATGTTCGCGCAGCTTCTCCGCCGTGACGTTTCGCCAGTCGCCGGAATCGTCGGTCCACAGAATCGTCTGGTACCCCAGGCGCTGTGCCACCTCGATGGTTTGCACTGTGTAGCGTCCGTGCGGCGGGCGGAAATACACGCGCAGCGACGGGTCGTGCACCAAACCGTACACCACGTCGCGCCCTTTGAGAATTTCTTCGCGCACTTGCGCTGGCGTTTCCTGATCCAAGTCCGGATGCGTGTAGGTGTGATCCGCGATCTCGTTGCCGCCGCTCTCGATGCGCTGCGCCAGCTGCGGCCACTGCTGCGCATCGTGTCCGATGAGGAAGAACGTCGCGTGAATGTGCAGGCGCTGCAGTTCGTCCAGCAGCAGCGGCGTGAAGATCGGGTACGGTCCGTCGTCGAATGTGAGCGCGATGAGTTTGGGGCGCCCCGAACGGTTACCGTAGCGGATGCGCTCGTCGAGGAGGCGCTTGACGTGCGCGGACAGCGATGGCGAGAGCATCTGCTGCGCATTCATACGCGGTGTAATCACCGCCGGGTGCATGCCGCGGGCGTGCACGTAGAGACGATAGACGCCATATGAAAGCGCCGCGATTACGACCATCGCGGCGGCAAACCAGCGATTCTTGTTCACGGCAGCGTGGAGGCTTGCTGCGAAATTGCCGCGGCCACGTCCTGACCGACGATTACCGTTACGTCGCTTGCATCACCGGATGCGGTTGCGTCGGGCGTCGGTGTTTCGCTGTCGGCGATCACCTGGGCCGCGGCGGCGCTCTTTCCAAGCGCTTCGCGCACGCGCAACCCCGCGAACGTGATGTTGGAGTGCTCGTGCAGTTGCGTGGTCGTGAAGTCTTCATTGTCGGCGTTGCCGACCGAGCCGATGATGAAACCCTTCTCCTTGAGCAGTGCCGCTACACGGCGCGCTGCTCCCGGAATTGCCGTGCCGTTTTCCACGTCCACGCGCACGCTTAGCGGGTTGATCGCCGCAACGGCTGCCGAATCCGGGCTCGGCGTAGGAACGGGCGGATTGAGCAGCATGCTCTGCACCTGTTGGGCGATGCCGGGATCGTCCGGGATAAGCACGTCGCCGGCGTAGGTGAGCTCTTTGTCACCGAGCGTTTTGATAGTGTCCGTCACCAGTCCGTTCTTCGGCATGCCGGCAAACGCGGTGGCAAGTGCCAGTTCTTCCTGCTGCGTGAGATTCGTATCGACGTCGCGGTGGAAGACGCCGATGAGGTCGTTCAGGTGCATCAGCGTATTGAACTTGTCGCTGCGAATCTTATTGAGCGCTGCCTGCATCACTTGGTTTTGGCGCATGATGCGGCAGGGATCGCTGCACCAATCGTGGCGGAAGCGCGCGTACGCAACCGCCTGATCGCCGCTCATGTGGTGCATGCCTTCGGAGAAATGGATGTGCAGGTGTCCCCAGTTGTCGTCGTAGTCGATGCGTCCGCCGGCACAGCCCTGATGAAACTTCAAGCAGTCCGACGTTTTTGCGTAGACGTCGACGCCGCCGATCGCGTTGATGAGATCTTTGGTCGTGTTGATACGCAGCGTCACGTAACGATCGAAACCGGGAATGCCCAAGAAACGCGCGATGACCGCTTGCGCTTCTTTCACGCCGCCGTCGGCCTGCGCCTGATTGATCTTCGCCTCGTCGCCGTTTGGCAGCACGACGTCGGTGTCGCGCGGAATCGAAAGCACGTACACCTTGTGCGTGCGGAAATCCAAGTTGACGGCTTTGATCACGTCGCTGCGCGACTGCTTGGAGTACTCTTCGTCCTTGTCCGTATAGTCGTAGTCCAACCCTTCGACCAGCACGAGCAGATGGTCTTTGCCGAAAAGTTCTTGAGGCGACGGCGTGATTTGCCCGGTGATGATCTGAATCGGCGTGCGATGCAACGCGACGGAAAAGCCCGCGACGACCGCGATGAACCCGAGCAGCACGATTGCAGCGGTCGCCATCACGGCACGCCGCACGTCGAGCCGCTGATGCGGCCGTTCTTCCGAACCCAGATGCTTATCCAACGCTTGCAAAATCCTCTGACGTCATGCGCCCGAAAAAGTCGAACGGCCCGTTGCCGTCGAGCGTGACGTGGACGAACTGCCCGGGCTGCGCATCGCCCGTGAAGTAGATTCCGCCGTCCACGCCGGGAGCCTCACCCATGGACCGCCCAAACCAAGCCGAGGCTGCGCCCAGTGCGCCCCGTACGGGATCGGTTTTCCGCAACGAGCGCCGTTCTTCCACCAGGACGCGCTCCGTCCGCCCGGTACGGCGCGCTCGCGCGTGCTCGGATGCGAGGCGCTGGGCCTCCCGCAGGCGGACGAGCCGCCGGCGCTTCTCCGCCGCGGAAACTTGAGCGTCGAGCTGCGCGCTCGGCGTGCCGTCTTCGCGGCTGTATTCGAAAAATCCGACCCGGTCGAGCTGCGCGCGGCCGATCCACTCTTCCAAATACGCCACGTGTTCCTCGGTTTCGCCTGGGAAACCGACGATGAACGTCGAGCGCATGGTGATGCCGGGCACGCGATCGCGGAACTGCTCGATAATTTCGAGATACCGCTCGCCGTTGCTTGGGCGCAACATACCACGCAATACGTCCGCGTGCGCATGCTGCAGCGGCATGTCCATGTACTTGCACACCTTGGGCAAACGCGCCATCGCGTCGATGAGTTCGCTGTCGACGGTCGCGGGATACAGGTACAGCAGACGGATCCAGTCGATGCCGTCGACCTCGTGCAGGCGCTCGAGCAGATACGCCAGTCCGCCGCGACGGAATCCCCGGTCGCGTCCCCACATCGACGTATCTTGCGCGATGAGAATGAGTTCTTTGGTTCCCGCCGCCGCCAGTGCTTGCGCTTCCTTGACGATCGACTCTTCGCTGCGGCTGCGGAACTTGCCGCGCAGTTGCGGGATGATGCAAAACGTGCACGGATGATCGCAGCCTTCGGCGATCTTCAAATACGCCGTGGCTTTGGGCGTCGTCACCAAACGCGGCAGAAAATCGTGTTCGGGTTCCGCGTCGAACTGCAGACGCACTGGATGATGGCCCGCACGCGCGTCTTCCAGCAATTCCACGATACCGCCGTACGCGCCGGTTCCCACGACGCCGTCGATTTCCGGTACGAGCGATTGCAACTGCTCGCCGTACCGCTGCGCCAAACATCCCGCAACGATGAGCTGCTGCCCCGAGCGCTTTTGCTGAGCCTGCTCCATGATCGCGTCGGTCGACTCCGCCTTCGCGGGATCGATGAACGCGCACGTGTTCACGACGACTGTGTCGGCTTGCGCGGCATCGCCGGTCAACTCCCAGCCCGCGGCACCGAGTTTGGCGATCATCACCTCGGTATCGACGAGATTCTTCGCACACCCCAGCGATACGAACGAAACCTTAGGCACGCGAGCAGCCCTCAATATTGCACGGCACCGCGCTGTCGGGCCGGCGAACTCTGAGGTGTAGTGTCACCCTGAGGCATCGAAGGGTGGCCGAGGCATCGAAGCCTCGACAAGCTCGGCCGTGCTTCGATACCTCAGCATGACACGACTCGGCTTCAGCATGACAGCACTCGTGCATTTATCGATAGTTTACGAACTGCAAAGGGAGTTCGTAGTCCATGGACTTGAGGTGTGCGATCACTTTTTGAAGATCGTCGCGGCTTTTTCCGGAGACGCGGATCTGCTCGTCCTGATACTGCGCGCTCACTTTGAGCTTGAGCGCCTTGATCGCATCCATGAGCGCCTTGCTCTTGTCTTTGGGAATACCGCTGCGCAGCGTAATCGTTTGGCGCACGGTGTTTTGCGCAGCCGGTTCAACTTTGCCGAAGTCGAACGCTTTGACGTCGATACCGCGTTTGATCGCCTTGGACGAAATGATGTCCATGACGTTCTTCATCTTCAGCTCGTCGTCCGAAAGAACGGTAATTGCGGTCTTACCGTCATAGTCGATTTCGGTTTTGCTGTTCTTGAAATCGAAACGGCCCGCAATCTCTTTACGCGCTTGATTGAGCGCATTATCGAGTTCTTGCTGGTCGATTTTCGACACAACGTCAAAAGACGAATCCGATGCCATATCTCACTGTTGCGGCGCCCTCGGGGAGCGCACATGTTAGCAGTTCATTGAGGCGCCATGAGATCATGGGGCCCCATTCATGGGGGCGCGCAGGCTAGGCCGGAGCGCCTTTCATAAGGTAAAGGTTTTTTCGACGACATCGCCGCTGCCGCCGAGTTTGCCGATGGGTTTGCCGTCGACGGTGATGTCCACGCCGCCCGCATTGCCGACGCGTACGAGCGCGCTTTTCCCGTGGAAACTCTTCGTGGTGCCCGCCGGAAACGTACCCTCAATACTAACATTGCCGTCAATCGTGACGCGCAGCCAAGAGGGGGCGGTCAGGTGAATTGCCAGCGTGTTGGTCTGCGGTGCCGGCGAGGGCGACGACGAGGGTGAACCGGACGGCCCCGGCGACATCGGCATCGCCGTGGAGGAGCCGTTGGTCAACGAGGGAGCGGTGGGCTGCGCCGGAGCAGTCGCGGCGAGCTGTTGCCCGGAGCGGGGCGGCGTCACGGCGAGGTAGATGACGAAAGCGATGAGGGCCACGGCGATGATGCCGGCAACCCAGATGAGGGGCGCCAGACTGCCGCCTTGCGGCCTGGTGCCGATCGCCGCCGCTGAAGTGGAAGCCCCCGCGGGGGCCGGTGCGGCGCCTTCCTTCGTATTGAACTCGGAAACGGCTTCCTCGGGGTCGAGCCCGAGATACCGCGCGTAGGTCCGCAAAAAGCCCCGGGTATAGACCGGCGCGCCAATTGCCTTCCAGTTTTCCTCTTCTATTGCCGCCAGATAGACCGAACGGATGCGCACGTGCTCCGCGACATCAGAAAGCGTCAGGCCGCGCTGCTCCCGCGCTGCGCGAAAACGTTCTCCCAGCGACATTGGAGCTTCTGTTTGCGCCGCCGTCCTGTTATCCTGTCCCTGCGTGGTTCGACACGCTCACCATGACAAAGCAAAGTACGCGCGTTATCGCCGCTATGAGCGGCGGCGTCGATTCCGCAGTAGCCGCAGGCCTGTTGGCGGAGGCCGGTTACGACGTAATCGGCGTGACGATGAAGATGTATTCCCCGACGAAGGCTCCGCACGCGAAGAGTTGCTGCGGCATCGACGATTTCGACGATGCCCGCCGCAGTGCGGCGGTGCTTGGCATCGCGCATTACGTTTTGAATTTCGAGGAAACGTTCCGCCGCAGCGTCATCGAGCGTTTCGCCGACGATTACGCAAACGGCCGCACGCCGAACCCGTGCGTTTCGTGCAATAACTTTGTCAAACTCGGAACGCTGCGCAAATACGCGGACTCCGTGGGCGCATCGCATATCGCTACCGGACATTACGCGCGGATAGAGCATCGCCGCGACGGACCGCACCTCTTCCGCGGCACGCACGCCAAAGATCGAGCATATGCACTGGCGCAACTCGCACCGAAGCAGCTCGCGCGTCTGCTGCTGCCGCTCGGCGAGTTCGACAAGGCAACTACCCGCGACCACGCGCGCCGCTTAGGTTTGCCGGTGCACGACAAGACGGAATCGCAAGACATCTGCTTCGTCGAAGGCGGCGATTACCGCGAGGTGCTGGCACGCGTTCGGCCCGGTATAGAAAAGGAAGGGGAGATCGTCACGACGTCCGGCGCACGCGTCGGGACGCACGCCGGCATCGCGAACTTTACTGTCGGCCAGCGCCAAGGATTGCCGGCTGCCGGCGATGGTCCGCGCTACGTCACGCGCATCGAGCCATCGACGAACACCATCGTCATCGGCCGCGAAGACGAACTGGACGCCGCCGGTCTGGTTGCGAGCGAAGTGAACCTGATCCGTCCCGACCGTTTCACGGGCGATCGTGTTCCGGTACTGGCGATGGTGCGCTATCGCGCGACGCCCGTCAACGCTTTTGCGACCGTGCGGGACAATACGCTCGAGGTCGAATTCGAGAAACCCCAGCGTGCCGTTTCACCCGGGCAACTCGTCGCGCTCTTCGATCGCGGCGGCGACGAGGTTTTGGGCGCGGCGACGATCAGCGCGGCGCGGTAAAGGCGTAGATGCCGGCGGCGCGCGTCCGCAGCAACTCGCTCAGAATGTTCATCAGGACGTCGCGCTTTTCGGATGGCACTGCGGCGGCGTAGCGCGCGAAGTAATCGCCTAGCAATTCCTTGAGTCCCGTTTCGACCAGGTGACGCGAATCTTTCGACACCGCATCGCCGCCGTTTACGGGCAGCAAATCGCCGTCTAATTTGTTGGTTTCCAGCAACCGCAGGACCGTGTATTCGCACGCGGTGCGGCGATAGACGTTGCGACGCGAACGTGATTCCGGCAGACTCTCGCGCGATCGCACGAAAAATCCATACTCTTCCAAAACGGCGATCGACTCGAATACCATCGTGGTACTCAGCAGGCCGAGATCTTTGCGGATCTGCTCGATGGTTGGATGGCAAACGCCGTGGCTGTCGGAGAGCATGACGAGATACACGTACATGCTGAGTTGCCGCGGGTTGAGCACATGGAACAAAAAACCGCTCCACCATGCCGGCAGTTGAGCCAAGGGTTCACACTCACCCGGGCTCCCATCGCGGGAAGGGGCGTTTTGGACGACGTGGGCATCATCCAATGAGAGAAAACCTCGCGATAGAAAAGCGCAATAGACAATTTTGCGTTTTCCAAAGCGAAGTTACTGTAGCCTGTCAGACTAAGCATCCAATATTTTGGAGTATATGCGCGTCCGGCTGCTTACAATCTACGCTGTGGCGAGCGCAACGTCTGAACGAAGATTCCAGTACGTATCCCGAATAACCGGCGAAAAACCGGCACCCCGGACAATCTGCTCCAAATCGCGTCGCGTTGCTTCGTTGGTCGAGCCCGCATCGTGAACGACTTGCTCTTCGATGATCGTACCGCCCATGTCGTCGCAGCCGTAGAACAAGGCAAGCTGGCCCATCTTCAAACCGGGCGTCAGCCAAGAGGCCTGCAGATGTGGCACGTTGTCCAGATACAAGCGCGAGATCGCGAGCACGCGCAAATACTCCAGACCCGTGGCTTCTTTTCCACGCAGCGGCGTCTTCCACGGAACGTAATACCACGGAATAAACGCCGTAAAGCCGCCGGTTTCATCTTGCAGGCTGCGAATGACGTCGAGGTGCTCGATGCGCTCCTCCATCGTTTCGATGGAGCCGAACATCATCGTTGCGGTTGTCGGCATGCCAAGCAGTTGGGCCTCGCGCATGACGCCGATCCATTCGTCCGGCTTTACTTTACGCGCGCTGATGCGTTTGCGCACGCGCTCCACCAAAATTTCCGCGCCTGCGCCGGGCAGCGATTTCATACCCGCGGCTTTCAGGCGTAAGAGTACCTCGCGAACCGGCAGATTCTCAACCCGCGAGAGGCCCACGACTTCTGAAACGGAGAGCGAATGAATGTCGACATTCGGAAACTCCGCGGCTACGCGACGGAAAAGCGTCTCGAACCATTCCAAGCCGAGTTCGGGATTCACGCCGCCCTGAATCATGATTTGCGTCGCGCCCTGATCCGCGGCGTACTTCACGCGCGCGGCAACCTGGTCGTGCGACATCGTGTAGCCGTCTTTGTGCTTCTCCGGCCGGAAGAACGCGCAGAAGGTGCAGTGCACGTTGCAAACGTTCGTGTAGTTGATCGTGGTGTCGATCACGTACGTCACGACGTTGGTCGGATAGAGCTGCATGCGCCGTGCGTGCGCGGCCGCGCCGAGATCGTGCAGATCGGCATCGCGATACAGCAGCACGCCTTCCTCGAACGTGAGTCGTCCGCCGTTTGCGGCTTTTTCGAGCAGGCTATTGAGCGACACCGATGACCTCCGGAACGAACGGCGGAATGTTCTCTATCGCGCCGATGGCGTGCAGTTCGCGGCAGTACGCGGCTAACCCGCGCTGCGCCGCCGAATGGAACGTGAAATTGAGTTTGCCGTAATAAATTTCATAAAATCCCGCCGGACGCGGTTTGAGCGACTGAGCGAGCGCAATCACGCGGTTGCGATTCGCCCTTCCCCAGGAATATGCGTCGGTGAGCGCGTGCAAACATTCGCGCACCTCGTCCACGCGCTGTTCGAATACCTCGCGGCGCGCGACCCACACGGCCGTCACCGATTGTTCGCCCGTCCAGTCGCGCCACAGGGAACCGAGGTCGTACACCTGCTCGCTGGGAAACTCGAACGCCGCATCCACCGCGGCATCTCCAATCACCATGGCCGGTTCGCCCGCGCGCGCGTGAGCGAGCGGGTCTTCCACCTCCACGAACTGAGCACGCACGTTGTAGCGGCGTTCCAAGAGCACGCGCAGCAGATTGCGACCGCTGGCGGATTCATTCGTCGTGGCGATCTTCGCGCCGTCCAGCACGGCCGGAGGCAGAGTCGAAATGAGCAGCACCGAAACGATCTCGTCGCGCGCACCGATGCACAAATCAGGCAGCAGCACGTAGCGATCGGCATCGATCGCGTATTCGAATGCGCTGACCGGGCCCATGTCCAGTTCGCCCTCGCGCATCATGCTGTTCAATCGCGCGGGGACGTTTGCCACGAGCGTGCCGGGATAGTCGATCACACCTTCATCGAACGCCGCGTAAATCGGCAGATCGTTGACGTAGCGCATCCGGCTGCTGCGTAACATTTATACTGGAACCGCCTCCGGAGTCCAATCCCACGCGAACTCCTCGTACGTCGTGTTGCGGCGCACGGGAATGTAGCCGGCTTCCTCGATGAGCCGCCGGAACTCTCGGTCGTCCACGTACTGACCGGAACGCGTACCCGCGCTGTGATAGATCATCTCCTCGTCGGTACTGCCGTGCGTGCCGTCCATGTCGTCGGCGCCGAAATGCAGCGCCACCTGGCACACTTTCAAGCCTTGAATCATCCAGTACGCCTTGATGTGATCGAAGTTTTGCAGCATCAAACGCGCGACCGCGAACATGCGGATATCGTCCAGCCCGGTCGTCCAGCCGCAGTCGTTCAGTTCGTTGCCATCGGGATGAAACGCAAGGGGAATGAACGCGTTGAAGCCCGGCGAGCGCTGCTGCGATTCGCGCAGACGAACGAGATGGTCGAGGCGGTCTTCGAGCGATTCGATGTGGCCGTACAGCATCGTTGCATTTGACGCGACGCCCTGTCGATGCAGCTCTTCGTGAATGGCCAGCCAGTTGTCGGAACCGACCTTGTTCGGGCAAATTTTCTTGCGCGTTTCTTCGGCGAAAATCTCGGCGCCGCCGCCGTTCACGTTATCCAATCCCGCCGACTTGAGTTCCGAGACGATCTGCGGGTAGCTCATACGGTGCCGCTTTGCCATGTAATCGATTTCGGCGGCGGTAAAGAGCGAGAGCTGCACGTGCGGCAGCCGCTCCTTGAATCGGCGCATCAGCGGAAGCCAGTAGTCGAGAGAGAGTTGGCGCGGATCGTGTCCGCCGACGATGTGAATCTGGTTGAAGTTCTCGCCCGTTTCCAGCGCCTTGGCAAACACCTCGTCCGCAGGCATGCGGACGACACGCTCCTTTTCCTTGAACTCGTCGACGGCGAACGAACAGAACTTGCAGTTCGCATAGCAGACGTTCGTGGAGTTGATGTAGCGGTTGAGAACGTAAAAAACTTTCTTGCCGCTCTTGCGTTCTTTGGCTGCGCGAGCCATACGCCCCAGATTATGAATGTCGGGCGTTCTAAAGAGCGCGAGGCCGTCGTCGATGGAAAGCGGTATGCCTTCCTCGACTTTGCGTTCGATGGGTTTGAGCGCTGGATCCATTGCAAATGCCACGGTTCGTACTCTACGGCGAACGCCCTCGCCGGTCCAAGGACTTTTTCCGATTCAGCGTTCGAAAAGCCGCCGGCCCGAGGTCCGCAGCAGCGCGAAGCCGAGGAGAATGACCGCCGCCGCCAGCACGGCGCCGCCAAGAACGTCCGTGGGATAGTGTGCCCCGAGCGCGAGCCGGGACCACATGATGCCGAGTGTGAGGGCGGAAAGCAGAACGAACGCGCCGCCGCGCAGCCAAGCGGGCAGGCGCGATCGCAAGAGCACGAGGCCCGACAAGAAGTAAAAACCGGCGGATATCGCGGCGTGCGAACTGGGATACGAAAAGGCGTGCTCGTGCCGGATGATCCAATCGGCGCGCCGCGGCCGCGCAAAATAGTGCTGTAATGCGTCGTCCGCGCGCCAGCACACCAGCGCAACGGCAAGCACGAACAGAATCGGTACGCGCCAGCGTGGGCTGACGATGGCGATCACGATGCACACCACGTACAGCGGCGCCAACACTTGTGCATAGCCGGCGTTCGTAAGCGCCCACGCGAGGCCAACGGCGTGTCCGCGCACGCCTTGTGCGAACGCCCAAAGTACCGGCGGTTCGCCGTGCTGCGTCACGTAATAACCAAGCCACATCATCGCAGCGAAAAGCACGATGGCGGGAATTGCGAGCGCGAGAATACTCGCAACATCGATGTCAGCGCGACGTGATTGTTTCGTCGAACTCAACTTCCGGTTGCAAAGAGGTCTTGTTGGCCGCTATCGTCGCGGCCAAGGCGCGGTGCGATCTGTTCGAGTTCTCCCAGGCCAATCAGGATGCGGCGCGGTTTGGTGCCTTCGTGCGGGCCTACTACTTTGAATTCTTCGAGCTGCTTCATGACGCGCACGGCGCGAGGATGTCCGATGGAAAACTGCGACTGCAGTGCAGCGGTTGACGCATAGTTGCTTTCGATGATGAACTTCGCCGCGTCGTAGCAAAGCGGGTCGACGTCTTTCTTGGCGCCGTCGTCGTCGGAAATCGGCACCACCTCAACGTCGAGCAGATTTTCCGGGCGGCCTTGCTTCGCCCAGAAATCGACCAGACGGTTCACCTCGGAGCCCGTGATCAGCGCGCCTTGGGAACGAATCGGCTTGGGGGCGTCGATCGGCAAATAGAGCATGTCGCCGCGGCCCAGCAAACGCTCCGCGCCCGCCATGTCGAGGATCGTGCGCGAATCAACCTGCGAGCTGACCGCGAACGCGATGCGCGACGGGATGTTCGCTTTGATGAGCCCGGTGATGACGTCGACCGACGGGCGCTGCGTGGCGACGATCAAGTGAATGCCGGTTGCACGCGCGAGTTGCGCCAGCCGCATGATCGTCGTCTCCACCTTGGCCGGAGCGACGAGCATCAAGTCCGCAAGTTCGTCGATGATGATCACGACGTAGGGCAGTTTCTCATCGGGAAACTTCGCATTGTACTCTTCGATTTTCCGCACGCCGGCTTTGGCGAAGCGCTCGTAGCGCGCGTCCATTTCTTTGGTCATCTCGAACAGCGCGCCGGCTGCCATGCGTGCATCGGTGATGACGTCTTTGATGAGATGCGGAATGCCGTTATAGACCGTCAGTTCAACGCGCTTGGGATCGATCATCAGCATTTGCACTTGATCGGGCGTCGCGCTCACCAGCAGCGATGCGATGATCGTGTTCAAGCATACGGATTTGCCCGAACCCGTAGCACCGGCCACGAGCAAGTGCGGCATTTTGCCGAGATCGCCGAACACGGGACGCCCGGTGATGTCTTTGCCGAGCGCCATCCACAGCGGCGGTACTTGCCCCCTCTGCGGCAAGGATTCGAGAATCTCACGAATTGCGACCACGGAGATCGTCTTGTTCGGAACCTCGATGCCCACGGCGGATTTGCCCGGAATCGGCGCTTCGATGCGCACGCTGGTGGCTGCCAGGGCGAGCGCAATGTCGTCGGCGAGCGAAGCGATGCGCGAAATTTTCACGCCGCGCTCGGGTTTGAGTTCGTAGCGTGTGATCGACGGACCGCGTTCGATGTGCGCGACCTTTGCGCCGACGCCGAACGATGCGAGCGTATCTTCGAGCACGTGCGAGCGGCTGGAGTCGTCCGCAACCTGCGCTTGCGGCGGATCGAACAGCGCCAGGTCCGGCAAATAATAGACGAGGTGCGCCGGTCCTGAGTTTGTCGAAGCGCCGTGCGTTACCGGAGCGGGAGGTTCGTATTCGCCTTCCGGTGCTTCGAGGGGCTCGTCCTCATCTTCCACCACGATTGTCGGTGCGGGCGGAGGAATGAACGCCTCCACCGGAACCAGATCGTAAAGCGCGTCCCCAGACTCGACAATGGGCTCGGCCTTCTTCTTATTATTACGCCCATTTTGCGCGGGCGCGTCGGGCAGCGCGAACGCCTCGCGCAGAGTGTCGTGCCCGTCGGGCAAAGCCACGCGCGGCACGCTCGGCATGCGCAGTTTGGAGACGGCCAAAATCAGCAGGCCGATCACTTTCTTGACCGACACGTTCGTGATCCACACGGCGAACAGCAGCGCCACCAGGCCAATGACGATGCGCGCTCCGATCACGCCGACCAGCGTGCGCAGCCCCGTCCAGAGCGCGCCGCCGACCCATCCGCCGTGGTGCCCGAACGATGCGTCGATGAGCAGAAAGTACCCGAGCGCGGCGGTCCCCAGGGTCGCCATCATGCGCGGGACGTTGATCTCCAGAAAGATGATTCCGCCGAACAGCGCGACCAGCACCGGGAAAAGCGGGGCAGCTCCTCCAAACAGGGCGCTCAGGGCCGCAGCCGTTGCGCCGCCGGCGATGCCGGCGCGTGCAGCGGGCAAGGCCAGTGCGATCCCGAGCAGAACGGCGAGACCGATCGCGGCGATCCCGGCGATCTCAAAGTTCAGTCGCGATTTCGCGGTCGCCTTACGGCGTACGCGTGCCATGGATTAGATTCTTTCGTCATCAGCATAGGAGTTCATTTGACCCCGCCAACGATCGTCGTACTGGAAGGCGACCAAACCGGACAAGAGTTGCTTGTCGATGCATTGCGCGTACTCGATCGCTCCGTCATCGACGTCGAGTTGAATTTCGAGCGCTACGATCTATCGCTCGAGAACCGGCGCAACACGCAGAACGCCGTCGTGCAAGAAGCGGCCGAAGCGATGAAACGCGCGCACTTCGGCCTGAAGGCTGCGACAATCACGCCGGAAACGAAAGGCGACGTCGGTTCGCCCAACGCAATCTTGCGCCGCGCGATCGACGGTAAGGTCATCGTGCGCACCGGACGCCGTTTGCCCGGCGTTCGCCCCGTTGCCGGCATCCACGCGCCGATCTCGGTCGTACGCATGGCGGTCGGCGACGCGTACGGCGCAAAGGAATGGCGCGAAGGCGAGGGACCGACGGAAGTTGCGCATCGCACCGAAACGATCGAGCGCAGCGTGTGCCGCTTCGTCTCGGAATACGCAT
>DASSEZ010000100.1:0-16987 GCA_035694945.1 Vulcanimicrobiaceae bacterium
ACGGTAGAGCGAGAGAATCGCGAGCAGGCAGAGCACCGGCAGTCCGGGCGAGTCGGATCCCGGAGCAACGCCCCACGTGTGCGCTGCAATCGCAGCAGTCTCAACCGCAAACGCGGCGACAAACGCACTGCGAATACCGAACCAGCCCGATCCCCACATTGGTACAATCGCCAGATAGGCAATGATGCACGCACCCGCGGCGAGCGTCACCGGGCCGCTGCCGTACCATGCTGCGACTCCCGCAACCGCCATGTTGATAAGTGCGCTAGCGGCGAGAATCCACCGGCGGCGCGTCATGGAGCGGACGACTGCGGCTCGTATCTGGGCGCGCTGCCGCGCAGGCGCAACCACACACGGTCGAGCCATTGGGAGAACGCCACATATTCCGAATCGCTGAATATCACGCACTCCGAGGCTATCATGACGAACGAGAACCAGTACAGCCCCATGAAGTACGCAATCGATAAATGGAGTGAAACGGCTCCGAGCGCGAGGACCGGACGTGCGTAGCGGTTCCAGATGAGCCACGGCCACGCCGCCTGGAAGAGTAGCGTCGAATACGTGAGGAGGGCTACCAGCACGCCGTTATGGTAGAGTGCGCGCCCTACGGGTGTGAGGTTGAACTGATTGCTGCGCAGCACGTAGTAGATCGCCGTACCGTCCTGCCACATGTGGCCTTGCACTTTGAAGAACACCGACGTCATATAGAGGACGCAGAGCTGAATGATGACGGCGAGCACGCCGAAGTTGTGCAGCAGATTCTTGAACGAATAGGCTTTGGGCTCCATATTCTGTTTGGCGCGGCTCGCATCGAGCGAGAAATAGGCGCCCGCGTCCACGAACATCATGTAGAACGCCAGAATATAGAGCAGGTTGTCGCCGCCGTTCAAGATGTAGTAGTCGCGCCGGTACACCGACCACGTGAAAATATAAAACAGCACGGACATTAGGCGCGTTCGCCAGCCCAGCGTGTAGAGCACGGTGACCACGATGCCGCAAAAGATCAGCATCTTTCCGACGGCGTCGGAGGGCGAGAGCAAGAACAGCGACACGTCGTGCGTCGTGATCATCGCATCGCGGAACGTCGCATACGAAACGATGCCGTTGGCACCCCAAAACACTTCGTACTGGAACAAGTGCATGGCGTAGAACGCCAGCATGTACAAGCCGAACGCAATGCGCAGCATCGACATCGCGATGAGGCGGTGTTTGGTTTCCATGGCACCGCGGATGAGCGAGAATAGTTGCATTGCTTCTCCTTACAGCGGCGCCACGGTCGGCGCCGGTTGCCACTCCAGCGTCACCAGATGGCCGTCTTGCAGGCGATCGGGTTTGCGGCGCTGGCTAAAGCGCGGAAATTTGTAGAAGCGCAGCGCAATCTGCACGCGGTCCAGGCGCATACCGCCGTAGTGGCGCAGCAACGCCGCGGTCGCGATACGCGTCATCAGCAAGGCGTCGGCGGAATCGATCGACGTTCTGATATGCGGCTTGACGAACTTCTCGCCGTTTCGAACGACAGTCGCAGACGGCGTCTTGTTGATTGCGTTGACGAACTGCACGACGGCCGATGACAGCGCGAGATTCTCCGAGCCGATTGGGGAAAGCGGTTTGCCGTTGGATGCGTCGATAAGCGCCTCGGTCACGTCGTACCACGGCGACTGCAGCCTCTTTCCATCGGCACCTCGGCGCTGCGCCCGCACGAACAACGAAAGGTCGTTGGCGATTGGGTCGGGCGCGAAAAACGACCAATTCTGCGTGAAGAACGGATTGACGTACGCTTCCAGGACGTCGTAGTACTGCAGCTTGATCGGGTTCGTGGGCAGATTCATGAGTTCGACGAAGGTAAAGTGCACCGCAAACACCGCGCAGCAAAGCACGAGCGTCACCCACCATAGCGTTTTTCGTAGATCGAAGCGCCGTTTGCCGAGCGCTGCTGCCATCTTCTGCCTCCACGGCGTGGCGTGATGGCGCCGGACGGACGCCACCACGCCGTGTTGTGTCTAAGGGTCTAGTGATCCAGCGAGGCGGCCATCTCCGCGCGCCGAGCCGTGCTCAGCGCGTGTCCGCGATGCCGGTCGGCGAGAATGACGATGATCACCACCGACTCCGCTGCCGCCGCGCCGGCGGTTGCGGCCGCAGCCGAAACGACCTCTGCGCCCGCCGCGACGACGGCGGCACCCGCGGCGATCCACCCGGCGCAAGCGTCGGGGCAGCTGAGCATCGTGCCGGCGCGTCCGCCGGAGTATTGGTTCGTGGGGCTGAAGGCCACGCTGGCGCGAGCCGAGGTCATTAGACTGCTCGCCATCAGCAGGGCTGCAAGGGCCGCCGGAACAGCGCGCCCGAGTTTCTCTTTAAACATTCGACTCCTCATTTGTCGAAACAAGTGTGCGTATCTCGGCGAAACGCCGAGTGCGCTGCTGGTACGCACGTTCGCGCGCGCGACCATCGCCCGGTGTCAATTTTGGCAATCGAATGATGAATCTCTGAACAATGCCGCCGGAGATAGTTGCGCGGCGAGACGCCCGTCACGCTTTTGAACGCACGCGAAAAACTCGACACGCTTTCGTAGCCGGCAGCTCGGGCGAGTGCCGCTACGGGCATGCGCGTCGCTTCAAGCAAGCGTACAGCGCAGTATATGCGCATCGTGCGCACGAGTTCGAACACCGTGATGCCCACGGAGCGCGCGAAAAAATTGCACAGCGCGTGCTTGTTCATGTGCACGGCACTCGCGATCTCCTCGAGGCTGATCTCGCCGTGCAAGCGCGAGCCGATGAACTGCGCGGCCGCGCGCGCGCTCGAGTGATGCCCGATGCGCCAGCGCACGGGCTCGCTCAAGAAGCGGTTATCCTCGACGGCTTGCCCGCACGCCGCCCCGCGGTCTGCGTGCGGCGCCGTCATCGAAACTGCCCGAGAGATAGCGCAGGCGCCGCTTGCGGTATTCCGAGGGCGTGAGCCCAGTCACGCTCTTGAACGCGCGTATGAACGTGGCCGCGCTCGAAAAGCCGAAGTGCGCCGCCGCCTCCGAGACGAGTGCATCGCTCGTCTCCAGCATGCGCGCCGCGTGCGAGATCTTGATTGCCCGCACGTAGTGTCCGAACGTCACACCCGTTTTCGCTTTGAAGAAGCGACTGAAGGCACTGGGATCCATACTGACCGCACCGGCTGCGTCTTCCAAACGCACCTGGCGCCGGATCTGCTGCTGAACGAGACATGCTACGGTCAGTGCCCGCGGCGACGCCGAAATGCGACGCGACACTTCTGAACCCAAGAAACGGCAACCCGCAACGCGCACGTGCACTTCCTCTCGAAGGCAGAAGACGTCGCGGGTGCATTGGCGCAGCATGCGATCAACCCTTCGTGCAGGTGTGCGCGCGAAGCTCCGCAAACTCGCGCTGCACTTCCGGAGAAGAAACTTCGTGCGAATTGCACTTTATTACGACGGACTCTGTCTGCTCTGCCGGCGCGCGATGCGTTTGCTCAAGCGTCTCGACGGCACGGACGTCATCGAACTGTACGACTCGAACGCGTTTGCCGGCGCGGTTCCGGCGTTCTTGCAGTCGGCGGACTTGGACGCTGCGATGTACGCGTGGGACGGTCAAACGCTCCACCGCGGCTACGATGCCTTCGCGGCCGCATTCTCGCGCCTGCCGAAATGGCGCCTCGTCGGCAGCATCATGCGCCTGCCGCCGGTCCGCATCGCGGGGCTGCCGGTATATGCCCTGGTCGCACGTAACCGCCGCCGCCTGGGCTGCCGCATTTAGCGCCAGAGAGGTCGCGGACGCGAGCACCAAGTACATTTCTACCGCGCAGCGCGCGCCGGCGTGAAACCACGGCCCGGTTCGATCAGTAGATAGCCCAAGCGGAGTTAGTTCCGCCGGGTCTTTCCCTTTGGGTGGAGGTACAATTCCTTGGGTCGCCGGTCAGCGTACACATCGTGAAATTCACCAGCATCTTTTCAATATGCGTTTTTTGCGCGTTCGCCGCGCCGGCCGCGGTGCAGGCCGCGCCGCTCTCGCTTGGCGATGCCGTCCATTACGCGCTGCAGCACAGCCCCACGATTGCCAAGCAAATCGCCGTGGTCGCGCAGATGCGAGCCGCAGACGTCAAGGCGCGTTCGCAAACGCTGCCCGGCGTGGTCGGACAACTTTCGAACAGCATGTCCAAGTCCGCCAACTACAACGGATCGTACTCGGTCATCGGCGCCTCGCAGGCGAACGTGTTCTCGCAGAATACCGCGCAGCTGGGCACGTCGTACACGTTCAACGGCGGACTGAGCCACTATCTTTCACTGGCGGCGCGCCAGCAATACGAACAAGCGCAATCCGATTTGCGGCGTACGCAGCAGCAAGTCACGAGCAACGTCAGCGACGCGTACTTCAGCCTGGCGGCAAAAAAGGAAACGGTGCGCCTCGACCAAGGCGACCTGCGCTACCAGCAGTCGCTGGTGGCCGTAGCAAAAGCGAAGGAACGCGCGGGCGTTGCGGCGGGCGTCGACGTGCTCAGCGCACAAGCCGCCGAAGAGAAAAGCCGCTACGCGCTCGCATCGGCGCAAGCCGACGTGCAGAACGGGGCTGAATCGCTCGCGCAGATCATCGGCGCGCCGCTCGACACGGTCTTCGCCGTGCCCGAACAGGTGGCGCAGCCCGCGCTCCCGGGCGAATCGCTCGATTCGCTCATTGCGATTGCGCAGGCGCACCGTCCGGACGTTGCCTCGGCGCAAGACGCCGTCGCCATCGCGCGAACGAACCGCCGCGAGGCCGACACCGATCTGTTTCCGCAAATCCAGACGTTCGCGAGCGTGGGCAATCAGTTTTCTCCGACGCTCGCCGTCGAGCAAGCCAAGTTTGGCCCGGTGCCGCGCGGCAATCTGGGGTTCTGGAACATCGGCGTCAACACGACCATCTCGCTGCCGTTTGTGGATTGGGGCGCGAGACGCGCCAACCACCGGGATTTGAACGAACAAATTGCTGCGGCGCAAAGCGCGCTCGGCGCGGCGCGGGCGCAGGTCGAGATCGACGTGCGCCAATCGTACCGCGCCGCTCAGACGGCCCTTGCGCAGCTCGCCTCCGCAACCGACGAAACGAAATACGCGTCGGAAGCAGCGCGTATCGCGCAGTTGCAATACACGCACGGACTCATCACGCTCGTCGACGTGCAGCAGCGCCAGCAGGCCGCGCTCTCGGCGCAAGTCGATCTTTACAACGCACGCGTCGCGTACGTGAACGCGATCGTCAAACTTCGCGTCGCGCTCGGCGTGGAAACTCCCGAACAAGTCGTGGCGGACATTTAGGATACAGCATGAACAGGACGAGAAACCTCATCATCATCGCCGTCGTGCTCGTCGCGGTCATCGCGATAGCGGCGTTTTCCACCAAGCGCGGCGGCGATGCCGTCTCCGTGCGCACCGTTACGGCAAAACGGACCTCGTTTCAAACGAAACTCCCGGAAAGCGGCGTCGTGCAGGCGCCGCAGGTGGTCACCGTGCCGACGCTCGTCGCGGGGAACATCGCGCACATTTACGCGCGCGCGGGTGAGCGCGTCAGTGCAGGGCAGCTGCTCGCGACGATCGAGAACCCTTCGCTCGAATCGACCGCGGCGGGATCGCAGGCCGACTACGATTCGGCCGTCGCGAACGTCCAGACGGCAAAGATTCAAGAGCAGAACGCCAAAGTCACGTATCGGGGCCAAGTCGAGACGGCCAAATCGAGCCTGGACGAAGCGCGCCGTATCTACCAGGCAGATGCCGCTCTCTATGCCAGCAAGGCCATCCCGCGCAATCAGCTGGACGAGGACAAAACCAAGCTCGATCAGGCGCAGGTGCAGTACGAACAAGCACTGCGCCAACTGCACTTGGGCGCGGTTACGGGCTACGGGACGAATAGCGTGCAGTACGCGCAGGCGGCAGCGCAAAAGGCGCAGATCATCAACGCCTCCAACCAGCAGCAACTCGGCTTTACGCGTATCGTCGCGCCGTTCGACGGCGTCATTCAGACGATTGCCTCCCAACCCAACGATCCGCTGACCAACGTTCGGGAGGGTGATGCCGTAACCCAAGGACAGGCGTTATTCACGATAGCGGCGAGCACGCACTACATCGTGAAGGCACAGGTAGACGAACAAGACATCATCAACGTGCGCCCCGGACAAGCGGCAGATATCAGCAGCGAGGACTTTCCCGGGAAAACGCTCGCCGGCCACGTCATGACGATTGCGCCACTGGCGATTCGCTCCACCGATGCAAGCACCACGGCGCGCCAAGTGCTCACGACTATTCAACTCGAGAACGCGCCGTCGTATCTAAAAGACGGTATGAGCGTCGATGTGGACATCGTAACGAAGAACCTGCGCAACGTCGTTACGGTTCCCGGTTCGGCAATCGTGCGGGAGGGCGGCAAGCCGTACGTCTACGTAATGATAGGCGGCAAGGCGCACAAGCGCGCGGTCAAGCTTGGCGAGTCGAGTGATACGCAGACCGTCGTCCTGAGCGGCGTTCACGCGGGCGATCGGGTAATCGCCGACAAGGACCCCATGCTGCACGACGGCGCACCGGTCGTCGCGCAATCGCCTTCCGCCACGGCTTCGCCCGGCGCGTAAACACGCGGCCTCATGACCCGGCTGCTCGAGTATCTTGCGCAAGCGTTCGAGGCGCTGATGCGCAACAAGGTGCGTACGTTTCTGACGATGCTCGGCATGCTGATCGGCGTTGCCGCGGTGCTTTCCGTCTACGGCTTGAGTGCGGGCGCGGCCGCTGCCATAAACTCTAACGTCAATTCGAGCGACAATCCTTCGCTCACGGCAGCGCCGGATCCGCAGCAAGCCAATCCCGCAATCGCGCAGCTCAACTACCGCGATTATCGCGTCGTCGAAGATGCGCTTGGCGGTTTGGCAACGCGCGTCACGCCGTACTACGCGCCGTCGTTCGGCCAGCACGGCATCTATAACGTACGCCGCCAAAACAAACACGTCGTCGCGTTCGGCTGGTCGTGGTACGGGGGAGATGCGAAGTTCCAAGTGCTTGCGGGGCGCGCGCTTACCGCAGCCGACGAGCACAGCCACATGCACGTCGCCGTCGTAAACCCCGATTTGGCGTTCGAGTTTTTCGGCAGCCACGAAGGCGCGATTGGAGAGCAGCTCGAGGTGCGCGGCACTCGATTCACCATCGTCGGAGTTGCGAACGACAAGCAGGGAACGGCGGCGGGATACTTCGGCGGAAACTATTATTTCGTATTGCCTTACACGACGTTTCACGACTTCTCGCCGGGCGCCGTCGACGGGCTGTATATTTGGCTGGACTCGCCGAGCGACGAGGATGCGGCCAAGCGCGTCCTGCTCGACACGCTGCACCGCGTGCACGGCAAACGTGCGGCGTACCGCATCCAAAGCAATCGCGAAATTTTGCAAACGACCAAACGCGTCGTCGACGTCGTGGCAGCCGGGCTTACCGCCATCGGCGCCATCTCGCTGCTCGTTGCCGGCATCGGCATCATGAACATTATGCTGGTTTCCGTCACGGAGCGCACGCGCGAGATCGGCATCCGTAAATCGATCGGCGCATCACGACGCGACATCGTCGTGCAGTTTCTTTCGGAAGCGGCACTCATCTCCGTATTCGGCGGCCTCCTCGGGTTCTTGCTCAGTTTGCTCGCCCTGAGCGCCGCTTCAAGCGCGCTGGCAGCGAAAATGGGTTCGCTGCCGATTCCGTATGCAAACCTTTTCCTTTACGGGCTCAGTTTTTCCATCGTTATCGGCATTACGTTCGGTGTCTATCCTGCGCTGCGCGCGAGCCGCCTGAATCCCGTCGAGGCGCTTCGCTCGTGATCAATTACCTGCGCGAAGCGATCGAAGTACTGTACCAGAACCGCCTGCGAACGGTGCTCGCGCTAATCGGCCTCATCGTCGGCGTCGCTTCCGTCATCGCGATTCAAGTGCTCGGGCAAGCGACGGCAGGTGCGCTCGCCGGATCGCTGCGCGTCTTGAGTCAGAACACGTTCGTCGTTTTTCCAAATACCGAAAAAGGTTTCGATCCAAAAGCCGAGTTTACGCTCGACGACGTAACGGCGGTGCAGTCGATACCGAACGTCGTTCAGGCGATTCCGTTTTCGCAATCGCCCATCGTCGCGCGCTATGGCAGTCAAACGGCACGCCTTAATCTCGCACCGACCGGTGGCGACCCGCGATTCCTGGCTCAACCGCTCGATACCGGTCGCGCAATAAGCGACGGCGACGTCGAGATGCGAGCGCCCGTGTGCGTTCTCTCTGCCGATGCCATCAAGAAGTTGCAAGCCGATGCAGACGAGATCGTCGGTCAAAATCTGCGCTTTGGCGACGATCACTGCCGTGTCGTCGGCGTCATGGTAAAACCACCGACCGGCGCAATCGACTTCGATTTTTCGCCTGACATTTCGATACCGTACAGCGTCTTCGAGCGGCGCTACATGCACGGAAAGAAAATTTTCGAGATGCAGGTGCTGGTCGAAGACACCAGTTCGATGAGCCGCACCGAAGATGCGATCAAGGCATATCTGCGAGGCGTCACGGGAAACAAGTTCACCTACCGCGCCATCGACAGCCAATTCTTTTCCGGTGTACTGGACAAGGTGTTCGGTATCATGAGCGCCGTCGTCGGAGCGATTGGTGCGATATCGCTCGTCGTCGCCGGTATCGGCATCATGAACATCTTGCTCGTTTCGATCGTCGAACGCACGCGCGAAATCGGCGTCCGTAAAGCGATCGGTGCGCGTAAGGGCCAGATTCTGCTGCAGTTCTTTCTGGAAGCGGCGCTGCTCGCACTTTTCGGCTGCGGCATTGGGGCACTTTTGGGGCTCGCCGCCGGCTGGTACGTGAACGTCCACTATCTCATAAAGATTTCCGGGATCATCGTCCCGCTGCCGTGGGGCCAAGCCGTTGCGCTCGCGATGATCTTCGCCGCGATTATCACGCTCGCGTTCGGCACATATCCCGCCATGCGCGCAGCACAACTCGATCCGATAGAAGCACTACGCTATGAATAACGCTCCCAACGCCATCGAAGTCCGCGACGTTACGAAAGTCTACAAATCGGGCTCGCTCGAAGTGCAAGCACTGCGCGGCGTCAGTTTCACGATCGCACGAGGCGAGTACGTCGCCATCATGGGTCCATCGGGCTCGGGCAAATCGACGCTCATGAACGTGCTCGGCTGCCTGGATCGCGCGACGACCGGAACCTACTTGCTCGACGGCGTCGACGTTTCGGGCCTCGACGACAACGCACTCGCGCAAATCCGGCTCAGGAAGCTCGGCTTCATCTTTCAGGGCTTCAACTTGCTCGCGCGCACCGACGCCATCAAGAACGTCGCGCTGCCGCTCTTTTACGCAGGAGTTCCCGCGCGCGAACGCACCGAGGCGGCGATGAAGCAACTCGCGGAGGTCGGTCTGGGCGATCGCGGCAAGCACAAACCGAACGAGCTGTCGGGCGGCCAGCAGCAACGCGTGGCAATCGCGCGAGCTTTGGTCAACGATCCCGCCGTGTTGCTCGCCGACGAACCGACCGGCAACCTCGATTCGAAAACCAGCGTCGAAATTTTGGCCCTTTTTGAGCGGCTGAACGCCGCGGGCCGCACCATTATCATGGTAACGCACGACGAAAACGTCGCCTCGCACGCCAAACGCATACTGCGTGTGCTTGACGGTCTTATCGTCGCAGACGGCCCCCCGCAAGCTCTCATCAAATCTTAAGCGGGCGTACCGCTACTTTTGGCAAACCTGGAGGGTAGAAACCGCCGGAGGAACTTACTACGTGAAAAATCGTCTGATGCCGACGGCGATCGTCGCCCTTGTAGGTGCGATCGTCGGTGCATTCGTCATGATGCTCTATGCGAGCACGCACTTTTCGAACATCGCGGGCCCCGATGGAACGCCGCCCGCGGTGAGCGCGGCCCCCCTTAGCGGCGGCAGCGATCAAGAACGCATCGTGAATGCGGTCAAGCGGACAAAGCCCTCGGTCGTCGCCATCGGGGTTACCGTGAACGGTAAGCAGTACATACCGGTCAATCCCTTGCTGCAGCAATTCTTCGGCCAGCAAGGACCGAGCATAGTCCAGCCATTCCGCGGAAGAGCTTCGGGTTCAGGCTTTGTGTACGATGATAAAGGTGACATCGTCACCAACGCACATGTCGTGCGCCCGCCAGTACCCAATGCGCATGTGAGCGACATCACAGTGGTGTTCCCGAACAACACCCGCGCGAAGGCAAAGCTCATCGCCGCAAATATTGGAGCCGATCTCGCGGTCATTCGCGTCAATACAAAAGACTTGCCGCCGCCGCTGCCGCTCGCTGACTCCGACAAACTACAACAAGGACAGTGGGCCATTGCAATTGGGGAACCGTACGAGTTGCAGCAGAGCGTCAGCGTTGGGGTCGTGTCGGCATTCAATCGTACGGAACCAATCCAGACCGAAACGGGCCAAACAATAACATTTAAGGGCCTGCTGCAGACCTCGGCGCCCATCAACCCCGGAAATTCCGGCGGTCCACTCATCGATATGAACGGCGACGTCATCGGAATCAATCAGTCCACATTGCGTGGCGGTCCGGAGGGGACTGCTGAGGGCATTGGGTTCGCCATCCCATCCAACACAGTCAAACGAACCGTAGATCAGATGATTGCCCATCCCGGCATTACCGAACCGCCGGTCCAAGCATTCTTGGGCGTAGGTCTCGCGCAAGTTACGCAGGGCTTCCGCAATCAAAGCGGTTACCGCGGCAAGGGCGGTGTCGGCATCGTTCAGGTTCTCAGCGGTTCGGCGGCCGACCAAGCCGGCGTCAATCCCGGCGACGTCATTCTGAAAATGAACGGCAAGGAGTACAACGATGCGAAGTCGCTTTCCGATGCCATTGCAAAAATGCATGCGGGCGATAAGGTGACGCTCGAAGTGTGGTCCAACGGTACGAAACGCCTGATTACAATCACACTCGGCGCGCGCCCGCAGCAAGGCGCGTACGAGCAGCAGCAGAACCCCGACGAGCAGATGCCACCCGACCAAAATCCGTAACACAGACCGAAAAAGAGAGGCCGCTACCGCGGCCTCTCTTTTTTTTCTTCTCGCGCTTTTTGAAGCCGTCTAGCGAACTCGCCGAACTTCTCCGTCAAGTTTGATGACTCGCGCTCGGTCCAGCTGCGCACGCGCGCCACGTCTGCTTCGCTGAGATCTGCGGCAACAGCCACCGCTGCATTCAAAGCGGTGTAATCACTCCAATAATAAAAGTGAGCCAGACGATCGCGTACGCAGTCAAAGCGCGTCAAGATGCGTAGGCGCCGCCCGCCTTGCACGAGCGTTTCGGTTGCCTTCACGTACTCGCCGCCGGCAGCCAAAGGGCCCTTGGGAAAGTCCACGGTGTAGCGCGAGTCACTATGATGGAAAATTCGCGATTTACCGTCACGTTTAAACCCGATCGGTTCCAGGGCTGCGGCCACGTCGTCGAGCGATTCGTCATTGTCCAGAATAAAATCAGCATCGTCGGACATGTAGCGGTTCGGCGCATATATCGCCGCGGCGCTTCCACCGGTTAAAACGCTCAAAATTCCCTTTGCTTCGAGCGCTTGCGCGACAGCAAACGCCACGTCATCGAGCGTAGAGTCTTTGCGAATCACAGGCGCTTCTTTCGCCGGCGCGGCCGTGTCCGGCGCGATTCCTTGATCTCCTGATAGACGGGGTAGCCTTCGGCCAGGCGCAGCAATAAAGCGCGAAGCTCTTTTGCCGCCGGATACAGCGGGTTCAGCGTGACGGCGCGAACGACCAGCGGGCGGGTGGCGACCAGCCCTTCCTCCTCGACCTTATCGAGCGTGCGCTGCACGGAAGAAATCGTTGCGCCGAGGTAACGCGCCAGCTCGGCGGGATAGGTCTCCTCCAGTACGGCCACGAGCATCAGGAGTGCGGTGCGCATGCGGCTGCCGAACAAGCCGGGCGCCGCGACGTTCCACTCGCGAATCTCATATGGTACACCAAGCGGCATTCTCAACTATACCTTTCGGTATAGTATACTATACCGCACGGCAGACGACAATCGCAGGCAGGAAGGCAGGGTCGCCCTGCAACCATCGGCCTAGCGCTTCTGTCTAATAAGGTGGAACAACAGCGGTCAAATCGCGTAGTATGATGAAACCGTAACTATCCTTGTAGCCCAGTAAGCGGCAAGGCTTAGTAGCGCCCTCGGTACCTCGGGCATCCTTCAATGCCTCAGGATGACATGGGGTGGGAAAAGCTGGTCCATGGGCTCGGAAAGAGAGAACAACGAATGGCTAAAGTGGTCGGCATCGACCTGGGCACGACGAACTCCGTCGTCGCCGTAATGGAGGGCTCCTCGCCCACCGTTATCGCCAATGCCGAAGGGTCGCGCACGACCCCGTCGGTGGTGGCATTCACGAAAACCGGCGAGCGTCTCGTGGGGCAACTCGCGAAACGCCAAGCAATCACCAATCCCGACCGTACGATCGCCTCGATCAAGCGGCACATGGGCACCGATTATCACGTCAAGATCGACGGCAAGGAATACTCGCCGCAAGAGATCTCGGCGATGATTCTGCAAAAACTCGTCAACGACGCGAGCAACTATCTCGGCGAACGTGTAACCAAAGCGGTCATCACCGTTCCCGCATACTTTAACGACTCGCAGCGCCAGGCGACCAAAGACGCCGGCAAGATCGCGGGTCTGGACGTGCTGCGCATCATCAACGAGCCCACGGCGGCTGCGCTCGCATATGGCCTCGATAAAAAAGGCAGCGAGACAATCCTCGTATGGGACCTCGGCGGCGGTACGTTCGACGTTTCGATTCTCGAAGTCGGCGACGGCGTCTTCGAAGTGAAGGCGACCAACGGCGACACGCATCTGGGCGGCGACGATTACGATCACCGCGTCGTCGAATGGCTCGTGGCCGAATTCCGCAAGGAGCAAGGCATCGATCTCAGCGGCGACAAGCAGGCCATGCAGCGCCTCACCGAAGCTGCCGAAAAAGCGAAGATCGAACTTTCGTCGGTCGTGCAGACAAGCATCAACCTGCCGTTCATCACGGCGGATCAAAATGGTCCCAAGCATCTCGACTTCACGCTCACGCGCGCGAAGTTCGAAGAACTCACGAGCGATTTGACCGACCGCTGCATCCAGCCGTTCAAGAACGCGCTGGCGGACGCGAAAATCGACATCTCGCAGATCGACGAAGTCGTCATGGTCGGCGGGTCGACGCGTATGCCCGTCATCCAGGAACTGGTCAAGAAACTCACAGGCAAAGAACCGAACCTCTCCGTCAATCCCGACGAAGTCGTAGCGGTCGGCGCGGCGATTCAAGCAGGCGTACTCGCCGGCGAAGTGCGCGACGTCGTTCTGCTCGACGTAACGCCGCTCTCGCTCGGCCTGGAAACGCTCGGCGGCGTGATGACGACGCTCATCGAGCGCAACACCACGATTCCGACGAAGAAGTCGCAGGTCTTCACGACGGCGGAAGACGGTCAAACGTCCGTCGACATTCACGTGCTGCAAGGCGAACGCCCAATGGCGCCGGACAACAAGACGCTGGGGCGCTTCCGTTTGGAAGGCATTCCCGCAGCGCCGCGCGGCGTGCCGCAGATCGAAGTGACGTTCAACATCGACGCCAACGGCATCGTGAACGTGAGCGCAAAAGATCTCGGCACCGGCAAGGAACAGCAGATCACGATCACCGCTTCGACGAACCTCTCCAAAGACGAAGTCGAGCGCATGGTCAAGGACGCCGAACTTCAAGCTGCGGCCGACAAGTCCAAGCGTGAAGAGGCGGAAGTGCGCAATCAGGCATCGAGCCTGGTGTACTCGACGGAGAAATCGCTCAAGGAAGTCGGCGACAAACTCGACGCCGGCGCACGCGGCGAAGTCGAGAGCGCGCTCTCGGAACTCAAGCGGCTGCACGAGAACGCGACAGTTGCGGAGCTCAAACCCGCCATCGAGCGTCTGCAGCAGGCCAGCTACAAGATGGCCGAACTGCTGTACCAGAAGACGACTGCGGGCGCCAACGGCGCAACGCAGGACGGCCAGACCGCGGGAGCGACCCAAGGCGAGGCCGGCGGCGAGCAGGAGCAAGAGCCCGCCGAAGATGTAATCGACGCCGAATTCAAGGAAGCGAAATAACAGACGCCTTTTGTTGCGCTGCGTCGTTATCCGAGTCCCAGCCTAGCGAACTAGCGCCGGGACTCGGATGCCTCGCATCGCAGTCAAAACTCGCCTGTTATTGATACATAACTATGCAAGACGAATACGTAACAGAAGCAGACGTCCCAACCGCATCCGAGAACGGCGAAGCAGCGAGCACAACCGCCGATCTGCAGGCGCAGCTCGATGCAGCCAATGCGCGCGCCGAGGACAACTACAACAAGTTTTTGCTGGCCATGGCGGACTTCGAGAACTACAAGAAGCGCATCGAGCGTCAGTTCCGCGAGATCGCCGATTCGGGCCGCCGGGAATTGCTCAAGAACTTCTTGCCGGTGCTCGACAACCTCGAACGCGCGCTCTCGGTGGAGGAAACCTCGCTCGAAGCGCTGCGCAACGGCGTGCAGCAAACGCTCAAGGGCTTCGAGTCGGTGCTCGGCATCGAAGGCGTGAAAGCCGTTTCACTCAAAGGGCAAAAGTTCGATCCGAAACTCGCCGAGGCAATCGGCACGCAGCAGGCCGAAGGGCTGGAAGACGACACGGTGCTTCACGAAGCGCAAAGAGCCTACACGATCGGCGACGAACTTTTGCGCCCCGCGAAAGTCATCGTCGTGAAAAATAGTCCTGAATGAACTATAAGGATTATTATCAGGTTCTCGGCATTCCCAAGAGCGCCGCGGAGAAAGACGTCAAGTCGGCGTATCGCAAACTCGCGCGCAAATGGCATCCTGACGCAAATCCGAATAATCAAAAAGAAGCCGAGGAAAAGTTCAAAGAGATTCAAGAGGCGTACGAAGTCCTCGGCGACCCGGAAAAGCGTCGTAAGTACGATGTGCTCGGCAGCAATTGGCAGCAAGCCGCACAGCAAGCCGAACAGCAGCGCCGCTACCGGAACGCGCAGCACGAAACATTCAACTTCGGCTTCGGTGATTTCGGCAGCGGCGGTGCAACGGGCGGCGGCGGACCCAGCGGTTTCTCCGACTTCTTCGACATGTTTTTTTCGGGAATCGGCAAGCGCAATACCGCGCAAAGCACCGGCTTTGCGCAGCGCGGGCAAGACCTGGAAACGACGATCGAGCTTTCGCTGCGCGACGTGTACGATGGCGGCAAAAAATCTGTTTCGCTGCAAGTCGAAGACGTGTGCCCGCGTTGCCGCGGTACCGGTACCGACCGCGGCAGTCTATGTTCGAACTGCCATGGCACGGGCCGTTTGCTTGGCTCGAAAAAATTTGAAGTCACAATTCCCAAAGGCATCGGCGAAGGCCAGCGCATTCGCTTAGCCGGGCAAGGCGGCAGCGGGATCGCGGGCGGCCCGAACGGCGATCTCTTTTTGGTGGTGAAATTGCTCGACGATCCGGCGTACAAACGCAAAGGCGACGATCTCTACGTCGATTTGCCGGTCAGCATTTACGATCTCGTCCTGGGCGGCGAGGTGAAAGTCCCAACCATGGGCGGACAACTGACGATGACGGTGCCGGCGGGCACACAAAATAACCGCCTCTTGCGCCTCTCGGGCAAAGGCATGCCCAAAGTGCGTAACGGCGGCACCGGCGACCTGTACGTGCGCCTCATCGGGCAACTTCCGACCGAACTGAGCGACAAAGAAAAGAAACTTTTCAAAGAACTTTCGACTTTGCGCAACGGGAAAAAGTCCTAGAAGGCGCTGCCCGCAACCCATTTCTCGAACAGCGGTTCTTCCGTCCTAGAAGAACCGCTTCGCGTCTCGGCCTCCATCCGTCCGTGGACCGGCCTCGACCAACGTCGTGAAATGCGTTGCGGGCACCGCCTTCTTGTATGAAAGGATCGCTCGCATGGTCAAAGACATTGCCTTTACGGCGTATCCCGCGAAGGATGTCGCTGCGCTGCGCGACTTTTACGCGCGAACGCTCGGTTTCACGTTTACCGCGCCCTTCGATGAGGGCGGTGTTCTCAAATACGACGAGGCGCAGGTGGGCAGCGCTTGGTTCGCAGTCATGACGACGGAATGGATCGGCGAGACCCGCGCGGCGAACATCGCGTTCGAAGTCGACGATCTCGAAAAAGCGCTCGCCGATTTGCGCGGCACCGGCGTAAAAACCGGCGAAGTACATGAGACGCCGGTGTGCAAACTCGGTTCGTTCACCGATCCGGAGGGCAACACCGTAACGCTTCACCAAACGACGGTACCGCATTGAAACGGTCGTACGGCGCGCCTCCATGCGCATTTCGCGAACGGAGGGGGACCCCGCGGGCTTTTGCCCGTGGGGGGCGCGCAGTTCCGCAGGACGGAGCGCCCGTTAGATGATGGGCGGCGGCCACTTGATGTGGTCGAACATGTATCGGCCGGACAAACCGCACGTTCGCAAACGTGTGGACTGGCGGCGCATCGGCGCGCTCTTTGCGCCGTACTGGCGGCAGCAGGCGTTCGTGCTGCTGTGCATCGTCGTCTCCGCGATCATCGGCCTTGCGCCCGCGTACTTCGTTGCCGACATTATCGACAAAGCGATCGCGCACGGCAGCTTTCGTGAAGTCTCAATCGACGTCGGCGGAATGCTCGGAGCGGCGCTGGTCACCATGCTGCTCACGGTCGCGCAAGGCTATTTGAATTCAATCGTGGGTGAAGGCATCATGCGCGACATGCGCGTGAGCCTCGTTTCGCATCTGCACAAGATGCCGCTCAAGTTCTTCACCGGAACCAAGACCGGTGAAATCATGAACCGCGTTTCGAGCGACGTCGACAACATCGACAACGTGGTGACCGGTACGCTCACCTCGCTGCTCACCAGTTTGATTACGATCCTCACCACCGTCGTGTGGATGTTCGTGTGGAACTGGCGCCTCGCGCTGCTTTCCATCGC
>DASSEZ010000101.1:0-8868 GCA_035694945.1 Vulcanimicrobiaceae bacterium
GCCGCTGCCGGTGAAAACGGCCAGCGTGGGAACCGGCGGCAGGGCGCGCTGCTTTCGTGTGTTGGCGTAAAGCGCAGCAGCGGGCGGATACGCGTGCGCAGGCGTCCAGTGCGTCTGGGGCGATCCGTAAAGCGTACCCGCGCCGATGAGAACGACGTCGGCAAACGCACGCAGCAAACCCATCACGAAGCGATCGTGTTCGCTGCCCCCTGCAATCAAACGGCCCGATTCATGTACTCCGGGCAGCGCGGTAACGCCGTCGAGACTCTCGACGAAGTTCGCATATACTCGCGGCGTCGTAAATCCGATGGTGCCGCCATAGGCGACCGAAAGCTCGTTCGGCAATTCGAACGCGGGAAGATTCGGTTGCTCGAACAACACCTGCAGTTCCGGCAGCGATTTGCCGCTTGTCGCCGGCGCGGCGCTTACCCCACCTGCACGTGCTCCTGAACGGGCTTGCCGGCGCGAATCAACTCTCGCGCGGCATCGAGGTGCCCGAAGCGATTCCACAGCAGCACACCGCGTGGACGGCGCTGGCTATCTATATACGTGATCGTTCCTTCCGACGTTACGCCGGTCCAGTCCGACAGCGTTTCCAGACGAGCATCGGTTTCTCCGACGGCCTCGTAGCCTGCATCGAACAAATCCGAATAAAAGAAGGGCAGATGATCGTAAGGTTCCATCGCTCCGGCCATGTTCGCCCCGATGCGCTTGCCGTGGCTCTTGGCTTGATCTTCATGCTCGAATCGCGTATCCATTGCAAGCGCCGCGGCCGGGAAACGCGCGACGTCTCCCGCTGCGAAAACATCTTCCCGGCCGCCGACGCGGCCGAACGCATCGACCTCGATGCCATTGGATACGGGCAATCCGGCCGCTTGCGCGAGTTCGACGTTCGGAACGATCCCAATGCCGGCAACGACCACGTCTGCTTCGACGACGCGATCGTCACCGAGCCGGACGTGCATCGCTCCGTTTTGCCGTTGAATTCCGGTTACCGAGCTGTGCGCGAGCACGTCAACGTTGTGCTCGCGATAATATTCGTTCAGGGCTGACGACAATTGCGTGGGAAAGATGCGTGCGCCGATTCCCGCCTCAGGAAAAACGAGCGTCACCGGGCTGTTCGAGAGTGCGAGCGCAGCGGCAATCTCGGAGCCGATGAAACCGCCTCCGATGACGCAAAACCGCGAACGGCGATCTGCCGCCTCACGCAGTTTGTGATAGTCGTCGAGCGTGCGGAAATAGACGACGTCGCCGCCGCCGAATGGCAACTTGCGCGGACGGCCGCCCGTCGCGAACAACACTTTTTCGTACGAATACTCCTCGCCGCGATCGTCTTGTGCCGTGCGGTGCTCCGGATCGACCGCAGCGATCCGCCGTTCGAGCCGGAGATCGACGCCGAGCTTCTCCGTGCCGCGCCAAATAGTGCTTTCGGCTTTGCCTTTCCAGAGCGCTTTTGAGAGCGGCGGACGAAGATACGGCGGATACGGCTCCTCACCGACGACAGTGATGGGGCGCTCCTTGTCGACCGAACGAATGCCCTTGCATGCGCTGTCCGCGGTCAATCCCGCGCCGATGATGAGGTAGGTAGTGCTCTGCATGTCTGGCTTCTTCTTCCTTACTCACGCCCAAGCGTTGCGGCTGCGCACTTCACCCAAAAACGATTGCCGAAGTTCCGGATTGTCGGTGTAGCCGCGCCGCCAAACGGTCGTCACCGTTTTCGAATGCTCTTCGCGAACGCCGCGCATTTGCGTACACAGATGCACGGCTTCCAGATGTACGGCGACGCCGTGCGGATCCATAAGTCCGGTGAGCGCGTCCGCAATCTCTATGCCGATGCGCTCCTGCACCGTGAAACGGTGCGCGAACAGACGTACCAGCCGGCTGATCTTCGAGAGGCCGATGATTCGCTCGTGCGCGATGTACGCGATGTGCGCGAAACCGTGGAACGGCAGCGAATGGTGCTCGCACAGAGCGTAGAACGATATCGGCCCTTCGATGATCTGGGCGAGCATGCAATCGGCATCGCAGCGGCATTCGGTTGGGAACGCCGTCATCAGTTTCGGATCGCCCTCGTATCCCGCCGTCGAATCGTAAAGCGCCCGCAGAAATCGTTCCGGGGAACGCTTCGTCGCGTCGGAGTCGAAATTCATACCCAGCGCGCCGAAGATTTCGCGCATGTAGCCTTCGTAGCGCAGCCAGTCGGCGCCATCGATGTGCCGTGGCGAAACTCGCTCCCACGCCGTCGTTTCCTCCGGGTCCGTCGAAGCAATCTCGACGACTTTGGTCATGGAACCATCTTGCATGTGAACGTCTTCCTTTTGCATTGCACTTGTTATCGTACCACGCCGATTCATCGACCGCCGTTAAAACAGGAGGGAGTGCCGGCAGCCGCGTTCGGCGCCCCCACGGGAAGCGAGATGCCGAGGGATACGACTGCAGGGGGCCCGTAACGGTCAATACTCGAGAGGTATCGTGCATCCGTCAGATTTTGCGCGGAGAGCGTTATCGCCGAACCGCGGCTCATGGGTAACCGCAGACGCGCGCCTATGAGGATTGCGGTGCCAAGCGGTTGCGCGTTCAGATCGTCGGCATACGTTTGCCCAAGATAGCTGGCCGTGATGCCTCCCAGCACGCTGCCGACTTTTCCGTCGAACGCAAGCGTTGCGGATGTCTGCGGTACGTATGCCAGACGCTTGCCGATAATCGCGGAAGTCCCTCCGGTTACGCGCGCATTTTGCTCCGTAGCCGAGAAAGACAGCCGCGAACACGGCGTGATGTCGCGAGCGTAGGTGAGAATTGCGCCGTCGGTTCGGGTGCGTTCGATATTGCTGCGCATCTGATGGCGCGGGTCGATGGTGCGAAAAGCGATGGCATTACTTACCGACGTATCGAAAAGGTCGATTGAAACGCGATTGTCGCCACCGATCCAATCAAAGCCGGCACTGTTGGTGCGGCTTCGCTCGGGCACGAGATCAGGGTTGGGTTCGTAGGAAACGTTGCCGATAACGAATCCGCGCAACAGCTCATTCAGATAAGGCGCGCGAAAACCGCCGCCGGCCGACATGCGGACGCTCACATTACGAGAGAGATCATAGCGTGCGGCAATTCGCGGTGAAACGGCACTACTACGGCGCGCGGGCGTATGGACGAAGGTGACCACGTCCACGCGAGCGCCGGCTGCAAGTTCGGCGCGCGGCCCGCGTAGCGTTTCCGCAATCGCAATGCCGCCCAGACGCTGCGTTCCGCCGGCGCCGCTTTGAAACGACCCGGTAGGGCCATGCTGCTCGCTGGCACCATGGACCCATCTCCCATCCGCCCGCACTTCAAAAGCGGATCGATCGTTTTGGAGCGTCCAGGAAAACAGCGAACCGCTTTCGGCCGTTGGAACGTTTTGCGTGTAGAGCAATGCACCGGGATTGCGCGGAAATTGATCGGCGATATTTTCCACGTGCGCGGTGCGAACGAAGTATCTGAACGAAACCAATGCTTTCGCGGACGGACGCAGATACGCGAAATCTGCCTGCGCCAAGCGGCGAGAGAAGCGGTAATTCGGCCGGCCTTCCTGCTGATCGTCCCACGCGCCGAGCGCCCCGAATTCAAAAATGGCAGTACGTGCAGCATCATATCGCACTTTGACCGAGCCCATGCTGCTCGCAGAATGCGCGGCCGTAACCAGAGCGCTTTGGTACGGGGGCGGCAAATCGAAGTACTGCATGTTTTGATTGTGCGCCGCAACCGCGAGGGACGTCTTCGAAGAAATCGGTACGCGTACCTGAGCCGTCATCGAAGAGAACGCGTGCGAACCGGCGGCGGCGGTTATCACGCCCTGCACAGGCGCCGACCCGCTTGCCGGCGCAAACGTGTGCAGTTCGAGTACTCCGCCGACGGCGCCCGATCCGTACAGCGCGGAACCCGCGCCCAAGAGTATCTCCGCTCCCGTGAGGATTTCGGGCGGATACGCTGCCCAATCGATCTGCCCGCCGAAGCCGTCTTGCGCCGGAAGTCCGTCGACGAGAACGACGCCGCGATCGTTGCCCGCGCCCGCAAACGAAACGCGTAATTGACCGTAGTTCGTGAACGCGCTATTGCTGCGGTTCCGATCGAAGCCCGGCAGCGCGCGCAGCAGTTCGTCGCTCGTGGCGGCCGGATTACCGGCGATGGTCGCCCGATCCAGCGCTGCCGCCGCAACGGGCAACTGATGCAAATTCTGCGGCGCACCGGTCGCCACGCGCACGTTCACAATTGTCCGAACGGTAGGTGTCATTCGGATCGTGGAAAGAACGTTGGAAGAAAGCGCAACGGTCAACGGCACGTAGCCCGGCGCGGAAACCTCCGCGCGTACCGGCGCAAAACCGTTGCGTGCGGCCACCCGGCCCAAGGCGTCGGCATGTTCCACGTCACGCTCGCCGCCGGCATCGATAAACACTACGACGGCTGCGGCAACCGGCACGTCGTTCCCATCCACGATCGTCAGCGGCTGCGCCTGCGTGCCCGCGAGCATCCCGAGCGCGAGAAGGAGTGCTAAAATCATGACGCATCTTCCTTGCCGTATCGCAACGATGATTGGAATAGTATACTATGCATGGACGTTCTCTGTCCGCAGGGCTTGCAAATGCGCTTATTGCGTTGTTCGCGCGAAAGTCACGTGGCGAGATGAGGTGGATGACATGGCCACTCCGACGCACGCGAACGAAATTCAGCATGCAGGCGCTCGGCACTACATTGCAAGGAGCACGTAATATGGCGCACGAGATCCGCATCAAGCGCGCATACGAACCGCAAGCCAGAGGCGACGGTTACCGGGTTTTGGTCGATCGTGTGTGGCCGCGTGGGCTTCGCAAAGAAGATTTACACGTCAAACTGTGGGCGAAAGAACTCGGACCAAGTACGGAGTTGCGACAGTGGTTTGGGCACGATCCGAAGCGGTGGAAGCAGTTCGTCGAGCGGTATAAGACCGAGCTCAAAGACCGCAACTGCGAAGCGCAGATTCGTAACATTATCGCAGACGCGAAAGACGCCCCGGCCATCACGCTGGTCTACAGCGCGAAGGACGAAGAGCACAATCAGGCGGTCGTGCTGCGCGATACGTTTCAACGGCTGCTCACGCGGTGAGATCTTAAAGGAGGCGAAAGATGCGTATGCGTTTATCGGTGGCAGTTCCTCAAGCGATTCTGACCGCGCTCGCGCTAGTCGCGTTGTCCGCGTGCGGCGGAGGCGGCCAGAGCACGGCTTCGGGCGATTGGTTGACGTACAACAAAGATTTGAACGGAGATCGCTTTAGCAATCTCTCCGCCATATCCACGAAAAACGTAGCACAGTTGCAAAAGGTGTGTCACGTGCAACTCGAATCGGGAGGCACGTTTCAATCCGGGCCGCTGATCGTCGACGGAACGATGTATCTGACGACGTTTCATGGGACCTACGCGCTCAATCCCGAGACTTGCGCCACGAAATGGCACGACACGTATACGCCGCGCGGTCCCGAGGCGTTCAATACCAATCGCGGCGTGGCGTACATGAACGGCATGCTGTTCCGGGGCTTTCAAGATGGGCATCTCAAGGCGCTCGATGCCGCAACGGGCAAAACCCTCTGGGACGTTCCCGTGGGCGATGCCAAGAAGTCGGAATTTCTGAGCTCGGCGCCGCTGGCGTGGGACGGAATGGTGATTACCGGTATCGCAGGCGCAGACTGGGGTTCGCGCGGCCGCGTCATGGCGTTCGATGCGAAAACCGGCAAGCAACTCTGGCGATTCGATCTCATTCCGCAGGGCAGCGAACCCGGCGCGGATACGTGGGGAAAAGCCGAAACGGCTTCGACGGGCGGCGGCAGCACGTGGACGACGTATACGCTGGACCCCACGAGCGGAGCGCTCTACGTTCCGGTCGGCAATCCCGCGCCGGATTTTTCGAATCAGTACCGTCCCGGCGACAACCTGTATACCGATTCGATCGTCGTGCTCGACGCCCATACCGGCAAACTGCGCTGGTATCATCAGTTCGTCGCGAACGATTCGCACGATTATGACATCGGCGCCGCACCGGCGTTGATTACGACTTCGGCCGGAAAACATCTGGTGCTGGTCGGAGCAAAAAACGCAATGCTGTACGCATTGGATCCGAGCACGCACCAAATCGTTTGGCAAACGCCGGTTTCCGAGCGGCAGAACGTGACCAAACCTCCGACGCTCGCGGGGATTCACGTGTGTCCAGGGTGGATTGGCGGTGTAGAGTGGAACGGACCGGCTTACGATCCGCAAACAAATGACGTCTACGTGAATTCGGTGCACGCATGCGCAACGTACAAAGTCGGCGAGGTGCGCTACACGCAAGGCTCGTTCTTCTTGGGGGGAGCGATTGTGATGGATCCGCTCAAGTCCTGGTACGGCTGGACGACGGCGTTAGATGCGGACACCGGAAAAATTGCGTGGCGCTATAAGGCGCCTACGCCCATGATTGCGGCGGTCACGCCGACTGCGGGCGGCCTGGTTTTCACCGGCGACATGAACGGCACCGTACTGGCGTTTGATGCGCGCAGCGGCGCGCAACTTTTCTCCGCGCACGTGCCCGGCGCAATGGCGGGCGGCGTCGTAACGTACACTCAGGGCGGCAAGCAGTACGTAATGGTTGAATCCGGCAATACTTCCAGAACCCTTTGGAGCACGACCGGCTCACCGAACGTTACGATATTCGCACTTCGCACGTGAGGATCGTTTACGCGCTGACCGCGATCGCGTTCTGGGTGCTCGCGTGCGTGCCGGAATACGCTCTCGCGTTTACTCCGGTTCTCAGCCGCTCTCAAGTCGCCGCGGCAACGTCCGACGGTCAGCGGATGGAGAAAAAACAGCGCGGGTATCAAGCGCCGCAGAACATCCTGTTCGCGGCTCCGGACACCTTGCGCATTCGCGTAGGACAGAGCCCCGTCGACGCCATTATCGTCGGCACGCCCTACGAGCGTTTGCGCTATGCAAGTTATCTGCGGGCGTTTCAAGGTCAGCCGCCCAGCATGCGCTCTGCCGAATCAACGGCCGCGCAGGATGCAAACGTTTTGCAAATGGTTCTCTTCGTGCACAGCAGCAGCGCAGCCGACCGCGGTTTCTTGCAGCGATATTCGAGCGGCGCGCTGCAGTTCGGAAACCGCGTGGTACGCGCGGAACGCGTTGACACGTTTGGGCCCGCGCTCGATTATTACGACGTCGACGGCGCCGGACGTCAATTCCGCTTCGTTGGTTCCGTAACGTTTCGATTCGATCTCTCGGGCATGCGCGCAAGCGGCGTCGACATTGCAACGGCGACGGGCACGTTTTCATTTTCCGACGCCCACGGCGTAACGCGGCGTTACCCCATTGCACTATCGCGCTATCCCTGAGAGGAACGACGATGGCAACTCGCGCGGCGCAAGCCGAATGGTCCGGCGACGTAAAGCACGGCCACGGAACGATCGCTCTTGGCAGCGGTGCGTTCAGCGGCAGCTACTCGTTCGGTTCGCGGTTCGAGAGCGAACCCGGTACGAACCCCGAGGAACTTATTGCCGCGGCGCACGCCGGCTGCTTTAGCATGGCGCTTTCGCTGATTCTCGGCGCAGGCGGGCATCCGCCCGAGAAGATCACCACGACGGCGAAAGTTACGATAGAGCCCGAGGGCGACGGCTTCACCATTACCAGCAGTGCACTGACCACGACGGCCGAGGTACCGGGTATTGATGCCGCTGCTTTTGCAACAGCTGCAAATGCGGCGAAGGACGGCTGCCCCGTTTCGAAGGCGCTCGCCGGAACACGCATTACGCTGGATGCACGATTAGCTTAGGCGAGGCGAGCGCCTATGCACATGCTTCTGTAGGACGACGCGGTTACCAACCGCCGGAAGCGCCGCCTCCGCCGAATCCCGCACCGGAAAAGCCGCCGCCCATGCTGCCGCCGGAAAAACCGCCACCGCCGCCCGACGACCAACCGCCGCCCAATCCGCCGGCGGAGGCGCCCCAAAACCAACCCGAGCGTCCGCGCTTTTTGAACAGCGATCCGATGAAGAACACCAGGATCCAGCAGAAGATCAGGAAGATTATCAAAAAGGCCGTTTCGTTGCTCGAGTCGCTGCTGTGCGAGGGCTGCGCGACCTCGTGGCCGATCTTATCTTTGAACGACGGCGTGATCGTGAGCAACATGCCGTCGACGCCGCCCTGAATCGCGCCGTCGACGTCGTTTGCGCGCATCTTCGGCACGATCGTGTCGCGGATGATGCGACTGCTATCCGCGTCGGTCAAACTCGGCTCTAACCCGTAGCCGACCTCAATACGGACTTTGTGGTCGTCCATGAATGCGAACAGCGCGGCGGCGTTGTCTTTACCGGCCTTGTCCTTACCGGCGTGAATCTTCCACTTCTCGGCTGCATCGACGGTCCAGTCTTCGAGCGGCGTATCGCCCGTCGTTTTGTCGATGTAGACGAAAATGCGGTTGCCCGTAGCATCGTAATACGACCGCAGTTCTTTGTCGATCGACGCTGCGGCGCCGCTGCTCAGAACGTGCGCGTTGTCGGTAACGTAGTCGGTGGGAATCGGCGGAATGGCGACGCCGGCCGCCAACAGCAGCGCGGCAATCATGCGAGCACCTGTGAGCAAAAGTGCTCGCGCAATTTCTCGCCGACGCGCTCTATGCCGTGCACGAGGCCTTGCGTCATCTCGCCGCGTGCGAAATACGGCTGCATCTCGGCGACGAGTTGCTTCCAGAACGCATCACCGACGCGATCGTGAATGGCGTCGTCACCCACGACGGCGAAGCGGCGCGCTTTGGGCGCCACGAAAAACACGACGGCATTCCGATGCGCGTGTTCGTGAAGGCGCGCCGCCATGAAGTGCTTGCGCGCATCTTCCAGCGC
>DASSEZ010000102.1:0-5503 GCA_035694945.1 Vulcanimicrobiaceae bacterium
GGGTTTGCACATCAATGACGCTGTTTTCGGTCGACATATCGAGAATACGAGCGTTACGCACGTGGCGGGCCAGCGCTTTGATATGAGCGCTCAAGCGCCCAGTGGCGGGCCGCCTATGACGTTAGGCGCACAGGGATGCACTTGGACGATGCCAACGTATTATCCAAACGACGCCGTAAGCGCGTATAACGTCAGCAACACGTTGGCAAGCCCTGTCCAGAGCACTCCAGTTCCCGCCAACACGACAAATGACATTATATGGTACAATACTGCGGCCGAAACGCCAACGCAAACCAGCGTGTCCTGCGATGTCCACACTGGCGGTCCAACGGATGTTACGCTGGCTGCTGTCGGGAATTTGGCCTTTAAGGTGCCAGCGACGACACCCACAATTTCGTACGGAACGATTTCGGTAAATAGCCAATATCATAATGGGTCGTGTCAGGTCATCGGGACGTACCTTGCGTATGGCGACCCCTGTACCGTACCTGGAATCAAATGGCAGTACAGTACAACCACGGACGCTGACGAGGCGAACGGCCACATCGCGGTTTGGCAGCTGATCCATTCCTTGAATAATAGCGGTACGGACGAAAACGGGACCGTGTCGACTGACACACTAAACCCCGCAGATTGCTCGGATGGCTCGCTGCCTTACAAGGGAACATCAAGCGGTCCGGTGGTTCGGAAAGTACTTGGTCGGATATCGACGCGCCCGCGTGGCAACTTATTTCCTCGCCAAACTATTTTACAAATGCCAGCGCGAGTTTCACTTTTGACGATTACTTCATGTATAAGCCGCCAGATGCGGCAAATGCCGGCGCCAATCCGGGTGCGGTCTGGATATCTCTAGGACACATCCGTTGGGCGTGGACCGCCCAAACGAGTTACGCGGCCCCCACGCCTGCGCCATCAACTAGTCCCGATGTTACGCACTATACCGCGCCTACCATTAGCAATTTGTTACAGCCGACCGCGTTCGATAATGCTAATATCAACACTCCGACCGTTAGCTGCGTGCGGTCTTAGAAAGGAACAGGCATGAAGCACATTTCGCGTTGGCTGTTGATCACGGTGGCATCCCTTTTAATAATACTAGCGCGTCCATGCGAATCTGTTGCGTCACCGCACGGTGGTCCGGTTGTACGGAACGTTCAACTCTCAATTCAAGGCCCAGCTAATGTTCGGTTAGGCGAGCCAATTTTTGTAAGCGTGTCCGTAACGCCTACAAGCGGTCACGGCGAGTTTGTGGAGTATGGCTCGATAAGTATGGTCAACTTTCAGGTGTCGGACGCAAATTCAAATGTCCTACAAAGCCTGCATCCTTTGGGGCAGACGATTCTGTTGCATTCATACCTCGCCGTGAAAGATATGAAAACTTTTGACCTCCGGCGCTACGCCGCTATTGATCATCCCGGTACATATACCGTGATAGCTCATCTTCCCGCTATTTTCTATGGCTCGCGTCATGTCATTCTTGAAAAAACAGCGTTGACAAGCAATACTATCACGATCACGGTGACTCCCTAACGCTCAAGCTATGTGTTCGCGACCTGCGATGCGATGGTCTTCCGAAACGCTGCGTTTCTATGGCGGGCGATCATGCTTCCCCGGTGCGTTTCAAAGCTGTGCGTTCCAGTGTTCTAAAAAAAGCGTCCGCGAGTATCGCGAGAACCGCCGCGGGGATACTGCCGGCCAGTGTCTCTTCGACATATTGGCGCTGCAGACCGAAGAAAATCTCGCTGCCTAGGCCGCCCGCGCCGACGTAGCCGCCTAGCGTCGCGATGGCGATGAGGGCGACCGTTGTGAGACGCAACGCGCCGAGCAGGGCCGGTGCGGCAAGCGGAATCTCTACGCGCGCGAACCGCTGCCAGGCGGATAAACCCAGGCCCTTTGCCGCGTCGATCTGCGCGGCGGGGACGCCGGCAATCGCGGCGGCGATGTTGCGGATAAGGATGAACTGCGCGTAGGCGGCTAGCACGAGCACGACCGGCCAAAAACCGAGCCCGAGATATTTCACCGCTACTGCGAGAAGCGCGAGTGAGGGAATCGCGTAAACAACGCCCGCGAGGCCGAAAACCGGCGCCCCGTAGCGCGGTGTCCGCGCGGTAAACACACCGAGCGGTACCGCGATGACGAGCGCGATCCCCAGCCCGGCTCCGACAAGTGCAAGATGTTGAAGTGTGAGACCGCCGATTTGGGGCAGGTGCTTCATGAGGTAATTCACTGCAGCGCCTTGCGGATTTCTTCCAATCCCAGCGAGCCGATCGGTGCGCCGTCGCGGACGACGGAGAGCCGCGTCACGCCGCCGAGCAGACGGTTCAGCGCGTCACGAAGCGATGCGCCGGCATCGATGGTTTCGGCCGAAGTGCTCTCGCTTGCGACCGCCGCATCGGCCGCGCGCATGAGTGAAAGGCGCCGCAGGGTGTCATCCGTGCCTAACAACTGCGCGACGAACCGAGTCGAGGGTTTCGTCAGGATGTCCAGCGGCGTGTCGTACTGTTCGACGCGGCCCTCCCGCATCACGACGATCCGGTCCGCAAGGCGGAGCGCTTCATCCACGTCGTGCGTTACGAAAACGACCGTCGTTTTCAGCGACTGGACGATGCGCAGCATTTCATCTTGCAAGTCCGCTCGTAAAATCGCGTCCACGGCTCCGAAGGGTTCGTCCATCAGCAGCACTCGGGGCTCCGCGGCAATAGCGCGCGCTACGCCCACGCGTTGCTGCTCGCCGCCCGAGAGCTCGCGTGGATAGCGGTTGCGGTAGCGATCCGGCGCAAGTCCCGTCAGCCCGAGCAGCTCGTCGACGCGTTCTGCGGTGCGCGCGCGATCCCAATGCAGTAAGGATGGAACAACGGCGATGTTCTCGCCGACCGTCATATGCGAGAACAGTCCGATCGCTTGAATAACGTAGCCGATCCCGCGGCGCAGCTGCGTGCCGTCGGCTGCGGCGACGTCGCTTCCGTCGATCGTGACACGGCCGCTTTGCGGTTTGACCAGCGCGTTCACCGTTCGCAGCAGCGTACTCTTTCCGCACCCGGACGGCCCAAGCAAAACGGTAAAGCTGCCGCCTGCGATATCGAGCGTAACTCCATCAACTGCGTTTCGATCCGCGCCGGGATACCGCACCGTGACGGACTCGAACGCGATTGCGCCGCGTGCCTCGCTCAGACGGCGTGCTCCTTCAGAAATTGCTGCGCCGCGTCCGCGGGATCAGTATGCTGCACGTTCACTTGGTAATTCAACTGGCGTACGACCGAGTCGGTAAGCAACGGTGAAACGCGGTTGAGTACGGCGGCGATTTGCGGATGCGTTTTTAGTGAAGACATCCGCGCCACCGGCGCGACGTTGTACTCCGGCCAGAAATGCCGGTCGTCTTGCAACACCAGCAAATTGTCCGTGCCGATCTGCGAATCGGTCGTGAACGCGGTCGCTACGTCCGCATCTCCGCGTAGCAGCGCCTCGTACTGCAAGCCGATCTCGTACGTGCGCGCGGACGAGAAGTGGAAGCCTCCGTAGAACTGCTGCAAGCCCGGCAGCGCATCGGCGCGCGTCAGGAATTCCGCAATTGTGGCGAGCCGCAGTTGCGGCGCGAGTTTCGCGCATTGCGAGAGCGTACGCAGGTTATACTTTTGCGCGACCGCCTGTGAAACGCACAAGCCTTGAGAATCGTTCATCGGTGAGGGGGTCAGCAACGTAAGATTGAACCGTTTCTCGAATGCCTGTTTCACGGTTCCGTAGATCTGCGGGCGGGTGCGCATCGGCGGCATATGCAGCACGTCGATGAGCGCGGTGCCCGTGTATTCCGGATACAGGTCGATATCGCCGCGCTGCAGCGCGGCCATCGCGATCTGCGTGCTGCCGAGATTCATGTGCCGCTCGACCGGAATCTTCGCGTTCTCGAGCGCCGCGGCGTAGATCTCCGCGATCGTAATGTCTTCGGTAAAATTCTTCGAACCGACGCGCACGGCACTCGCCGGGCCGCGTCCACTGCCGCCGGAGCACTGCGGGAGCGCCAGCGCCGCGGCGATGAGCGCGAGCGATTCCTTTCGAGTAGGCATTAACGTCCTTTCTCCAAGCGCCGTTGCGCGAATGCGAGCACGAACTCTACGGCAAGTGCGATGACGGCGATCGCCGCAACACCGGTCCACAGCCACTTCGGCTGATTCGCTTGAAGTCCGGTGGTGACGTACTCACCCAACCCGCCCGCGCCGATGAAAGCTGCGAGTACGGCGCTGGCGATCACTTCGGTGGCCGCGGTGCGCACGCCGGTAAAAAGCAGCGGAAACGCGAGGGGCCATTCGACGCGCGCAAACCGTTGCGTGCGGGTCATGCCCATGCCGGCGGCGGCGTCGAGCGCGGCAGCCGGGATGCCGCGAAACGCGAGATCGGCGTTAATCGCGATGGGCGGGATTGCCAGTAACGCGAGCGCCGCGAGCGCGGGACGGAAGCCCAAGCCGAAAAGCGGCACCATGAACGTCAGCATCGCGAGGCTCGGAACGACGCGTCCGATGTTTACCAGCGTTAAAACGGGCGTGCGCGAGGCGCGAACGTGCGAGCTGAGCGCTCCCAGCGGAATCCCGGCGAGCATACCCAGCGCGAGCGCCGCGGAAGCAAGCGCGACGTATGCGCGCGCGTGCGATAGCAAGTCGTCCCACGTCACCGCGCTAGAGTTTTCCACGGGCGCGGCGAATCCCACACGTCTATGCTATCACGCTCCGAGGTGCGGCCCGCGCCTGCTGAAACGGCGCCGCGCAGCCTGGACGATCCGGCGCTCTACTTCAGCCGCGAGCTCTCGTGGCTCGAGTTCAACGATCGCGTCTTGGAAGAGGCGCTCGACGAGTCGAACCCGCTGCTCGAGCGTTTCAAATTCCTCGCGATTTTCGGAACGAACCTCGACGAGTATTTCATGATTCGCGTCGCCGCGCTCAAGCAGCAGATCGACGCGCAGATTCACCGCCGCTCCGAAGACGGCCGCATGCCCTCTGAGCACTTGCTCGCGATCTCCGAGCGGCTGCGCGTGTCGCTCGCGCGGCAGATGCACTTGCTCTCGGATACATTGCTGCCGGCGCTCGAAGCGAACGGCATCCGGATTTGGCGCGTCGCCGATCTCGACGAAGATCGCCGGTCCGCGCTCGAGCGCGCCTTCGACGAACGCGTCTTCCCGGTTCTCACGCCGCTCGCGGTTGATTCGGGACATCCGTTTCCGTATATTTCGAATTTATCGCTCTCGCTTGCCGTTGAATTAGAAGAGGTCACCGCCGACGGCGTCGAGCTGCATTTCGCGCGCGTAAAAATCCCGCAGACGCTGCCGCGCTTCGTTCCCGTCGATGCCCCCGAAGGGCAGCGCTGGTACGTGCTGCTGGAAGATCTCATCGCGCATCATCTCAGTGCGCTTTTCCCCGGCATGGAAGTTCGCGACTCATACCTCTTCCGCGTCACGCGCGACGCGGACTTAGACTTGCAGGAAGATGAGGCGGACGATCTGCTTGCGGCACTCGAA
>DASSEZ010000103.1:0-19946 GCA_035694945.1 Vulcanimicrobiaceae bacterium
GAATTGACCCCTTTTCGGCGGAAATGATTTGACCCCCTAAACGGTTCAAGGCGTGCTTGGTTTGCCACCTCCCTTCTTGCGCGATCGCAGGCGATGGCTCTCGCCGGTCAGTTCAAAAATGATGCCATGATGGACGAGTCGATCGACGACTGCACTGGCGGCCATCGCGTCGGGAAACACTTGCGTCCAATCAGGGAACGCGAGATTCGTTGTAACGCCGACGCTGCCGCGTTCGTACCGGTTCGAGATTACCTGGAATAGCAGGTCCGTTGCCTCGCGCTCGAACGGGATGTATCCAAGCTCATCGACGATGAGCAAATCGTAGCGTTCGAGCGATGCGAGACGTTGCTTGAGGCGATCTTCGCGTTTTGCCGCGATGAGCGACATCAGCAGCTCAGCCGCAGTTGTAAAGAGTACGCGATAGCCGCTGGTGCACGCGGTAACGCCGATGGCCGTAATGAGATGCGTCTTGCCGACGCCGGTTGGACCGATGAAGATGATATTGCGCTTATCTTCGATGAATTTGCAGTCCAGCAAATCGGCGATCTTTCGCCGTGGTACCTCCGGCTGTAGGGCGAAGTCGAACGCCTCGATCGTCTTGATTACCGGGAACTTCGCTGCAGCGATGCGCGCGCGCACGCCGTTTTCATGGCGCTTGCTCACTTCCAGGCTGGAAAGTTCGCCCAAATACGTGACGCGCTGATCGTCGCCCTGCGCGAGCCGTTTGTAGTTGGCCAGCATCGTCGGCAAGCGTAAGGTTCGCAAGTGCTCTTCCAGGAACGGTGCGGCCATTTATGCATACTCCTTAAGGGCGTCGATGGTGTAGTTTGTGAGATCCGGCACCGGACGCGAGCAGCCGCGCGCGTTTGGATCGAGATGTAATGGCGGAGCCGCCTGGTAGGGCTGCGCTCCCTGTTGCAAGAGCAATGCGATCGCCGCCGGGTCGTCGGTGCCGCGCTGCTCGGCTGCGGCAACGGCGTCGACCAGGTCATTCATCGAATGCTGCTCCAGCAGCCGCATGACGCGCATGAAGCGCTTCCCGGCATTGGCGGGATCGTTCTGCGCGTAGCGGTCGAGCAGCGAGCGCAGCGTGTGGTGGAAGCGGCGATGACGAAAGACCTCCGCACGTACGACGGCGCGGTGCTTAAATGAGAGCAGGTCGACGAAATGCGCGGGGTCAAGAACCGCCTCGTGCTTGCCGAAGACCCGTTCTTGTTCCGCGACGAGAACGGTATCAACCAGCACCCGAACGCGGTCGTGAAACACCTCAAGAATCGCATCGCGATGCGCGTACCTGGTCGGAACCGAGTACCGGTTGGTTTTGTAGGTAACCTCGGCGAATTTGTTGACGCGTGTGACATCGCGTACGCACGTTGTCGGAAGCACAGCCGGCAGTTGTCGCATGACCGCGCGTTCGCGCTCGAGCCGCTCGCGTACCATCTCGCCGGCGACCCGCTTATCGAGATACGTTTTCGCAAAGGCTTCCAGTGCCGAATTGAGCCCGGCGAGCGACGCGAACTCCGGCATCGGCCGAAAGACCTGGTCTTCGACGTACCCGTGCAATCCCTCGACGCCGCCCTTTTCGTTGCCCTTGGCCGGCGCGGCAAACTCCATGTGTAGTGCAAGGCCGCCGCACAGCGCGGCAAAGTCCGGATTCAACGTACGGTTCCGCCCACGCAGCACGCATTTGACCGCAGTCGATGCGTTATCGAAGACGCCCTCGCGCGGAACGCCGCCGAAAGCGACGCACGCGGACACGATACCGTCGAAAAGTGCCGGACAGTCTTCCGAGCGGTAGCATCGCGTGAAGAACGCCGTGCTGTAACTCAGCCGGGCGCAGAACAGGTGCAACGTTTCCTCGACGCCGGCGATTCGAGCACGCACGTCTTTGAAATCGAACTGCACCTGGTCGCCCGGCGCGTAAACCAGGCGCACAAACGCTTCTTTCGGAACGATTTTCGCGCGTCGCCCGGCCACGTATTCCCGAACAGTGCGCTCGTTTACCCGAAACGTCGGATCGATCCGTTCGCGGATGAGTTGCGCGATGCGCGCCGCCGTAATCTTCGGCGTTTCGCGTAGCAGCTCGTCAACCTGCGATTCGAATCGAGACATGAGCAACGTGCGCCCTGCCGGCGCTGCCAGCATGGGCGGCGTGCTGGAGTGCACGTATTTTTTGACGGTGTTTTTCGAGATGCCCAAATCGCGGGCTACTCGCTTAATCGGCTCTTTATCCCGGACGCAACGAATCCGGATGGTTTCCCAAATATCCAATGAAATCAACCCCGTAGGCGCTCCGCTTGACGGATTGTAGTGACATACAAAGCCGCTTCAAGCGGGCGCCGCGCTATTCAGTGATGGGGGTCAATTCCTTCCCGCCGCTAAGGGGTCAATTTCTCGCCGCCGTTACCACGCATCTGCATTATCGCGCGGCGCACTGACCGACGCCGCATAGTCGCGGTCGGCCTGCGCCCAAGGGTACTCCAGCGGCATTCGGGGCGTGTTTCTTGGATAGCCGCCGTCCGGATGCGATTGCAGCCATCGTTCGGCTAGGAGCGCAGCGTATTCGAAATTTTCCCATGCAAGCGGGTCCTGCGTTGTGCGGTATATCGCTACCACGGGAACCATTCGTTTCCAGGCCCACGCGATAATCTCGCTCCACGTCGCGAATACCAGTTCTGCCGGTACGAAGTTAAACTTTACCAGTAGTCCGATCGTCTCAAAGAAATAGTCAAAATTCAGCAGGTGCCGAATGCGTTCGTGCATCTCTTCGGTTCGGGCAGAGCGATGCCCGATCGCATAGCGGAATGCCGGGTCTTCAAGATCGCGGTGCAGTTGCGTATCGACGTATTTGTGCGCGGCAGCAAGGCTCGCGCTTTCAAACGTGTGCCTCAGATCGTTGAACGCGGTCATCTGATTGCTTGAACGCATGTGACGAAGCTGAACGAGCGCCGCAATCGCCGTGACGGCTATAACCAGAAACGTCGCGCAGGTAGCGAGCGTGTTGACGAGTTCGTAAGACATCGGTACCGGTTACCTTTGACCGCGCTTTCGTCGCCCCCTTGGCAGGCGTACGCCGGTCGCAAACAGCCCACGTTTGGCTTATAGTAAGTACCATGCTGCTCGCTGCGGCCGCGACTCTTTCGGAGAGCGCGCTCTTCTGGCAAATCGTCCACACGTTTGCACCGCAGCCGCGTATCAGCATGCCGTTGCAGTGCTGGTGGATCGGCGCACCGAAGCGGCGCGTGCCCGATTGTGCGACCTGTCCGCGGAAGAGCCGATCGCACGACCGAACGCGTTCCGAATCTTTCGCCGTCTCAAATCAGCTGGCTAAAGATATTAAGACGGAGTCAGGTGAGCAAACGGTGAGCAAATTCCAGCGAGCAAAGGGAAAACGCCCCTAAAAATCTGGGCGTTTTCGAAATGTGGCGGGAAAGTGTAGGTCTTACTGTACTTTTCTTCTCCTGTCTCTTACTTGTGCGTCGCAGCAGGGCCAAACTGATACGTGCATCCCTGTAAGACCCTGGTCGGGTTAGCCGTTCCGTGACCAATCTGTGACAATAGGACACAGGGTTGTTTGGTCATCGCTTCGCGCACCTGAGCTATTTCTGCTGGCGATAGCGTGTTGCCGAGCATGACAACTTCCTCTCCCCCGATCCGCCAGTGGATTCCGGCGTTGTCGCCTTTAGTCTTGACCGTTACGCCCTGTTGGACTACCTTACGCAACATCGATAGCGTTTCAGGCGAGGCAACGAGCATCGACGCCGTTCCATGTGAGCGGCTCCCGCCGCGCGGATACGTATACCAAAAGATTACTACGTCGCGCCCGATGTTGCCTAAGTGCTCTAGACGTGTGCCCTTCGGCAGACCGCTCGGCACGACGACGTTATATGATGCGTGACTCAGCACGGACCGAAGCTGTGCCGCGGTCGGCTGCCACGATACTGAGAGGCTCTGTGACACGACGTGCGGGCCACCAGGTGCGCCAAAATACACGTATGCGCGATTCAACACCTGCGCACCGAAAGCCGCGGTTAACCCAGACGCCGCGACAAATAGCGCACTATAAAGTAAAGTCGCCCGCCGCTTGGTGCTCCTAGGGCTAACGGCCTTGCGTATAGCCACCATTGGAATCGGCGGCACCTTCGCGGTGTATACTGCCCGTTTACATTTCGTTGCGAAATCAGATTGCATGCGTCGTTACCTCGCCTGACATAATGCTGGAAGTTACGGATTTCTCACCCAGTTGATCCCGTAAGTGCCTCCTTGCAGTCATAAGCCTGAACCTCACGGTGCCGTCGGGTATACCTAGAACAGATGCGATCTCGCGACTTGACAAGTCCTCGTAATAGTGCAGTACGACAACCTCGCGCAGTTTCTGCGGAAGCATATCAAGAGCGTGCCAAACGTCGAGCAGTATAGCCGGTTCCTCCGGTGCGCATGACTCACTTGAGGAACCTGCCTCCACCAACCGGGATTGCCGGCGCTTTTGCGCCGATGCTTCACGAACGATAATGCGATAGAACCACACGCGAAATGCGCTGGCAGAACGTAGCGATGAAATCGAACGATACAGCCTTATGCAGGCTTCCTGGGCAGCGTCTTCGGCTGAGGAAGCATCGCCGAGAACGGCTAGTGCGAGGCGATAGGCATCCGGCCAGGCAGCTTCAATAAGCTGCTCAACCTCAACGGGCCCACCGGAACACGCTGCTTCAACAAGGTTTGCCGCTACGTAAATCGGCATTAAATCCTCCGCTGGACACAATGTCCACCCTATAGAAGCGGGAAACACGCTGGGGTGTTGGCTGATGGCGAAAAAACATAGCGCCTCTGCCGGAACTGACGGCTTTACTTAGCCTATCGCGGTGCCAGTCACTCAAGCGGTAACGTAGGCACTCGGGGTAACGAACCTCGGGTACTTGTATCCGCGTTGAGGCCCGCGGATCCGCTTTCACGACCTGAGACACGGATACGGTACCGTCGCGAATGAGGTCGACGTTCCACTAAAGACGACCTCCGAATCGCTCGGCCATTCGAGCATCGGAATCACATCGAGCATCTACGTGCCTTGCTCGATGAGGGCGCGGGACAAAGCGCAGCGGCCTCGCGGCCTACTTGCGCGATGCGTTCGGCTCTTAGCCGGGGATCAACGGTTTCCGTGAAAAGCAAAAACGCCCACACGCGTTTTTGGAACGTGACGGGAAAGTGTAGAATCGAATTAAGCTACCAGGAGTCGCCGCGAGTCGGACGCTAACATCTTGGACTGCCGTGGCACGCATAGCTGCTCCAATGGTAGCCGCTTTTTCTGTCACCCTTGATTTCGAAAACTACCGCCGCCATAGGACTAGATGACCACAGATCGGCTAATCGCGGATGACGACAGCCGGCGTACTCAGTAACCTCGAAGCGAGTCCTATCAACGTAGGAGCCATTATTCTCCCGCTTCTCCTGCCCGGGATTTACGCAGAAAGATATGACGGGGCTACCCTTGTTGTAGCCGGTTGCCCAAACCCACGCATCTTTCGTGCTATTCCTGACGTTGACCCAGACTGAACGACGCGCATCAACTCGGCCGCCGATTGCAACGACCAAAAAACAAACCATTAAGACGGCTGTTACTGTCCGCATTCGAACCTCCACCACACTTATCAGCCAGACGTGACTGCAGGGGTACGGCTCGCTTCGCCAGATTCGACTTCGGCTCCCACCGCGTCCAATTTCCAGATATTGGAGAGCAGGGCTGCCGGGAGATGGTGAGCCAGCGAAGCGCGATGTTAAACGCCACGAAGATGGTGCCATACCTCTGGACGTCAAAGGCTGACGTAGTGCTGTTATCCTGTCTTTCCCGAACTTGAGTTGCTCCGTGATCAATCCGTGATCATCCGTCGGCGCGAGAAACTAAAAACGCCCGACAAATCGGGCGTTTTCGGAATGTGGCGGGAAAGTGTAGGAATCGAACCTACCAGCCGAGTTGCCCCGGCCTCAGCGGTTTTGAAGACCGTGCGGGCCACCAGACCCGTACTCTCCCATGTGCGGCTTGCGGTTTTCGCTAGTCGGGTTTTGTTACCTCGATCACCAATTTGCCGAGATGCTCGCCCGTGAAAAGGCGCAGCAATGTCTCGGGAAAGCGATCGATGCCCTCGACGACCTCTTCGTGGGAGCGCAGCTTGCCATCGCGAAGCCATCCCGCCATCTCGCGCGCGGCGTTCCCGTATTCGGCGTAGTAATCGGAGACGAGGAACCCTTCCATCCGTGAACGCTTGACGAGCAGCATCATGTAGTTCGACGGCCCGCGCGTTCCTTGTTCGTTGTTGTACTGCGAGATCGCACCGCAGACGACAACGCGCGCGTGCATTGCAAGATTCACTAAGCACGCGTCCAGTATGTCGCCGCCGACGTTGTCGAAATACACGTTGATGCCGCTCGGGCAGTGCTCGCGCAGAGCGCCGTACATGTTTTCGCTGCGGTAGTCGATCGCCGCGTCGAAGCCCAGTTCGTCACGCAGGTACGCACATTTCTCCGCACCGCCCGCAATGCCGATGGTACGGCAACCCGCGATCTTCGCAATTTGCCCGGCGATCGAACCGACGGCGCCCGATGCGGCGGAAATGACAACGGTATCGCCCGCCTTCGCTTCGCCGATCTTGAACAGGCCGAAGTAGGCCGTCATGCCGGTCATGCCGAGCACGCTCAGGTATTTGGGCAGCGGCGCGAGATTCGGATCGATCTTCGCCAAAGTATCGCTGCGGACGCACGCAAAGGTTTGCACGCCCAGCATGCCGCTCACGAAATCGCCGGGTGCAAACCTCGCGTGTTTTGACGCCACGACCTGCCCCACACCGAGCGCGCGCATCACCTCGCCGATCTCGACCGGTGGTAGATACGACGGCTTGTCGTCCATCCAGCCGCGCATCGCCGGGTCGACCGACAGATACAGCGTTTTCACGAGCACTTCGCCGTCGGCTGGTTCGGGCGACGGCTCGTCGACGATGCGCCAGTTGTTCGCTTCGGGTAATCCTCGCGGACGCGCGGCTAGAACGTAGGCATGATTATCCAGACGTAATCATCCACTCGGTCGCAAACTTGTCGACGACAATGCCGAACTTGCCGCCCCAAAACGCGTCGGCAAACGGCATCGCGACTTTGCCGCCGTCCGCGAGCGCGTTGAATATGCGTTCGGCTTGCGCGCCGTCCTCGAGACCAAGCGAGATTGAAACGTTACCGGCGTCGGGATCAAGTTTCTTCGAGAGATCGCCGTCCGAGGCCATAAAGCTAAAGCCGTCGCCTTTAAACGACGCATGCATGACCTTATCTCGTTGGTCCGCCGGCACTTGGTCAGCCATCGGAGAGCCTTCGAAGCGATTGAGTTCATACGTGCCGCCAATTGCGCTTTTGTAGAATTCGAGCGCCTCTTCGCAGCGGCCGTAAAAGAAAATGTAAGGTTCTAGTTGCATGCGAACGATTTCACCGCCCGGCGACGAACACCCCCGCCATGAACGTCTTGCTGACCGGCGGTTCACGCGGCATCGGCCGGGCGGCCGTTCGCGCCCTGCATAAAGCCGATGCGTCCATCTTTTTCACGTACAATCGCGAAAGCGAGCAAGCCGATGCCTTGTGCAACGAACTTGGCAGCCGCGTATGGGCGCAGCAATGCGATATCGCGAATCACGCGACGCTTCCCGCACTCGTCGATGCTGCGCTCACCCGCCTGGGCGGCATCGACGTGCTCGTGAACAACGCCGCGATCTTTTCGGAAAATCCATTTTCCGGGACGGATTACGAGTCGTGGCGAGCCGGCTGGCAGCGCACGTTCGACGTCAATTTGTTCGGCGCGGCAAACCTTGCGTTCTTGGTGATGCAGCACATGCGCGAACGCAAGCGCGGAAAAATTTTGAACATCGTATCACGCGCGGCTCACAGAGGTGAACTCACGTTCGCCGACTACGGCGCGAGCAAAGCGGCATTGACAAACCTCACGAAATCCATCGCACGCTCGTGCGCGAAAGACGGGATCGTGGCGATCGCCATTGCACCCGGCTTCATCGAGACGGACATGGCCGCGACCGATATCGAGGAGCGCGGGCACGAACTGACCGCAGAAGTGCCCTTGGGGTACATCGGCAAACCCGAGGAAGTGGCTTCGATCATTACATTTTTCGCAAGCGACGCCGCAAACTACGCGAACGGGGCAACCATCGACGTGAACGGCGGCAGTTACGTGCGCTAGCGCGCCGTAAGCGCCTGTGCTTCGATGAACATCTCCCGAATTTCCGGAAAACGCTCTTGTATCGCGCGTTCGATGCGGTCGATGGCATGCGGCAGTTCATCGCTGCTCAGGTTCGGCGCAAACCGGATATCCAAATTCACGATCACGTGCTCCGGCGCGAATTGCGTGGTAATGATGCGCTCGACGCACTCAATCTGCGCGTCGGCATCGAGCAGCGCGCGCACGCCGTCAACGATTTCCTTGTCGGCGCTTTCCCCGATCAACAGACTTCGTGTTTTGGCCATCAAAAAAATCGCCGTGACGAGCAGCAGCAATCCAATCAAGACGGATGCGATTGCGTCCAAATACAGCTCGGGGAACAGCGATGCCAGCAACGTGCCTACCACCAATGCGATGAGCAGGCCGATGATTGCCGCCGTATCTTCCAAAAACACGACGAAGCGGCTCGGGTCTTTACTGCGCCGAACCGCCGCAATGACTCCCATATCAGGCTGCTCGCCGAGAACGGCGCGATACGCGACGACCCACGACACCGCCTCGAACACCAGCGCGATACCGAGCACGGCGTAATTCCAGGCGATGTTTTCGAGTTTGTGCGGTTCGACGATCCGCCATGCGCCTTCGCTGATCGCGGCGCCGCCGCCAAGCCCGAAGATCACGATCGCGACGACGAGCGACCAGAAATAAATCTCCTGGCCGTAGCCGAACGGGTGCTGCTCGTCCGCCGGTTTGCGCGCACGATGCCAGCCGAGCAGCAGCAGCGCTTCGTTGCCCGTATCGACCGTGGAGTGGATCGCTTCGGCGAGCATCGACGCGCTGCCGGTAAAGAATGCCGCCACGTATTTCGCCAGGGCAATCGCGAAATTGACCAGGATCGCGACGACAACGGTCAGCAAAGATTCCGCCACGCCGCAAACCTACCCGTTCAAACGGCTTGCCAAGCGGCTTGCATTGCGGGCCATGATTCCAAAGATGGAGAGTTGCGGATTTGCGCCGATGCTCGTCGGGAAAACCGACCCGTCGAGGACCGAGAGATTCGCAACGTGATGATGCGATCCGAAACTGTCGACGACGGAAGTCTTGGCGTCCTCGCCCATCGCGCAGCCGCCCATCACGTGCGCGCTGGCGACACGCGTGCGTAGGATCGCCATCGGGAAACCGTCGATCGCACGTTGCGCCGCAGCTAATGATGCGTAAGGCGTGGCGTTCTCGTGCAGCGGCAGCACCGTTTTCGCGCCCGCGGCGAACTGAATCTGCGCCATGGTGTGCAGTGCGCGGCGCGCGCCGTCCCAGACGTACGGCGTAATCGGATAATCGAGCAGCGGCGTGCCGTCGCTGCGCAGTTCCACCGTGCCGCCTTCGCTGTCGGGGTGAAACCCGTCGCGCAGCAGCGCGATGATGACTTGCACGTTCGGCGTTTGCGACATCAACTGCGCGTGCGGCTCGCCGAAGCCGACGAGCGTCGTCGACATCAACACCGGATGCAGCGGCGGTACTTCGAGTTTATACCCGATGGCCCCGTCGATGGGCTGCGTACGCAAGAAATGATCGGAGTAGATCGATTGCGGCGCACCGGAGAATCCGTTCACTTGCTGCGGCATCACCGCCGCCGAAATAACGGTCGGGTGCAAAAACGTGCGTTTGCCGGCGCGGTGGTACGGGTCGGGTAATCCGCTGCGCAGCAGCACGGCCGGGCTGCCGATTGCGCCCGCCGCGAGCACGTAGTGACGAGCGTGCACCGTAATCGTATGTGCCGACGGATGAATGCCGTCGGACTGCAGCGCGCGCACGACGAGCGACGTGATGCGCGTTCCGTCGAAGCGGAACTGCTCGGCGCGCGCGCGATAGTACAGCGTCGCGCCGTGCTCGAGCGCCGAGGGAATCGTCGTGACCAGCATCGACTGCTTGGCGTTCGTCGGACACCCCATTCCGCAATAGCCAATGTTCCAGCAGCCTTTGACGTTGCGCGGAATGATTTTCGTCGGGATGCCGAGCTTTTGCGCACCTTGCCGCAGCAAACTGTTGTTTTCGTTCGGCGGCTGCTCCCACGGATGCACGTTCAAGCGATGCTCCATGTGCGCGAACCACGGTGCGAGATCGGCATCGCCGAATTCGTGCAATCCGAAATGCTCGCGCCAATACTGCAGCGTTTCTGGCGGCGTGCGAAAACTGCTGGTCCAGTTCACGGTCGTCGAACCGCCGACGGAACGGCCCTGCAAAATCGTAATGCCTTTATCCTTGGTACGCCGCCCTGCCGACTCTTGATACAGCTGCGGATACGCTTCGCGTTCCAACATGTGGAAGTCCGAAGACGAACGCAGCGGACCTTCCTCGATCAGCAGGACTCGCAAACCGGCTTGCGCGAGAATCTCCGCGCTCGTGCCGCCGCCCGCGCCGGTGCCGACGATTGCCACGTCACATTCGACGTGCGTATTCTGGCGGAGTTGCGCCGCGTCGTGCGCTTTCCACCCGCCTTTGACGCCCTCGGCGACGATATCGCGAATCATTACGCGACGTGCGGCGGACCGGCATAGCCGATCGCCGTCCAAGCGACGTTGTTACCGTACCACGCGGCCAGCACGAGTTGATGGAGCGCGTCGTACGCACTGCGCAGTTGCGCGACGTTGCTGTAACGCCAGCGTTCGAGAAACGCCGCGATTTCGCCGCGATCGGCGTTCTGCCACGGATGCCAGATGCCGGCGACCAGCGCGCGCGTCACCGGAAAGCGTAAGATGCCGAGCAGCTGATGCACTTCGCCTTGCACCGCAAGCGGAAGTCCCGCAACGGCGACGTCGAATCCGCGCACGACGTCTTGCGCGGGCACGTCGGCGCCGATCATCACCGGCGCAATTGCCGCGACGATCACACGATCGTCGTCGGTCGAAAACCGGTAGACGGCATCGCCCGCTGCGAGCGCTCCGGCTGCAGCAAGTCCGCCGAGCAACAATTTGCGGCGCGTTATCACGATGCGCAGGTATTCTCCGGCGGCCCGCGCGATACATACGTCATGCGCCGCTGGAACGGCTGGGGTGAGGAGTCCGTACATCTTTCGCTACCAAAAGCCGCGATTGCGTATTTGCAAGAACGCGCGGGCAGCGGCGTGCCGCCGACCGATGCGGCGCTCGCGAGCGTCATCGCTGCCCTTCCGCCGAGCCGCCTGCCCTCCGATTCGCGCATTATTACGAATCCTGAGACGCGCGTGCGCCATGCGCGCGGCCAGAGTCTGCCCGATTGGCTGGCGCTGCGATTTGGACGCATCGATCGCGTCCCCGACGGCGTTGCGTTTCCGCAGTCCACGCGCGACGTTCGCGATCTGCTGGAATTCGCCAAGCGCTGCGGCGCGCGCGTCGTACCATATGGCGGCGGCACGAGTGTCGCGGGACACGTCAATCCGCCCGGCGGCGATGCGCCGGTGCTCACGATCTCGCTCGCACGCATGCGCCGGCTGCTCGAACTGGACGCGCAAAGCCGGCTTGCCCGTTTCGAAGCGGGCGTAAGCGGCCCGCACTTGGAAGCACAGCTGCGCGAGCGCGGCTATACGCTCGGACACTTTCCGCAATCGTTCGAATACTCGACGCTCGGCGGATGGATCGCGACGCGTTCGTCCGGACAGCAATCGCTCAAATACGGGCGTATCGAAGAGCTGTTCGCCGGCGCGCACGTTGAAACGCCGGCGGGCCCGCTCGACATTCCAACATTTCCGGCATCGGCCGCGGGGCTCGATATTCGCGAAATGCTGCTCGGCAGCGAAGGGCGCCTCGGGATCGTCACCGATGCGTCGGTGCGCGTGCGCGCGATCGCGCGGCACGAATCGTTTCACGGCTGGTTCTTTGCCGACTGGCAGCATGCGCAAGCTGCGGTGCATGCGCTCGTGCACGCGGACGTTCCACTCTCGATGATTCGCCTTGCGAACGAAATGGAAACGCTGACGACGCTGCGCATGGCGGGATCAGCCGCGGCTGCGGTGATGGAACGCCTGCTCGCGATGCGCGGCATGCGCGAGACTAAATGTTTACTGATCGTCGGCGCCGACGGATCTCTTGGCGCGGCGCGGCGCATCTGCCGCGCACAAGGCGGCGTGTATTTCGGGCGGCGCCTCGGCGAGAAGTGGCGTGAGAACCGTTTTCGCGGTGTGTATTTACGCAATACGCTGTGGGAGCACGGTTACGCGGTTGACACTATCGAAACGGCTGTCGACTGGCCGCGTGTGCGCACGATGATGCATGCGATGGAGGACGCGGGGCGCAACGCGCTCGGCGATCGCGTGCATGCGTACAGCCATCTCTCGCACGTGTATCCGCAAGGCTCGAGCGTTTACTCGACGTTCATCTTTCCGCTTGCGGCGACGTACGAAGAGAACATCGAGCGGTGGCGCGCGCTCAAGGCTGCCGTCAGCACTGCCATCGTCGCAAACGGCGGAACCATTAGCCATCAGCACGGCGTCGGCGTCGATCACAAACCGTACCTGCACGCGGAAAAAGGCGATCTCGGTATCGAAGCAATGCGCGCGCTTTTTTCGCACTTCGACCCCGACGGCATGATGAATCCCGGAAAATTGGTGTAGCGCCGTGTTCTCGCGCGACGCGGTGTGGGAAGAACTTGCGCGCCCGCTCGATCTGCTGGTGATCGGCGGCGGCGTCACGGGCGCAGGCGTTTTGCTGGAAGCCGCGCGCCGCGGGCTGCGCGCGGCGCTCGTGGAGCGCGGTGATTTCGCGAGCGGCACGTCGAGCCGGTCGAGTAAGCTCGTCCACGGCGGACTGCGTTATCTAAAAGCCGGAAAACTGCGCCTCACGCGTGAGTCGGTACACGAGCGAGAAGCGCTGCTGCGCGAAGCGCCCGGTTTGGTCGAGCCGATGCCGTTCATGATGCCGGCATACAAACATTCGCGCCCGGGCCGCATGGTGACGCAACTCGGACTCGCCCTCTACGATCGGCTTGCCGGGCGCAGCGATCACGGCTATCTAGATGCGCAGCACGCGCTCGAAGAAGAACCGGCGATCGCGCAAAGCGGATTGCTGGGTGCCCACACGTTCACCGACGCCACGACCGACGACGCGCGCCTGGTGCTGCGTCTGCTCTCCGAAGCCGAACGCTTCGGCGCACGTGCGCTCAACTACGCGGAAGCGCTTACCGTCGATCGGGAACACGGCCGCGCCAGTGCATCGCTCGTACGCGACATTCCCGGAGATCGGGAACAGCGTGTCGCCGCGCGCATGTTCATCAACGCGACCGGCGTTTTCGCCGGCGTTGCGGGCATGCGTCCGCTGCGCGGAAGCCACCTCATCCTCGGGCGCGAGCGTTTGCCGCTGCGCCACGCCGTCGCGTTCGCGCATCCCGCGGATCGTCGCCCGGTGTTCGCGTATCCGTGGTCCGGCGTCACACTGGTGGGCACGACGGATTTGGATCATCGCGCAGATTTACGCGCGGAGCCGTCGATCTCCGCGGACGAGGTGCGGTACTTGCTGGCAGCCCTGGACGCACAATTTCCGGCCGCGCGCATAACACGCGACGACATCGTATCCACGTTCGCCGGCGTACGTCCGGTTATCGGCAGCGGCGCGAGCCCATCGAGCGAGAGCCGCGACAGCCTGCTCACCGAAGATCGCGGCGTCGTCACGATCACCGGCGGTAAGCTCACGACGTTTCGGCCGATGGCGCTGCGCGCGCTCAAATTCGCATGCAAACGTGCGGGCACGAGAATTGACCTTCGCCCGCTGCGCATCTTCGACGATGCGGCGCCCACCGAGTTCCCGCACTTGAACGGACGCTACGGCGCACATGCACGCACCGTCACCGATCTCGCGAGATCCGGAGAACTGCAACCGATCGCCGGTACGCAGACGACGTGGGCGGAACTGCGCTACGCGCTTCGCTGCGAATCCGTGTTGCATTTGGACGATTTGCTGCTGCGCCGCACGCGGCTGGGATTGCAGCTACGCGGCGGCGCGCACGAGTTGTTTCCCCGCCTGCAAGCGCTCTGCGCAGAAGAACTCGGCTGGAACGATGCGGCGTGGGAACGCGAGGCCGGCCTATACTGCGAACGCATTCGCACACATTACGGAGTGCCGGCGTGAGCCGCGACTTGTTGCTTGCCATCGACAACGGAACGCAAAGCGTTCGCGCGCTGGTCTTTGATGCGAACGGCACGCTGCTGGCAAAGTCGCGCGTCGCGCTCGAGGGCTATACCTCGCCGAATCCGGGCTGGCACGAGCATGATGCACATGCGTTTTGGCAGGCTGTGTGCGAGTCGTGCGGCGCGCTGTGGCAAGAGCAGCCCGAACTGCGCGAACGCATTGCCGCCGCTGCGGTAACCGCGCAGCGCGGGACGGTAATCAACGTCGACGAACGCGGCGAGCCGCTTCGGCCCGCGATCACCTGGCTCGATCAGCGAAAAGCCGCGCACGTGCCGCCGATTTCTAGGCTGTGGCGCACGGCGTTCGCAGCCGCGGGCGTTTCGCAAACGATCCGCTACTTTCAGCGTGAAGCCGAAGCAAATTGGCTGCGCGAGCACGAGCCGGGCGTGTGGCGCGCGACGCACAAATATCTGCTGCTCTCCGGGTTTTTGCTGCAAAAGTTGAGCGGGCGCTTCGTCGATTCGATTGGATCACAGGTCGCTTACGTTCCGTTCGATTACAAAGGCTTGCGCTGGGCGAATCGAGGCGACTGGAAATGGCAGGCGCTGCGCATTGATCGAAAGCTGCTGCCGGATCTCGTGCAGTCCGGAACCATTATCGGCGAGATTACGGACGGCGCAGCGGCGCAAACCGGAATTCCGCGCGGAACGCCAATCGTAGCGGCCGCGGCAGATAAAGCGTGCGAAGTCCTTGGCGCCGGCTGTATAGATCCGAGCATCGGGTGCCTGAGTTTCGGAACCACCGCAACGATTAACGTAACGACGCATCGCTATCTGGAAGCGACGCCGTTTATTCCACCATATCCCGCAGCACTGCCGGGAGCGTACAACGTGGAAGTGCAGATTTTTCGCGGCTACTGGATGGTAAGCTGGTTCAAAGAGCAATTCGGCGTGTGGGGCGACGACCTCATCGGTGCGGTGCCGCCCGGCTCCATGGGGCTCATGCTGCAGCCGTACTGGTCGCCCGGGCTCAAAAATCCCGGGCCGGAAGCCAAAGGCGCGATCATCGGGTTCGGCGACGTGCACACGCGTTCGCACGTCTACCGCGCGATGCTCGAAGGATTGGCGTTTGCACTGCGCGAGGGAAAAGAACGCATCGAAAAGCGCGGCCGCCTGCGGATTGCATCGCTGCGCGTCGCCGGCGGCGGATCGCAGAGCGACGCGGCGATGCAGATTACCGCCGATGCGTTCGGCCTGCCCGCCTCGCGCGCACACGTGTACGAAACATCCGGCTTAGGCGCAGCGATTTCCGCAGCCGTCGGCGTTGGCATGCATCCCGATTTCGCAAGCGCCGTGCGCGCGATGACGCGCGTCGATCGGACCTTCGAACCGATACCGGAAAACCGGCGCGTCTACGATGCGCTGTATCAGCGCGTGTACCGGCGCATGTACGCGCGCCTGCGCCCGCTCTACGAAGAGATTCGCAGCATCACCGGCTACCCGCAGCCGTAAGCACCGACGCCAGGCGCTTGCGGATCGCCCACGCGCCGCGTTTGAACTCCGAGCTCAGCGCGGCGACGATGTCGCCTTTGCGCATGCCTTTGGCAAGCAAGTCGCGATAGCGTTTGGCAAGGCGCTGCGACTCGGCCGCAGTCCACGCTTTGCCGCGATTGCGCACCACATGCGCACGCGGCGCGGCTCGTACAAGCGAACCCGGAACGACGGCTTCAATGCGTTTCACGCATGATTCGTACGCTTTTTTCGATACTTCAAAGCCCGCAAAACGCCGGTTCATGCCGATTGCCACGGCTCCCGTCGATCCGCCGCCCATGAAGAAATCGCATACCAAGTCGCCTTGTTTGCTGCTGTAGGCGATCATCTTCTCCAGCAGCGCGGCGGGCAATTCGTTCTTGTTCTTCGCACGCCCCGGCTTGTACTCGCGATTGACGAGCCACACGTCTTCGCGATCGCGGTAATTCGCGGAACCGCCCTCGGGCGCGCTTGCATCCAGCGCGAAGCGCGCTTGCAGGTTGAACGTGCGCCGTCCGCCGGGCTTGGCGTAATACAAAATATGGTAGTGCGAGGACACGTACTTTCGGGACGTATATACGCCGAAGTTGTACTTCCAAATGAGATGGTTGATTTCAACCAGGCTCGTGCCGCGCAGCGCGTCGAGCACGTCGTACAGATTCGTGTACCCTGACACGATGTAGATCTGGCCGCCCGGCCGCAACACACGCTCCGCTTGGGCGATCCAGGCGCGGCTGAAAGCGTTGTATGCCTGTTTTTCGACCTCCACGTAGCCGCCGATAACGAAGCGCTCGTCGCGGTTGTAATGGCGGTGCAGGCGATCGCCTTCGATGCCGTACGGCGGATCGGTGATGATGAGGTCGACGCTTGCGTCCGGCAGATGACGCAGCGCACCCTTTACGCAATTCGCATTAACGAGCACGGGCGGCATAGGGGAAGCGTACTCCGTGAACGCCAAACTCTCCCACAATCCCATGGCCACCGTTCGTGAAGAGACGCACGAAAGCCGTGTGCTGCAGCGTCTCTTTGAGATAACGCAGGATATCTTGCAGGCGCAGGCCGCCGGGCCGGCGCTCGAGTCCATCGCACGCGGCCTGAGCGATCTCTACGGCTTCAGGTACGTCTCCATCGTCGCGTCCGACAAACCAGGCGGCGAGATGTACCGCCGCGTCATCATCGGTTTTCCGCACGAAGCGATCGAAGAACGCTTGGGCGAGCACATTCCGCGCGATGCGATGATGCAGCTGCTGCAGCCGGAATTCGAAGTCGTGCCGCACTGTTATTACATTCCGGCCGAACGCGAACAGTTGTGGGCATACAACATTTACACGGGTGAGGTGCCGATCGATCGCGTACGCGACCGCCCGAACGCATGGCACGAGCACGATTCGCTCACGCTGGTGCTCGCCGACCCGCAAGGCGAAATGATCGGGTACGTTTCCGTCGACGGGCCGCTCGACGCGCTCGTGCCCTCGCGCGAAACGCTGCGGCAGATGCAGCTCTTCGTAAATCTCGTGGGCCTTGCGCTGGGCAACATGCGCGGCCATCAGATCGAGGTGGAACGCCGCCAAATGCTCGAGCAAGCCTCGCGCGCGCAGAGCGAGTTCTTGGCGATCGTTTCCCACGAAGTGCGCTCGCCGCTCTCGGCAATTCGCGGTGCGACGGTGCTGCTCGAAACGCATTTCGATTCGCTTTCCGCCGAGCGGCGCAAGGAGTTGCTCGGCGTCCTTACCGCATCGACCGGGCGCCTTTCCGCGATTTTCGATGACTTTCTCTTGCTCTCGCGCATGGATGCCGGCAAACTCACGCTGCGTTTCGAGCCGGTCGATCCCATCGCGGTCGCGGAAGAATCGGTTGCGCGCATGGAAAGCCAGCACCCCGATCGCGATTTTCGCACGCTGTATTTGGAGCCGCTGCCGCGCGTGAACGCCGACGAAGGCCGGGTCGTGCAAGTGCTCACGAACATGCTTTCGAACGCCGCAAAATATTCGGCCGTCGGATCGGTCATCGCAGTGGAAATCAAACCGGCCGACGATCAGGTGCTGTTCGCGGTGAAGAACGAGGGCCCCGGGGTGCCCGACAACGAGCGCGACAAGCTCTTTACGCGCTTCGGGCGTATCGGCCACGATAACGGCGACGCGTCCATTGGTCTGGGCCTCTATATCTGCTCGGAACTGGTCAGCCTGATGGGCGGACGCATCGGTTTTGAGAGCGAGCCGAACAAGGTAACGACCTTCTGGTTCACCCTCCCGCGCGCCGCCCAGTAGGGCGAACCACCCAAAACAGTAGCGTCCGGAGCCGCTTCTATGGTAAGAACGTCACCGTGAAGACCCGTCCCGATATCCGCAACGTCGCCATCATCGCTCACGTCGATCACGGCAAGACGACGCTGGTGGACGCCATGCTCAAGCAGAGCGGCGTCTTCCGCGAAGGCCAGCACGTCGAAACGCGCGTGATGGATTCCAACCCGCTCGAACGCGAGCGCGGTATCACGATTTTGGCGAAGAACACGGCCGTTCGGCACGGGGACGTGAAATTCAACATCGTCGACACGCCCGGCCACGCCGATTTCGGCGGCGAGGTGGAACGCGTGCTGCAGATGGTGCAGGGCGTGCTGCTGCTGGTCGATGCGGCCGAAGGCGTAATGCCGCAAACGCGGTTCGTGCTGCGCAAAGCGCTCGAACTGGATCTCAAAGCGATCGTGGTCGTCAACAAGATCGACCGCAAGGACGCGCGACCCACCGAAGTCGTCAACGAAGTCTTCGATCTCTTCATCGAACTGGGCGCGAGCGACGAGCAGGCCGATTTCCCGGTAATCTACACCAACGGCAAACTCGGCATCGCCAAACGCGCGCTGGAAGATGCAAGCGACAACCTGGAGCCGTTGTTCAAAGTGATCTGCGATCACGTGCCGGAGGCGCCCAGCGAAGAGGGCGGCTTCCAAATGCTGATTTCCGCAATCGATCACAACAAGTACGTGGGACGCATCGGCATCGGCCGCATTTTCCGCGGAAGTTCGCGCATCAACGCGCCGATCGTCAAAGTGGCGCGCGAGGGCAGCGTCGAGAGCGGTTTACGGTTGACCAAACTGCTGACGTTCCAAGGTTTGGAACGCGTCGAAGTCGAGGAGGCGTCCGCCGGCGACATCATTTGCGTATCGGGTATCGAAGGTTTGAACATCGGCGATACGATTGCGGATGTGAACGCACCGGAAGGCGTACACGCGGTTGCAGTGGATGAGCCGACGGTGTCGATGTTCTTCAGTGTGAACAACTCGCCGTTCGCCGGCAAGGAAGGCAAGTACCTAACCTCGCGCCAGATTCGCGCGCGCTTGATGGCGGAACTCGAGTCGAATGTCGCACTGCGCGTGTCGGACACCGAATCCGCGGACACGTTCGAGGTGCGCGGCCGCGGCGAATTGCATCTCTCGATTCTCATCGAAACGATGCGCCGCGAAGGCTACGAATTGCAGGTTTCCAAACCGCAGGTCATCATCACCGAACGCGACGGCAAGAAATGGGAGCCGGTGGAGTACGTCGTGGTCGACGTGCCGTCCGAATACGAAGGCCCCGTAATCGAAGCGCTTGGGCGCCGTAAAGCGATCATGTCGAACATGATCAACGTCGGCGATTCGCGCCGTCTGGAATACACCATGCCGACGCGCGCGATTTTCGGATTGCGCGGCGAACTGCTGACGTTGACGCGCGGTACGGCAGTCATGTCGCACACGTATTACGATCATCAGGAGTGGCAAGGCGAACTGCCGGGCCGCAACATCGGCGCGCTCGTCGCAAGCGACACGGGCCGCGTTACCGGCTATGCGCTCATGGGCCTGGAGCAGCGCGGGCGGTTCTTCGTCGGCCCCGGTACCGACGTCTACGAAGGCATGGTCGTCGGACGTGCCAACGATGACAAGGACATCGCGCTCAACGTGGTGCGCGAAAAGAAGCTTACCAATATGCGCGCTGCCGGCTCGGACGAAAACGTCAAACTGCCGCCGCCGGAAGAACTTTCGCTCGAACGGGCAATCGAGTTCATCGAGGACGACGAACTGGTCGAAGTCACGCCGAAATCCATCCGGGTGCGCAAGCGGTTGCTGAACGAAACGGACCGCCTGCG
>DASSEZ010000104.1:0-35515 GCA_035694945.1 Vulcanimicrobiaceae bacterium
GTGACAGGGCAGCGCCCTTCGATGCCTCAGGGTGACAGGGAGCGTTGCCGAAGAGTAGCGCATGGCCCAAACTCGGCTCGGCGTCCTCGACGGATTGCGCGGTATCGCCGTGCTGCTCGTGCTTTGGTATCACATCTGGGAGATATCGTGGCTACCCGCTCCGCGCCCGTGGCTGCAATTCATTCCGGAAACCGGATTTGCGGGCGTCGATCTCTTCTTCTACATAAGCGGTTTCGTCATCGTCTATCCCTTCGTAAAAGCGCTTGCGCGCGGCGAGGCACCGCCGACCTGGGGCCATTTTGCGTATCGGCGCGCGATGAAGATCGTTCCGTCGTACGTGCTGTCGATCGTTGCCGTCATAGCCATTGGGTACGCGCAGTTTTCCAATGCCGGCGAAGCATTGCGCGACATCGGCACGCATCTGCTATTTATTCATACGTGGTGGCAGGACACGTACGGTTCGATCAACGGCGTGCTGTGGACGCTCGCCGTCGAAGTGGAATTTTACGCCATCTTTCCGCTGCTGTGGCTGGCGTTCAAGCGCGTTCCGTGGGTAACCGCCGGCGCGATGGTCGCAATCACACTGATGTATCGCACGTACGCCGCGGATTGCTGCTACCACACGTCCATGGGCCTGCTGATCTACAATCTGCCCGGTTATCTGGACATTTTTGCAGCCGGCATGATTTCCGCGCTTTTATTCGTGCGCTGGCGCGACGTGAAAGCCGGCTGGGCTGCACCGCTGGCAACGCTCGCAGCCATTGCGGGATTCGTCATGCTCACGCTGCTGCTGCAGAATTTGTGGTCGATCCGCACGACGGACGAATGGTCGACCGTATGGCAAATTCATAACCGCACGCTGGTGGGCGTTGCGTTCGTGCTGATGGGATTGGGCTCGCTGCTTGCGGTACCGGCATGGCAACGTCTTCTCGCAAATCCGGTGCTGTTGTTATTCGCCGCGATCTCATACAACTTGTACCTGTACCATCAGCCGCTGGCGCGGTTGCTGCTCAAGTGGCACATCCCGCCGTATGCCGGCCAAGATCAGCACGGCGATCCGCACTGGGAGTTCACGTTCACGCTGGTTGCGTTTGCGGTGACTATCGCGCAGGCGACGCTCGTCACGTATCTCTTCGAACGTCCGCTCTTGCGCATTCCCATGGAACGCTGGCGCGCCCTCGTGTCGCGAAAGAAGCCCGCGCGGGCACTTTCGGAGGTGTGAGACTCCGCCGCCAATCCGGTATCACGCTCGTCGAGACGGCCGTTGCCGTGGCAATCGCAACGGTCGTTGTCGCCGGCGCATTTTTTGCGATCGCGACGGTGGCGAAGCACATGGCGCAACAAGGCGGCCCGGCGCGCATGCGGGCGATGGTCATCGCACAGCAGACGCTTCGCGTCGCGCAAAATGCATGGAAATACGGCTCACCCGGCACGGCGCCCGCCGGAACGCAAAGCATTTCTTCGGGAACGGTCACGACGACGATCACCGGCAGCACGAGCCCGGCGCAAATCACCGTTACCGTACAATACACACCGGAGCCCGGACGTAGCGGCGATTCGGGTGTCGTGAGCGTCTCCGGCGCGGTGGATGAAAAGGCGCCGCTGCCGGGCTCTCAAGTGGATCGGCCCGGCCTGATTCCGCTGCCGAGCAGCGCTCCGTAATGCTGGCGGGCACGCTTTACTACATCGCGCTGATAGCGCTCGTTGCGACGACGATTCTTTCGGCATCCCTCGCGATGACGCGCATGGCCGTCGCACGAATGGCGCAGCCGTATATCGCCGCGGGATATCAGCGCGCGTTGACCTCCCTGCAGGAAAGCATTGCCGCGGAAATGCGCTCGGGCGGTATGCCGAATCCGCTTCCGACGTTCGCACCGCTGCCGTCCACATGCGCCAATGCGACGTGCACGTACACCGCGACAGAAACCATTGCGCTGACCGACTCCAGCGAACCGACTCCTGGGCCATCATGCGATCCGTCGCAGACGAACTGCGCCGCCAACGTGCAAACCAATGCGTACGTTGCGGAGAGCCGCGTGACCGCGCTCATTACCGTGACGCTGAAAGATCAGGCCGGCAGCATCGTTGCGACGAAAACCGGAACGTCGGTACTGCGCACGTTCGATGCGCCGCCGTATGTGGCCGTTGCGGGCTCGCGCGAAGGCAACTTCGACGAAGCAACCAGCGCACGAACTGCCGGCGACGACGGCGGAACAGCCGCTGCAACGCCAAACCCGTGTGTTAGTGCATTACCCGGAACGACGGACGACACGTCGGTACGCGTCGCCTATCGCAACGCGAAAACAAGTGCATGCACCGACGGAAGTTCGTGGGGCAATTCATCGTACTCGATGCACGGTTCGTCGAGCGGTTGGGGCAATTAGCGAGACGTTAGCGCTTGGGCGATTTCGATGGGAGTTTCTACCGGGAGGTTGTGACCCGCATCGCGCAGCGTCACGTGCAAGCAACCGCGAATCGCGTGCGCAACCTCGCGTTTGAGGCGACTCGGCGGAACCAGCGGATCATTCGCACCGCCGATGCACAACGCGGGAACGTTGATCTCGGCGAGACGATCCGTAAATTCCGCAAAGCGCCCGTTGTCGTACCAGCCGTACCAGTGCTCCCACTGCGCGATGAGCGCATCCTCGACGATGCGTTCCATCGCCTGCGGCTGCGGCGATCGCGCCATTGCGGCGCGCTGAAAGGCCTCGATCTTCGCGCGGCTTCCGAATGCGCTCAGTGCGGACTCGCGCTGACGTTCGCTCGCGCGCCCGCCCGCAGCGGTTCCAGGCGCGACGAGCACGAGGCGTTCGAGATTACGCGGGTGCTCGCCGGCGAGATACTGCGCAACCTTGCCGCCCATGGAATGCGCGGCAATCGTAACGGGCGCGTCGATCGACGCGAGAGCGGCTCGCGCATCGGAGACGTAGCCGAGCAAATCGTGACCGTCGCGAGGCCGATCGCTCGAGCCGTTACCGCGAAAGTCGAGCAGATGCAGCGTAAACTGCGCCGGATCCATGCGTTCCGCAACGTCGTACCACATGCGGCGCGCGCTAATCCAGCCGTGCAGAAACAGCACGTGCCGTGGCCCATGTCCGCGGTGCTCCATGCAGAGTTGCACGCCGTCGTTTTCCACGAACTGTAGCATTGGCGAGGAGGTTTGTCTTCCGGCGGGTATCACCCTCGGGTGATGCCGCGCCGCACGCTCATGTATTTCAGCCTGCTGTACGTTGCGGTGGCGTGGGCGCTCAATACGGTGCTCGTGAAATACGCCGTGGCGCGTTTCGACCCGCTGGCCTTTACCGGACTGCGCTTCGTGGCCATGACGCCGCTGGCTTTTCTCCTCGCGCGTGCAATGGGCGAGCGTGTAACGATTCACAAGCGCGACATTCCGCTGCTCGTAGCGTGCGGCGCGTGCGGGTACGGGCTGTATCAGTATTTATGGGTCATTGGCCTGGCACACACGACGGCGTTCGCCTCGGCGCTGCTCGCAACGCTCGCACCGATGATGACGCTGGCGATCGTCGCGTTTCGCAAAACCGAACGCGTACGCAGCGGCCGGTGGTTGGGGGCGGCCCTGGCGCTGATCGGCGTGGCGGTATTCGAAGGCGTCTTTTCCGGACACGTGACGTTTGCCATCGGCGACGGGCTGACGCTGGCGTCCGCGGCGGTCTTCGCGATGTTCAACGTGCTCACCGCGCAATTGCTCGATCGCTATACGCCTACGGCGCTCGTCGCGATCGCGATCACCGTCGGTACGATCATGATCCTGCCCGGCGCGATACCGCGCCTGATCGCGCAAAATTGGAGCGTCGTCACGCTGCGCGATTGGGGCGTACTCGCTTATTCGGTGGTATTTCCGATCGTCCTGACGTTTCCGGTATGGAGTTACGGCATCTCGCAACTCGGCGCGGGGCGCACCTCGCTCTTTCAGTTTGCGGTGCCGGTTCTGGCCGGACTGCTCAGCGTCGCGCTGTTGCACAACCACATACATCCGCATCAAATCATCGGGACGGCGGTGTGCATCGCCGGCATGGCGCTCTCGCAGATGCTCGGAACGCATTCGCTTACGGCCATTTGGGCGGAGCGCACGCAAGGCGTCGAGCGTTAACGCTGCGAACGTGCCCGCATGAGCAAGCGCTTCTACTACTGGCTCCTGGTAGTGCCGTTCGTCGCGACGCTCGTCCCGCCGTTCTACGCGCGCCGCGAACCCTCGCTGTTCGGCTTTCCCTTCTTCTACTGGTATCAGATTCTCTGGATCGTGCTGGCCGCGATCATCGTATGGGTGATCTATCTGGCGACGCGCGAGGCGACGAATGAGTAGCGGCACGATCATCTTCATCGCGCTCGTGCTGGCCGTCACCGTACTCGGATTTCTTGCTGCGCGTTGGGGCAGTGCCAAACTGAATTCCCTGGACGAATGGGCGCTGGGCGGACGGCGTTTCGGAACGATCGTTTCGTGGTTCTTGCTCGGAGGCGATCTGTATACGGCATACACGTTCATCGCCGTTCCCGCCCTAGCTTTTGGTGCGGGCGCACTCGCGTTTTTCGCGGTACCGTACACCACCATCGCGTATCCGCTCATCTTTCTGATCATGTCGCGCTTCTGGACGATTGCCAAGCGCCGCGGCTACGTTACCACCGCCGACTTCGTGCACGATCGCTTTGGAAGCCGCGCTCTCGAACTCGCAGTCGCGATCACCGGCGTGGTGGCGGTCATGCCGTACATCGCGCTGCAACTCGTCGGGATGCAGGCCGTGCTGGAAAAAGCCGGGATTGCATCCACCAACGCGTCCGCGCTGCTCTTCTTGGTGATTGCCTTCGTGCTGCTGGCGGCCTACACGTTCACGAGCGGACTGCGCGCGCCGGCGATGATCGCGTTCGTGAAAGACACGCTCATCTACGTGACCGTCATTGTCGCACTCGCGATCATACCCGCCAAACTCGGCGGATGGGCGCACATTTTCGACGCGGCGCAAGCGGCGCTGGCCGCCAAGCCGAAACCGGGTTCCATCATTCTCGGGCCGAATCTGTATTTCGCGTATTCCACGCTGGCGTTCGGTTCGGCGCTCGCGCTCTTCATCTACCCGCACTCGGTGACCAGCGTGCTGAGCGCAAAGAGCGCGCAAGTGATTCGCCGCAACTGCGCGCTGCTGCCGCTTTACAGTTTATTGCTGACGTTTATCGCGCTGCTCGGCTACTGCGCCCTGGCCGCACACATCAACGTCGGCAAAGACGCGAACACGGTGATCCCGCAACTCTTCGCCCAGTTCTTCCCGAACTGGTTTGCAGGCGTCGGCTTCGCAGCAATCGTGATCGGGGCGCTCGTGCCGGCGGCAATCATGGCGATAGGCGCCGCAAATCTCTTCGCTAGCAATATTTTGCAATCGTTTCGCGCGCGCCAAGCCAGGCCGTCATCGGAATTCAATACGGCCCGTTTTATCGCGCTGCTCGTTCTGGCCGGCGGCTTTTCCATCGCGGTGTTCGTACGTCCGCAATTCGCGATCAATTTCCAACTGCTCGGCGGTGCCTGGATCCTCCAGATTTTTCCCGCGGTCGTGCTCGGGCTCTACACGCGCTGGTTCCATCCAGGCGCGCTGTTCGCGGGTTGGCTCGCCGGAATGGGCGCCGCAACGTGGATGGCGCTCGATTCGCACTTTGCAACGTTCTATCCGCTGCACGTCGGCGGTACGGTCCTCGCAGGCGCGAACATGTTTTACGCGTTCATCGTGAACATCATCGTGACCGCCGTTTTGACACTCGTCCTGGGCGCACTCAAGACGAACGCGGGAACCGACTTCACCACAGCGGCCGATTACGCATGAGCCGAATCATTCAACCCGGCGGCTGGAAACGGCCGCGCGGATACAGCAACGGCGTTGCGGCGCGCGGCGAGCAGATATTCGTCGCGGGACAAATCGGCTGGAACGAGCGCGAAGAATTCGTGTCGTCCGATTTCGCCGAACAGACGGCGCAGGCGCTGCGCAACGTCGTTGCCGTGCTCGCCGCCGCCGGTGCAAAGCCCGAACATCTGGTACGCATGACGTGGTACGTCACGGACAAGCACGAGTATAGCGCGTCGAGCAAGCGCGTCGGCGAGCTCTATCGCGAGATTATCGGCGAGGTGTATCCAGCGATGACGCTCGTGCAGGTTGCGGCATTACTCGAAGACGGCGCGAAAGTGGAGATCGAGGCTACCGCGGTCGTTCCAGAGTAACGATGCCGCGTACGGAGAGCGGCGCCTTTTCGCGCTGCTCGTCCAGTTCCCGCCACGGGTCGGGCAGCGGCACGCGCGGAATATCGCGTATGAACGTGCCGGCGCTATGGCGTTCCAGCCACGTGTTCGCGTGAAACGCGAGATACTCGAATTCGCTGTACTGCCCGTCGCCGCGTTTGCGCCTCATGACTGCAACCGCGGGTGCGAGCGCCATCCAATAGTAGCGAATCAACCGCGCATAGAGATCCATCAGCGTTGCTTCGCTCACCAAACCGTGTTTAAGGAACGTGCCCATCTGCGTGAACCAGTTGCACGCGGCAAGTTCCGGATGACGTTCGATGCTGACGTAGCCGATCGCCGACAGTTCGCGCCGATAGCGTTCTTCCTCCAGCCGCTGCGGGAGCTCTTGCTGCACGTACTCGAGCGCGCCTTGCACTTGCGGCGATTGAAACTCGCGCTGCAGCGCGAGCACCGCCTCCAATTCGTTGCTCGCACGCATGTGCCGCAGTTGAATGAGCGCGGCGATGGCGCTCGCGCCGATCACGACGACGGTCCCCAAAGTAGCGAAGGCGGTGAGCAGTTCGGCGCTCATATCACAGATTCGTCAGCAGCGCCACGAGGTTGTTCACGTCGGGCGTGCCAAGACCCGTCGGATTGTCGTACGACGCGCCTGCCGTGCAGCACGTGATACCGCCGGCAAATACGTTATTGCCCGAAGTGATGTCGTGGAACGGCGGTTTCGTGGAACGTTGCGCACTCGCGTATGGCCCGTAGATGGCGTTGGTGATCCATCCGACGCCGCCTTTGGGCGACTTCAATTTCGCGCGCTGCTGATTTGCCACGGCGATGATGCCCGCGATCAGCGGCGGTCCGATACTCGTGCCGCCGGTTGCGTACGTTCCCGGGGTAATGCCGGGCGCGGTAAAGCCGATGTAGACGAGCACGGCCGAATCGCTGGCGGCGAATGCAACGTCGGCAACTTGCCGCGGTGACGAAGGCGACGCGCCGAGCAAGGCGGCTTGGTTCGGTAAGAGCGTTTCGTCGTAGATAGTGCTCGGCGCGCCGCCGGTTGCGCCGCACGGCTGCGTGCACGCGGCGCCGTCGTTCCACGCGGTTTCCGCACCGTACTTGCCGTTGCCCGTAAGCGAGAGGCTCGTCCCTCCGACGCTCAAGACGTACGGATCCGACGCGGGATATTGCGGATTCGCAAACGGGAAACCGCCGGAGGATCCCAGATCTCCGGCCGAAGCAATCACGGTGATGCCGTTGGCCGCGGCTTGCTGGTAAATGCCGTGCGCCTGCGCGAGTTGCGTGTTGTTCGCGCCGCTGTTGATGGAAGCTTCCTGCACGCCGAAGCTGAGCGAGAGAATGCTGTTCGGATAGTGCGTCACCGCGTACTGCTGCACGTTCTGAATCGTCGAGCCTTGATCGTTGTTCGAAATCACGAGCACGATTTTCGCGCCGGGCGCGGCGGCGTGCGCCCACTCGACGTCGAGCGTGGTTTCTTCGGCCCAGCCGAGTTGCGTTGCATTGCTCAAATTCACGGTCGGCTTGCCGCCGGGATAAACGATGGTAAACGATGGCGGCGCGGGCAGATTGGCAATGGTCTTGCCGTCGAACGTGGCCAGATCGGACGCAATCGTCGGGCTGCCGAAGGCGTCGACGATAACGATGGTCTGCCCGGTTCCATCGAACTTGCCGGGGAAGTAACTGTAATCGTAGGCGTTGTCGACCGATGCCGGCGTCAAACACGTTCCCGATGTTCCGGGGCAGTTGTGCAGCAGCAAATCGCCGACGCGCCGAAGCGGCGGATGGACGCTGTACGTAAACGCCGTTCCCGTCGTACCGGCAGCGCCGTGGGCGGTTCGCTCCGCCGCCGGAGGTGTTACGCCGCCGCCCGAACACGCGGCGATGACGAGCGGGAGCGCAACGAAAATAAGCTGGAAACGCAGACGCATAGCGGCGCACCTCGGCAAAAAAGATCCCCGTAGGCACAAAGCTACGCGCGCTTCGCTTCGGCCAAAAGGTTAAACTGTTACGATTACGTCAGGAGAGCTTCACTTTTCGCGTGCTGTGCGCTCAGCAGAGCGCCCGCACAGAGGTTTACTTCCAAGTCGGCAGCAGGCAAGCGTGTGCCAAGCACGTTCATCGCGCGCTCGTATTCACGCGCTTCTGTCGGTTCGCGCACGTTTTCGAGCCGCGCGTATTCGGCATCCACATACCCGATGAGCCGCGCGGCGCGTTCAGCGTCCCCGCACGTCGCCGCGACCGCGGCCAAATGCTGAATTGCTACGACCGTGTGAATGTCGCTCTGAATTTCGCCCGCCGCGTTGAGCGCCTCACGCGCCACGGCACGCGCTTCCGCAAGGCGATCCAGCGCGAATAGATACGCGGTAACGTTGATGAGCAGCGTGCACACCATCACCCAATCGCGCCGCGCCCGCGCAATCTCCAGCGCTTCTTTACCGTGGAGCAGCGCCTGGTCGTAGTCGCCTGCGCACGCCTCGATCTCGGCGAGGTTTCCGCAGATGATCTGCACGCCGCGCTCGTCTTGCAGCGCCTGCGAAAGCGCCAGTGCTTCGCGGTAGCGCATGCTCGCGCTTTCGAGATCGCCGAGCAGAATGCGCGCGGTCGCGAGCGTTCGCAGCGCAAGCGCAATAAGCCGTTTGTTTCCGGATGCGCGAAACGCTTCCAGTGCCAACGACGCGGCCGCTTCACCGCGCTCGATCTGCCCGAGCCGGATCTGCGCCGCGCCGTAGCACCTGCGTGCGGCAGCCGTGCCGTGCACGTCGCCGAGCACTTCGTATTGGTCGATTGCCTTCGCAGCCATAGCAGCCGCGGACTTTTCCTGCGCGAGGGAGAGCGCAATACCCGAGCCCGCGAGCCAATAGCGCGCGGAGTGCGGCGAGGGCGGCTGCGTGTCCACCGCGGCGCGCAGTTCGTCGATCCAGCGTTTGCCTTCCACCGGCTGCGCGTCCCACCAAAATGCTTCGAGTTCGCCGAATAGCGTGAGCGCAAGTGCGCGATCGACGCGACTGCACCACGTCAGCGCCGCGCGGAAATTATCGAGTTCCGCATCCAGTGGCGCAATCCAGGACGCTGCGGGCACTTCCGGCCACGCCTCATCCGCGCGAGTAGCGAGGGCATGAAAGTATTCCGCTTGCTTGCGCGCGACAGCATCGCGCTCGCCCGTTTCATCGAGCCGTTCGAGCGCGAATTCACGTGTCGATTCGAGCATGCGATAGCGCTGTTCGGTCTCACCGGCGTCACTGACGATAAGTGATTTGTCCGTGAGCGTGGTCAGATGGTCGAGGATGTCCCACTCCTCGAACGTATCACCCGCGCACACCTCGACCGCAGCACCGATCGTCCAGCCGCCGGGGAAGAGCGCCGTTCGGCGCAGCAGCACGCGCTCGTTTTCCGAGAGTAGTTCGTAACTCCAGGCAATCAGCGCGCGAAGCGTTTGGTGATGCGGCACGGCGGTGCGGCTGCCGCCGGTGAGCAGCCGGAAGCGCTCCGCCAGACGCTGCGCGAGTTGTTCGATCGTCAGCACCTTTAAACGCGGCGCTGCGAGTTCGATGGCGAGCGCAATACCGTCGAGCCGCCTGCATATTTGCGCAACGAGCTTCGCGTTCGCGTCCGTAACCCGGAACGCCGGCACGTGCGCGCGAGCGCGCTCTTCGAACAGTTCGCACGCACCATACTCGCGCACCACGCTCGCGGTCACCGCTGATTCGGGCGGAATCGCCAGCACCGGCAATCGGTAGACGTGCTCCCCTTCGACGCCCAACGGTTCGCGCGAGGTCGCGAGAATACGGACGTGTACGCATTGCCTCAAGATAGCCGCAATTGCCGCAGCCGCGGCGTGCGTGACGTGCTCGCAATTGTCGACGATGAGCAGTGCGCGTTTGGTGCGCAGTTGTGCGCAGAGCGCGTCGATAATGGAGCCACCGGCAACCGAGGTGATGCCGAAAATCGCCGCAAGCGTAGAGTCGACGGCGCGCGCATCCACGGGAGCCAGTTCTGCCAGCCATACACCGTCTTCGTACGTTTCGAGCACTTCGCTGCCCGCGTGGAGCGCGAGCGCGGTTTTGCCGACGCCGCCTGCGCCTGCGAGCGTCACGAGGCGGTGTTCGCCGATCCGCTCGCGCAGTTTGCGCGCGTCCTGGTCACGCCCGAGCAGCGCCTGTACGTGCTGCGGAAGATTTCCCGGACGCTCCGCCACCGTACGCAGCGGCGGAAACATTTCCGGTAGACCCGGCGCGACGAGTTGAAAGATGGATTCGAGTTCCGGAAAATCCTTGAGGCGATGGCGCCCGAGGTCGCGCAGTTCGCGCGCGCCTAGCGTTTGCGGCGGGATACCCTGCGCCGCATCGGCGGAAATCAAAATCTGTCCGCCATGCCCCGCGGCGAGCAAACGCGCGACGCGGTTTACGGTCGAGCCGAAGTAATCCCCATCCCGCTCGCTGACTGCGCCGGAGTGTACCGCCATGCGCACGCGCAGCCCCCCGACGCACGTCCAATCTTCGGCTGCCAGCAAACGCTGCGCTTCGACGGCCGCCGCGATTGCGAGATCAGGTGATGGAAACGCCGCGCAGAATTCGTCACCAACGGTTTTGAAGACGAAACCGCCGCTGCGTTCGATTGCGGCGCGCAACAACTCATCGTGCCGGCGTAGGCGTTCCGGCATGTCTTGCGGATACATCTTCCATCGCGCTGTGCTGCCTTCAATGTCAGTGAACAAGAACGTGACATCACCGGCAGGCGCAACGCGTTCAAGTTGCCGCATTCGCGCGTATCCTTATCGACGTATTCGATACGGTCAACGCGCACACTTCCGGACGTGCTACTTGGCAGGGCAGCCGGCAAGCGAAACGCGTTCGTGCGATCAGCGTAGGCCGACAGCACGAACGCGCCGGGAAGATTCCGAGAAGACGTTACTGTCGCGGAATGTGCAGCTTCACGATGTTGTCCAGGCTAACCGTCGCGACGTACTGCGAGATCGATGCCGGAACGACCACTTGCGTCCACGGCATGTACCGCGTTCCATAACCAGTCTGAACGACGTTGTGTAATCGGGTGCGGAAGAACTGACCCACTGCGGCGCTCGGCGCCTGCGCATCGACGACCAAGTGATTGGCAAACCGCTTGGTGATCGTGAAGCCCGCGTTTTGCAGCACGTCAACGACGGCAGCCTCACCCTGCGCGAGATTCACCGAAGGATCGAGCACGACTTGCACGCTCGTCAGAGCACTTTCGTCGCGCACGCCTTCATCGACCAACCCTGGGATACGCGGCGCGACATTCATCGTCACGTCGCCGACAGGTCGCTGCGTCCGCCCGGCGATGCTCATGCTGCCGCGTGAACGCGCGATGAGTCCAGATGCGGGCGTGTTTCCCGGACACGCTGTTTGAACGAACGCAAGGCCTTTTGGCAGGCCGAATCCGCTTGCATCGTCATAACCGGAGGCGGCGGTATCGAACGGTGTCGCTGTACCGAACTGGTCATTGCCGCTCGTGACATCGGTGAACGCCGCTGTGTTTTGGTTGAAAACGTAGTACGGGATGGTTGCGGGGTTCGTTACGCCGCCGATCGGTCCGCCGTTCGCACCACAGTATTGGTAGAGTTCGGCAAGCAACGCCGCCGCTTCCGGCGCGCTCCACGACGTGCCCGCTCGTGTGGACCATATTCCACCTTGGAACATCGCTACGTCGAGCGCAGGCATCGAAAAGTCGGGTTCGTTGCGGAATGACTGCGACGTGGTTCCGGCGAGGCCGACTTGGTATGACGGAATCGTATAAATCGCGGAGACGCCGCCGCCGGCGGCGCATTGCGAACCGCCGCCGCAAGTGTCGTTCCAAACCACGGGGTTCGTCAGGAGGTCTGCGTCACTGACGCTCGTTTCATTGCCGCCGATTCCCAGGACGTATGGATTGTCCGCCGGATACCCAGGCCCGACGGTCGGCGGTTTCGTGGTGTCGTCGCAGACGTTGCCGCTATCGCCCGAAGAGAACGTGAACGCGATGCCGTCCTGCGAACCGGTTTTCAACACCGGATCGAGGGCGGACGGCGAGTATTCGCAACCGCCGAACGAGTTGTTGACGATGAACGCCTTGTGTTCGCTGATGATCTGGTTGTACGCGTTCACCAGATTTTGATCGCTCAGATCAGCGACCTGATAGATGATGATGTTGGCGCCCGGAGCAAGCGACGCCGCCGTCTCTACGTCAAGGGCAGCCTCGATCTGAGAACCGTTCGTCCCAACCTTCGGTGCGGTCAACGGAGAGACGGCCTCGGTCGTTATGGTACGACCGGTCGTTGGGATTTGAAAGTAGTTCAAGAAAGTCGTAAGGTCGCTGCGGCTCACGTCCGAGTCGATGACGATCGCGATGGTTTGACCGGTACCATCGTAGGCGTGTTGGACCGGGAAATCGAGGTCTTGGGCGACCGCCGGCGGGCCCCACGAACCGATATGCGTACGCGGCCCGCTCAATGGCTGGCCGGCGCCCGGAACGGGCGTGGGTGTTGGAGTAGCCGTAGGCGTAGGTTTCGGCGTAGGCGTCCCGCCGCCAACGGTTACACCGCCGCTTCCGTTGCCGGGAGGCAGCGAACCGCCGCCGCCACCGCCTCCGCCGCCGCAGGCAGCCAGAAGCAGTGTGAAAGAGAATAGCAAAACGAGCGGCGGTCTTTTCATGGCGTACATCCTCTAACGCTGGTTACCGTTGCGGCGTTGCAATTTCATCCGCCGCCCGCTCGCGTAAACGAAAACGTTGCACTTTTCCCGTTTCCGTCCGTGGCAGCGCAGAGACGAATTCTATTTCGCGCGGGGTCTTGAACGGGGCGATCCGTTCCCGCACGAAGTCCTGAAGTTCCGACGCCTTGGCATCGCTCGCCTGCATGGAATCGGTCAACACGACGTAGGCCTTCACAATGTTCGTCTGCTTTTCGGGTACCGGTTTGCCGACCACCGCGCACTCCTTGACCTGCGGATGCGTGAGCAGTACCTGCTCGACCTCGGGGCCGGAAATGTTATAGCCCGCGGCGATGATCATGTCGTCCGTGCGGGCAACGTACCAAAAGTAGCCGTTCTCGTCTTGGCGGTAGGCGTCGCCCGGATAGTTCCAGCCGCCCCGCACGTACGTGGTCTGGCGCTCGTCGTCCAGATACCGGCAGCCCGTCGGGCCTTTCACGGCAAGGCGCCCCACGGTGTTGCGCGGCAACGCGTTTCCGTCGTCGTCGTGAATTTCCGCGACATAGCCGGGAACTGCGCGTCCGGTCGCGCCGCCGACGATCTCGCTTTCCGGAGAACCGATGAAGATGTGCAGCATCTCGGTGCTGCCGATGCCGTCCATGATCTTCAGCCCCGTGCGCTCGTACCACGTCTGCCACGTCGGCTGCGGAAGCGTCTCTCCCGCCGACACGCACGTGCGAAGCGACGAAATATCGTAGGTCTCGAGCATTTCCGTCATTGCGCGATACGCAACCGGCGCGGTGAAAACGACGCTCACTCCGTATTGCTGAATCGCTTGCATCAGCGGTTCGGGCGGGGCTTTTTCGAGCAGCAGGGTTGCAGCGCCGGCATAGAGCGGAAACAGCAGTAAGCCGCCCAGGCCGAACGTGAATCCCAGCGGCGGACTGCCGGTGAACAAATCGTTCTCGTTCGCCTGGAGCACATACTTGGCGTAACTGTCGCACGTCGCCATGATGTCGCGGTGAAAATGCATCGCGGCCTTCGGTTTGCCCGTCGTGCCGGACGTGAAGCCGATAATGGCAACGTCCTCCGCGGCGGTGTACACATTGTCGAACGTCGCGTCTTTGCGCCGCATGCGCTCTTCGAGATCGCCGGCGTTGAAATACACTGTTTGAAAACCGCCGTTGCCCTGCGTCGCGGCATTAAGATCGTCGGCAAGCCGAACGTCGCACAGCGCGTGGCGAACCTGCGCTTTCTCGACGATGTTGCGCAGTTCGCCGGCGCGATAGAGCGGCATCGTGGTAACCGCAATCGCCCCGGCTTTCATGACGGCAAACCAGCACGCCGCCATCATCGGCGTATTCGGTGCGCGCAGCAGCACACGGTTACCGGGTACGACACCCATGTCTTCGGTCAGCACGCGCGCAATTTGGTTTGCCGCGCGGTAGAGATCGCCGTAGGTCCATGTCACGTCCGGAGCGACGATGCAGCGCCGGTCCGCGCAACCTTCGGCGATGTGGCGGTCGAGCAACAGCGACGCGCAGTTCAAGCGCTGCGGATACTGCAGTTCAGGCAGCGTGAAAATGAGGTCCGGCCACCGCTCGCGCGGCGGAAGGCGATCCGCGGCGAACGTATCGACGTGCGCGCTGCCCGGCATTAGCGATCCTCCAAGAGAGAGCGTGCTATCACGATTTGCTGAATCTCACTGGCACCCTCGTAGATGCGCAGGGCGCGCACGTCGCGGTAAATTCGTTCCACGATTTCACCGCGCGTCACGCCGCGGCCGCCGAAGAGTTGGACCGCCGCATCCGCCGCCCGCGCGGCCGTTTCGGTCGCGAACCATTTTGCCATCGCCGCCTCGCGCGTGACGCGCTGCGCGCCCTTGTCCTTCGCGTACGCAGCTCGGTAGACGAGCAGCGCGCTCGCATCGATCTCCGTCGCCATCTGCGCGATTTTCGCTTGCGTGAGCTGCAACGCGGCCAGCGGGGCGCCGAAAAGTTTGCGTTCGCGCGCGTGCGCAACCGTTTCATCCAGTGCGCGACGCGCGAAACCGAGTGCGGCCGCACCGACGCTTGCGCGAAACACGTCCAGCGTAGCCATCGCGATTTTGAAACCTTGCCCTTCTTCGCCCAGGCGTTGCTCCGCGGGTATGCGGCAACGTTCGAAGCGCACCGTGCCGAGGGGATGCGGCGAGATCGTTTCTATTCGCTCGGGAACCGAAAGCCCCGGCGTCGACGCGGGCACGATGAAGGCGCTCAGGCCTTTGCTTCCGGCGTCGGACGTGCGCGCGAAGACGACATAGGCGTTCGCGATACCGGCATTGCTGATCCAGGTTTTTTCGCCGTCGAGCACATACGCATCGCCGTCACGAACCGCACACGTCGTGATCGCCGCAACGTCGGAGCCCGCTTCGCGTTCGGAAAGCGCGAATGCCATGATGCTTTCGCCGGATGTAACGGCGGGTAAGAATCGCTCGCGCTGAGCGGGGCTGCCGAACAACGTAATCGGCCCGCTGCCCAGGCCCTGCATTGCGAACGCAAAATCCGCGAGCGCGTCGTGATACGCGAGCGTCTCACGAGCCACGCATAGGCGGCGCACGTCCAGGTCGATGCACGCGCGCAAAAAACCTTGCGCTGCAAGTTCGCGCACCCAATGCTGGACGATGGCGTCCTCGGGCCTCGGTACCTCGGCCGCGCGGAGCTTGTCCTGAGCGTGGTCGAAGGGATACCTCAGCGTGACACTTGGGCGTCCTTCGACAAGCTCTGATTCCAGAAACCCGCGGAGGGCGGCGGCAAAGCCCTCGTGCGTCGCGTCAAAAAACGGCCAATGCAAGTGCGAGTAGTCCGGCATCGCGCTAGTCTCCGGCGAACACCGGCTTCTCGCCGGAAATGAACGCTTCGTACGCGCGGCGGAAATCGCGCGTTTCCATGAGTTTGGCTTGCTCGCGCGCTTCCGCGTCGATCGCTTCATTCAGCGGCATGTCCCACTCTTCGTGCAGCATGCGTTTGGTTACGGCATGCGCCGCCGTCGGGCCGCTCGCAATGGATTGCGCGAGACGCTGCGCTTGCGCCAACACGTCTTCCGGCTCACAGAGGGCGTTGTAAAATCCCCACGCCAGCGCTTCGTCGCCGTTCATGCTGCGTCCGGTGTAGAGCAATTCCGAGGCGCGGCCGTGACCGATGATGCGCGGCAGCATTGCACATGCGCCCATGTCGCAGCCTGCAAGTCCGACGCGCACGAACAGAAATGCAACCTTGCTAGCCGCGGTGCCGTAACGAATATCCGAGGCCATCGCCAAGATCGCGCCCGCGCCGACGCACACGCCGTCGATTGCCGCGACGATGGGTTGTGGACATGCGCGCATAGCCTTTACGAGATCGCCCGTCATCTGCGTGAACTCCAGCAGTTGCTGCGGCGAACGCTCGGTGAGCGGGCCGATGATGTCGCGCACGTCGCCGCCCGAGCAAAAATTGCCGCCCGCGCCCGTCAGTACGATCGCTTTGACGGCATCATCGTGTTGCAGCGCGCGGAAGTAGTCGCGCAGCTCGGCGTATGATTCAAAAGTCAGGGGGTTCTTGCGATCGGGGCGCTCGAGCGTGACGGTCGTCACGCGACCTTCGGTTTCGTAGCGAACGTACGGCATGCGGTCCTTTCCCGCTCAACGGATGCGAAACGGCAAATCTTCTTCGACGGCTTGGCCCGCCGCATTACGCGCGATTACCCGCAGGCGATAACCGCGGATAAAGATTGGCGGCACGTCGTAGATGCGCAGAGTAAACCGAAAGTCGCCGAACGTGCGGCGCGGGACATTGAGCGAGAAGAGATTGGTGCGCACTTCGACGCTCGCCACGTTCGTCGTCGTGATGATGGTGCCCGACCACGTATCGCCGCGGCTGACGTCGAGTGTCGGAAAATTCATCGCGAGGATTCGCGGCGGTGCGTCGTTCGGCGCGGGCTCCGGGGTCGCAACGGCGCTGCCGGTGCCGACGTGCGCATTCGCAGGAACCGCCGGCGGCTGCGATGCGCAAGCCGCCAGCATCAAGGCCACGATTGCGAAAACGGCTAGTCGGTACATCGATTCTTTACCTGGGCGAAAAATGCAAGTATTTCCTGCCTTCGAGGCGTATCGTTACGGGGATGTTTTCCCAGGCGACTCGCAATAAGAGCCTTGATTTTCTCGTGAGCATCTGCGCGCTTTGGAGCGCATGCGGCTTTCTTCTCGATACGTGGGCTCACGGGCACGTGCCTGTCGAAACATTCTTCACGCCGTACCACGGCGTCGCGTACAGCGGCATCTTCGCCGGTGCGCTGATTCTTGCGATCTATGGCGCCCGGCACGCGATTCCACCTTCGTACCGCTATCCGATGCTGGGCATTCCGCTATTCATCTTGTCAGGCATCGGCGATCTCGCGTGGCACACGCTGCTCGGCATCGAAGAGGGCGTCGACGCGGTGCTCAGCCCCACACACATCGGTTTGGGCATCGGCATTCTGCTGATCTCTTCAGCGCCAATCGTGAGCGCTTTGCAAAACCGCGACAAACTTCGGACGCTCGCCGATCAACTACCCCTGATCTTTTCCTTGGCCGCGTGGATGGAATTGCTGCATTTCGGTACGGCGTACGCATTCGATCCCGGGGCGGGCGCAATCAACGCTCCACCGTCTACAGCACCGTTTACACCCGATTACCTGACGGCGCTCTCGATCGGCTATTACAAACTCGGGACCGGCGTGCTGATCGTCATCTTCCAGAGTCTGCTGATGTCCGGCTTCGCATTGTTCGCAGGTTCCCGCTTCGCGTTGCGCGCGGGCGCCTTGACGCTGTTGTATCTGCTCGGAAACTGCGCAACGGCCGCGGCTTTCACAAATCAAACGCCGCTGCTGGCATCCGTCGTCGCCATGAGTTTGGCCGGTGGAATTACCGGCGATTTCATCGTGGGGCGTTTGCATCCGGTTCCGGAACGGCCGGTCGCATATCGTCTGCTGGGCATTTGCGTTCCGGTCGCATATTTTGCGGCGTACTTCATCGTTACGGGCGTCACGGAGCACTTGTGGTGGGATTGGAACGTCGTGCTCGGCTCCGTGCTGTGGGCGGGCGGTATCGGCTTCGGCCTTTCTCTGCTCTCGCAGCCTCGTACGCAGACCGCCTAGTGGGCATCGCCTTCGGCATCGCCGCGTTTCTCGCGCATATCGCGACGAGTTGGCGATACGGCTACTTTCGCGACGAGCTCTACTTCATCGCGTGCTCGAAGCATTTGTCGTGGGGATACGTCGATCAGCCGCCGCTCGTCGCGTTTGCCGCCTGGCTGTCGGCACCGTTTCACTACAACATCGTCGCGCTGCGCGCACTACCCGTTATCAGCGCCGCGCTGACCGTCTGGCTTGCCGCGCGTCTGGCGAAAGAACTGGGCGGCGGTGCGTTCGCGCAAGCCGCGGCGGCGCTCGCAACACTATTGCTTCCGGCATATTTGCTGCTGGGCAACACGCTGACCACGACCTCGTTCGAACCGTTGTCGTGGACGCTGCTGATTTATGCGCTGATCCGCTTGATTCGGACCGGCGATCCGCGTTACTGGGCCGCCTTGGCATTCGCGTTTGCGTTCGGCATGTACGGCAAGTATTCGATGCTGCTGATCGCGGGGGCGCTCTTCATCGGCTTGCTCGTCACGCGCGAGCGGCGCGTCTTGCGCACGTGGTGGTTCCCTGCAGCCGTGCTGGTTGCGTTCGTCCTTATCCTGCCGAATTTCGTGTGGCAGGCAACGCATGGCTGGGCGTTCGCGCAAGTCGTGGCGGGCGATTTCGCGCACCGGCACGCATTCAATACCGGTCTGCAACTGGAATACAAGAATTTCACGCAGAACGCCGTGGCCTTTGTCACCGAGCAAATCGTGTATACGAATCCGCTGACGGCTGCGCTGTGGCTGGGCGGGCTGGTTGCGCTTGGATTTTCCCGCCGGCTGCGCGACCTGCGGTGCATTGCCATCGGATATGTCGTGCTGCTGGTGGCGGCGATCTGGCTCGAAGGGAAAGGCTACTACATCATTGGCGTGTATGCCGCGCTTATCGCCGCGGGCGGCGTCGTCGCGGAGCGCGTTCTCGTTCGCACGCCGGCACGCGCCGTTGCGACCGCAATTTTTTTGGCGGGGACGCTCGCGGTCGTGCCGCTCTCGCTTCCGGTGCTGAACATTGAGTCGTTTATTTCCTATTCGAAAGCGCTGCATCTCACCGGACAAAACGGCACGCCCTCGCACGTCATTCAACCGGTCTACGCCGAAGAGTTCGGCTGGGAGCAACTCGCGCAGCACGTGGCCGCCGTCTACAACGCTCTGCCGAGCGGCGTGCGCGCGCACACCGGCATCTTTGCGGATACCTACGCCGACGCCGGAGCGCTCGACCTGTACGGCCCGCAATTTGGGCTGCCGCCGGTCATCAGCGCGCAAAACACCTATTATTTGTGGGGTACGCGCGGTTACGACGGCCGCTCGCTCATCGTCGTCGGGGCGACGCAAGCCGATCTCATCCGCAAGTTCTACAAAAAAATGGATTTGGTCGCGACGTACGGTCATCCGTACAAATGGATCGTCGAGGGACCAACGCCCATTTATCTCTGCACCGATCCGCTCGCGCCGCTCCCGCAAATCTGGCCGTCGCTCAAGTGGTACGGCGCGTAGCGCGTTTATAAAGCGCTCACACGATGAGGTGAACGTCGCCGAATTCGTGCTGGTAGTAGCCGTTCTCGGCGGCCAGCGCGTACGCTTGCGCAAGCAGTTCGCGCCCTAGAAACGCGCGCAGAATCCACTGGTGCGTCGCAGCGGCGTCGTGAAAGCCGGTGAGCAGCGCGTCGACCACTTTGGGGCGGTAGTCCTCACCGATGATAAGGTCGGTCCATCCGGCCGATGCAACCACTTCTTCTTGCGGCGTCGCGGATTCAATCGCCCGCAGCGCCGTCGTCCCAACCGCTATCACACGCCGCTCGTTGTTTCGCGCGCGGTTCACCGCCCCAGCCGTTTGCGCGGAAACGAAGTACCGTTCAGCGGGGGGAAGCTCGGGTGCCTCGAAGCTTGCGACGCCGCAATGCAGTGTGATCGACGCGATGTCTACGCCTCGCTCGTGAAGCGCGTGCACGACGCGCGGCGTGAATGGGCGCGCGGCTGACGGCATCTCCGCCGACCCCGGTTCGTTTGCGAACATCGTCTGGTAGTCTGCGAGCGGAAACCGCTGCGTTATATAGCCGTAGCGGATCGGCTCGCCGTACCGCGCAAGATACGCATGCATCTCCAGCGGCAATTGGAACCATGTATACCAGAGGCGCGGATGCTCCGGATCCATCGGCGCGATCAGCACCGCCGATGCACCGTCGGGCAGCCGCAATTTCTCGCCGGCGCGGACTGTGCCGCGCGGCTCCGCGGTCCACAGCCGCCGGTCGAGCATCGTTGCGACGTGCAGCATCAGGTGCTCGCCGTTTTCGCGCTGCGCACATATTGCCGCAGGCACTGTCGCGGAATCGTTCACGAGCAGCAGATCGCCCGCGCGAAGAAACGACGGCAGTTGGCGAAAACGCGCGTGCACGTGCGTTTGCGCCGTGCGATCGGTGACGAGCATGCCCACTTCGTCGCGCGCGATACCGCGCCGCTCCGGTGGAGCGACCGCTTCCAGCAAACGCGGAATGTCCCGCTTGAGCGCAGCGGTCATGCGAGCACCATCTCAGCCAAACGAACGCGCTCGTACGGAGCCTTCATTGACGCAATCGCCTGCAGCAGCGCGCGAGCCGACTCCGCGGGGTCGCGCAGTTCGGCTGGATCCGCATCGGGAATCGCGTCGCGGTGCATCTGCGTATCCATGTCGCCTGGGTCCGCTACCAAAATGCGCACGCCCGAATCGTGCAACTCTTCGGCAGCAACGCGCGAGGCGTGTTCCAGCGCTGCTTTGCTGGATCCGTAGCCGCCCCACGTCGGATAGGCCTCCAGCGCCGCATCCGAAGTAACGTTCACGATCGTCGCGGTTCCACCGCTGCGCCGCATGAGCGGCAACGCGTGCTGCATGAGGTGGATCGGCGCAAAGACGTTCGTGTCGAACAGTTCGCGGAATGCTTGCTGCGTGAGTTCGTCGATGCGCGGCAGCGGCACGGCACCCAGCGTCGAGGCGTTATTCACCAGCAGATCGAGACGCCCGAGATTGCGCGCGGCGGCAATAAGCGCGTGCGCGTGCTCTTTGTCCGTCACGTCACCCGCAACGGCGATCACCTCGCCGCACCCGCGCAATTCCGCAGCTGTTTTTTCGAGGATGGAGGCATCGCGTCCGTCGATAATCGTATGGATGCCATGCTTGAGGAGTTCGCGGGCAGTCGCTTTACCCAGACCGCGCGATCCCCCCGTGACGATGGCCACGTGGCCTGCTTCAAACCATGCGTTCATGGTGCAACCCTACAACCTCAAGTATAGTTGAGGTCAATACCATGGAAGAATCACTGACCGTCGGCGAACTGGCCGAACGCAGCGGTGTCGCCGTCTCCACGATTCACTTCTACGAGAGCAAAGGGCTCATTCACAGCGAGCGCAATGCCGGCAATCAGCGGCGTTTCTCGCGATCCGAATTGCGGCGGGTGGCGATCATTCGCGTCGCGCAGCGTGCCGGCATTTCACTCGCGGAGATCCGCGACGCGCTTTCCACGTTGCCGGTCAACCGAACGGTGACGGCGCGAGACTGGTCGCGTCTTTCCAAACGATGGAAGCACGATCTCGAGGCGCGAATCGAACGTTTGACGGCGCTGCGCGACCAACTCGGCGACTGCATCGGGTGCGGCTGCTTGTCACTGCGCAGCTGTCCGTTGCGCAATCCCATGGACGTCGCAGGCGAGGACGGCCCCGGCCCGCGTTACATCGATCCGGCTTAGGCGGCGCGCGCCTGCTTGCGCGTTACCGGAAGCGTCACGATAACGTGGCTCCCCAGGCCGGGCAGACGTTCCACTTCTACTTTGCGCGCAACGCTGGCAACCAAGAACAGGCCGCGCCCCGATTCCGCCCAGACGCTTTGCGGCAGGGCCGGGTGATAGTCGAACCCCGCGCCGCGGTCGATCACGTGCAGCATAACATCGTCGCCGCGCGGTTCGAGCGAAACGCTGAGCGGTCCGGGCGCGTGCCGTACCGCGTTCCCGATGAGTTCGGCGAAGATGAGGCCGCACATCGAGTACTGCTCTTCGTCCATCGTGCACGAGTCTTCGAGATTGCGAAAAAATTCGTCGCGCATCACGTACGCGGCGCGCGCGTCCGCCGCTTCGAATTGCCAGCGCATCTCGGCTGCGCCGAAATTGGCAACCAATATCGCGATGTCGTCGCGCGGTGCCTCGTGAGCGATGGCACGTTCGATGAACTGCGCCGCGTTCGCGGCGTGCATGACGGCTTGCGAAGCAACGACACGCTCCAACATGCGGTCGCCTTCGATGACGTCCCGCGAAATTTCAATCAGCCCGTCCGTGTACAGGACGAGCATGCTGTTTGGGGGGCACGTAACGGTGTGGGTTTCGAAATATGCGTCGCGAAAGGCGCCGAGCGGCGGTGACGGTTGCGCGAGGCGCAGCACTTCGCGGTTGCACCGGCGCAGCAGCGGCGGCGTATGCCCCGCGGAAACGTACTTCAGGCGGCGCGTGCCCGGTTCCAGTACACCGATAAACGCGCTCGCAAGCCGCTCCGCCCCTTCGGCAAGCAACAAACGATTGCACGTATCCGCAATAGTTTTCGGCTCGCTCGTACTCAGGGCCGCGGCACGAATCGCCTGACGCATGAGCACCATGAGGCGTGCGGCTTCAACACCCTTTCCCGTCACGTCTCCTATCGTCAGAATCACTTCGCCGCGTTCGTTTTCGAAGGCGTCGTACCAGTCGCCGCCCACGTCCGCTTCGGTGGAGCCGGGACGGTAATGCGCGCTCAATTCCAAACCCGCACGCGACGGAAACACCGACGGTAAAAACGAGCGCTGCAGCGTTTCCGCGACATACTGCTCGCGATGATATTGTTTCGCGTTCGCAACGGCTTGCCCGGCGCGGCGGCCGAGTTCAACGGCAAAGAGCAAGTCGCTCTCATCGAATTCGGCGCTGTCGCCCGTTCGAACGAACGTGAGCGCGCCGAAAAGCTTATTCTGCGCCGTCACGGGAACGACGATCTTCGAACGGTAGGCGAAGCGCCGCATGTATTGCTCGTGCTGACGCGAGGCGGCATGGCGTGCGATCACGTCGTCGTCGATGTGGGGCAGGAAGAACGGCTGGCCGGTGCGCGTAACCTGCACGACGGGATGGACGCCGAATTCCTCGACGTAGAGAATCGACGCAACCGTGGAAAGCGCTTGTTCTTTCATCGGATCGCGATGCGCGGACGCCGTGACGAAGAGCCGATCGGATCGTTCGTCGATGAGATCGAAAAGGCAAATATCCGAAAACGCCTCAACGGCCAACCGCGCGACGTTGTTGAGCGTCGCGGTCACGTCGAGCGATTGATGAAAGATCTCTCCCGCGCGCACGAGCAAGGCAAGCCGCTCTTGATCGCGGTTCTCCAGCGTTTTGGCCAACCAGCGTCTCCCGGGCGCTTCGTACCCACGTTCGCCGCTTACATAACCGGCGGGGACGCTGCGCACGGCTCACAAGCGCGGAAGGACCACCTCTTGGCCGCTCTCGTTGCCATCACACAGAGCAACCGCCGTGCTCGCAATCTCGCGCGGCGTGACCCACCGCCCGCCGGGGTTCGCCTGCGCGAGCTGCGCGCGCACTTGGTCGGGCGTGAGCGAGGTGGTGCGCATGATCTTCTCGATGGCGCGGTCCATCATCTCGCCTTCCGTATAGCCGGGACAGATCGCGTTCACGGTGACGCCGCTGCCGTCCAATTCAGCGGCGAGCGAGCGCGTCAATCCGATGACCCCATGTTTGCTGGCGGCATACGCACTAATGTAAGGTGCACCGTACAGGCCGGCAACGCTGGCGACGTTTATGATGCGGCCCCAGCCGGCGGCAAGCATTTCGTCGATCGCCAAACGCGTGCAGAGATACGTGCCGGTGAGATTCGTGCCGATGATTCGATCCCACATCGCACGATCGGTCCGTTTGAACGGCGCGCTTTCCGCGATACCCGAGTTGTTCACGAGTATAGCGATGTTTCCGTTGCGCTCGCGACATCGTTCGAATGCGCGCATTGCGGATGTTTCGTCGGAAACGTCCGCGCTCGCGAGAAAAAAGCCGTCGCCCGTGTCAGGTGCGGAGCGGCTGACGATGCTCACGTTCGCGCCCCGCTCTTTGAGAGCGCGTGCAATCGCCAAGCCGATGCCTTTTCCGCCGCCCGTAACGACGGCGTGCTTGCCTTCAATCATCGCTCATCCAAACGCCTTGACGCAGAAACCGATCAGCAGCCATTGCACCGGTTCGGCCACAGACACTGGTGGACTTCGGCGAACGAGCACGCGTGAGACACCGTAAAATACGCCAAGCATCACCAATAGGGCGGCGAGCGGGCGAAAAAAGTCCATCGCCACATTGGGAGTGCGCGGAATGTGCAGAAGCCAGCGCGCGATTGCGCCGCCCCCGTATCCGACGGCGAACGACACAACAATCAACGGCCACGAAGTGCCGCGCCGGCGCGCCGCTTCCGCTTGCGGGTTCAATTGACATTTTCCACGGCGCAGATCGTCCGGCGAAACGTCGACGACCTGCGGCGTAGGGATTTTATCGCTCATATGTGGGGGGTCACTTCGGCTGCGCGGGCGAGGTTCCGTTCGAGCTGCGATTTGCCCGGCAAATATTGCACGGGCCATTCCATGCCGGTGTAACCGAGTTGCGCGGCGGCGTGCAGCGTCCAATACGGGTCGGCCAGATGCGGGCGACCCAGCGCACAGAGATCGGCGCGGCCGGCGGCGATAATGCTGTTCACGTGGTCCGGTTCGTAGATGTTGCCGACCGCCATCGTCGCGATTCCAACTTCGTTGCGAATCCGGTCCGCGTACGGCGTTTGAAACATGCGTCCGTAAACCGGCTTTGCTTCGCGTGAGGTTTGTCCGGTAGAAACGTCGATGAGATCCGCCCCCGCTGCCTTGAAGACGCGCGCAATCTCGACCGCGTCGTCCGCCGTGATGCCGCCGTCGACCCAATCCGTCGCAGAGATGCGCACGGACATCGGACGCTCTTGCGGCCAAACCGAGCGCATCGCACGAAAGATCTCCAGCGGGTAGCGCAAGCGGTTTTCCAGCGAGCCGCCGTACTCGTCGGTACGCTTGTTCTGCAGAGGCGTGATGAAACTCGAAAGCAGATAACCGTGCGCGCAGTGCAGTTCCAGCATGTCGAAACCGGCCTCTAACCCCATGTGCGCTGCGCGAACGAACTCGCCGAGAACGCGATCCATGTCGACGCGCGTCATTTCCGCGGGTGTTTGATTTTGCGGACCATACGGAACGGGCGACGGCCCCATCACCGGCCAATTTCCGTCGGGCAACGGCTCGTCCATGCCCTCCCACATGAGTTTCGTGGAACCTTTGGGTCCGCTGTGTCCGAGCTGCAGACAGAGCTTCGCTTGCGTCCACTCGTGTACGAAATCGACGACGCGTTTCCAGCCTGCCACATGTTCGGGTTTATACATGCCGGTACAGCCCGGCGTAATACGGCCTTCGGGACTCACACACGTCATCTCGGTGTAGACGAGCCCTGCGCCGCCCATCGCGCGCCCGCCAAGGTGCACAACGTGAAAATCGCTCGGCATACCGTCGACCGCGCTGTACATGTCCATGGGCGAGACAACAACGCGGTTGCGCAATTCGAGGCTGCGCAAACGAAACGGCGTGAACATCGGCGGGACTGGTTCGCTTCCCCGCGCGAGCCAACGTTCGATTCGCTCGACGTAGGTTTTATCGCGCAGGCGCAGATTTTCGTGACTGATTCGCTGGCTGCGCGTGAGCAAGCTGTAGGCGAACTGCTCGGGCGGGAGTTCGGCGTAGCGCGCCACGTTTTCGAACCATTCGGTGCTGTTGCGCGCCGCGTTTTGCAGACGCAGTACTTCGACGCGGCGTTCGCTCTGGTAGCGGGCGAGCGCTCCCTGTGCGGACGGTTCTTCGCACAATGCGCGCTGCAGCGCGATCGCGTCTTCCATCGCGAGTTTCGTACCGGAACCAACGGAAAAATGCGCCGAATGTGCCGCATCGCCCAGCAGCACGATGTTCGCGTACGTCCAATTCGCATTGCTCACGCGCGTAAAGTTGATCCAGTCGCGCCCGCGCAGATGCGCGGAATTCGCCATGAGCGCATGGCCGCGCAGATACGGCGCAAAGAGATCCTGGCAGAACGCGATGGTTTCTTGCGTACCTGCCCGGTCCAGGCCGTGCGCGAGCCACGTTTCCTCGCGGCATTCCACGATCCACGTGCTCGTGTCATCGTCGAAGCGGTACGCGTGCACGGTGAACCAGCCGTGCTGCGTTTTTTCGAAGACGAACGTGAATGCGTCGAGCGGCAGCGTGGTGCCAAGCCAAACGAAGCGGCATTTGCGCGTATCGAGGTCCGGCTTGAAGTGCTCGGCATATGCGCCGCGGATACGGCTGTTGACGCCGTCCGAAGCGATGACGAGGTCGGCGTCGCGATACGCGTTCAGATCGCTCACTTCCGTCTCGAATTGCAGTTCGACGCCGACTTCTTCCGCGCGCCGCTGCAAGATGTTGAGCAGCCGTTTGCGCGCGATGCCGGAAAATCCGTGACCGCCGGACCGCATCACGTGGCCTTTGAAATAGATTTCGATGTCGTCCCAGTGCGCGAAACTGTCGACGATCTCGTCGTGCGTTTGCGCATCGGCGGCGCGCAGATTTTCGAGTGTCGCATCCGAAAACACGACGCCCCAGCCGAAGGTGTCGTAGGGACGGTTGCGCTCGACGACCCGCACGCGGTGCTGCGGATTCGCCTTCTTCATGAGCAGGCCGAAATACAGCCCCGCCGGTCCCCCGCCAACGCAGACAATGTTCATTTAACGCAGCGCCTCGCCCAGGATACGCCCGACCGATGCAATCGCCGCGTCGCGATCGGCCGCCTTTACCTTAGCGCCGGTGAGATAGGCCGTGACGATGATTGGCGATTCTCCGGGCGGCCACGCAATCGCAATGTCGTTGCGCGTGCTGCTGTCGCCGAACGTGTTGTGCGGTCCGCCAAGACCCGTTTTGTCGCCCACCTGCCACGATGAGGGCAGACCGGCGCGAAGGAGTGCCGTACCGGTCTTGCATTCGGACAGCCACGACTGCAGCGCGCCGCGCGAAACGGCGGAAAGCGCACCGGTCCCGACGAGTATGCGCGCCATGTCGGCCCCCATCGCCGCGGGCGTTGTGGTATCGCGCGGATCGCCCGGAATCGCGGTATTGAGCGACGGCTCCGTGCGATCGAGCCGCGTAACCCGGTCGCCGAGCGACCGCGCGTACGCGGTGACCGCATGTGGGCCGCCGACGGACTTCAACAAAAGATTCGCGGCGGTGTTGTCGCTCAGTTCGATCGCCGCTTCGCAGAGATCGCGTACCGTCATGCCGTCGCGCACGTGCAATGTCGTCTCCGGTGCGTAGTCGAGAACGTCGCTCTTGCCGTACCAGATGCGCCGCTTGAGTTCTTCCTGACCGCGATCCACGCGCGCAAGCACGTCGGCGACCAGCAAGAATTTGAACGTGCTGCACATCGGGAAGCGCTCGTTCTGACGGTACAACACCTGTTTCGTACTGCCCGTGTCGATGGCGAAGACGCCCAAACGTCCGCCGGTGCTGCGCTCGATTTGCGCGAGCTTCGCGGCGGCCGTTCCCGTCGCGCCGGCATGCGCTGCTAGCGGAATGCCTGCAAGTGCGGCCGCCGTCGTTGAAAGGAACGTTCTTCTGCGCATCGTTGCTACACCACCATGTCGTATTCGACGATTACGGGCGCGCCTGCATCCACGCGTAGAAGCCCTTGCGCGCAGCCGAACGGATTCCATTGCAATTGAGGCTGACGACCTTCACGCTACTTCTTGCGTACGACCATCAGCCCATCACCGATCGGCAGCAGGCTGGCGTCGACGCGCTGATCGCGGCCGATTTTCTCGTTGAGGGTACGCAGCGCCAGCGTATCTTCGTCCGTCGTGTTCTCGTCGACCACGTCCCCGCTCCACAGCACGTTGTCGATCGTCACGAGGCCGTTTGGACGCAAGAGTTTCAAACAACGCTCGTAGTAGGCATCGTAGCCGGTTTTATCGGCGTCGATGTATGCAAAGTCGAAGCGCCCTTCTTCACCGGCGGCGATGAGTTCGTCGAGCGTTTGCGTTGCCGGAGCGAGGTACAGGTCGATCTTTCCCGCGACGCCCGCGCGTTCCCAATACCGCCGCGCGATAGCCGTGTACTCTTCGCTCACGTCGCACGCGATGATCTTGCCGTCGTCGGGAAGCGCAAGGGCAACGCCGAGCGAGCTGTAGCCGGTGAACACGCCGACTTCGATGCAGCGCCGCGCACCGACGAGCCGCACGAGGAGCTGCAGGAACTGCACCTGATCCGCACCCGTCTGCATGCCGGCACGCGGATGTTTTGCGGTTTCTTCGCGCAGATCGCGCAGCACCGGGAGGTCGCGCAGCGTCGTCGCGTCGATGTACTGCTGGATTTCCTGCGGGATGAATGCGGAGCGGGAACTCATGGCCTACCCTTTCAGCATTTCGCGGGCGCAGTTCATGCCGGGCGCGCCCATCACGCCACCGCCCGGATGTGCCGCGGAACCGCACAGAAACAAGCCTTTGACCGGCATCTTGTATCCCGCATACCCCGGAACGGGCCGGAACATGAACAGTTTGTCCAAATTCATGGCGCCTTGGAAAATGTTGCCGCCGGTGAGATTAAACGTGGCTTCCAAATCGCGCGGCGTGAGAATCTGCCGGTCGATCACCGAGTCCTTGAAGCCGGGCGCGTAGCGCTCCACGATATCGAAGCACCGATCGGCAAAAGCGTCCTTGGCGGCTTGATTCCATTCGCCGTTCTTGATGCTGTACGGCGCGTATTGCACGAACATCGACATGAGGTGCTTGCCCGCCGGCGCAACTGTTGGATCGACCGACGAGGGCATCGTGCACTCGACGACCGGTTCGCGCGAGGGCTGGCCGTATTTCGCATCGTCGTATGCGCGTTCGATGAAGTCCTGGTCCGGACACAGATGCACGGTGCCGCGGTGCTGCGGTCCGGCCTCGTGGCCGGGAAGCGCACTGAAACTGGGCAGCCGCTCGAGCGCGACGTTGATCTTCGCGGAAGCGCTGTCGTAACTGATGCGGTTAATGGCTTCGTGAAACGGCGCCGGCACGTCGGCGGCATCGAGCAGTTTGTTGAACGTCACGTTTGCGTCCGCGTTGCTCGCCACCATTCTTGCGTGATATTCGTCGCCGTTTGCCAGCGCGACGCCGGTAACGGCACCGTTCTTGGTAAGAATCTTCGCCACTTCGACTTCCGTGCGTATGTCTACGCCGAGATCGGTTGCCGCTTTCGCAAGTGCCTGCGTGAGGCCGCCCATGCCGCCTTTGACGTACGCCCACACGCCGCGTTTGCCGTTCGTTTCGCCCATAACGTGATGGAAGAGGACGTACGCCGTTCCCGGCATCGACGGCGCCGCGAACGCGCCGATAATTGCATCGGTTGCGAGCGTTGCTTTCAACTCTTCCGATTCGAACCAGCGGTCGAGAATCGGCCGCGCCGCGCCCGTCAGCACTTCCAGCGCTTCCGACATGCCGCTGCCGAGTTTATGCGCTTTCTTTCCGAGCGAGGCGAGTTGCAAGAAATCACCGATACCGGGTTTGAGCACGTTGGGCGGCGTTTGCACGAGCGTCGGTTCGATAACCGACGCAACGCGCAGCAGCATCTCCTCGTACTTGGCGTAATTCTGCGCGTCGTTTTTGCTGAATTTGGAAATCTCGCTCATGTTCTGCTCGTGCGAGCCGCCGAGCATGAGATATCGTCCATCCAGGAACGGTGAGAACGACGCCGGATTGCGCTCGATGAGTTCGAAGCCGTAGTCGCGCAGCCGCAAGTCGCGGATGATCTCCGGGCGGAACAAACTGTTCACGTATGCGGCCGTCGAAACTTTGAAGCCGGGAAACGTGCGCTCTTCGGTCACGCACGCGCCGCCGACGATGTAGCGGCGCTCCAGCACGAGCACTTTGCGTTTGGCGCGGGCGAGGTAACACGCGGCGACCAAACCGTTGTGCCCGCCGCCGATAATGATGGCGTCGTAGGTGTTCATGGGCCGCTAGTACTATTGAGGGATGATGAACGCCTTGGCCCGCTTTCTCTTGGCCGTCATTCCCGCGATTATGCTCACCTTCGCGGTGCCGCTGGCCAACCGTCTGGAGCCGCGCATTTTCGGTTTCCCGTTCTTGCTGGTGTGGATATTCTTCTGGGTGCTGTTCGCGCCGGTATGCCTCTACGGCGTGTACCGCCTGGAGGGCCGCAAGTGAGCCCGGAAACCATCGCGCTACTGATCGCGGGCGGCATTCTGGTCGGCACCGTGGCGTTCGCGCTCTACAGCGTGCGCCGTATCAAGATGGACCCGCAGCAGTATATCGTCGGCGGGCGTTCTTTCGGAGCGCTGTTTTTGTGGCTGCTGCTGGCCGGCGAAGTCTATACGAGTTTTACGTTTCTGGGCGCGGCGGGCTGGGCGTACGGAAAGGGCGCGCCGGCGTTTTATATTCTCGCATACGGCACCATCGGCTACACCATCGGCTACTTTTACTTGCCGCACGTCTGGCGCATCGGCAAAGAGCGCGGCCTCCTAACCTCACCCGATTTTTTTCAAGCGCGCTACGGAAGCAAGGTGCTCACCAAGAGCGTTGCGGTGCTGCAATTCGTGCTGATCATCCCGTACGTGACGCTGCAACTGAGCGGCGTGCAGATCATCTTGTCCATCGCCGGCTATGGACACTACAACGCGACCGTCGCCGTTGCGGTAGCTTTTGCGCTCATCGTTATCTTCACGTTTACCGCCGGTCTTCACGGCGCGGCGTGGGCGAGCATCGTGAAAGACGCATTGGTGCTCGGTGCGGTGGCGTTTGCCGGCATCGTGCTGCCGCTGCACTTCTTCGGTTCGTTCGGTACGATGTTCGATCACGTGCTCGCCGCGTCGCCGCATTGGCTGACGCTGCGAACGGGCGCGGCGCCGCAAGGCATGAACTGGTTCATCTCCACGGTGCTGCTTACCAGCATCGGTTTTTACATGGGTCCGCATTCGATCGCGGCGGTATACGCGGCACGCGACGGGGATACGATTCGGCGCAATGCGATCTTCTTGCCGCTCTACCAACTCGTGCTGCTGCTGGTGTTTATCGCGGGTTTTACCGCACTGGTCGTCACTCCCGGATTGAAAGGACCTGCCGTCGATCAATCGTTTCTGCTCGTGGTGCAGCAGTATTATCCCGCATGGGTGATGGGCGTGATTGCGGGTGCGGGTTGCCTGGCCGCGCTTCTGCCGGCTTCCGCGCAATTGCTCGGCGCCTCGAGCGTGTTCGCGCATAACGTGCTCGGGGAAGCGCGGTGGACGCGGTATTTCGTGATCGTCATCGCCATCGGCGCGTTTTTCATGTGGCTGAATTGGAATCAAACGCTCGTCGATCTGCTGCTGCTCTATTACAACGGCATCACGCAGTTCATGCCGGCGTTCATCTTCGGAATTTTTTGGAAGCGGGCAAACGCCTGGGCAGTCGGCTCGGGGATTCTGGCGGGCGAGATTGTCGCGTTCTATTTGTGGCACCACAGCATCGACTTGGCGGGCATCAACCCCGGCTTTCTGGCGCTGCTCGTCAACGTCGCCGTTTGCGTTGCGGTGGCGCTGATGCAAAGACATCGTCAGGCACAAGAAATTGCAGTGCCGGCCCGGTAGGGTTTGCCCCGGCCCCACGTAACTTCTCCCGCACAGCCGTACGCAACAGGGGCGCGCTTTGATGCCCGCCGCTGTGCATTTTTCTACAGCAGGTGAGCCGATGACCAGCCCCGACAGACCGGGCGAACTGCAGCGCTTAAGACGCGATGCGGACTACATGCATTTTCTCGTCGCTGCCGGCGAGTTGCTTGGGTCCTCGCTCGACTATCGCAGCACACTCAAAAACGTGTGCACGGCAGCCGTCGAGAGCGTTGCCGACATCTGCATCCTCGACTTGGGTTCGACGTCCGACATCGAAATGGTGGGCGCCGCCCATAGGGATAAGGCGCGCACTGAGGATCTTCAAGAACTCGCCGAGCATTTCGATCAGGAGCCTGGCCGCCCGGCGCACCCGGTCTGCATGGTGCTCGACAGCGGGCAGCCGTTCTTCGCTGCACATATCGACGAAGAGTGGATCGAGCAGCACGCGACCAGCAAGCGCCATGCCGACTTCATGCGCCGTATGAAGTACCGCTCGATGATTATCGTGCCCGTTCGTTCGCAGATCTGGGGCGTCACCGGAACGCTGACGCTTATACGCACCGACGGCAGCACGCGGCCTTATGACGAGGATGCCATTGTGTTCGCACGCGACCTGGGCCGGCGCTGCGGTATCGCGATCGGCAAAGCGCGCCTGCATTCGCAAACGGTCGACATCGCGGAACGGTTGCAGCGCGCCGCACTGCCGGGGCATTTGCCGCATGTTCCCGGACTGCACTTCGACGTGCTGTACGAACCCGCCGATGCGGCGTTGCTCGTCGGCGGCGACTGGTACGACGTCTTCGAACTGCGCGACGGCAATGTGGGCATTTCGATTGGGGACGTGTCCGGACACGGCATCGAGTCAGCCGCGCAAATGTCCTCGATCCGCAATGCGATCCGCATGGCGCTCGTCATGGAAAACGACTTGAGCAAAGTGCTCGAAGATGCGGACTTTCTTTTTCACAACGAAGTCCCGCAGGCAACGTTCTGCACTACGCTGATCGCCGTCGTCGACACGCGCGCCGGGACGCTCTCCTGCGCTTCCGCCGGACACCCCGGCCCGATGATCTGGAGTAAGAATCGCGTGCAAACGCCGCTGCGCGAACCCTCGCCGCCGCTCGGCTTCGGCGAAATTCGGCGCGCCGACGTGCGGCCCACGAGCGTTACACTTGAGCCGGGTTGCACCGTCCTTTTCTACACGGACGGCATCGTCGAGTGGCTGCGCGATCCGCTGGGCGGAGAAGCGGCGCTCCGCTCGGCGCTCGAAGACGTCGCGATCCGCAACGCCACAAGTCCCGCGCGGGCCATTCGCGATGTGTGCGTAACTGGCGCGCACGCCGACGATATCGCGCTGCTCGTCATGCGCTACGAGGGGACTCACTAGCGCTTAGTGGTCCGGGCCTCGATACCTCGGCCATCCTTCGATACCTCAGGATGACAAAGCATACCTCAGGATGACAAAGCATACCTCAGGATGACAAAGCATACCTTAGGATGACAAAACATACCTTAGGATGACAAGTTACAAAAACGCCGCTCCTTGCGGCGCGGCGTTTTGCGGTTTACAGTTCGTCGATGTTCCAAGCGCCTTTCGACGAGTCCCAAAAGATTTCGTACCGATGGCCGGCGTCGATGTCGTAGGTGAATGATTTTGTTTCGCCATCTTCCATATCGGTCGATTTGGTAATCGTGTATTCGGTGCAGCCGTTCTTGGCCCAGTAGTACTTGCTGCTGTGCGGGGCCAACTCGTGCGTCCAGTGACGGCTGGACCCCTCGCATGCGTAGGTGAAGTGCAGCACTTTGTTGCTCGAATTACGCAGATAGAACGCGTTGTCAGGAACCGCCAATGCGTTCGCGGTCGTTAAACAGAAAGTCGTAATCAGCGCCATCATAAGAGAGCGCAACCAAATTTTTCGCATGGGAATCCTTTCCAATTGACGTTCTGTTCCGCTTCGGGCGATGAGCAAGCGTTCCCCCGCAGCCCCGCGGTACACACCGCCGAAGACACATGAAATAAACAAAGACCGCGCGCGGGCGGTCTTTGCTGTTTTTGCTACGCTAGCTATTTTATCGTGGAGTTTTCGTCAGACCGAGGCGCCGGAGAGGGGAGTGTAGTTTGCTACACTACGTCTGCGGCAACGATGGTATGGCGGAAATTAGCGATACGACGGCTTCGATTGGAAGCAGTCGCGGCAGTACACCGGCTTGTCGCCGCGCGGTTGGAACGGCACCTCGGCAACGCCGCCGCACTGGCTGCACGTGGCCTGGAACATTTCGCGGCGCTGACCGCCGCCGCCCATACCGGATCCGCCGCCCGAGCTATTGCGCATCTGCTTGCGCGCCTGACGGCAATCGGGACAACGGTTGGGTTTGTTCTGGAAACCTTTGCTGGCGTAGAACTGCTGTTCGCCGGCCGTGAACGCGAATTGACGTCCACAGTCCACGCAGTTCAACATTTCATCAACGTACACTAAACGAGACTCCTTGTTACGTGGTTGTTTGGGCCTGAGTTCGACTCGCCTAGGTACCGTTGAGACTGGACACTGCGACGGACTTCGAAACCAGATTTACCCGGCAATCCTACCACGCGGTTATGGGAAAAGCAATCTAAGTTGTTCGCTTCGAAAAGGTTAACGAGCTGAAAAGTTCTTGAAAGAAATACAAGGGACCGACGAGCAGGTAGACGAGGTTCTCCATGAACTTCGGGTTGTTGCCTTCGAGGCGATGCCCGACGAGTTGGAAGACCCATCCAAGGACGAATGCTCCAACGCTGAGCTCCCACGACAAATGCATTGCCAAGCCATACAAGATGGCGAAAGCGACCGCTGTAATGAGAGCGCCGCGAACGTCGAGCGTGACGTAATACAGTAGGACCGCGATGGCGGTCACGACCGCCAAATCGACTGGACCGATGCGTATCGGACAGGCGTGTAAGAGCCCAAGAAGCCCTACCACGATGAGCGGGATGCCGACGGTGTGGGCACGGCGATTCCGGATGTCTTGGTGATATCCGGCGTAGTCTGCGTAGAGCTGTTCCTTGGTCATCAATAACTAGGGTCCCGAATCGTGTGCCAGGGTATGCTTCGTTTCCGACAAAAGTCCCTGCTGGGGAGTCAAGGCGCGCTCCCCGAGCCGACGATGAGCCGCCGTTGAATGGTAATGGATTTGACAATCACTGCAGAGATTCCAAGTAAACTCGCCACGGACGTCGTCGCGCTCCGGCGCGATTTTCACATGCACCCCGAGCTCGGATTCGAAGAGCACCGCACCGCCGGAATCGTCGCAGAACGCCTGCGGAAACTCGGTTATGACGTTACGACGGGTGTCGCCGGCACGGGCGTGGTCGGCGTCATGCGCGGGGCACTTCCCGGCCGCACGATTATGCTGCGCGCCGACATGGACGCACTGCCGATTCTCGAGGAAAACGAGCACGCGTTCCGATCGACGGTCGACGGAAAGATGCATGCCTGCGGCCATGACGGGCACGTCGCGATGCTGCTCGGCGCCGCGGAACTCATCGCGAACGATAAGGCGCGCCTCCCGGGAACCGTCTGCCTGCTGTTCCAGCCGGCCGAAGAGGGCCACGGCGGCGCAAAAGTCATGGTCGAGGAAGGAGTGATAGAACGCTTCGGGATCGAGCGCGCCTACGGTTTGCACCTCAATACGAAAATGCCGGTCGGCGTGCTGGGCTTTCGTGAGGGACCGTTCTACGCGTCG
>DASSEZ010000105.1:0-13952 GCA_035694945.1 Vulcanimicrobiaceae bacterium
CTGCTCGATTCCGAAGAGCGCATGAATCAGGCGAACTCGATTCTCGGCAAGTTCGGCGCCAACTACAGCGGCAACGTCATGGTGCGCCATCTGCTGTGGCTGCTCATCGACGACATCGGCCTGGACAATCTGCGCAAAATGGTCGTGCGCCCGCTCAACGGGTTGAAAGTCGCGCCGTTCTACGGCTGCCACATCATCCGCCCCGAGAGCGTGAACGGGTGGGAATCCGCGCGGAATCCACATTCGCTCGAGGACGTCATCGAAGCGCTCGGCGGCGAGGCCGTCGACTACGCCGGCAAGACGCGCTGCTGCGGTTTCCACATTCAGCTCGAGAAAGACGGGGTCGCCGCGTCAATGGTCGGCCAGAACATGCGCATGGCCAAAGACAAAGGCGCGGAAGCGGTTATCACGCCGTGTCCCCTCTGCCACCTCGCGCTCGACGGTTATCAGCAAGATGCTGCGTCTCGTTGGGGACGTACCGATCTGCCGACGTTCCATCTTCCGCAGTTGGTGGCATACGCGCTCGGCGTTCCGGCGGAAAAGCTCGGACTCAACCACCATCTCATCGACCCGCGTTCGATCATGGTGGAGCGCGAACTGATTTCATAAGCGTCAACCACGCAAGTAAAAGAGCCGCCGGTTACAACCGGCGGCTCTTTTACTTTATGCGTGCGCCTCGGTGCTAACGACGACGTGAACCGAAGCAACGCGCTCCGGTTCGATTTCGATGCGTTACCATCGAACACGACGATCGTTTCGTGCTTGCGCAGCCGAATTCCACCGGCAGTTAAAAGGCCATGTTGCGGCTCCGTTACCTCTCTCTGGCCCTGAGAGTCACCGCTCCAGCGGGCGCCTCTCTGCGGGGACATTCGATTCAGCGGCCAATGGCCAATATACGGAAAGCGGCGGCGATAATGTTTCTGGTATTTCCGCCATCGTCGGCGGTTACGCGCAAAACGGTATGCAATAGGGACCATGGTGGGCCGCGAAGTACAAAGCGGCCCGCCTTCAGCTAATTGGAGAATCACATGCTCGCCTCGCTCGCACTCGTCGTTGCCGTTAGTACAACATGCAATCCGAACACGACCACACCCAAAACAGTAGAAAAAGCACTCAGCCGACCATCTCGCAATAATAACGAGGAGATGCAGCTAGCGTCTTTCGCTACTGACTGCTCAAAGAAATCGCAAGATCCCCTCGCGGCTCGGTATCTACTCGTTTCGGCGGAAGCCTTCATGAAGGTGGCGCAATCGTATCGCGGGGACGCGTCGGCAAAGATGTTTTGGCATTACGCCGCGTTCGCTTATGGGCTCACGCAATACCTGATCCACGATCCTCACGCGGACGCTTCTACGAAAAGTCGCGCCCAATCAATTCTGCGCGACATTCAGGACGGCCCGTAAAACCGTGGCAGAAGCAGTTTTTGCGCGCGCACTGAAAGCTTACGCTACTGTCTCTCGTGAGCGGCCTGCAACGAGATGTAGTTACGGAGATCCGCAGCAGCGTTTGGATGATGCCGTAAGTGCAATACAGCGTTTACAGCCGGCGGTACGCTACGACGAAGCGCTTGGCCTTGTATGCGGCCGCCTTTGCGCTTGCAATCAATTCCGGCAATTTACGAAAGGCCAATTTACCTGATCTAGCTAGGCGGCGTTGCGAGATCCTCGCCCGCTACATCGAGGCGTCACCGTTAACCGGTGCCAAGACATTGTCGATGATGCCGCAGATCCGGCGTTTGCTCGAAGAATCATAACCCGCGGCTAAGCACAAGCCCAGCGGGCGCTACACCGTTGCGTGCGCCTCGGAAATGACCAGGACCTGAACGGATACCACGCGCTCGGGCTCGATTTCGATGCGTTCGCCGTCGAATACGACGATCGTTTCGCGCTTGCGCAGCGACTCGAGCATCGCTTCGCGCATGAACGTCGCCATCTGCGCCTGGTTGAAGCACTCAGTAATCTTCCGCCCATCCGTCAGCGTGACGGTAAGTTCGGCTGGGAAGCGGCTCACGATTGGGGTATTCCCAGCGCTTCAATGGCTCACACGTAAAAAGCCGTCCTCGCCGTAACGCGCGAGGGCGGCTTTCTGGCGTTTGCGGTCGTACCGCTTCTTCGATTCGTGGGCACCGGCGGGCCGCAGATTCTGCGGCGGACCCAGGCGCGGCACGAGTTTGGCCTTTCGGCGCTTTTTTCTGTTCATCGTGTGAGCCTCCGCCTGGTAGTATACAGCAGTGGAGCAAATCGATCGCGACCTGCAAACCCTGAGCGCGGCGAAAGACGCGTGGGCGCGCCTTACCATCGAACGCAAAATTGCTTTGCTGGAAGGCCTGAAACGCTCCGTACATGCGGCAGGCCCGGAATGGGTACGCCGGGCGGCTCAGGCAAAAGGCCTTGCGCCGGGCTCGCCCCTCGCGGGCGAGGAATGGATTTCCGGGCCGTGGGCCGTGCTTTACGCGCTGAACCGCTATTTGCGTACGCTGCGCGGGATCGCGGTAAGAGGCGTATCGCCCGTTCCCACGCCGCACGTGCGTGCAGACGGGCGTACAGTCGTCGATGTATTTCCGCGCACGATCTACGATCGCGTATTGCTCAGCGGCATTTCCGCGCAAGTCTGGATGCAAGACGGCGTGCAGCCCGCCGACGTTGCCCGCGAGGCCGCAGTCGCATTTACACGGCCGCAGCCGAAGGGCCGCGTCGCCCTCGTGCTTGGCGCGGGCAACATCGCGAGCATCGCTCCGCTCGACGTCCTCTACAAACTGCTAAGCGGCAGCGTCTGCATGCTCAAAATGAATCCCGTGAACGACTATCTCGGGCCGATTTTCGAGCAAGCGTTCAAACCGTTCGTCGAGGCCGGATATTTGCGTTTCGCGTACGGCGGCGCCGATGCCGGGGCGTATCTTTGCGCACACGATGCCGTCGAGGAAATTCATATCACCGGCAGCGAGACCACGCACAACGCAATCGTCGCCGCCGTCGGCGCCGGCAAGCATATTACCAGCGAACTCGGCAACGTGAGCCCGACGATTGTCATTCCGGGTCCGTGGAGCGAGGCCGACATTGCGTTTCAAGCCGAAAACATCGCCACGCAAAAAGCGCACAACGCGGGGTTTAACTGCATCGCTGCGCAGGTATTGATTCTACCGAAAGCATGGAAGCTCTCCGGAACGCTGCACGATCGCATCGTCGACGTGTTCGATAGCATGGAGCAGCGCCCGGACTACTATCCCGGTGCTTCCGAGCGGCGCGCGCGCCTCACGCCCGACCGCTCGCAACTACGAACCACGCTGCACGTCGATGCCGCGCACATCGATCATCCCGCCTTTACGACCGAAGCGTTTTGCGGCGTGCTCGCCTGCGTCGAACTCCCCGGGGACATCCGCCAGTACGTTCGCGACGCCGTCGCGTTCGCCAACGAACGACTCCACGGAACGCTCGGCGTCAACCTGGTCGTGCATCCGCATACGATGAAGACGTATCCTACGCTCGTCGATGAAGCGATAGCGCAGCTGCGCTACGGGTGCGTTGCCGTCAACGGATGGACCGGCGTGGGCTATTTCATCACCGAAACTCCGTGGGGGGCGTATCCCGGCCACACGCTCGACGCGGTCGGGAGCGGCATCGGCGTCGTGCACAATTCGTATCTTCTCGCGCGCACGCAGAAAAGTGTGGTCACAGCACCGTTCGCACCGTTTCCACGCAGTTTGAAAAGCGGGCAATTTTCACTCTTACCACGTCCGCCGTGGTTCGTTACCAACAGCATGCAAGCGCAGATCGGACGCGCACTCTGCGATTTCGAGATGTCACCATCGCCCGGTCGAGCGCTGCGGATCGCACAGCTCGCAATGCGAGGCTAACCACACTATGCACGACGACGCAGTCACCAGTTGGCTTCTTCAAGGCGATCCCGCGATTCGCTGGCAAGTCATGCGCGATCTCACCGACGCGCCCGCCGGCGAAATCTCGAAAGAGCGCTCGCGCGTCGCGCATGAAGGCTGGGGCGGCGCACTCCTCGATCGTCAGGCGCCGCAGGGCTGGTGGAGCGGTCCAAACGAGGAAGGCTGGATGATCAGCATGGACGCGCTCGCGCTCTTGCGCGAACTCGGGCTCGATCCCGCGAGCGACCGCGCGCGTACCGCAATCGAACGCGTAAAAGCGAATCTGATATTTGCATCGCTCGGCAACCGCCCGTACTTCGAAGGCGAAACGGAAGCGTGCATCAACGGCGCGATTCTCGCCTTCGGCAGTTACTTCGGCGAGCGCTGCGATAGCATCGTCGACCGTTTACTGGGCGAACAACTCGCGGACGGCGGCTGGAATTGCGACGCGCCGCCAAGCGTACGTTCCTCGTTCAATTCGACGATCCGCGTCCTCGAAGGTTTACTGGAATACGAGCGCGCGTGGGGCGATGACAGGGCCATTTCGGCCGCGCGCCGCAAGGCACACGAGTATCTGCTCGACCGGCGCATGTTCAGACGCCTATCGAGCGGTGAGGTCGTGAACCCCAACTGGATGCTATTCACGTTTCCCACGATGTGGCATTACGATATTCTGCGCGGCCTCGACTACTTTCGTAGCGCCGGCGTGCAGCCGGACGAACGCGCCGCCGAAGCGATTGCTATTGTTGAAGCACACCGGCAATCCGATGGACGCTGGCTAATGAACCACTTGCATGCAGATCGGCTCGGCTTTCCAATCGAGCCGGAGATCGGCCAGCCCAGCCGCTGGAACACACTGCGCGCCATGCGCGTGCTTCGTTGGTGCGCTACTGCTTCTGCAGCGCAGGCTTCGGCGCAGGTGACGGCTTCGGCGCAGGGTGCTGCTGCCAGTGAATATCGTACTCCACACTGAACGAACGCGGCTCAAGCGGCGTGGTGGCAATCGCGAACTGTCCGCCGCCCTGCACCGGGAGCGGATTCACGCCTTGGTACGTCGTGAAAAAACCCGTGTGCGTGCCAAAGATGTTTCCTTCGAAAAAGCGCAACGATCCGCGCTTCAATTCCACCACAAGACCCGCGTTGTACAGCGTGTATGCAGGCAAATTGTTCCAGTTGTTCGCACCCGTGAATTGCGCATTGAACGCCCATTCCATTCGCTCGCGCGGCATCGCGGCAAGCACGGTGACGCCCGCCGTGCGCAGCGGATGACCGCGCAGTTGCGTGCCCATCGTGAAATAGCTTCCGGGAAAGGACAAACGCGGATCCAGTGACGACAGTGCCGAACTCGTCACCGCATAGTGTGGCAACACCTCGACATTCCGGTTCACCGCGAAGCGCCCACTCACGGTGAAGCCCTGACTGATTTGGTTCAAGTTGCTGACGTACTGGCTTACGTACACGCGCGACGGATCGAATGGTGTCGATCCGCAAACCGTGGGTTCCGACCACACATGTTGTAGTGACGCCAGATACGCCGCGGGACCGCCGGGAAAAAGCGACGGCGGCTCGGCGGCGAACGGCACGGACGCGAACAGACCTTGTCCATCGTACGCGTTGCGGTAGACGCTCGCGTTCAACTGCCCGCGCTTCCACGTATGCTGCCAGCTCGCATCATATTGAACGCGCGACTGCTTCGTCGCCTCGTCCGAAGGCCCGTTCACGAACACTGAACCGTTATAGCAATCGTACTGCGCGGTCAGTGCATCGCCAACGACACTATCGAACGTGGGAGCCGGTTGTGCGCTTCCCAAACCGATGCTGAAATTGAAGACATCCGTGGTTTGTGGCTGCCACGTTGCATCGGCATCGAGCTGTAGACTGCTTCCCGCGCCGGTACCTGCGGATTGCGACAGCGTGTAGTTCAGCGCCAGTTTGTCATTGGACTTGACTCTGTCGCCGAAAGAGAGGCTGCCGAAACGTTCCGTGCGGCCCTCGGACGTCGTGCTCGCGGCGTCATACGTCGTCGTGTAGTTGCTGCCGTTGGCATAGGTGGTATAGCCGCCGGAGATCGTGTGACGCCCCGCGGAGGAACTGATGCGTACGCCGGTGCCGAACCACGGATTCGAACTGTTCGCGAAAAACGGATTGCGTACTCCGTTGACCGCGCGATTCGGATCGTCATTGGTGAAGTGATACGTTCCAATCGTGGCACCAAGGTTGAACTGCAAATGGCCGATCAGCGACGATACATTCAGGCTTTGCATCACATCGTTCGAACGCAGGATATCGCCCGGGCCGAAGCCGCACGGCAAGAGCGTCGTATCGCTGGAACAAATGTTGGCGCGCGCGCTCGTGCCGGTCAGCAGCGAGTACTTGAAACTGGTGACGCTGGAAAGGCTCACGCCTGCCTTGAACAGATTGGCCTGGCGCGCGAAGCCGCCCTGATGCACGTACGTCTGCCCCGTTGAATCGGTGAACCGTTGCCCGTCGAGCGGCATGTCCTGGCCACCCGCCGCGCGCTCGTAAACGAACGCGGCTTTTCCCGCGCCGCCGCTGACCGTCCAGGTGCCCATCGTATTGCTGTAATTACCGACGAGACCGGTAAAGTGGTAGCTCAGCAGTTTTGTCGGCTGCGCGGTAAAGAAATTCACCATGCCGCCCGGCGAGATCGCGCTCGGTGAGAAGTCCACGGACGCGCCTCCGAAGAGATCCTGGAATCCGCTCATTGCCTGCGCCGCGGCACCGCGCACCTGCACGCCGTCGATCGAGTACCCGGTCTGCGACGCATCGGCTCCGCGAAGCGAGATGTTGAATGCCGAATCGCTCCCGTACAGGTCGTTCTCGACGTCGACGCCCGCAATTTTACCGAGCGCATCGATTAGCGATTGCGATACTTTGCGTTCGGGACTATTCGCGTTGATCTCTTCGGATGTCACGCTGATGCTCGAACGCGCAACGACGCTGGCAATCGTGCGCAGCGCCGGCGCAAGGGCGACGACTACGTCGACGCGCTGGCCTTCTCCAACGTCGGCTTCCGCCGCGTCGCTGTCGGCATAGCCGTCGGCTTTCACCTTCACGCGATAGACTCCGGGCTGCACTCGTTCGAAGATCAGCAGCCCCTTAGCGTTCGTCAGGGAGCTCTGCGGCGTATCGCCGCCCAATAAAAAGACGTGCGCGTTGTCGATCGGCTTTTTCGTCGTGGTGTCGGTGACGACGACAACGATGTCACCCGGCTGTTGGCTTTGCGCGCGCGCGGCTCGCGGCAGCAGCAAGAGCGTCAGCATGCATACCGACAGGACGGCAAACACCCGCATAATCACGACAACGTGTTACGCGCAAGCCCTGTGACCGCCTGCGCAGCACGCTGTCGTTAAGCGTTCTTTTCGTTCGCGCCGTTTTGAACCGACAGCTCCCATCGGTAGCCGTCCGGATCGTGAAACCAAAGGCCCATGTGTGGTGAGCCGGGTGCCTCCGGCCCGATTTCGTCGCCGGGATCCTCGAGTTTGACGCCGTTCTTCTTCAGCGTTTCGAGCGCTTCGCGCAGCTCGCGCATCGTCTTCACGTGAAATGACATGTGACCGAACGTTCCCGGATGCGGGACGCCCTTGTGCAGAACGATGGTTACGGCATCGTTGCTCAAGCCAATGCCGTCTTCGAAGCGGAACAGTTCTTCGAGATCGAAGTTGTTCGTCCAAAACTTCGCGCTCGCTTGTGGATCGCGAACGGCCAAACCGAAGTGTCCGACGACGCCCAACGCTACTTTCACTGCCGCACCATTTCGTATCGCATCAGATCGCGCTTGTACGCGCGGATGATGCGATCATAGTGCATGCCCAGTCGGTTCGCAACCGCAATCGATGGTGCGTTGAAACGGTCGATGAGCGCATACAGGCGGGCGATACGCAGCTCGGAAAATGCGAAGTCCAGTACCGCACGCGCCGCCTCGGTCGCATAGCCCTGGCCGTGATACGCCTTGTTGAAGATCCACGCGATCTCGATGTCCGGCTCCCATCCGGGAATTTGCGTTACGCCGCACTCGCCGATGACGCGGTTCTCGCTTTTGAGCACGACCGGCCAAATACCGTAGCCTTGCTGCTCGTCCCGCTCGATCATTCGTAAGACCAGGCGTTGTGTTCGTTCCTCGTCGAGTGCGCCGCACGGAATGAAATGCATCACGTCCGGATCGCCGTAGATCGCGAATGCGTCGTCCATGTCGCGCGGCAGCTGCCACTTGCGGATCAGCAGCCGCGGCGTTTCGATAAAGCTCATTTCACGCCGGCGGCCCGCAACATCGTCATGACGCGCTGAACCGGCAAACCGTACACGGTGTTGCCGTTCTTTCCAGTAGTCGTCTTGCCGTTGAACAGCGCGTCGTAGATCGCGCCCTCCGTTGCTTCCACCGTCGCCAAATAGAGCGCATTGAGCGTGTCCTCGTCTTGCAAGATTCTCGTCGTCGGCGCGTCGATGTCATAGCTGGGCGTGCGCTGGAACACGTAGCCCGTGCTGAACGCGAGGAACAGGTCGCCGCTGCCGAGCGCACTGTACAGCCCGGTGCGCGCCATGCCAAGCCCCGCGCGCAGCGCCACTGCATGCAGTTGCCGCGAATCCAGCGGCGCGTTCGTCGCGATAATGATGATGATGCTGCCGTATGCCGGCCGGCCGTGCTGCAAAGCGACGCTGCGGTGCGCTACGGGTTTGTATTCGTTCGCGAGCGCCGCGCCGACGTGCACGCCGTCGATCGTGAGCAGCCGTCGCGTTCCGCCTCCACTCGTATTGTCGTTCACCAGCACGCCGACGGTATAACCGCCGAGATTTTTCGGGAGCACGCGCGAGGCCGAACCGATGCCGCCTTTGAAGCTGAACGCGCTCATGCCCGTGCCCGCACCGACGCCGCCGCGCGCAAACTGTCCCGTCTTTGCGGAGTCGAGCGCGTGCACCACGTCATTCGCAGACACTGCGCGCGCCGTGATGTCGTTGAGAAACTGATCGTCGCATTCGGCGACCACCGGCAACGGTACGGTATCGCGTACGCCAATCTCCGGGTGCTGCTGCATCATCCACGTAATCACGCCGTCGTCCGCGCGGCCGATGTCGAGCGTGTCGGTCAGCACAACCGGCGTCTCCAAGAATCCGGCTTCGTTCACCCAGTGCGTTCCCGTCATCTCGCCGTTGCCGTTGAAGGCGAGCGCAGCGGCCGAGACTTTGTGCGACCACGGGTCGGCGTTGGGAAGAATCGCCGTCGCGCCGGTGTGGATGCTCCGGCCGTCGACTTTTGTCACATGCCCCACCATGACGCCGGGGACATCGGTAATACCGTCCAGCGGCCCAGCGGGGTACAATCCGAACCTGAACGGTATGGCCGCCGAAGCGCTCGCGCCTGCGGCGAGCAGCAGCATGCAGCACAGTGCGGCAATTGCGCGTCCCATGCCGCACGACATTAGGCCCATCGGCTAAGCGGGCCCTGCAGGCTCGCTCTATCGCCTTACCTAAGTCATGAACTTTACTAGAGAAGGAGTATGGCCATACTGACCGTTCCCGAGAAGTTCAAAGCGGCACACGTGTACGAGAATCTCTCCACGGCAGAGCTCGTGGAGCACGCGCTGCGCCGCGGCGAGGGCGTCCTCGGAAACGACGGCCAGCTCATCGTCGATACGCGCCCGCACACCGGACGTTCGCCCAAAGACAAGTTCTTCGTCAAAGAACCCTCCAGCGAACAGCATATCGACTGGGGCGACACCAACCGCCCAATAGAGCCGCACGTGTTCGATGCGCTGTGGGAACGCGTGAGCGCCTATCTCTTCGAACGCGAAGTGTATTCCCTCGACTGCTACGTCGGCGCGGACGAACGCTACCGCCTGCCGGTGCGCGTCGTCACCGAGTTCGCGTGGCACAATCTTTTCGCACGCGATCTGTTCATCGTACCGGATCAGGTGCCGGCCGACTTTGCGCCCGAGTTCACCGTTGTCGACGCGGCGCTCTTTCAAGCCGATCCCCAGCGCGACGGAACGAATTCCTCGACGTTCATTTTGGTGAACTTCGCAAAGCGCATGATTCTCATCGGCGGCACCAAGTACGCCGGCGAGATCAAAAAATCGGTGTTCACGATCATGAACTACCTGTTGCCGCTGCGCGACGCGCTGCCGATGCACTGCTCGGCGAACGTCGGGCGCGACGGCGACGTTGCCATCTTCTTCGGCCTGTCCGGCACCGGTAAAACGACGCTCTCCGCCGACGGCAAGCGTCCGCTGATCGGCGACGACGAACACGGCTGGTCCGCCGACGGCGTTTTTAATTTCGAAGGCGGCTGTTACGCCAAGGTGATCCGCCTCTCGCAAAAAGCCGAGCCCGAGATTTGGGCGGCCTCACACCGCTTCGGCGCCGTGCTCGAGAACGTCGTGTACGACAAGCAGACGCGCAAACTCGATCTCGAGTCCGACGAGAAGACCGAGAACACGCGTTCCGCATATCCGATCGATTTCATACCGAACGTCGTGGCCGGCAGCAAAGGCGGACACGCAAAGACGATCATCATGCTCACCGCCGACGCGTTCGGTGTATTGCCGCCAATCGCCAAACTCACCAAAGAACAAGCGATGTACCACTTCCTCTCCGGCTACACCGCAAAGGTCGCCGGCACGGAACGCGGCGTCACCGAACCGCAAGCCACGTTTTCGACCTGTTTCGGCGCACCGTTCATGGTGCAGCACCCGACGGTCTATTCGCGGCTGCTCGGGCGGCGCATTGACGAACATAGCGTGCAATGCTGGCTCGTCAACACCGGCTGGAGCGGCGGCCCGTATGGCGTCGGAAAACGCATGGCGATCGGGTACACGCGCGCAATGGTCAACGCGGCGATCGACGGCGCTCTCGCGAACGTCGAATTCGAAAAGGAGCCCTTCTTCGGCCTCTCCGTTCCGCTGCAAGTGCCGGGCGTACCATCGGAAGTGCTCAACCCGCGCAACATGTGGCTCGACGGCGCCGCATACGATGCGCAAGCAAAAAAACTCGCCGGATTGTTCGCGAAAAACTTCGAGAAATTCGAGGCGCATGCCGCGCCGGGCGTGCGCGCCGCAGCTATCACACCGTAACCTAGATTATTTCTTGCCCGCGTCGGAGTTGTTAACTTAACACGCGACTGCAGGCGCCCGCTCGCTAAAGTCAAAACCGTGAGCGAGGACGCGCCGCTTAGCAGTCGGCAGTGTTTGCTTTGAACTGCGCGCGCGCTCAAAGGAGCGTTTATTCCATGCCTTCTCGTTCAATCACGCCTAGGCTCTTAGCCGCACTAGGGCTCGCCGTACTGATGGCTGCCTGCAGCGTTTCGACTGCGCATATCGGCAGCTTCAAGATCGGCAAAGACCGTTCGCTTGCTACGCAAACGACGAAGTTTAGCCCGCATGACACGATTTACGCCTCGGGTGATGCCGACAACGTGCCCGATAAAGTCCAGTTGCAGTGGTCACTCGTTGCGGAGAACGTTGCCGGGCAGCCGAAAAACATCACGGTGTCCCAATTCAACAAGTCGTTCGATCTCGATTCCGACGCAACGACGACCTATAACTTGTCGCCGCCGACTGCCGGCTGGCCCACGGGCACCTACAAAATCGTTCTCACGATGATGGAAGACGGCAAACAGCGAGATCAGAAGACCACCGAATTCACCGTTTCTCCAACCTAGATATAGGCGCGCCGTCGCATCAAGCGCTGAGCGACAGCCGCCGGATTACCGGCCCGTACACAACGGATAGCCCTGCAACGCGCGGGGCTATCCGTTCGCGTGTAATGCGCATGAGTGGATGCGGGTGAACGAGTGCGCGGGTGAGCATATCGGTTCTGCGCACCACGCCTTTTGCGACCGGCAGCCGTTCGCGTTCGTACCGGTCCAGCAATGTCTCCGTAGCCTCGCCGGCAAGCACCGCGGAAAGTTTACCGGCAAGATTCCACGCATCGTGCAAACCGATATTCATGCCTTGCCCGCCGACGGGGCTGTGCGTATGCGCGCTGTCTCCGGCGAGAAACACGTTTGCGCTGCGCATCGCCGATGCCAACCGCCGGTGCACGCGAAACGCGTTGCTCCACAGAATTTCGTCGACGCTGGTCTCCGCGTAACCGGCACGTAAAAGCCGCGCTTGCAGGCGCCCGCGATCCGCGCGTTCGGGCAGCGGTTCCTCCGGGGATATCACGACGACTCGCCGCTCCGTTGCGCTCATCGGGAACATCGTAACGACACCGCCGCGATGGACGTGCACGCGCGCCTCGTGCTCGGGCACAGCCGTCTGTACGCGCACGTCGGCGAGAAGCACCGTTCCCGGATAAGATTTGCCGTCGAAGCGAATGCCGCTCTGCTCGCGCACGGTGCTTCTCACGCCATCGCATCCAACGACGTATCGCACCCGTATGCGCATCATACCGTTCGGTGTTTCGAGCAGCGCGTCGTTGCCATCGGACTCTTGGCGCAGTTGAACGAGCGCGTGGCGATAGCGTACGTCACACCCGAGTTCGAGCAATCGCGTTTCGAGCAACGCTTGCGTACGCCACTGCGGCAAGATGGCAACGAAATCATATGGCGGCCGCAGCCCGCCGAACGGCACATATACGGAACGACGCGGCGTCACGAACCGCACGCCGTCGATGCGGTTTGCGGAAAGAACGAAGCGGTTTACGATCCCCGCCGTTTCAAACATCGCGAGCGTGCCCGGCATAATCGCCAGCGCTTTAGAATGCGTGGGTCGTTCGCTCGCGCGATCGATCACGATGCAGTCGTGTCCGCGCCGCCGCAATTCGCATGCTAGGAACAAGCCCACAGGGCCCGCACCGACGATCAGGACGTCCGCGGGCTCCATCACGCGTCGCCGATGCCGACCGCTTTGAACAGAATGCGTTTCGGCCGCTGCCCGTCGAACTCGCCGTAGTGCACGCGTTCCCACGTGCCGAGATCGAGTTTCCCGTCCGTCACCGGAACGATCACTTGATGCCCGAGCAGCATACGCTTGAGATGTGCGTCGGCGTTGTCTTCACCGGTGAGATGATGTTTGTACTCGGGTTTGCGCGGTGCGAGGTCTTCCAGCCACGCCATGATGTCTTGCCAGAGTCCCGATTCGTGATCGTTCACGAAGATCGACGCGGTGATGTGCATCGTGCTGACGAGCACGAAGCCGTCGTGCAAGCGTGCCCGCTTGCATACCTCCTCGACGCGATCGGTAATATCCAGGATGTCGTACCGCTTGTTCGTCGTGATGGTCTGGTGCTCGGTGAATGCAACCAGTTCTTTCATCGCTTTCTAAGCCAATTCTCCGGCATCGTGCGTTATCTTGAAAGCAACCTCGTCACCACGGAGTTTGAACACCCAGTGAAATCCCTTCGTTCTCTCATCGTTCCCGCGGCACTGTGCGCCGCACTCGTTGCTCCCGTTGCGGTATTTGCGCAGCAGGCCGGCCAGGCGCCTGCGCAAAGCGCTCCCGGAGCGCAAACCCAAGGGCAATGGCAGGGCCATCGCCACGGCGGCCGCCACGGCTTCATGGGCATGCTGCGCGGCTTGAATCTGTCCGACCAGCAAAAAGCGCAAATGAAGCAAATCATGCAGCAGTTCCACCAGGCGCATCCCAAAGGCAGCCAGACGGACCCGCAAGCTCGCCGCACGGCGCACGAACAACTGCGTCAGCAGCTCATGAACGTGCTCACGCCGCAGCAGCAAGCGCAGGTGCAAGCGAACATGCAGCAGATGCGCGAGCGCCGGCACCATCGCGGCAACGGCGGCCAATTCCCGGCGCCCCAGCCGACGGCATCGCCGCTTTTCTAAGCCCTCACCGCACGCCAACGCCGGAACGGAGCCTATCGCAAGACGATGGCTCCGTTTTCGTTTATTCGCAAGTCCACATCACGCAGGCGCTCGGCCACACGCACGTCGCCCCGCTCGAGCGCGAACGTACGGCCCTTCACGATCGCGACGACCGTCATACCGGCGCCCACGGCCGCCGCGACGCCTTGGCGGCTGTCCTCGACCACCAAACAGCGCTCCGGCGCGACGCACAGGCGCTCCGCTGCCAAACGGTAGCAGTCCGGCGCGGGCTTGCCTCGTGCA
>DASSEZ010000106.1:0-3800 GCA_035694945.1 Vulcanimicrobiaceae bacterium
AGAGATTTTTGCCAATAAGCGGCTCGCCGCGCTCAAGTTGCTGGGGCGCGCGCTCAATGAGGCGCAGGTCGAGCACGACGGGCGCTATATCTGGTCGTATGTCGATGAAGCGATGCTGAGCGAGTGCCGTGCCGACGGCGAGGATACGGAAGAGATCGTGAACCATCTGCGTTCGGTCGAAGGCGTTGAGGTGTCGGCGTTGTTCAAAGCGTACGACGGCGATATTCGCGTCAGCTTACGCAGCAGCGGGCGGGTAAACGTGCAGGCTGCGGCTTCGCGGCTGGGTGGCGGCGGACACTTCCGCGCGTCGGGGCTCACCTTTATCGGGCCGTTGCCGGATGCGGTGCGCGCGGTCGACGAAGCGCTGGTCGCCGAAGGACTGTAATGAAACTCATCGCCATCGTCGCGATCGTTATGGGCGTCGCCGCGCTGTTCGGCACGCGCCGCGAGACGCCGTTCATCCGCTGGGGGATCGTGCTCACGCTTGTGGGCGTGCTGCTCATGGCCAGTTCGGCTCTCTTTACGTTCCGCGGCGTAACCTACGGCATCGTGTTCGCGCTTGCGGGCGTCGCCGCATACTATTTCGGGCGGCTGGTTCGTAAAGAACAACTTTTCGTCGGCAAGTCAAAATAGCGCGGCGGAATGCTCGGGTTCGTCAACGTCTTTAAGCCGGCGGGGCCCACATCGGCCCAGGCCGTTGCGCGTTTACGGCGGATCTACGGGCTCTATTCGCGCGACCGGCATATCGCCGTCGGCCACCTAGGCACGCTGGATCCGCAAGCTGCGGGTGTGCTTCCGATTGCGGTCGGGAAAGCTACGCGGCTCATTCCCATGCTCACGGATCAGCGCAAGGCGTACGTGTGCACGATTGTGCCGGGCCGGTCCACCACGACCGGCGACGCGCTTGGCGAGATCGTCGAATCTGCGCCGGTGCCGCCCGGATGGGATCGGAAGCTTCGCGACGTGTTGCCCGAATTTGTGGGCAGAATCGAACAAGTGCCGCCGATGTATAGCGCCGTTCATCATGAAGGCAAGCGTTTGTACGAGCTTGCGCGCGAAGGTAAACAGGTCGAGCGCAAAGCGCGCAGCATCACGATTTACGGCTTGACGCTCCTCGGACTCTCGCGCGGCGCGGATGGCGCGCCCGTGGCGCGCGTGCGCGTTGCTTGCAGCGAGGGCACATACGTGCGCACGCTTTGCGAAGACTTGGGGCGCGCGATCGGCGTGCCGGCGCATATGGGCGCCCTGGTACGCGAGGGCTCGGGGCCGTTCGTGCTGACCGAGAGCCGCACGATGGACGAAATCTCGGATAGCCCGCGCGAGTGCATCATTCCGCCCGAGCACATCATTCCGTTCCCGACGATCGTGCTGGATCTGCGGCATTCCGCTGATTTTCGCGCCGGACGCGTCGTGCCGCTGCCCTCGGGCGCTCCGGCGAAGCACGTGTTCGTGCGCGACGAATCCCGCATGCTGGTAGGCGTGGGCGAAACGCACGGCGCATTGCTCGCGCCGCGCAAGGTGTTCGTGTGAAGATCCACTACGAGCTGCGCCGCGAAGAGCAGACGCCGCTCGTGGCGGCCATCGGTTTTTTCGACGGCATGCATCGCGGACACCGCGAGATTGCGCGGCAGGTTTTACGGATGCGCAAGCCCGGGTGGCGTGCCGCGGCGCTCACGTTTTCAAATCATCCGGCATCGTTCTTGCGTCCCGCGCAGCAACCGCCGCTCATCTGCACGCCGGAAGAACGCATCGATCTGATCGCGCGCGCCGGATTCGACGAGTGTTTCTTCGTACCGTTCGACGATCGCATCGCCTCGCAACAAGCCGAGCAATTCTTACGCGAAACGCTCGTGCGCGATCTCGGCGTGCGCGGCGTCGTTGTCGGCAAGAACTTTCGTTTCGGCAATAAGCGCACGGGCGATACCGCGCTCATGGCTCGCGTTTTCGAAGAAGCCGGCGTCCAATTCGTTCCGTCCGAGCATACGCTGGACGAAAGCGGCGAACGCATTTCAAGCACGCGGATTCGCGGCTTGATCGCCGGCGGCAAATTGCAACACGCGGACGAATTACTCGGACACAGCTACGCATTGCGCGGCGTGGTCGAACTTGGCGCGGGCCGCGGGCACGACCTTGGTTTTCCGACTGCGAACATTACGGTTCCGGCGAAACTTCTGCCCAAGGACGGCGTGTATTCGGCGACGGCTCGCTACGACGGGCGCGATTATGCGGCGCTGGTTTCGATCGGCACGAATCCGACGTTCGATGGGAAAGCGCGCACCGTCGAGGCTTGGCTTCGCGACTTCCACGAAACGATCTATGGCCAGGAACTCGCGCTTCGCGACCTGCGGTTCGTGCGCGATCAGCAGCGTTTCGGCAGCGTCGACGAACTGCTCGCGCAGATGAACGACGACTTGCACGCCGTAGCGTATCCCTCGTACGGCTAAGGAGGTTCAGAGATTTTTCATGAGTGGACGTGATGCTAAGCATGGTCCGATGCGCGCGAATGTTTCCATGCTCCTCGGCGCGCTTCTCCTGAGCGCCTGCTCCACTCACGCTTCGGGTTCCGGCGCTTCGAGCGTCGCGCGCGTCGGACAACTCGCACCGCAATGGACGCAAAAAACGTCGTCCGGCGACTCGCTTTCGCTGGCATCGCTGCGAGGCAAACCGGTCTACCTGAACTTCTTTGCAACCTGGTGCCCTCCGTGCAACGAGGAAGCGCCCGACGTGAACGCGCTCCAAAAGCAGTATGCCGCCAAGGGGCTGCAAACCGTGGGCGTCGACGAGCTGGAAAACGCGAAAAAAGCGCAGCAATTCGTCAAGAAGTTCGGCCTCGTCTATCCCGCAATTGTAGACGACGGCACATTGCAGAATCAGTACAGCGTCAACGGCTTACCCGTACACGTGTTCATCGACCGCAAAGGCATCGTGAAGAAAATTGTCGTAGGAGAGATGTCGAAATCCGCCATCAATTCGGCTCTTAAGACGATACTTTAGAATCGTCGTAGATTAAGGCAAATAACCGATGGACGCAGCTACATTGTGGAGTTAACGACTCCGTCAGAACTGGAATAGCGATTTCACAATGTCGCTAGCTAACGACATTATAGACGATATTAGATCCGACATGCGGATAGCAACCAAGGTTCGTTTACCCTGGTGGTGCCTGTTGTCTTGGATGGCCGCGTGCGCACTTATCATGTGGCCGTTGCTGATGCTGGGAAGAACAGATCTTATCTATCCAACGCTGACCGCCATTGGCGTTCTCGGCTTTACTATCGCTGTAAAGTGGGAACTTCGGAGGTATGCTTGGTTTTGGGTCACCATGGCGATCATCGCAGCTTTGCATGCCGCGGTGATTTTCATTATCCCGTGGACGTCCAAATGGGTTCCCGCACTGGCGATTGCTGCGATTGCTTCAGGGGATTTTATCCTGATCCTCGTAGTGTTCGATGTAATCGCACGAGTTCTGAAGCTAAGGCTTTCGGCGCACGGTGGCCTTCCCTAAATGAGATAACGATAATGTAGTTGATTGAGCGCCGGAAAACCGGTCAAATGAAATTGTGATCGCTGGCGAATGAGGCGATTATGCCGCGCGTACTACTAGTGCGTCGTTCTCGTACCGTACGCAGGCGGCGGAGCCGGGTTTCAGTTCGCCGCGTAGGATTGCCGTGGAAAGCGGCGAGCTCACGTGACGCGCGACGATGCGGTGCACGTAGCGGGCGCCGCTGCCGGCGCTCATCGCTTCGCGCGCGAGGAATTGCCGCGCGGGTTCGTCGAGTTGTAAGCGTACGTCGCGCGCC
>DASSEZ010000107.1:0-2136 GCA_035694945.1 Vulcanimicrobiaceae bacterium
TCGTACAACGCGACGGAATCGCGCAAGCGAAGCGAAAGCCCGCGCGCGTGCAGCAGTGTGCGGATGCGCGCCTGCAGTTCGCGTTTGAGGATCGGACGCAATACCACGTCGTCGATGACCCTCCATGGACGCGTGGCCGATTGCATTGTTTCGGGACGCGGTCCGATGAGCAGAATCGGCAGAAAGAGCGGTTCCGCCGCCGCCTTCGCTTCTGCGAGACGCTCTCGAACCGTTGCAAGCGCGGGTCCGTCGACGATGTACATGTCGACGTCCGAATCGAAATAGTCATCCTGAGCGCCGACGATCTCGCAGTTTTCTTGCGCCAGAAGTTCGGCTAAGAGCGCGCGGTTGCGCCCGTTCCAAATGAGCAGTGCTACCTTCATGGCGCCGGCTGGTTATCCGTTCCCGTCAAGATTCGTACGAGCGTGAGCAAATGCTCTTTGCGCAGCGGTTTGGTGAGCAAATGGCGGGCGCCGCTTCCGCCACTTTGGCGGTGCGTGTCGCGCGCATGCTCCGCGGCTTGCGCACGCGCTATGACGACGAACGCGACCGACGCCTCGTGCAGCCGCTTGCAGCGATCCCATATGCTCGTATCAAAGCCCGTCAAATCGACGAGCGCCAAGTCAGGCTCGCCTGCCTTCAGTTGGTCAAGATATGCGTCGAACGTCTCAAGCGCGCTCACACCGGCGGTCCGGTAGCCGCTGTCTTCCAGGAACGCCGAGAGCAATTCGACGTTGCGTGAATTGCGGTCGACGATCAAAAGCGCCGGGCGCGATCGCATCGTTCAGAGCGTGCTCGCCATGCCGCTGGCGTGAGGGACGCCGCTTAAGATGCCGCGCAAGTTGGGAATCGCATCGCCGATCATTACGCCACGCGAAGTGATTGCGAACTCCCGAACGTCCTTCTCGAAATCACTTAGGCGCTTCTTGAGCACGCCGATTGCCTTGCGAAGCTCCAACCGGTGTTGGATTTCGACCTCGATGTAGCGCAAGAAGAGCACGTTGTCGGCGAGGTAGCTAATACCGAGTTCGCTGACTGTAAACTCGAGAATCGACTCAACTTCGTTTATGAGGAGCGTCGTCACGCCCATGTTTTGCAGATACTTGCAGAGCGCGTGCAGATGCGTGATGAGATCCTGCCCGCGCACGGAGAGCTGATATCCGCGCACGCTGTCGACCATCACGATACCGGCGTTATGCTGTTCGATCTCGGCGCGAACCAGATTAGCAAACTCGTCCGGCGTGAACTTGAGCGCTTCAACTTGGCGCAGCGCAAGCGTGCCGCGCTCGAGCATCTCGTCGACCGGAATGTTGATGTTGCGGCAGCGTTGCAGCAGCGTGTCGATGCGCTCTTCGAACACGAAGACCACCGATCGTTCTCCGCGGGACGCCGCCTCTTTCATGAATTGCAGTCCGAGCGTCGTCTTGCCGACGCCGCTCGGCCCGCTGATGATCGAGCACGTACCGCGCTCGATGCCGCCATGCATCAGTTCATCCAACCGCGGTATCCCAAAGTGCAGCGGATCGGGGCTGAATGGTTTACCGTGCGTTTCCGGAAGCAGACGCGGAAAAACTTCGATTCCGTGCCCGTTCAGACGCATCGAGTGATGCATGCCGCGGAAATCCGAACCGCGGTACTTGATGACCATAACGGACCGGTTGTTCGACTCCAGCGCAAATTCGATCACGCCGTCACTTAAAAAGCGGAGATCCTCGTCGGGCGCTTCCGGCCCCATCTCCGAACTAAAGACGACGGTCGCCTTGTGATCGGTCAGATACCGCAGAAACGAGAGGACCTGTTTACGGAATTGGAACGCGTCCGCGGATAGATAGCGCAGGTGTGTCATCGAATCGATGAAGACGCGTCTGGGCTTGATGCGGTCGATCGCGTCGACCAAATGCTGGGTGGTCGGCTCGCGCTCGACTTCGTCGGCGGCGAAGATGTCGTACGACTCGGCGTGCGTGAAGAACCGCGAGCTCGGGCTGAGATCCAGAAAATCGACGCCCGCCAAGTTGAAGCCGCTCTTCTGAGCGTTCTCGCGCAACTGTTGTTCCGATTCCGAAAACGTCACGAACAACACGGGTTCGCCTGCGGACGCGCCCGCAGTAAGAAAATGCCATCCGAATGTCGTTTTGC
>DASSEZ010000108.1:0-4009 GCA_035694945.1 Vulcanimicrobiaceae bacterium
GGAACGGCTGTTTCGATGGACGCGCACGCGCGGCAACGCTGGAACATCACGTGCGCGAGGAACTGGCGCAGCAAGAAGTTTCATTGGCGCTGCTGGTGGCCAAACTGCGGCACCCACGATTCAGCATCCGCGACAGCATCCAAGAACGCGCGGCCGCCGCGCTCGCACCGCCAACCTCACGCGATCCGCTGCCGTGGGCGCAAGCCGGGCGCGTGAACGTCGATCATCCGCTTTCGCCTGCATGGTACGGGTTATTGCGAGGTGCGCCGCTGCCCGGCAACGGCGACGAATACACGATCCATCTCCAAGAACCGGGGTTCGCGCAAGGCTTTCGTGCGGTGTGGGACGTTGGCAATTGGGACTCCGGTGGAATCGTTCTGCCGAGCGGTGAATCGGGCGAACCGGGTTCCGGACATTATGACGATTCGATGCGCGCCTGGGTGCGCGGTGAAATGATCCCGCTACCGTTCTCGCCCGCCGCGCTCGCTCGCGCAACCGTTTCGAAACTCACGCTGAAGCGCTAATACACACCGTGTCACGCGCTTACGCGCGTTAGTCGATGTTCGTCAGATGTAACGCTTGCGCGGTGTCGCGGCGGATCGTGCGGCACAGCGCCGCATCGTCGGCAATAGACTTGCCATACGATGGAATGATGTCGCGCATCCTCGCCTCCCAGCCGGGAAGCTCGTTTTTGTAGAGGCGATTGAACACGTCGAGCACGACCGAGACAGCGACGGACGCACCCGGCGACGCGCCCAGCACTGCAGCGATGGAGCCGTTCGCGTCGCTGACGACCTTTGTGCCGAACTCCAACTTGCCGCCGGCCTTTTCATCCGGCATGATGACTTGAACGCGCTGTCCGGCCACGATAAAGTCCCACTTCGAGGGATCCGCATCAGGAAAGTACTCGCGCAACGCCGCGTACTTGCTGTCCTTTGATTTGAGGACTTCGCTGATGAGGTACTTCGTCAAATCAAAATTATCGCGCCCAACCGCGAGCATGGATTTGATATTGTCGCCTTTGACCGACGCGAACAGATCGCTCGGCGAGCCGTTCTTGAGGAACTTGGTCGAAAATCCGGCATAGGGGCCGAACAGCAGCGATCGGTTGCCGTCGATGTAGCGTGAATCCAAGTGCGGCACGGACATCGGGGGCGCGCCAACCGATGCTTTTCCATACACTTTGCCGTTATGGCGCTGCACCGTGCTTGCATCGTCGCAGCGCAAGAAGATGCCGCTGACCGGGAAGCCGCCGATGCCTTTGCCTTCCGGAATGCCGGACTTTTGAAGCAGCGGCAGCGCGCCGCCGCCCGCGCCCAAGAATACCGTTTTCGTTGAAACGCTTCGCACGGCACCGCTCTTGCGATCCTTCACCGTCACGTTCCAACGTCCATCACTCGTGCGCTTTACATCCGTGACCGCCGTGCAATATGAAACCTGTACTCCGGGCTGCTTTGCGACATGCGCGAGCAGTTGCCGCGTCACTGCGCCGAAGTCGACGTCAGTACCCGTTGCCATGCGCGTTCCCGCAACCCGTTGGTTTGGATCGCGCCCTTCCATCACGAGAGGCATCCACTCCGCCAACACCGCCGGATCTTCGCTGTATTCCATGCCTTTGAAGCAGTGATGCGCGCTCATCGCTTCGTAGCGTTTGCGCAGAAACGCAACGTTGTCTTCGCCCCAGACGAAGCTGATGTGCGGCACGTCGTGAATGAACGTCTCCGGCGCCCCGAGCGCGCCCTTGCGAACCATGAACGACCAGAACTGGCGCGTCAGGTCGAACTGCGTGTTGACATTGAGCGCCCGGTCGATCGCAATGCTCCCGTCCGGCTTTTGCGGCGTGTAATTCAACTCGCACAGGGCCGCATGACCCGTGCCTGCATTATTCCAGCCGTTCGAGCTTTCTTGTGCTGGTGCGTCGAGCACCTCGAAAATCTCGATGGAGGCATCACCCTGCAATTCCTTGAGCAGAGCGGCCATGGTGGCACTCATAATGCCGCCGCCCACCAGGACGATATCGGTTCGGTTCTCAGGCATAGCGCCTTCTACACTACCCCCTGGCCAGGGGCGGCGCTATGGGTTCTCCGACAGGCTAGCGGTACAACGAGCGGCCGGCCGGCTCCAGGCGCAGGTATTCCGTGCCGATGGCCGGGCCGCGCAATTCGGCTGGCAAGTGCTCCCGTACGCGGCTGGTCCAGCGCTCCAGCGCGGCCGCCGTCTCGCACACTCCCGTCACGACGAACGCCCATTCCGACTCCCGCACCGGAAGCCTCGGAAAGTCGTTGGGCCGTTCCTCGGTGACGAAGTACGCCACGCGCTGCGCGTCGGCGCGAAGCGCGTCAAGAGTTTCGCGTTCGAACGCTTCGATAGCGGCAGCGTCAGGCGCACCCGCAAGCATCACGATCGCCGCGCCGACGAATGAATCCGCATCACTGTCGCGGCGCAAACCCGACAGATCGAATCCGCTGTCCGGACGCGCCGGACGCAGCAGCAGCACGTTGTCGGAATCGATCATCGTGGCGTTGGCGGCGTCGCGGTTATCGAGCCATGCCGGTGAGTGCAGATAAAACGCTTCGAGCGCGGCGCGGCGCGTCTGCATCGCCGGAAAGCCGCGAAACCACACGAAACTCCGCGGATCGTCCAGATCGCGATAATGCCCGACGACCGTCATTCCACACTGCTCCTGCGGTTCGATGAACGCATGTTCGAACAAGTCGATCAGTTCGTCGCGGCGACCCGGCTGCATGAGGTAGCGGCGCAATTCGACGACGCTCAAAGTCAACGTCATATCCATGGCGCAAGCGTAGCGTGCACGTGCCCGCGTCACCAGAGCCACTTGCGGGCCGCACCGCTAGTCCACCCCGCACGCAAAGGCGAGCGAGCGTGTTTGGGGTAACCCCATCGCATGCAACAGCACATGGAAACCCGCGCCGAGGTCTCGCGCTTCGGCGAGCCGCCAGAAGCGGAACTCCCCGACGACATCCGCGAAATCTACGAGAAGAATCGCGAGAAGGTGGGGTTCGTGCCGAACGTGTTTCGCGCGTACGCGCGCCGGCCGGAGCACTTTCGCGCATTTATGGGTTACCACGACGTGTTGATGAAAGGCCCGAGCAACCTCTCGCGCGCCGAACGTGAAGCCATCGTCGTTGCCGTGTCCTCCGAGAACCGCTGCCAGTACTGCATGGTCGCGCACGGAGCCGCGCTGCGAATTCTCGGCAAGGACCCGGTGCTCGCCGAGCAGATTGCAAATAACTGGCGCACCGCGGATCTCTCGCCGCGCATGCGCACCATGCTCGCGTTCGCCTCACACGTGAATCAGGCGGGATATGCGCCGACCGAGCACGACATCGATGAACTGCATCTGGCCGGCTTCTCCGACGACGACATTTGGGACATCGCGGCCATCGCCGGTTTTTTCGGATTCTCCAATCGTATGGCAAGCGTCATGGACATGCGCCCGAACGACGAGTTTTACTTTATGGGACGCGAACGAGCTGCGCAAACAACGGACGGTACTTCCAAGCAATAAGCAGCCATAACGCAAGCACGGTGATCGGCACGATGCGGCGGTCTAAAATCGACATGCGGCTGCGCGATGCAACAGCAATTTTTTATCGCGCGCGTTCTGCGCCATCGAAGCCGCCCGCTCGAACTCTTCGGCGGCTTCGGTCAAACGGCCGAGTTTTTGCAGCATGTCCGCGCGCACGCTCGGCAGCAGATGGTAGGCCTTGAGCGCCGGTTCGTCGCTCAGGGCGTCTGCGATCTCCAATCCTGCGGCGGCTCCGAACGCCATACCAACGGCAACGGCACGATTCAATTCCACGACGGGCGAAGGCCTGACTTGCGCAAGGGCATCGTAGAGCGCCGCGATGCGCTGCCAATCCGTGTGCTCGGGCACAGCGGCTCGTGCGTGACACGCGGCAATCGCCGCTTGGAGCGTATACGCACCCAGTGCGCCGCCGAGTTGCTGCGCGCGCGCGAGTGATGCAAGTCCACGCGTAATGAGCAG
>DASSEZ010000109.1:0-2357 GCA_035694945.1 Vulcanimicrobiaceae bacterium
GCACAGGCATCCGGCGTCGACGTTCCGGCCTCGGCGCTGACCAAAGCCAAGGGCTATCTCGAACGCGCGCTTGCCGATCCGCACACCGTTGCAAAATGGTGCGTCACGGACGGCTGCAAGATGGCCGCACGCTTTTCGATGCTTCGCGCCTTGGCCGCAGCCGGCGATCGCCGCACCGACTTCTTGCAAAGCATCTACGAGAACCGCGCAAAACTCGGTACGGCCGAGCAGACGCAGCTCGCACTCTATCTGCGGCAGACGCCGGGATTCGCCTCGCAGGCAAACACGGTTGCGGCCGAACTGGCGCAGAACGTGTACCAAACCGGGCGGTACGCGAACGCGCAAGTGCCGGACACCTGGTTCGGTTCGCCGACACAAGCGCAGGCCGCGTACGTACAGCTTCTCGCCGCACGCGGCGCGCCCGCCGCCGATCAGGATCGCGCGCTGCAAGCGCTCGTCGCGCAGCAGTGCAAGTGCGGATGGCCCGGACTCGAGGACACCGCGGCTGCGCTAAGAGGCATTTTGGCGTATGCGCAAGCGCAGCATGGCGCGCCGAATTTCGTGGCGCAGGTGAGCGTAGACGGCAAGCCGTCGGGCGACGCGCGTTTCCGCGGATTCAGCGCTCCGGCGCACACCTTCACGTTCAACGACCTCAAAGCGGGCTCGCATACCATCGTGCTGCGAAAACGTGGGAACGGAACGCTGCATTACGTGCTCTCGTATACGTATTCGCTGAACGCGGATTCGCCCGGGCGGCTCGCGGGGCTGCGCGTGCGCCGGACGATTCGCCCGGTGAACCAGCCGACGGCGCTTGCAACGGTTGACATCGCGCCACAGGGGCAGCCGCTGACGTTTGCCGCCGGCAACGTGTACGACATCGCGGTGCAGGTGATTACCGATCACCCTGTCGATCGCGTGGTCATCACCGATCCGCTGCCTGCAGGTTTCGAGGCGCTCGACGCGTCGTTCCAAACGACCGCGGCCTATTACCAGCCGTTATCGAGCGATTGGCAGATCGATTACCAGCAGATTTATCGCGATAGGGTGACGGCGTTCGCGCAGCATCTCGACGCGGGGGTGTACACGCTGCATTACCTGGCGAGGTCGGTAACGCCGGGAGATTTCCTGTGGCCCGGAACGTCGGCGTATTTGCTGAACGCGCCCGAACAGTTCGGCCGAAGCGCGTTCCGCATGGTGCACGTCAGCGGATCGTAATTAAATTTGCGGTTTGAGTTGCAGAACGCGGACGATGCCGTTGTGTACTTCCACGTCGATCGAGCGCGGGCCGCCGCCGTTGATCGTGCCTTCAAGCGTTTCGTTCGTGCCTTTTGAGGTGCCCTTCAGCGGTTTGGGCGGGAAATCCGTGAAGATGGTGCCGTTGTCGGTGTGCATGCGGATATGCGCTTGCGCGTGTTCGTTGACGTAAAGTTCCACGTTGCCGTTGCCCACGCTGAACGTGAGCGTGCCCGGCCAATCCGTGCTGGCGAAAATGACGCTCATGTTGCCCGTGCCGATCGACGCACTGCCGTACTGCGGGATGAGCATCGCGATGGTTCCGCGATCGGTGTGCGCGTTGACGACACCTTCGAAGTCGCCCACGTGAATGTCACCGCGCTTGGTGCTCAAATCCATCGCGCCGCCTTTCGGACCGCGTACGAGAAAATTGACGCCGGGTTGATTGGCGGTGGCCGTGATGAGCAGGTGCGCTTTTTTTATGGTGACACTGCCTTCCGGACCGTATGCGGCGACCGTATATTCATCCGACGGCTGATCCCGCTCCGGAGCATAGGCGTCGATGTTGCCGTCGATGTTGCGGGCGATAATTGTCGCACCGGGTGGAAACACGCCGGTTTGTTTGATGGCGGGCGGCGGCGCAGCGCAGCCCACAAGCAGAACCAGCGGAAGAAGAAGAGCCGTCCGCTTCACCGTGCTGCCGTTCGCAGCAATGCCCGGATTTCCTCGATGCGGCGTTAGCGCGCTGCTGTCCCGAAAAAACCTTCGAGTTTGCATATCGAGAACAGGCGCCTGACATGCGTGCTTGCGTTGACGATGTGTACCTGGGCCGCGTTGTTTTTCCGGCAGCGGTTCGCCAGGCGCACGAAAACGCCGATAATACTGGCGTCGATAAACGTGGTATGCGCGAGATCGATCGTGACGTTGCGATACCCTATTCCCTGTTCCAATGGAGCGTCACGGAAGAAGCGCAACCGGCCGCCAGGCGCTTTGCGTGCGTTCGGTGTGGCTTTACCTGCCACGCGGACGTGAACGCGGCGCTGGTGATTCGGGGGCGAGCGCAGTTCGGCGCTCAGAGGATGCCGGATGCCGGTGCGGAGCCGGTTACGCAGCACGATGCTGCG
>DASSEZ010000110.1:0-24766 GCA_035694945.1 Vulcanimicrobiaceae bacterium
GGAGCGCTTCGAGCTACCTGGACTTGTGCATTATTGGATGGCTCCCGAAATCATTCGAGCGGTACAGGACTAACGCAGGGTCGTACGTCAAAACGGCCCGGCTCGCTATTCACTGCAGCCCAATGGCCGCCTTTTCGGCGAAGCTTGTTTCGCGCTAGAAGTATTTGGGCACGCGTTCGCAATATGAGCGATACGCCGCGTCGTAGCGAGACGCAAGATAAGCCTCTTCACGCAAGACTTGCAAAGACCAGTGGGCTATCCGCATAAATGACCAATACCGGATTTGCTTCTCCTGGAGCGATACGCAAGGCGCGACCGCAATCGAAATCACCGACTATCACTAAATCATCAATCTACAAACCGCCACGACAACCGAAAGAAATAACCGATGCACGAATTCAACTTGCCGACGCATCGCCGGCCTACCACGCCGGGGGAGATCATCCAAGAGGAATTCCTGAACGCGATGAACGTCACACAGCAGCAACTCGCCGACGCAATGCACGTCGATCGGGTGCGTGTGAACAACATCATCAATGGCCGCCGCGGTATCACGCCTGACACCGCACTGCGTCTGGAGAAAGTACTCGGCCCGTCGGCGCAGTTCTGGCTCAACCTACAACAAAGCGTCGAACTCTGGGATGCGCTTCACTCGGACGAGCTTCAGGGCGAAATCGAGCACCTGGACAGGCTGCAACCGGCATAGGTCAGCCGAGAGCGAAACGCACCCCGAGCTGTCGCACGCCCTCAGCGTTGCTCGGCGTCGTTCGACAAGCTCACGATGACAAACAAAAACGCCCGATATATCGGGCCGTTTTAAATGGGATGACCGGGACTCGAACCCGGACGCTCTTTCGAGCAGCAAATTTTCGCACCACTACGGCTTTCGCCGCCCCCTTCGACAGGCTCACGGTGACGAGTCCTGTGAGGGAGTTTGTTGGTCCGGACTGTGCCTTGGCCGTATGACTTGCATCACGTAGGCCGCGCCCGTCCAGTCTCTACACCTTCGCCGTTGCAACGCTTTGCAACGGCGCTTGGCTCGGCGTTGGCACGCGCATTCGCGCAGAGCGTTCACCGAGTTTGAGCGCATCCCGCAGGTCGTTTCCGAACCTGCGGCTCCAATCAAAAGTCTGCTGTGTCTACCGATTCCACCATCATCCCACGACGGTAAATGCCAAGTTAGCCTGGGAAGCGCTGAATTACTGCTGCGTGAAAGAGCGCGGGTATACCGTTGGGGCATGCTTGAACCGAAGTTACCATACGAGCCAGATCGCCGGGGCGCGCCCGAGGCGCACCGTCTGGTTTTCGGCAACCGCATCCTCGATTCGCTTCCGCCGAAGGATGCCGAGCGCTTGGCTCCCGCTATGCGCCGCGTCTTTTTGCAGCGCGATCAAGTAGTGGTACGCCCCGGCGAGCCGATAGCCTTCCTGCACTTCCCCATCGACATGTTCGCGTGGTCGTGGACGGAAACGACCGATACGCAGCGGCCGACGTCGGTGCTTACCGTGGGTCAGCGCGGCGTCGTCGAGTGGAATCGCGTGCTCGCAACGGAACTCGGGAACACGTGCGCGACGATTATTTCGCCGGGCGCCGCATGGCGGTTATCGGTCGAAACGTTCGAGCAATACCACCCGAATATCACCTCGCCGCTTCGGCGTCTTCTGCTGCGTTTTGCAAACGCTTCGCTGCTGAACGCGGCATGCCGGCTCGCGTGTAACGCCGAGCACAACATCGATCAGCGCTTGGCGCGCTGGCTGCTCTGGGTATCCGATGAATGCGGGCGGCTCGAGTTTGCCATCACGCATCAGCAAATCGCGGAGATCGCGGCCATCCGCCGGCCGTCGGTTTCGCTGGCGCTCTCGCAATTTCAGCGCGACGGACTCGTGCGATCGCAGCACGGGCGCATGCGCATACTCGAACGCGAACGGCTCGAAGAGATGGTCTGCCGCTGCTATTGGATTATCCGCAACAACTCAGACGGCGTATTCAAAGGGGGCGGCACGTAGGTGCCGCCCCCTCCGTTTTAGGATTCTCCCGTGATCCCCATGTCGCGAGTTTGCTCGCGTATCGAAGTCGATGCCGCATCGCGGGTTGCGGAGATCGTTTCTTTGATTACTTCACCGCCGCGGCGCACCACTTCGTTGCCTGCCTGACGCGCTTTGTCTTTCATGTCTTGCGTGATCGGCCCAAGGCGCTCCGACTCGAACCGCGTCACGGGCAGCGCAAGCCCGATAAGAAATCCCACGGCCAGACCCGCAATGAGCATGCCGATGGGGTTCTCGCTCGGGTTCATTGACGATATGTCGCGCGCGCGATCTTGCGCCATGCGCTGCATCTGATCGCGCGCATCCGCAAGCTTCTCGCGCGCCTGCTGAACCCGCTCGCCAACGCCGCTCTTCATGTCGTCCATCTTGTTCTGCGCGCTCTCTTTTGCGCGCTCGACCACGTTCGCGTTCTCCGCGACAGAGCGTACGTCGTCCGCGACGCGCCGGCGCGCGTCTTCTACTTCGCGGATTTGATCCCGCTCTTGATCCATTCTATGTCCTCCTTCACGCTACGCGTCGTTTGAATGTCGATTGGCAGCGCTGAGTCGAGTTTGGTCTTAGCTGCGGCGAGCAGTGAGACTGCGATAAAGCCCCAGGCAACGGTAATTATCAGGGCTGCCAACCAGGGCTGGAACACTAGCGTCAATACGATAATCGCGAACGCGGTGAACGCACCCAAGAACGCCAGGCCCATGACGGCGGCGCCGGCAAGCCAAATACCGACGACGGCCAGCTTGCGCATTTCGATCGTGGCTTCTTGCTTGAACTGCGCCAGTTCCGCGCGGAACAGATCGCCGAGATCCTGGCCAAGATGCTTGAGCGAATCGCCCAATGATTCTCGTTCGTTCACGTTTGCGATACCGGCTGTGCGTATGCATCACGATACGCCGGCTGGTCCTCCCAACTTCCGCTGCGCTGCTCGTAATCGCCGGTCGCGGTCCGAACGGTGCGCGCCAAAGCCAAACCACCCAGAAAACCCGCGCCTGCCAGAATCCACGTGCGCCCGCGTGCGAGGTCTTGCGCGTCGTTCCACATCGAGGCCGGATCGTTGTTGCGCAGATAGCGCGCGACCTCGATGCCGCGCTGAGATACGGTCTCCACGAGATCCGCCGCTTGCGGTTCGCCGCGCTCGCGGAGAATGCCGCCGATCTCTCGCGCTACATTTGTATAATGCTCCACGCGATCCGCCAGCATGCCGGTCCCGCGATCGACGGCCTGATTGATCATGCCTTGCGATCGGCGCACGATCTCCCCCCTGTCAAAGCTTACCGCCATCTCATTCCCTTCGTCTATTACGTCGTGTTGAAAGTTCGATGCTCGAAACTACATACCCAAACTGCACGCATCACGGAATCGGCGTATTCTGATCGTAAACGAGCCGCCACTCGCCGTTCTCTTGCACGAACAAGAACATGAGCATGAAATGTTTGGTGCCTGACTCGCGGTAGGTTACGCGCGTAAGCACCCAAGCAGCGCCAGTTTCTTCACGCGTCCAGACGATTTCCGGGTCGAAGGTCCAGGTATCGTTCATGAACCAGTCGCGATGCGCGGCGATCGCATTTTCGCGGCCGTCGATAACGGAGCCGTCTGCGCCGACCAGATGCGCGTCGTCGTGCGCCAACGTCGCCGCAAACCGATCGATATCGCGTGTCTTAATCGCGTCGATATGTTCCTCGAACGCCTCAAAAAGGCTCGCAGTTCTCATCGTTTCTGGTCCGTTCATAGCCAGTTTGTTTTCCCGGGGCGTGTGCTGGGGAAACGGTAGCAGGCGAATGATTTTTACTGACCGCGCCGACGCGGGGCGCAGACTCGCAATCGAGCTTGCCGCCTATGGCGGCGGCGACGTGCGCGTCTTGGCGCTTCCCCGCGGGGGCGTCCCGGTAGCATACGAAGTGGCGCGCGCGCTACACGCTACGCTCGACGTGTTCGTGGTCCGAAAAATCGGTGCTCCCGGGCGTGAAGAGCTGGCGCTTGGCGCCATTGCCTCCGGCGGCGTGCGCGTATTGAACGAAGATACCATCATTGCGCTCGGCGTCGATGCGCAAACGCTCGAAGCGATCGCGCAGCGCGAACTGCATGAACTGCAGCGGCGCGAAGAGGCGTATCGCGACGGACTTCCCGCCCCGGACGTCACGCAGCGAACCGTCATCCTCATCGACGACGGACTCGCGACGGGCGCAAGCATGCACGCTGCTGTGCTGGCATTGCGTGAACGCCGGCCAAAAGCAATCGTTGCGGCCGTCCCGGTGGCGCCGCTGGATACGTGCGTGATGCTGGCGCCTTTGGTCGACGGTCTCGTCGTGCTTTCAACGCCCGAGCCATTTCGCGGCGTCGGCGCATGGTACGTTGACTTCTCGCAAGTTTCGGACGAACGCGTGCGCGAGCTGCTGCGCGATGCATCGCATGCCGTAGGCAAATCGTAATGCACGAAACGCAAATGGCGATTCAACTCGACGGCAAGCGGCTCGGCGCAACGCTGAATATTCCAGCGGCCTCACACGGTCTGGTCATTTTTGCGCACGGCAGCGGCAGCAGCAGGCATAGTCCGCGCAATCGATTCGTCGCGCAGTCGTTGGGCGAGCGCGGTTTGGCAACGCTGTTGCTCGACCTGCTCACACAGGATGAAGACGAACTCGATCGGCGCACGGCCGCTCTGCGGTTTGATGTCGCACTGCTTGCGCGCCGCGTGGATTTGGCGACGACCTGGGCGCACGAGCAGCACGACTTGCGGGACAAGCGCATCGGCTATTTTGGTGCCAGCACGGGCGCAGGAGCCGCGCTGCTGGCCGCCGCAACGCGCGATGACGTCGACGCTGTCGTTTCACGCGGTGGGCGTCCCGATCTCGCCGGCGATGCGCTGCGCGACGTGCAAGCCCCAACGCTGCTTATCGTGGGGGAACGCGATCCCAAAGTCATCGACCTAAACCGGCGTGCGGCATCGCAGTTGCAGGCGTACTGCGAAATCGCCATCGTGCCGGGCGCGACGCACCTATTCGAGGAGCCGGGAACGCTGGAGCAGGTCGCGGCACTGGCGCAGGGTTGGTTCGTGCGTTACTTGGCGGCGCCCGCGGCATGAACTACGCGCGGACGTGCCGCACTTCCTAGCGATGGCACTGTCCAGCGTAAAGATCCCGGCGAGTGCCGATTCCGCGACCATCGAGGTGGATGGCCGCAAGCTCGCGCTTACCAATCTCAATAAGGTGTTTTGGCCGGATCTCGGTTTGACCAAGCGCGACTTGCTGCAATATTACGCCGACGTTGCGCCGGTGCTGCTGCCGCACATTCGCGGCAAAGCGATGGTGATGAAGCGTTATCCCAACGGGATTTCCGGCGACTTCTTCTTCATGAAGCGCGCGCCGTCGTCGCGGCCGGATTGGATAGAGACGTGTGCCATCGTCCATGGATCCGGAAACGTGATCGATTTTCCGATGGCGCAAGACCTCTCGTCGCTGCTCTGGCTCATAAATCTGGGCTGCATCGATCTCAATCCGTGGTACGGGCGATGTGAAACCTCGGACCAACCGGAGTATCTGCACTTCGATCTCGATCCGCAGCAGGCGCCGTTCGAAGCCGTTCGCGAGGCGGCACTCATTGTGAATGACGCGCTTACCGCGCTCGGCATGACCGTGTTCGCCAAAACGTCCGGAAGCAAAGGTATGCATCTGTACATCGCTATCAAACACGGTCCAAAACAGCACGACGTGTGGGCATTTGCCAAACGCTTCGCATTTGAACTGGCGAAGGCGCACGGAGACATCCTCACCTCGGAGTACAAGATCGAAAAACGCCCGCGTGGACGCGTGCTGATCGACTACAACCAGAACCGCTTGGGAGCCACGCTCGCTTCAATCTATTCGGTGCGCCCGACGCCGCAGGCCAGCGTCTCGGCGCCGCTCACTTGGAAGGAAGTGGAGGCCGGTGCGCAACCCGCGGACTTCACGATGAAGAACGTCCCGAAACGCGTTGCGAAGATCGGCGACCTCTGGGAGCCGCTCACGCAGAAGAAAGGCCGATTCGATTTGGAAGCGCTCATGGGAATTGCGCGTTAAGGTGCTCAAGCCGCCCGTCGAGCCGATGGAAGCGAAGACCGTTACGAGCATTCCGCGCGGCGAGCACTGGCTGTACGAGCCGAAGTGGGACGGGTTCCGGTGCATCGCGTTTCGCGAAGGCAGCGACGTGGCGATGCAATCGAAATCGGGGCAGCCGCTGGAACGCTATTTTCCGGAAGTGGTGGAAACGCTGCTGGCGTTGCGACCGCAGCGCTTCGTGCTGGACGGCGAAATCTTCATCGAGCGCGACGGAGCACTGGACTTCGACGCTTTGCTGCAGCGCATTCATCCCGCCGCCTCGCGCATCAAGCGCCTCTCGTCGGAAACGCCTGCGGCGTATGCAGTCTTCGACATTCTCGATGACGGCAAGCACGAATACGCCAACGATCCGCTCGAGCGCAGACGCTCGGTACTGGAAGGCTTCGCACTCGAGAACTTCAGGCGTGGCGCCGGGATAGCACTCTCGCCTGCGACGCGCGATCGCGACACTGCCAAAGAATGGCTGGAAGGCGGCATCGCGCATTTCGACGGTGTCATTGCGAAGCGCTTGGACATGCCTTACCGGTTCGGCGAGCGCGACGCGGTCGTAAAGATCAAACGCTCATACACTGCGGACTGCGTGGTGGGCGGTTTTCGACTCGCCAAGGACGGTAAGACCATCGGCTCGCTGCTGCTCGGTTTATACGACGACGAAGGTTTATTGCATCTGGTCGGCTTCGTCGGCAGCATGAGCGCAGCCGAGCGCGAGCGTGCGAAGGACAAGTTGATGCCGATCGTCGGCGAACCGGGCTTTACCGGCGCGCGCCCCGGCGGGGTAAGCCGCTGGGGATCGCGCGAGACGGAATGGCATCCGGTCAAGCCGCGCGTCGTGGTCGAAGTTCGGTTCGATCGTGTAACCGGCAAACGATTTCGCCATGGCGCGCGACTCGTGCGCTGGCGGCCCGATAAAGATCCGCGCCAGTGCACGATGATGCAAATGCATCCTTAAGGCCAGGATGTTTCAGTCGACGGGCAGACGAGCATTTCGCGAATCTCGCAGCCCGGCGGTTGTGACAGCGCGAACACGACGGTTTGCGCAACGTCTTCCGGGCGATTCAGTTTGGCATCCGCCGCAGGTTTATACTTTTCGTCGCGTCCGTCGAAAAAGTGCGTGTGCATGCCGCCCGGAATCAGCAGCGTCACGGGCACCTCACCGGCAAGTTCCGTGGCCAGCGCGCGAGTAAAGCCGACGACGCCGAACTTGCTCGCGCAGTACGCCGTTGCATCGCTGACCGCGCGTAAACCCAGCGTCGACGCGACCGTCACCACGCGTCCGCGGCTCGGTATCAGATAGGGCAGCGCGGCGCGCACGACGTTCGCGGTACCGATGAGATTCACGCGAATCACCCGCTCCCACGCGTCGGCGCCCACATCCAAAAACCGCCCGCATGCATCGACGCCTGCGTTTGCGACGATGCCGGAAAGGCCGCCGTGTTTTTCAGCGATCGACGATATCGCCTGCGTCACCGCTTCACGATCGGAAACGTCGACCACTTCGTGCTCCAGCGCCTCGGCCGGTGCGTTCACGTCGAACGCGATGGGGCTGCCGCCGGCGCCGCCAATGGCTTTCGCGATCGCAAGCCCGAGTCCGGATGCGGCTCCCGTAACGATAAACGCACCGTGCAGCGCAGGGCGTGCAGCCGTCATTTGCACTTCGCCGGTCGTCATAATCATCGTGTTTTCTCCTTTTGTGAAACGCGGCGCGTTCGGCGGCGTCCGACGCCGGCATACTGTAAGCCGGCGCGCGCCAACACCGCAGGGTCTAAGCGATTACGCAGGTCGATGACGTTGGGCGCCGCAAGCGCCCGCGAGATGCGCGTCCAGTCCAAGCGCGCGTATGCGCGATTGTCGTTGGCAATCACCAGCGCGGCACTGCCGGCACATGCTTCGTAGACGCTTGCGTAATACGCCACACGTTCGCGCAACACGCTGCGTGCGCGAGCCAACGCGTGTGCATCGTGAACCGCAACGCTGCACCCGGCAGTGAGCAGTGCTTCCACCAACACGAGCGCCGGCGATTCGCGAAGGTCGTCCGTACCGCCCTTAAAGGCAACTCCCGCGACGACGATGCGCCGCTCGCACAGATCGCCCAGGGCGGTTTCGATCAGGCGCATCGCAGCGCCGATCTGGCGGCGGTTCACGCCGAGCGTTGCTTCCAACATCGTCGGTTCGATCGCATGCCGCCGTGCAACGTGCGCGAGCGCGGAAACATCTTTCGGTAAGCACGAACCACCAAAACCAAGACCCGGCTCCAAATAGGTTCTTCCGATGCGCGCGTCCGCGCCGATACCCGCCACGACGCCGTCGATATCGGCGTTCACGGCGCCGCACAGGTTGGCGATCTCGTTGATAAAGGATATCTTCATCGCGAGAAACGCGTTGGCGGCGTACTTGATCATCTCCGCGGTATGCACGTCGACGACGATGATTGCCGCGCCGAGCGGTTCGTACAGACGGCGCAGCACGGTAACTGCGTGTTCGTCCTCCGCACCGATCACGACACGGTCCGGATGCAAGAAGTCACCGATGGCGCTGCCTTCGCGCAGGAACTCGGGATTCGACGCCACCGAAAACCGGTTACCGGAAGCAGCATTTGCGTTGACGATGCGCTCCACCATATCGGCCGTTTCGACCGGCACCGTGGACTTGTTCACAACGATGAGCGGGCCGCAGGCGCACGACGCAATCTCCCTGGCGGCCTGCCGTACGTACGTCAAATCCGCTTCCCCCGTGGGGCCGATCGGCGTACCGACCGCGATGAACGCCACGTCGGTGTTCGCAAGTGCGTGCTCCGCACTACCGGTGAATGTCAACCGCCCTTCAGTTTGCTGCGCACACACCAGTTGCTGCAGTCCGGGTTCATAAAAATGAACCTCTCCGTTCTGCAGCGATCGAATCTTCGTAACGTCCGTATCGTAACAGCACACGGTGTTTCGCATGTGGGCCAGGCAGGCTGCCGTTACTAAACCGACATAGCCGCAACCAAACACCGCGACGTTGTACATGCAACGCTTCTACCAAGAAGTGCCCCCTTTTAACCTGAGCGTTTAAGTTTTGCCGTCTCGGAAAGAATACGCGCACTTACAACATGATAATCCTCGGCATAAACAGCGTATTTCACGATACTTCCGCTGCGCTCGTCGTTGACGGCAGCATCGTTGCGGCAGCCGAAGAAGAGCGGTTTAACCGGCGCAAGCACGGTAAATCGTGCGTGCCGTTCAGCACGTGGGAATTGCCGGTGCTCAGCGCGCGCTGGTGCATGCAGTACGCGGGCATACAACCAGGCGATATAGATGTCGTTGCGTGTTCCTACGATCCCTTACTAGCCCATTCTCAAGACGGCGACATCTCGGGAAGAGAATGGGAAGGATTACGCACGCTGTATGTTACGCGACTGCCGCATTTTTTAAAGAGCGAATTTCCCGCCATCGAACGTGCGCACGTGGAATTCGTGCCGCACCACGTCGCGCACGCGGCGTCGGCATACCTTGCGGCACCGTGGCGCGAGAGCGCCGTTCTCGTCGCCGACGGTCGCGGCGAGAGTTCATCGTATCTTGGCGGACACGTTCGTGACGGCCGCCTGCAGATGCTCGCAACGCAAAGTCTGCCGCACTCACTGGGATTGCTGTACGAAGACCTGACTATGCATCTCGGCTTCCTGCGCTCGTCGGATGAGTACAAAGTCATGGGATTGGCCGCTTACGGCAAGCCGCGCTTTCTCGATGACATGCGCCGTGCCGTTACCGTGCGCGGCGACGGCGGATTCGACGTGCAGCCGATCGATTTCTCGCGCTATGCCCCGCGCCGAACCGAGGACGGCGAGTTCGTCGGCGCGCATGCCGATTTGGCGGCCAGCGTACAAACGCGTTTAGAGGAAGTCTTACTGGAATTGGCGCGCTGGCTGCACGCTCGTACAGGGGCGCGTTATTTGACGATGGCGGGCGGCGTTGCTCTCAACTGCGTCGCGAATGCGCGGATCGCGCGCGAAGGACCGTTCGAGGATGTGTGGGTGCAACCGGCCGCAGGCGATGCCGGCACTTCGCTCGGCGCCGCTTTGTTTGCGGCCGAAAAATACGGCGATCGCACCACGCCGATGACGACCGCCTCGCTGGGGCGAGAATGGAGCGATGACGAAATCGCGCGCCGGCTCGACGTCGCGCACGTGGAATACGAACGTCCCGGCGACATTGCTGCGGCAGTTGCGGAGATTCTCGCGCAGGACGGCGTCGTCGGCTGGTTCCAAGGCCGCAGCGAATTCGGTCCTCGCGCACTCGGGCACCGCAGTCTGCTCGCCAATCCGAAATATCCGCAAAACCTCGAACGGCTCAACAACATCAAAGGACGCGAGCAATTCCGTCCGGTGGCGCCAATGGTTTTGGAAGAACGCGCAGCGGAGATCTTCGAAGGCCACTTGCCGAGCCCATACATGCTGTTCACGCACAGCGTGCGGCCGCAGTGGCGCGACGCCGTTGCAGCTGCAGTGCACGTTGACGGCAGCGCGCGCGTACAAACGGTCAATGCCGAGCAAGAGCCGCTCGTTGCGCGTATGCTGCGTGAGTTCGACTGTTTGGCCGGCATCCCGGTGACGATTAACACCAGCTTCAATACCGCCGGGCGGCCGATGGTAGACGATCCGCGCGACGCGCTGGAGTGTTTTGGCTCAGCGCCGGTCGACGCGCTGGCCATCGGCCCGTTTTTGCTGCGCCGCGCGGGCGTCTTCGGCCGCGCCCCGATAGAGGTGCGCAGTGCCGTTTGATCTCGTCGTCCCGACGATCGGGCGCGCGTCGCTGCTCGAGCTGCTGCGTTCGATCGAGCGCAGTTCGGGAACGCTGCCGGATCGGATCATCATCGTCGACGATCGGCGCGATGCGCGAACGCCGCTTTCGATCGAAGGCGTCGACACGTCGCTCATCAGCCGCATCACGGTACTGCGTGGCAAAGCGGCGGGACCGGCGGCCGCGCGCAACACCGGCTGGCGCTCATCGCAAGCGGAATTCGTGGCGTTTCTCGACGACGACGTCGTGGTGCGGGAACCTTGGCTTCGCGCGATCGAAAGCGACATTCGAGCGCTGGCAGACGACGAAGCGGGATCGCAGGGGCGCGTGTTCGTACCGCTTCCATCGGATCGTCCGCCCACCGACTGGGAACGCAACGTCGCGGGGTTGCAAACATCCGCCTGGATCACGGCCGACATGGTGTATCGCCGCGACGTGCTCGAACGCTTGAACGGTTTCGACGAGCGCTTCCGCCGCGCATATCGCGAGGATGCGGACTTCGCGTTACGCGTGTTCGCGCAGGGCTATCGCATTGCTCGCGGCACGCGTGAAATCGATCACCCCGTTCGTGCCGCCGATCCCTGGATCAGCGTACGCATGCAGGCGGGCAATGCGGACGACGTGCTCATGACCGCGCTTCACGGCAAAGACTGGCGCGAGCGTGCGAGTGCGCCGCGCGGACGGTGGCCATATCACCTTGCGACGGTCGCGTGTTTTGCAGCCTGGGCCGCCCTTACCGCGGATTTCACCTGGCGCCGCATCAAACCCGGTCCACGCACGCCGGCCGAACTTCGCACGGTTCTTCTGACGAGCGCCGTCATTCCGTTTGCGGCCGTCTATCATCGGACGCGCGCCTTTCTTACCTTGCGTTCGCGCCTGCGGAGATCGACGTGATTCGCGCCGTGCTGCTTGACCGCGACGGAACGCTGATCGTGGACGAGCGTGGATCGCTGTGTCTCATGCCGGGAGCCGCGGCGGCAGTCTCACGGTTGCGTGAGCGCGGCATACACATCGGCGTCGTGACGAATCAGCCGCGTGCCGGCGCCGATCTGCGTGCGAAGCATGAAATGCACGCGCTGCATCGCCGCATCGAGTCGCGCGTAGGCGTGCTGGACGGCTGGTTCGTCTGCACGCATGCGCCGCACGATGCATGCAACTGCCGAAAGCCGCAGCCGGGACTCATCGTGGAAGCGGCGCGCGCGTTCGGCGTCGGGCCGAGTGAGTGTGCGGTGATTGGCGACATCGGCAGCGACGTCGAGGCGGCGCTGCGCGCCGGCGCGCACCCGGTACTCGTGCCGACACCCGTTACGCGCGCGGAAGAGATCGCCGCCGCGCCGGTCGTCTGCGCCGATCTGCTGCAAGCCGTCAATCGCGTGTTGGAGCACGTGGCCGCATGAAGCGCGTACTGGTCGCGCGGCAAGACAACAACGGCGACGTTTTGCTGGCGGGGCCGGCGATTCGTGCCGTTGCCGAACGCGCGCGGGTTACGATGCTATGCGGACCGCGCGGAGCCGCCGCCGCACGCCTGCTTCCGGGCGTGTACGACGTACTCGTTCGTGAGGCGGAGTGGATCGACGCGCATCCGCAGCACGTCGAACGCGAATCGACCATGAAGTTCGTCGAGGCGCTCGCAATGCGCGCGTTCGATGAAGCAATCATCTTCACGTCCTTCCATCAGAGCCCGCTGCCGCTCGCGCTGCTTCTGCGCCTGGCCGGTATTAAAAGGATAGGCGCTATCAGCGACGACTATCCCGGCTCGCTGCTGGACGTGCGGCATCGTGTCGACGAGAACATTCATGATGTCGAGCGCGCGCTCTTACTCGCACAAGCGATGGACTACTCGCTACCGCCGGGCGACGATGGCGCGTTGCGCATGCGTGTTGTGTCTTCCGCCCCTGTGGCGTTTAGGTCGTACGTCGCCGTGCATCCGGGCTGCACCGTTCCGGCGCGCGCATGGCAACCGCAGCGCAATGCCGAGTTGGTGTCGCGCCTGTGCAATCGCGGTTATAACGTCATCGTAACCGGATCGCGCGAGGAACGCGATCTTACGGCGTACGTATGCCGCGGCGCGGCGCGTGCGTTGGACCTCGGCGGCAAAACGACGTTCGAGGAATTCGGATCGATCGTTCGCGGCGCATCGGCGGTAATCTGCGGTAACACGGCCGCCGTGCACGTCGCATCGGCGATGCAAACCCCGGTCGTCGAACTCTTTCCGCCCACCGTTCCGGCAGTGCGCTTCCGGCCGTGGATGGTGCCGTACGCACTGCTAGGAAATCAGGATATCGCCTGCAGAGGCTGCCGCGCGCGCGTCTGCCCTTTCGAAAATCAGCCTTGCTTGAGCTGCGTGAGCGTCGACCATGTGATCGCAGCACTCGAGCGGCTCGTCAGCACCCCCGCGGAGGCGCTCGCCTAATGCGGATCTTCGGCTGGCACGTGCACGGATCGTGGATGACCGCGTTCGTGCAAGGATCGCATGACTACTTCGTTCCCGTGGTCGCGGATCGCCCTCCCGACGGACGCGGCCGTGCGCAAACGTGGGATTGGCCGAAGAACGCGTTCGAAGTGCCGCCCGGCGATCTGCGCGATCTCAAACCGGACGTCGTCATCTTGCAGCGCCCGCATGAATACGAACTCGTGCGCGAATGGCTTGGTCTTACCCCGGGCGTTGACGTACCTGCGGTGTACGTCGAGCATAACGCACCGCAAGGGCAGATCAACGCGATGCAGCACCCGAGCGCCGCATGGGAAGGCGTGCACGTCGTTCACGTGACGCATTTCAACGATCTCTTTTGGGATTGCGGCGACCGGCAGACGCACGTTATCGAGCACGGCGTCGTCGATCCGGGATACCGCTACACGGGCGAAGTGGCGTCCTGCGCCGTCGTCATCAACGAGCCGCAGCGGCGCGCCCGCGTTACCGGCACGGATCTGCTCGCGCGCTTCGAGTCGCGCGTCCCGGTGGAACTGTTCGGCATGGGGGCCGGCGCACGCGGCGGTTTCGAGAATCTTCCGCAGTCGCAGCTCCACGGCGAACTCGCGCGCCGGCGTATCTATTTGCACCCGATTCGCTGGACATCGCTCGGGCTCTCACTCATCGAAGCAATGCATTTGGGCATGCCCATCGTTGCTCTGGCCACGACCGAGGTTCCCGAAGCCGTACGAAACGGCACGGGGATCATCTCCACCAACGTGCGGGCGCTGATCGATTCACTCGAACAGTTGCTCGCGAATCCCGATCGCTGCAAGCAACTAGGCCAAAACGCGCGTGCGTACGCACGCGAGCGGTACGGCCTAAAGCGTTTTTTAAACGACTGGGATCGCCTTTTCGAGGAGATCGTAAGATGAAAGTCGCGATGGTTTCCGAGCATGCGAGCCCGCTCGCGGTGTTGGGCGGCGTCGACGCGGGCGGCCAAAACGTTCACGTCGCCGCACTTGCCGAAGCGATGGCACATCAAGGAGCGGAAGTAACGATCTACACGCGTCGCGACGATCCGGCCTTACCGCAGCGCGTGGATTTCGCATCGGGTGTCACGGTGGAGCATGTCGACGCGGGCCCGGCGCAGCCGCTTGAAAAAGATCGGCTGCTGCCCTACATGGGTGCGTTTGCCGAACATCTCTCGCAGTGTTGGACGCAGGAACGTCCGGACGTCGTGCACGCGCATTTCTGGATGTCGGGCAAAGCGTCGATGGACGCGGGGCCGCCGCTCGGAATCCCGGTCGTGCAGACGTTTCACGCGCTCGGCATCGAAAAACGCCGGTATCAAGGTTCGAAAGATACGAGTCCGCGTTCACGTCTGGAGATCGAGCGCCGCATTGCGCGCGATTGCGATCGCATCGTTGCAACCGCGACCGCCGAAGCATTCGAACTGGCACGCATGGGCGCCGACAAAGCGAAAATTGCCGTCGTTCCGTGCGGCGTCGATCTGCGCTTGTTCCAGCCGCTCGGAACGGCGGAAGACCGGCATCCGCAGCGCAAGCGCATCGTGTGTTTGAGCCGTTTGGTGGAGCGAAAAGGAATCGCCGACGTCATCAACGCGCTTACGGTACTGCCCGATGTTGAACTGGTTATCGCCGGCGGTCCCGAAGCATCGAACTTGCGCAGCGATGCGGAGGCGCAGCGTCTCATGCAGATTGCCGCCGATTTGGGCATCGCCGATCGCGTCATATTCCGCGGTCGCGTCGAACGCCCGCGGGTTCCCGCGCTATTGCGTTCAGCGCACGCCGTCGTTTGTTATCCGTGGTACGAACCGTTCGGCATCGTGCCGCTCGAAGCAATGGCATGCGGCATTCCCGTCGTCGTCGCGCAAGTCGGCGGGCTGGTCGACAGCGTGGTCGACGGCGTCACCGGAGTACACGTTCCGCCGCGCTCGCCGATCGCGCTCGCGCAAGCCATTCGACAACTGCTTGCCGACGAGAAACGCTGCGTGCAACTCGCGCTCAACGGCACACGGCGCGCAAACCGCCGCTACGGCTGGGCACGCATCGCGAGCGACACGCTCGCCGTGTACAACGACGTCATCATCGAACGGGCTTTTGCGCAACGGGCGTCATGAGAACGACGTCGCGCTCCACGCTGCTTGTGCTGCGTGCGCTCGGCCTGGGCGATCTTCTCACGTGCGTCCCGGCGCTGCGCGCCATCGCACGCGCCTTTCCCGAACACTATCGCGTGCTGGCAGCGCCGCTCTATCTCGCACCTTTGGTTCGGCTGTGCGGCGGTATCGACGAAGTCGTCGACGCGGCACCGCTCATGCCGCTGGACGAGGATCTGTCCGCAATCGACGTGGCGGTCAATCTGCACGGCCGCGGCCCGCAAAGCCACCGCGTGCTGCTGCAAACGCATCCGCGCAAACTCATCGCCTTTGCGAACGCGGAGATTCCGGAAACGCGCGATCTTCCGCAGTGGCGGCCCAACGAGCACGAGATCGATCGCTGGTGCCGGCTGCTGCGCGAAAGCGGTATCCCGGCAGACGCGAACGATTTGGAATTGGCCGCTCCGCGAGGTGACGCGCGATCGCGCGGCGCGATCGTCGTTCATCAGGGAGCGGCAAACGAGTCGCGGCGCTGGCCGCTCGACCGCTGGGTGGATCTGTGCACGCGTCTGGTGCATGAAGGGCATCGCGTCGTCATGACGGGCTCCGCGGCGGAGTTTCGGCGGTGCCGGTACATCGCCAAGGCCGCGCATCTTCCAATCGAGTGCGTGCTCGCGGGAAATACGGACCTCGAAGATCTCACGTGCGTCGTCGCCTCGTGCCTCGCGGTCGTGTGCGGCGATACGGGGCTTGCGCACATCGCCACCGCGCTGCGCACGCCGTCGGTCGTGTTGTTCGGTCCTACGTCGCCGGCGTACTGGGGACCGCCGTCCAACCGGCCGTACCATCGCGTGATCTGGCGAGGTATTCTCGGCGATCCGCACGCGCCGTACGTCGATCCCGGTCTGGCGTCGATTTCGGTAGACGAAGTGCTCGCGCAACTACACGAATTGTTGCACCTCGCACGCGCCGGGTAAATGTGACGGCATGCCGACACCAAAGAAAACAAAAACACTCAAATCGTCGAGCCGCACGCGTGCGCAGCGCGCCGGTAAATCGGATATGGTGCTGCCCGGACGCCGCGGCAAAGCGCAGCAAGACACGGTCATCAACGAGCAAGATGAGGAAGTATACGGCGTCTTGCTTTCGCAGCGCCGCCGCGAGGGCCAGAGCACGCCCGCCGTCCCCGAATCGAAGACGAAAAATACTCGCAGCATCGAAGCGAAACGCACATGAGCACCTACGGAATGCAGCGCTATAGCAGCGTTCACGGCCAGATCGCCGTGAAACTGGACGCATCCGATGCGAACCGGTTGCTGCTCGCGCTCGAGCGTTTGGATCAGGATGGTGGCGGTCTGGAACCGTCGCTCGCAACGCTGCGCGAAACGATCCGCGCGGCGCTGGTCACCAAATCGTCGGGCGACACGGACAGCGCGCCGAGCAGCGCGCAGTAGCGGCGTTTTCCCTGCCCGGACTGCGGGTAACCGTGATTAGAGATTGGAGGTTAGAGTGGCAACAGCACAGCGCACAACCGATCATGAAGAGATCCGGCGCTGGGTCGAGAGCCGCGGCGGTCACCCCGCAGTAGTCGAGGGAACCGGCGGCATGTTACGTATCGACTTCGGCGAACCGGAAGACCGTCTCGAACACGTAAACTGGGATCGCTTCTTCGATATTTTCGATCGCAGCAATGTCGCATTTCTGTACGACCCGAAAGGGCACATGGTGAAGTTCGTCGAGGCGCGCGCCGCATCTCGCAACGGCCGGCGCAAGAAAAGCAGCAACGGCCGCAAGAAAAGCAACAGCGGCCGTAAATCCAGCGGACGCAAAAAGAGCAGTTCGCGCAAGTCGAGCACCTCACGCAAGAAGAGTACCGGCGGACGTAAGAAGAGCGCCGGCGGGCGCAAAAAGAGCACCGCTGGGCGCAAGAAGAGTACCGGCGGACGTAAGAAGAGCACCGGCGGGCGCAAAAAGAGCACCGCTGGGCGCAAGAAGAGCACGGGCGGGCGCAAGAAGAGCACCGGCGGACGCAAGAAGAGCAGCAACGGTCGCAAGAAGAGTTCCGGCCGCAAGTATGGCAAAAAGGCGGGCCGCAAGGTCGAGCGCGCCATGCACGAAATGAAGCGCGGCGAACTCAAGTCCGGGCGGAGCGGCAGGAAAGTGAAGAGCCGCAAACAGGCGATTGCAATCGGTCTATCCGAAGCGCGCAGCAGCGGCGGAAAAGTACCACCGAACCCGAACCGCCGCAAATCCTCGCGCCGCAAACGCGGATAATCCTTGCAACAAAAAAAACCGCGGTCGTTACCGCGGTTTTTCTTTTCTTACACTGGAACCGTGGCTTGCGCGTACGCCTCGGCTTAAAAAACTCATGCGCTCGGTCGGTTCGTCGGTCGCAAGACCCACACGCGGTGGGTAATGATGAGAGCAACCGGTTCACAGGAGGTTGGAATGAACGAAGCAGGCGGCGTCCAGCGCGTACGCGCTAGTGAAATCGACAGCACGACGATGCCGATCGTCGACGCGCGCAGGCACCCCGGCAAGCAGCAGATTCGCGGCGCGCTGCGCTACGACGAGCGCGCATTGCTCACCGAAGAACGCTTGACGTTGCCGCTGCCGCACGAAGGCCGAATCGTTGTGTATGCGGATTCGGAAGAGGACGCGCAACGCGTTGCGGAGCGCTTGCGCGAACAAGGTTACGAGCAGGCCGCCGTACTCGAAGGTGGATTCGAGGCATATCAGCAAGCGGGTCTGCCGACCGAAGAAATTACGCAGGAGCAGCCAATCCCGGGGCACGAGGGCACGGGAATCCCGCGCGGCTAGTCGCTTAAGCGCGGCGGTGAAATCTGCAGCAAATTCAACACGTGCGAGAGGCGCGTGGCGTAGCTTTCCTGGCCGCTGCGCAGCAGCTCGTCGCGCATTTGCCGCAGCTCGTCGACCGCACGGCTGACGTTTGGCCGGTTCATCTCGCGAAACATTTCGCGGGCGCGATTGAAGCGGGTTTCGTCGTCGTCTTGCGGCACCCGGCGTTCGAACGAAGGCAGTTCGTCGGAATGGCCGAGCACGATGTCGCCGACGATCTCGATGATGGCATCCGCGTGAACGCGGGCATTAGTGGCGGCCAAGTCGACGTACCGTTCCTCGCGATCGCGTGCCGAAATAGCGACCAAATTGGCTTCGACGCAAAGTTCGATGAGACCGCCGACCAGCGGCACTGCCTCGGATGCGGCCTCGAGGTAGGCTTCGTACACCTCGTCCTCGTCTTCGTCGGTCGCGTCCAGATAATCGTTCCAAGCGCGGCGCGCGTCAAGAACCGCGCGGTAAACGTCTTCAGCCATGCGCGGTCCTTCTACACCGGGGCGGCGCAGTACTCGCGCGCCGGGGAAAAGCGCAAACGCGCGATGCCGCACGCACAACGGGGAGGTTATCGGGCACGGCATCGCACCAGGGTTTGCGTTTCCTTGCATAATCGCGACTCGATGCTCGCCATTATCGACTCGCGATTCTGCGATCGAATCATACCCGGTGCGCGTGTTCTCAAGCGTTTGTGTTCGAAGGAAAACGAAAAGGCCGCGGGCGGGCGTCCGGTGCGTTTCGCAAACACTACAACGAGCACTCTACAGTCTCGCAGCCCCCGGCGCACTCACGGTAGCATCAGTCGGCGCGCAAACGCCGCCGGCCGCCCCGACGCCCACGGCGCAGTCCAAGCATACAAACGGCAGCGCGCACAGTACCGCGAATGCATACGATTTCGTTCAGGAGTCGCAGCAGATTATCGCTCAGACGACGCTCCCGTCGTCGAACGGCGATCGCCGGCTAAGCCGGATGGCGCAGCAGATAGCCGAGCAGCACGTCGTTCGTGGAAACGATCGGCGTGCGCCCGGCTATCGCGTTGCATGAGGCCATCTCGGTAATAACGAGCAGCCCAGCCGGGAGAATGTCGGCACGTTGCGGGTTCATGCCGGGCAACGCTTTGCGCTTCTCGAGCGCCATGCCCGCCAGGCGTTGAATCCACTCCCGCACGTCGCGCAATTCCAGCGCAAAGTACTCGAACGGATCTCGCTTTCCGCGCACGAGCGACACCGTGGTCGTCGCACTCCCGCCTACCAGTACCAGCCGGTCAACCGCCGGCAGGGACCGCGCCGGCTCCAATTCCGCCCGAGCATATGCGGCGGCGTCCTCGAGTACTTGCGGCGGAACCGGCCCGCCGGCTAATTGTGGAAAGCGTTCGGTCAAACGCACGGCGCCAATTTCACACGATATCATGCGCTCGCACCGCGCTTTCGTGCCAACCGCGTATTCCGAACTGCCACCGCCGACGTCCAGTACGCCGAAGCGCTCGGAAGCGCCGGCGGAAATGCCGCTCAACGCGCCCGCATAAGAGCACGCCGCTTCCTCTTCGCCCGAAATAATGTCGATGCCGGTACCGGTAAGCGCGCGTACGCGCCCGTCGAATTCGCGTTCGTTGTCCGCACGCCGCAGCGCGCTGGTCGCGATGATCCGCAGCGCGGCGGCGTGTTCGCGAATGGCGGCTGCGTGTTCCCCAATCGCACTCAGCGTGCGCTGCATCGCCGCTTCGTCGAGGTGCCCGCGTTCGCGCAAGCCTTCGCCGATGCGCGTGCCGATCGAGCGATGCAACAACGTTTCCACACGTCCGTCGCCGGTTCGAGCGACGAGCGCACGCGTGGAATTGGTGCCGATGGAAATAAGACCGCTGATCAACGATCCGTTGCGTGGCGCGATTCAAACAACGCGGCGCGCCGCTTCTTGCGCAGAAAATGGCGCTCGTGCGCGGGCGGGCGTTCGGGATCTTCCCACTCTTGCGTGGATTTGAGATAGTTCGCAATCTGCGTCTCGAACTGTTCGTCGTGCAGTTGCGGCGCGATCAAGACCAACGGATGCTTGCCGCCCTGAACCATGAACTCGAGCGGCCTGCGCGAAATCAGCGCGCGATCGTACGAGCCTCGGTGCTTCTCGACATCGGCCGCCGGTGCACTGGCCAAACGCCCGTCATCCAGACGCACCGTGGCGCCGTAGGCGTTGACGTTGATGACGATGCCTCGCTCTGTCTCACTCATTCCGCGGGCGTTGGGCGCGGCTTCACGTAGATGATCGCTTCGTTCGAACGCACGAGATGCAGCCGGTCGTGAATCTCTGGTACGGCGCCCTCGGGATCGAGCAGACGGCGCAATTCACGTTCTTCCGCGCGCTTGTGTTCGCGCAGGGATGCGACGTCGTTCTGCACGTCGGAAAGCGATCTCGCCATCGCGATGTTCTCGTTCACGATTCGCGCGAATTGGATGGAGACGAGGGTGAAAACGACGACCGCGACGGCACCGAAGATGAGGCGGCTGAAGAGACGGACGATTCCGGCTGCTCCTCTGCGCCGTTGTTTCATGACTGGCTAAGGGACCCCATACGCCGATACTTCAAATATCGTGCCTCTCGCAGACGGTCGGGCGGAAGATCCGCAAGGGTGTCCAACGCCGACCCAACAGCTTTCAGCACGCGCGCAATGGTTCCCCCCGCATCGCGATGGGCGCCTCCCAGCGGCTCGGGCACGATCTCGTCGACGATTCCGAAGCCTTGAAGATCTTGCGCAGTGAGTTTGAGATGCGCGGCTGCTTCATCGGCTTTGCCCGCGTCGCTCCACAGGATTGCGGCGCAGCCTTCGGGGCTGGCAACCGAGTAGTAGCTGTGTTCGAGCATCAGAATACGGTCGGCGATTGAGAGCGCGAGCGCGCCGCCGCTGCCGCCTTCGCCGATCACGGTGGCGACGATGGGCACCGGCGCGATGCTGAACTCGTACAAGCACGCCGCGATCGCTTCCGACTGCGCGCGTTCTTCCGACCCGATGCCCGGATCTGCGCCTTTCGTGTCGACGAAGGTAACGATGGGCAGCCCCATGCGTCCGGCAAGTTTCGCCAAGCGCTGCACTTTGCGGTATCCCTCCGGGGCTGGCATGCCGAAATTGCGTTTGAGGTTTTCCTTCGTGTCGCGGCCGCGCTGCTCGCCGATCACCATGACGGCGCGATCCTCGATCTTTGCCAAACCGCCGATGATCGCATGGTCGTCGCGGAAGTGGCGGTCGCCGTGCAATTCGTCGAATTCCTCGAACTGCGAAATGTAGTCGGCGGCGGTCGGACGATTGGGATGGCGCGCCATGTGGACTTTCTCCCACGGCGTCATCGACCCGAAGATCTCCCGCTGAATTTGCGCGTACTTCTCTTCGAGTGCGCGAATCTCGGCGGACATGTCCACCGGCTGCTGCGCGTTCGCCGCACGCAATTCTTCAATGCGCTTTTCGAGTTCAAGCAAACCCTTTTCGCGCTCCACGATCAGATTCACGCCGTACGCTTCCCGCGGGCGGCGTAGCCGAGCAGACGCGTGAGCGTCGGTTTCATGTTATGCCGATCGACCACCATGTCGATGTGCCCTTTCTCCAGCAAGAACTCGGCGGTTTGAAATTGATCCGGCAGTTTTTGGCGGATCGTTTGCTCGATGACGCGGCGCCCGGCAAAGCCGATCATCGCTTTGGGTTCGGCGATGATGACGTCCGACTGAAACGCGAACGACGCGGAGACGCCGCCGGTCGTCGGATCGGTGAGCACCGTCACGAAGAAATTGCCCTCTTCCATGAAACGCGCGACGGCGGAGGTCGTTTTCGCCATCTGCATGAGTGCGAGCATGCCTTCTTCCATGCGCGCGCCGCCGCTGGCGGTGAATAGAATGCACGGCACTTTGCGTTCGCGCGCGCCTTCGAGCAGCATGGTAATGCGCTCGCCGACCACGGTGCCCATGGTGCCGCCGCGAAAGTGAAAATCCATCACGCCGAGCGCAACGTCGAAGCCGCCGATCTTGCCGAAGCCGCAGACCGCGCCTTCACTCAATTTGGATTTTTCGCGATCGGCCGCGAGTTTGGCGACGTAACTCTTCTTGTCGGTCCAGTTGAGCGGATCGCCGGGCAGCACGTCCATGCCGATCTCCGTGAAATCGGAATCTATGAGCGTACTGATGCGGTCGAACGCGTTCATGCGGAAATGATGATTGCATTTCGGGCACACCCACACGTTCGCCGCGAGATCGCGGCGATACAGCACTTCCGAACATTTCGGGCACTTCGTCCAAAGCGCGGCCTCTTCGGCTTCCTCCGGTTTGCTGCGGCGGTGGCGCAGCCAGTCGGGCATGGGCATTAGGAGCCTGCCTGACTATGGCGTTGCCGTTCGCCGGGATGGATCGACGACGAACGCAAGGCGCGACGAGTGTTGAATGCCCGTAGGCATTTGAGTGAGGAGCAACGCCGCGGTCGTCGCCGAGGCGCCCGGCCCTTTGGGCTGCGAGCAGATTCGCTCGGTCCCAGCGTTGCTGCGGCCGTCACGAAGCTACGGCTTCGCGACGGTCCTCGCGCCTCGGCCTCAAACGAATCTGCAGCAGCGAACGATAACGACATAGTCAGGCAGGCTCCTATGCTTTGCTCTCCGCGTTTTGAGCTTTCGGAAAAACGCGCGCGGCGTACAACTTGCGCAGTTGCTTGAGGTAATTGAAGATTTCTTTTTGGTTCATTTTCGACTGTCCGACGATGCGGTCGGTAAACACGTACGGCACTTCGAGCGCTTTGCCGTAATGCGCTTTCGCGATGACTTCAAGCCCGATCTTGAATCCGATCGGATCCAATTCGATGCCTTCGAGCGCTTCGCGCTTGACCAAGAAGTAACCGCTGGTGATGTCTTTGATGCGCGTGAGCGGCTGCGCGAGCATGCACGCCACTTTCGAGGTGATGATGCGTTTTGCGGGCCAGTTGGTAATGCCGCCGCCTTTGACGTACCGGCTGCCGACCGCGAGCCCATAGCCGCTCTCGAGCGCATGCACCATCTCCGGCAGAATGTTGATGTCGTGACTGAAGTCCGCGTCCATGGCTCCGAGCGCTTCGGACTGCGGCCGAGCAAATTTCCAGCCGTCGATGACGCCGCTGGAAAGCCCGAGCTTTCCGGGCCGGTGCAGACAGCGCACGGGCAACTCCGACGCCAGCCGGTCGACGATCGCGCCGGTACCGTCGGGCGAATTGTCGTCCACGACGATGACCTCGCCATCCAACGCGTGCTGCGCGAACACGTCGTTCAGCGCGCGAAGCAGCCGTTCGATGCCGCCGGCTTCATTATAGGTGGGGATGACGATCGAAAACTTCAAGCCCATGCGATCCCGGAATATACGACATGGGCGCCCGCGGTTCCGTTACAAGCGGTGCAGCAGCGGGTTTGCGCCGGGATTGAACGCCGGCCGATCCGCATACGAATCCGCCGACTGCCGCAGGCTCACGCCGTCGTCACCAACGTGCATCGCTTCGTCCGCCGGGACCAGCGCTTCTTCGCCGCGCGCCGTCCAGTACACCAACAGGAATTCGGCCGTTCGCGCATCGCCGGAACCGTACACCGCGCGCACTTCGCCGATATGGGAGCCGTTCATGTCGCGTACGGGCGTTCCGGCCTGCAGTTCTTCCAGCAACCTAGGCATCGGTGCGGTTATACCCGCGGTGCTGCGCTTTCAGTCAGATAGTTCAGGAGCGAGAGCACGACCATCGCGGCCGTTTCCGTACGCAGAATGCGCGAACCAAGTGACACGAGTTCGGCACCTGCGGATCGTGCCGCATCGGCTTCCTGATGCGAGAAACCGCCTTCCGGTCCGATAACGACGAGTGCATTTTTGATGCCACGCACGAGTTGCGGCAGACGTTCGCGCAAGGGAGCGCGATCGGCCAGTTCCCACGGGAAGAGCACCAGATCGTAACGCGCAAACGACGCGCACACGTCGTGAAAGGACTGCGGCTGCGCGATGCGCGTAACGTCGTTGCGTCCGCATTGCTGCGCGGCCGTTTTTGCCAGTCTGCGCCAGCGCTCGACTTTGTTCTCGCTCACGTCGGTAACGACCGTACGTTCCGATTGCAGCGGAATAATTTCAACGGCGCCGAGTTCGGTGAGTTTCTCGACGACGAAATCCATCTTCTGCCCTTTGGGCACGCCTTGCGCGACGGAGACTTCAAGCGCTGCGGACGCAGAGGTATCTTTTCGCTCGCGCAGCGTTGCGCTGACCGCGCGTCCGTCGATTGCAAGCGTTGCGGCGAAACGCTGTGCGGCGGAATCGATGAGATCGATGGTATCGCCGTCGCGCATGCGCAGCACGCTCGCGATCTTGTGCGCATCGCTGCCGCTCAGCGCAACGACGTCGCCGAGTTCGTGTTTACCTTCGATGAAGAAGGCGCTCACTCAGGTTTGAACGCGTCCTTTACTTTGTCGAAAAACGAGCGATCGTCTCCCGCCGGTATATCGCCGCCTTGG
>DASSEZ010000111.1:0-3714 GCA_035694945.1 Vulcanimicrobiaceae bacterium
CGTCGTCGTCGTACCAGATTGGCGATGCGCTCGCGTCGACGTCGTTGTACGTCATGTGCAGGTGCAGTTGTTCCGAACTGAACGTTATCGGTACCAAATAGCGTTCGAAGACGCGGTTGAGCGCGGATGCGCCCTCGCCCGCCGCAGCCTGCGCGAAAGATGCTCGCCGCACGCGCTACCGTTCCGGAAGTTCGGCGGCTGCCGCGCGATCGACCATCCACGACAGCCGCCCGTTTTGCGGCGCGACGATCTGGATCGGGTGGATCGCCGGATCGTATGGACCCTCGCGAACGGCGTACAGGGCAGGTGCCTTGGGCAGACCCTCCGTCGCAATGACGACGTGGCGCGCGCTGTTGATTACCAGCGGCGTTACCGTAATACGGTATGCCGACATTTTATCCACGTACGGTGCGCGCACGAGACGGTCGTCGTCGGTCGCCGGATCGGTGCCGGGAAACAGCGAGGCTGTATGCCCGTCCGCGCCCATGCCGAGCATGACCAGATCGAAACACGGGCGATCGCCCATCGTTTGCACGAGCAACTGTGCGTACGCACGCGCGGCATCGAGCGGCTCGTCTTCGCCATGCATGCGGTGAACGTGATCGGCGCCGATGTTGACCGAGCGCAAGAAGGCGTCCATGGCCATCTTGTAGTTCGACTCGTCGCTTTCCGGCGGCACGCACCGCTCGTCCCCAAAGTAGACGAACACGTGATTCCAATCGACCTGCGAACGGCGCGGCTCCTGCCCGATCAGTCGGTATGCGTTTTTCGGCGTGGTGCCGCCCGCGAGGGCCACGAAGAAGGCGCCGCGTTGCGCGATGGCGTTGCGCGCGTCGTCCACGAAGGCGTCGGCAAGCGCGGCGGCGAGGTCGTCCGGGGTTTCGAATATGTGCAGGTCGCCGAGGTTGCGTTCGATCATGCCTGCTTCGATTCGAAGAGACGGCGCAGCACATCGAGCGTGTCCAAATAGACACCGCCGTCCGTGTTCGAGAAGATGGCGCGTTCGACGAGTGAAACGATGTCCACGTCGTGCAGCGGCACGCACCGCATCGGACGGGCTTTGTCGCCCTCCACGGTCAGGCAGATCAGGTCTTCCGCGTCGGGTGAAATCGCAATGCCGAACGTGCACGACTTCGAGTGCAGGCGAATGGAACGGATGCGCCGCGGCAAGCCTTCTTTGTGAAAATTCACGCGAATGCCGTCTCCCGCGGTGTTGCAAAATTGCAGATCGCCGCACGGCTCCCAACCCAGGCGGCCGGCGAGCCACGCCGCCAAGTAGTACGCCTCCGGATCGGAACCGCTCGTGATGTCGATGGCGGTCAGCGACGGCAACTCCTGTATCAAATCGGGTTCGTCGAAAAACTGCGCCGTAAGATCTTGCCACGAGAGCAGCCGCATGTACGCAAGATCGCGAATCCGCTCGGCCAGCGGCGTGCGCTCCAGGCGCGTGAGTTCACGCAGCGACTCGAGCGCTTTATCACTGCTCGAACTAAAGAGCACCACGCGTTCGGTCAGTTCGGCAAGCTTCGAGAAACGCTCGTCGCCGACGTGACTGCCGCCCCAGAGCAGTACGTTTTGCACGTTTGGAACCAGCAGGCCGTGCACGACGGAGCGCAGTTCTTGTGCCCCCATACCGCTCACGCCCAGTTGAATTTGCTCCAAACTGGTGACCAGCGTCTCGCCCATCTCGCGGCAATGCGTGCGTACGCTATGGCTTTCGGGCGTGCGCGATCCGTCGAGCAGAACAATGCGAAAACCGTGTGCTTCGGCAAACGCGTCGCTCGTTTCGGCCATCCACTGCAGTAAACGGTCGTCGTTCTCTACGAACGCGATGACGTTGAGTGACGTCGCGGAAACACCGCCGCGGTCCCGGCGCTCGTGGGCGAGCGCGCCCAGCAGGTCCTCGACGTTCAGCGCGTTCATAGGGGTCGCCACCCCGGATTGAGCGTGGTCGCCGCTTGGGGCCCGTCGCTGCCGGCGGCGTAATTGGGAAATGCGCGGTCTTTGATCGACTGCCATACCTCGAGCACCGGCATCACGATCTCCCAGGCGCGTTCCACGGCATCCCATCGGGTGAAAAGCGTTGCATCGCCGCGCATCGCATCCGCGATGAGCCGCTCGTACGCGGGCGCCGACTGCACGCCGAAGCCCGTGCCGTAATTGAAGTCCATCGTCACGCTGCGAATGTGGTTTTTCTGCCCGGGGACCTTCGCGTTGAAGCGCATCGAGATGCCTTCGTCCGGCTGGATTTTGATGACGAGCACGTTCTGCTCGATCGTGTCGCTTTTCTCGCCGAAAAGCCGGTGCGGGATTTGGTAGAAGGTGATCGCAATCTCGGAAACTTTGCGTGCCAGCCGTTTGCCGCTGCGCAGATAGAACGGCACGCCGGCCCAGCGCCAGTTGTTGATGTTGAGTTTGAGGGCCGCGTACGTTTCGGTATTGGAGTCGGGACGCACGTCGGGTTCGCTGCGGTATGCCGGTACGGCTTCACCGCCTATCGTTCCGGCGTCGTACTGGCCGCGAACGCTCATTTGGAAGACTTGTTCGGGCGTCGGCAGCTCGATGGCGGAGAACACCTTGTATTTTTCGTTGCGGATCGCGTCGGCATCGGAACTTGCGGGCGGTTCCATGGCAACGAGCGCGAGCAGATTCATCACGTGGTTTTGGATCATGTCGCGCAGTGCGCCGGCATTGTCGTAGTAGCCGCCGCGGCCCTCCACGCCAAGCGTTTCCGCCGCGGTTATTTGCACGGACTGAATGTAGTTGCGCGTCCAGATCGGCTCAAAGATCGTGTTCGCAAAGCGCAGCGCCATGATGTCCTGCACGGTCTCTTTGCCCAAGTAATGGTCGATGCGGTAGACCTGGCTCTCGCGGAAGACTTTTTCGACTTCCTTTTGCAGCGCTTGCGCGGACGCTAAATCTATGCCGAACGGTTTCTCGACGATGATGCGGCTCCAACCCTTCGTATTGCGGTCGGGATCGAGTTGCGCGCGTTTGAGTTGCGAGATGATCTTCGGAAATACCGACGGTGGCGTCGCGAGGTAAAACAGCCGGTTATGCCCGGCGCCGAATTGCTGCTCGTATTCCTCCAAACGTTTGGCGAGGGCCTCGAAATGCGAGGTGTCGTCGAAATTCGCGCTTATGTAACTGATGCGCTGCGCCAGATCGTTCCACAGCGATTCCTTGACCGGGGCGGATCGCGAAAAATCGTTCACACACTGCTTGCAGTAGTCGCGGAATTGCTCGTCGGTATACTGCGTTCGCGCAAAGCCGATGAGGCCGAAATGCGAAGGAAGAATGTCGTTCAGGCGCAGGTTGTAGATCGCAGGCATGAGCATGCGCTTGAACAAGTCGCCGCTCGCGCCGAAGAAGACGATGGTGCAAGGGTCGCTGATGCGGCTGCTTTCGATGCCCGCCCGCAGCGGATTTACCGAAACTTGCGCCATGCCGTCGCCGGTTTGCGCGTGCGTGGTCGTCGTCATGCCGTTCTTATTCCGCCTTTACCGCGTGTCCGCCGAACTGATTGCGCAGCGCCGCAATTACCTTCGCGCTGTACGATTCGTCTTGGCGCGACACGAATCGCGAGAGCAGCGAGAGCGTGATGACCGGCGCCGGCACGTTTTGATCGATCGCCGCCTGCACCGTCCAACGGCCCTCGCCCGTGTCGTCGACCCATCCGCGAATCTTCTCCAGGTCCGGGTCTTCCTCGAAGGC
>DASSEZ010000112.1:0-17977 GCA_035694945.1 Vulcanimicrobiaceae bacterium
GCGTCTTGCACGCGCGCAACCATTTCCGGGCGCCCGGCGAAGGCAACGCGGTGTCCGCGCTGCTCCAGTTCGCGTGCGATACCCAAACTAGGTGGAAGATTTCCGCCGCCCGACCAGTTCAGCCACAGCATCTTTGCCATCGGTAGTCTCCTTCAGAACGGAATCGATCATCGTCGCGAGGATGGACTCGGCTTGCTGCCGGCCCAGGCCGCGATCGCGGCGCAGCAATTTCCAGACGTACACGTCGGTGAGCACGTTGAGCATTTCGAAGACGTGTGGACGATCGTGAATGAACGGCTCGAATGCGCGCGCGACCCACTGCGCGTGCTCCGTGCGGCCTTCGTCGAGTTTTGGTTTGAGTGCGGGAAGGCGCCGTTCGTCGCCCAATCGCGCGATCACGAGATCGCCCACCGTTTCATAGATGTCGAATATCGCCCGTACGGCGGTTTGTACGTCGCCCGGCTTTGCGGGTTTCGATGGTATTTGCGAGCGCACGTGTGTCGTCAGCGCCGAGAGCATCAGGTCTTCCTTGCTGCCGAACGCGCGCAGCACGGTCTGCACGGTGGTCTGCGCGCGGCGCGCGACATTTTCAAGCGTGAATTCGTCGATGGGGCGCTCGGCGTACAGAGCCGTCGCGCTCTCACGGATGCGATCGCGCGTTGCCTGGGCTTTTGCGGCGCGAGCCGTCATGCTGTAGCGCCGCTTGGGTGCCGTCATGGCACCCAGCGTACTATGCGCTCAAATTCATGTCAATAAGACTAACTCTAAATTATGGCTTGTTCGGATCATCCGCCTCGGGCGGCTCCCAATGCCATCCCGGCGGTCCGGGAACCTGTGAGGGCCCCGGTATCGGCGGAAGTCCGAACGGTGAGGCGGCATCGCCGAGCGGCGCTTCCGCTCCGCCCGGCACGGCGAAGGGTGCGCCAAAGGGCATACCGGTTTCCGCGGGCGCCGGCGGTGCCGGCGGCATTACGCCGGGCAGGCCGAAGGGGTTCGCTGAGGGAGTGGACGGCGCAGCGGATTGGGGAGCCGGCTGTGGCGTGTCCGGGGACCATGTCGACCAACTCAGCGTGGGCATTGGCGGCGGCGCGGTCTGCGGCGGCGGTACTGCGGGCGAGTGCTCCGGAAGTGCTGCTGCCGGTGGCTCGGGTACCGGTTCGTTGCTTTGCGCGGCCTTGGCCACAGCGGGCGTCGGCGAGGGTTCCTCGCGCGGCGTGAAGATCGGCTGGCGCAGGTCGCCCACGGCAGCGCCCGTCAGCACGAAGCGAGGCGGCGGCAGAATCATCGAATCCGAGCGGCGCGCGAGCGCGCGCAGTTCGTCCAAATCGCCGCGCGGCGCCTCTTCCACCTCCATGGTGTCGAGCAGCAGTTCGATCGTGTCGCGCAAGTACTCGCGCGGCGGAATTTTTGCAAACGCAAAGACGTGCTGCGAGATATCGGCCTTTACGGCGTGCAGCAGTTTGCGCCAGTAGTCCAGCGGCTGATAGTACTCGAATTGTCCGAGTTCGCGTTTGGCCTGCGAGTACAGACGCGCGATGCGCTTACCTATGGGATCCGCGGGCGGCCCGGGCTCGACGATTGCGACGCGCCGCGCAACGCGCGAGAGTTCCGAGACGATCTGCGCGTGAAAGAACGGGTCCTGTTCGTGCAAGTAGTGGAAGGCTACGGCGAGATCGAACGAGTCGGCCTTCGCCGGAATTACCGAAGTACTGCCGCGCAGCAGCGATGCGCCGGTGTCTTGAAATTTGCTCAGCACCTGCTCGCGATGCTCGATGACGGTGACGCTGGCGCCGGCGTCCAGCGCGCGCCGGATCCAGCGCGCGTCTTCGCCGTAGCCGCAGAAGAGCACGCGCTGACCTTGCTCGATGACGAGTGCGTCCCAAATGAGATTGTCGATGTAGCGCGATTCGCGTTCGAACTCGTCTGCGGAGTAGCGTGGCGTTTCGTTCACTGCTGCGCCTTCCGAAGTGCGGCTAAAAAACCGGGAAAACTGACGTCGATACTGGATTCGTCGTCGATGCGCAACTCTCCGGCGCCGGCGGCGAGTACGGCTGCCGCCATCGCGGTGCGGTGGTCACCGTGCGTTTCGACCACGGTATCGTGGCAGCGGGGTTGGCCGCCGGTAATGGAGATGCCGTTCGGCAACGCCTCGACCGGAACGCCCGCGGCGCGCATCAGGCGCAGCATTGCGGCCAGGCGATCCGATTCTTTGTTTCGCAGTTCCGCTATGCCGGTGATACGCGTTTCGCCTTGCGCGAACGCGGCGGCTACAGCCAGCACGAGCAGCTCGTCGATGCTGCGAAGCGCAAGGTCTGCGCCGACGGCGATGCCGTGCAGATCAGCCGATTGTACGGCAATGTCCGCGATGGGTTCGCCGCAGCGCTCGCGCCGATTGTGCAGCGTAATGCGCGCGCCCATCTGCGTGAGCGCGTCCAGCAAACCCGTGCGAGTCGGATTTACCCCGACGCCGGGGATGGTGATCGTGCTGCCCGCCGCCACCGTTGCGGCAACGATGAAAAACGCCGCCGCGGAAAAATCTCCCGGCACGTCAACGTCGCAGAAATGCGAGGGCATCGTGCGCAATTCCACGGTCGAACGGTCGAACGAAACGTCGCTGCCGAAAAAGCGCAGCAGGCGTTCGGTGTGATCTCGCGAGCCTTTGTCGCCAAGCGTCGTAACCGGCGTTCCTGAAAAGACGCCGGCGAGCAGCAAGGCCGTTTTGATTTGTGCCGACGGCGTCACCAAAATGAAGCGGCGCGTTTGCGATTGCGCGCGTCCGTCTATACGCGCAGGCAGCGTACCGTTCGTCGTTTCGATGCGCGCGCCGAACGCGCGCAAATGCGCGGCAACCGGTTCCATGGGACGCCGGCGCAGCGAAACGTCGCCGTCGAACTGTGCGCGCAGGTTCGCGCCCGTGCATACGCCGAGCATCATGCGGGCCGTCGACCCGGAATTCATGCAAGCGATCGTCGCTTGCGGATCGGTAATGTGCTGCGCACTCACACGCGCGACGCTGCCCTCAATCTCCACGCGCGCGCCGACTGCGCGTAGCGCTCGCGCCGTCGCCTGCACGTCGCTGCCCGGATTCAGGTTGCGCACTTCGACGGGCTCGGCGCTTTTGGCGCATAGCATCAGCGCGCGATGCGAGATGGACTTATCGCCAGGGACGCTCATCGTGCCGTGGAGCGCGCCGGGCCGGAGGTTGTGCGAAATTTCCTGCATGGGGATTTCGGCTCAATTCCGCAGAGCATCACAACTTCTTCCTGGATTTATGCGAAATTCGCACTCCAAGGATCGAGAATTGTGAACGAATCGTTAACTGCATGGAGGACCCGCGAGGGCACGGCGCTGCTGGCATTTTATGGCGCCGTTATCGCCATAGTCTGCGCGGCGCTCGGCTTTTCCGGTTCGGGAGCGGAAGTGCTCGCGGGCGCGCCGCTGTGGGTGCGCCTCATTCCGCTCGCGATACCCGCGCTGCTCGTCGTTACGGTGCTCGCCGTGCGTGCGCTGCGTGCGCAGGCGTACTGGCTGCAGGCAATCAATATTGCATCGTTCTTGTTGGCCATCACGGCGGAAGTCGCAGGAAAAACGGCGACAACCGGCTCGACGCTCGCTCTCGCACTCTGCATGTTCGTGGTGCAATACGCGTTCGTGCGCTGGCAAGAACTGGCCGCCGTGTACGGGAGCGCAATCGCGTTGTATGCGGTGCTTTGCGCGGATGCCGGAGTGCTGATGCAATCCGGGACGCTGCGCACGCTCGGAATTCTCACCGCCGTTGGCGTTGTGTGTTTCGCGCTCGGCTTACTGCGTCTGCGCACGGCGTACGCGGCCGCGACGGAACGTTTTGCGCTCGAACGGCAAACGGCCGAACTGCGCCGTCAAATGGAACGCAACGCGCGCATGGCGTTTACGGATTCGCTCACCGGGCTGCTCAATCGCGCGGGTATGAACGATCTCATCGAACGCGCGCTGCCGCTTGCCAAAGAAAACGGATTGCGCACGGCGCTGCTGTACATCGATCTCGACGGCTTCAAAGAGGTCAACGACGCTTATGGGCACGACGCGGGAGATTTAGCGCTGCTCGAAGTCTCGCTGCGCATGCAATTTTTGCTGCGCACCGGTGAAGCCTCGGCACGCATCGGCGGCGACGAATTCATGGTCCTGCTGCCGTCGGTGTCGTCCATCGACGAACCGCGCAAACTGGCGCGGCGAATCGAAGAGGCACTCAACGAGCCGCTTCAAATCGGCCGGTCCGTGCTCCATCTGGGCGCGAGCATCGGCGTCGCGATCAGCGGCACGCACGGCCACTCGCGGGGCGAACTGATGAGCGCGGCGGACAAAGCCATGTATGAGGTTAAGCGGCGGCGCAAGCACAACGATTTGTTGCGCGCGACCGGCGCTCGCGGCGCGTAGGCCCAGCGCGTTGGTGGGGAAGGAGGGACTCGAACCCTCATGGGTGATACCCGGCCGCTTTTGAGGCGGCTGCGTCTGCCATTCCGCCACTTCCCCGAAAGAACTACGGCCGATTCGAGAGCACCCTCAGTTGCGCCTGCGCGTTCGCCGCCGAATGCGCAGGAACCACGCGGTACCGCAGTCGCCGCGCTGGCCCAGCCGAAAACGTGAGCGTGACGAGCGCGTCCGCGGTGTGGCGCTGAATGTCGACGCCTGAAACGCTGCCGCTCTGCCAAACCACGGCGACGAGCCGTTGCTTGGACCGGGCATAGAAGCCGATGCCGTTCGGCACGCGCAAAATGTTCGTGCCGCGGTCAATCGCGAACGAGGTCAACGTCTGCGCGCGCTGTGTTGGCGAATGTGTGAAAGCGGCATTCAGCGTTTCGGTAAAGCCGTCTGGATCGAGCGCGATCTTTTTGCGGAACCTCGCGCCCGCGGGCGGCGCATCAGGCGCAGTATAAGAAAAAGAAGTTTCGCGCGCCGCGCCGCTCACCCGAACGGAATAGCAGCGATTGAACGTGCCCGTCGCAATTGGATGCGTGTATTTCCCGATGTAGTCGCGCGCCGACGGCGGCAGTGGATTCTTCCAAGAATCGCGCAGACCGCCGACCGTCGTGAAGAAATTTTCATGCGTTGCAAAATCTTCAAATACGAATGCTCGGGCGCCGGCGCACGGGGACACGATGAGCCGCACGGCGCGATTCTGCATCACGATCGCCGGATACCCGTCGCGGTACACGTCCCTTGCATAGACACCGTCACGCAACGGCGCATGCACGCTAACCACACTGCCCGCCCTCAAGGGGATGGTGGTTTTGTCATCCTGCCCCGCCTTGTCATCCTGACCCTTCGATATCTCAGGGCTTGGCTTCGTCGAAGGACCTCGAACGACAGCGAGGGGCATTTCACGTGGCGCAACCGCGCCCAGCGGAACGAGCACCGCGTCGCGCGCAGGCACGGTTTGTGCGGGCACTTGCGCGCTAAACGATCCCTCGTGCACGCGCGCCGCACGGACGTGCAGCTGCGTGCGCCCGTAATTTACGATGTCGAGGAAGGCGAAGCGTCGATCGTCCGAGACCAGAAGCGCCGCGTTCGGAACGCCTCCCGCCACAGGTGATGCGACGTGCGCTCGGCGTGCGCTCGAAACGATTCGCCCGCCGCTCGCGCGATACGCCGCAAGTTTTTGCCGCACGCTCGGAATGAATGAAGCATGCAGGCCGTCGGGCGGCACGATGAGCACCGCATACCGGCGCAGATCGCTCAACGGTACGTAGCGCAAATCGACGATCGAACAACTGATGCGCATGATGCGGCACCCGCGCTGTGCGTCCATCGTCACCTGGGCGATATGGGCGATGTCCTCGTTTGAAATATTCGGCGGATCGTACGCGCTGGTGAGATACGAGACCGCGGCATCCGCGGCGCGATGCGTGTGCGCCAACTGCGCGCCATACCGCGCCACGAGCGAACCGAACGCCGCCGTCGGCTTCCAGCGTGCTTGCGGTGTGAGTTGTACCGAGAGCGCTGCGTCCCATGAATAAAACGCGTTCGTCCACGGTGCTTCCCAGCCCGCCGGGTTCAGCGTATCCTGCGCCGGAAAATTGACGATCCCATGCGCACCCATTTGCAGCAATGTGTGCAGCGCGAGCGTCGTGTTCGTGGGATCGGCGGGCCGAGGTGCGGGCTGGTCCGCATCTTGCAGCCAACCTGCTTGAAACTCACTGATCATGATCGGGCGGCGCTGCGTTTGCAATAGGCCCGTGCTGAATTCCAGTTGCGTACGGTCGTGCTCGCCGATGCTGTAGGCGTCGCTCTGATACCAGTTGCCCCAGGCCCATGCGGGCGCGGACGCCGTGACTTTCATTTCGTAGGTGTTGATAAAGGTTGGAATCCCCGGCGCGGATTTCCGAACGACCGACGCGAGATAGTGAATGTACTGATGAAAATGCGGGCCGGGCCAGGTGTCGTTGTCGATATACGCACCTTGGTCGTCATCGAGCGAGATTGCAACGAGGTCGCGTTGCCACGGCGCAACCGCGTGCAGCACGGTTTGCAGCCAGCGCGTCGCGTAGCGCATATGCACGGGATTGTTCATCCACTCGCGCGCCGCTGCGTCGGAATGCGCGTTCTGCAACGTCGCCGTTGCCGGATAGCGCCCCTCCAGCACGTCGCGTAGCGGCATGTCATATTGCGGGCGCTCGAGCAGCCACGCGGGATAGCCGCCATTGCGCCACTCGTTGCGAATCACGGGTCCCGGACGCAGCACGATCTTGAATCCGTCCGCGTCGATGAGTTTGAGTAAACCGAGCAAATCGCGTCGCGGATTCGTACGTCCGGTGAAATCAAACGCGCCGTCCGAGATCTCGTGCCAATTCCACATGACGTAGAGATCGATGGTGTTGATGCCCATCGCACGATAGCGCCGCAGCGCATCCGCCCACTGGTCGCGCGGAACGCGCTCGTAGAAGAACGTCGCGCCGTATAAGAAGAAGGATTGGTGCTGCGCGCGTGCGGGTGCGGCGTTGCAGAACAGCATCATCGCGAAAACGCCGGCCACGGCCCGTGCGGCGAACGGCCATGCGCGCTGTCTGCGCGCGATAAAAAGATAGACGATCACGCCCGCCGCAAGCCAAGCCATGCCAAGTGCGATTGGCCTTGGACCGGTGCTCGCGAACGCGTAACACCATCCCGCCAGCGCCACGATTGCGGGCAGCGGATACAACCACATGCGAAATGGTGTGCGCTCGCCGCGCATACGGAGCGCGAACAGCGCGCCGATTTGCGCGATGTTGCCTGTCAGGATGCCAGCCGCGCTCAGCAGCGCGATGACGTCGGCCAAGTTCAGAAAACATGCGGCAAGCGAGATCGCGCCGATGCCGAGCAGCGCGACGTGCGGAAACTGTTTTGTCGGATGAAGCCGCGCGAACACCGGCAAGAACGCGCCGTCGCGCGCGGCGGCAAACGGCACGCGTGCCGCACCGACCAGATTGCCGTACAGCGACGCAAACGCGGTAACGAGAATGAGTGCGGTCACAATTACGGCCGCGCGCGTACCCCATGCGTGCTGCACCACCGTTGCCGCAACGTATTGTGATTGCGCCGTCGGGTTCCCGGCGCGATCCAGCAGCGATTGCCAAGGCATGCCCGAGAGCACGCCGATCTGTAGAAACAGATAGAGCGCCAGCACGATGAAGATCGCCGCGATAATCGCGAGCGGCAGCGTGCGCTGCGGACGTTCGACTTCTTCGCCGACCAGCGCGATCTGCGCGTATCCCGCGTAATCGTACAACGTGACGAACAGCGCGCTTCCAAGTCCCGCGACGAATCCCCAGCCCAGCGAGCCGGTCGCGGGCAGCGTGAATGCACGATGAACGTCGCCATGTGCGAATCCCGCTATTCCGACAATCACAAGCGTCACGATCGCTGCAAGGCCGAGATAGGTTCCCAGGCGCGCCACTGCGGTAATACGCCGGTAGACGAACGCAATGCTGACGAGGCCGATGCCGACTGCGATTAGGTGCATCACGTTCGGATTTGCCGCCGCCGGCGCGTACAAATATCCGGCGTACTGCGCGAAGCCGATGTAGCCGGTCGCAATCACCAGACCGCTGCTCAGAAAATACTGCCAGTTGTATAAGAACGCGAGCAGCCGCCCCCAGCCGTTTGCGCCGAACACGTCGCGCAGATACGCATAGGTGCCGCCCGCGCCGGGATAGCGCGAACCAAGTTCGGCCCACACAAGGCCGTCGCACAGCGCAACGAGCGCGCCCGCCACCCATCCGGCGAGCGCCAGCGGACCGGCGAGCTGCGCGAGCACCAGCGGAATCGTGATGAGCGGGCCGATGCCGATCATCGTGATCACGTTGAGCGCGATCGCACCACGGAGGTTGATACCGCGGATCATTCAACGGGCCGTTCTCTGTAGTGGCCGGCGGCCCTGGCGGCGAACGGGAGCCGGCATATGAATTCGAACCAGAGCACACTCGCGCGCCTGATGCATTTGCAGGGAGACGTGCGCGTCGATTTCATCACGAGCCCGGCGCTCGAAGGCAACGCGCTGGGCGACCCTGCGCAACGGCCGCTCGCGGTCTATCTGCCGCCGCACTACGATCCGCAGGGATCCAAGCGCTATCCCGTGCTGTACTGCTTGCACGGCTACACGGGCGATGTGGCGGGGCTGCTCGCGACGCGGCCGTGGGAACTGAACGTGGTGCAGCGCATGGACCGGCTCATCACACGGCAGCAGATGCCGCCGGCGCTGCTCGTTATCGTCGACGGCTTCACGCGCCTGGGCGGCTCGCAGTACGTCGATTCGGTTCACAACGGCAATTACGCGACGTACGTCACGCGGGACGTCATCGCGCACGTCGATCGCGAGTACCGCACGGTTGCGTCCGAAGGCGGGCGAGCGGTGTTCGGCAAATCGTCGGGCGGTTTCGGATCGCTGCATTTGTGCATGAACTATCCGGGGTTCTTTTCCGCGTTCGCATCGCACAGCGGCGATTCGTATTTCCGGTATGCGGACCCGCCGCTGTTCGTAGCCGCTCAGCGTACGCTGGAGAAGCACCAGTGGGACATCGCCGAGTTCGTCGAGCAGTTCGAAGACGCGAACAAACGTCCGCAAACCGACTATTCCACGATGGAATTTCTCGGGTATACGTCGGCGTATTCGCCGCGCAGCGCGACGCCGTTCGACTTTGATTTGCCGTTCGACCGCAACACCGGTGAAATTCGCGATGACGTATGGGCGCGCTGGCTCTCGTTCGATCCGGCGGAGATATGCACGCGCAGGCAGCCGGAACTGTCCCGCCTGCGCTTGCGTTACTTAGACTGCGGCCGTCGCGATGAGTATTCGCTCGATGTCGGAGCGCGCGTGCTCGCGGCCCGCATGCGAGACATGGGTCTGGACGTGCGGCACGAAGAATTTGACGACGACCATCGAAACGTGGGATACCGTTACGACGTATCGCTGCCGGCGCTCGCCGGCGTCTTGGAGAGATGATGAACCGGTTCGTTTTGAGTCTGGTCCTTTGCGGGCTGGCGGCATCAGCCATGCCGGTCGCCGCACAGGAACAGCCGCAGGCGTCTGCAACGGCAACGCCCGCGCCGAATCAGTTCACCGATCCCGGCATGACGTTCAACGCGCCCGCCGGATTTTTAAAAGCGAACCTGCCGCCCCACGATCCCACGCAGTTCGATCAGCCGACGGTCGTCGCGATGTTTGCCTCACGCGACGGCAAAGCCGTCATCCAAATTCAAATGGAAAACTTTCAGGGCACGCTCGACGGCTTTGACATGGTGACCCAAAACGAACTGCGCAATCAAGCCGACGGCGTGTTCATCAAAAACAAGACGCTTACCAAACTGGCCAACGGCATGCCCGCATATTGGCAGGAAATCACCATCGGCAGTGGGTTTCAAACCGCCAAACGTTACGAATACGTGTGGATCGACGGCGTGCGCGGCGTCGTGCTTTCGGCCACGGGGCGCTACGGCGAGATCGACGCCGATAAGGCGAAGAAGATGCTAGCCGACGCCAGCGCGGTCGCGTTTCCGATCAACCGCTACTAGCGCTTGGCGCAGGTCGTCGATTAAATCGTCGACGTCTTCAATGCCGACCGACAGGCGCAGCAGCCCGTCGGTGACGCCGCGCTTTTCGCGCTCTTCCTTCGGAATCGAACCGTGCGTCATGCGCGCCGGATGACAGATGAGCGATTCGACGCCGCCAAGGCTCTCCGCCAAACTGAAGTACTGCATGCGGTTCGCGAAATCGATCGCACGCTGCTCCGGACCTTTGAGCGTGAAGGACACCATGCCGCCAAACCCGGTCATCTGCCGTTTCGCCAGTTCGTGCTGCGGATGTGACGGCAAGCCCGGATAGTAGACGCGATCGACCTCTGCATGAGCTTCGAGAAACTCGGCAACGGCTTGCGCGTTCTTCGCGTGCTCGCGCATGCGAATCGCAAGCGTTTTCGCGCCGCGCATCGTCAGCCACGCGTCATGCGGGCCGGGTACACCGCCCACTGCGTTCTGATGGAACTTGATGACGTCGTGATACTCTTTGTTGTTCGTGAGAGCGGCACCACCGACGACGTCGCTGTGACCGCCGATGTATTTCGTGGTCGAGTGCACGACGATGTCCGCGCCGAGCGAAAGAGGCTGTTGAAAATACGGCGACGCAAACGTGTTGTCGACCACGACGATACTCTGCTTCGACTCGTCATGGTGGGCCCCACCCTGGTCATGGTGAGCCAGTCGAACCATCGCCCGAATATCGATCAGTTTGAGCAGCGGATTCGTCGGCGTTTCTACCCAGAACATTTTCGTGTTTGGCTTGATCGCGGCGCGCACCGCGCCGGTATCCGCCATGTCGACGTACGTAAATTCCAAGCCATACCGCGTGAGAACGCGTGAGAACAGACGGTACGTGCCGCCGTAGAGGTCGTCGGTCACCACGACGTGATCGCCCGCGGAGAGCAGATTGAGCACGGCGGCAGTGGCAGCCATGCCGCTCGCGAAGGCGCTGCCGTAATCGGCGTTTTCCAGTGCGGCGAGCTGCGCTTCCAGCGCGACGCGCGTCGGATTCACCGTACGGCTGTAATCGAAGCCTTTGTGAACGCCGACCGCTTCCTGCGTGTACGTCGAGGTTTGATAGACCGGTACGATGGTGGCGCCTGTCGCCGGGTCCGCGCCTTGCCCGACGTGAATCGCTTTCGTCGAAAATTTCACGCTAATGCCGTACCTTCGCGTCGCTGGCCGTCGAGAGATAACTGATGATGTCTTGGCGCGTCACGACGCCGATGGGTTCGTCTTCGTCCGTTACCACGACCGCGTGATTGGCGAGGGTCAGCAGTTTGTACGCGCGTTCGATCTCTTCGCTTTGGTCGAGCACGGGGAACGGACGGCCCATGACCTCGCTTACCGGTTTGTGAATGATGTCGGCTTGATCGAACACCGCCTGCATGACGGCAACGTCGTTGATGCTGCCGATCTGCTCGGTTCCGCGCATCACCGGAATCTGGGAGATTTCGTATTGGCGCAGCAGGTCGAGCGCCGTGCGTACCGGGTCGCTATCTTTCACCGTGATCATCGGCGGCAGCGGACGTTTGCTGCGCAGGACGTCACCCACCGTTGCGCGGCGTTTACCTTCGGACAAGAACCCGTTGGCGATCATCCACTCGTCGTTGAAGATCTTCGACATGTAGCCGCGTCCCGAGTCGGGGAAGAGCACAACGAGCACCGCATCGGGCGGCAGCGTTTTCGCCAGTTTCATTGCGGCGACCGCAGCGGTACCGCTGGAACCGCCGACCAGCAAACCCTCTTCGCGCGTAATGCGGCGTGCCATCAGGAACGACTCGCGATCGGAAACGCGTACCATTTCGTCGATCACTTTCATGTCGACCGTTTCGGGCAGATACGACATTCCGATGCCTTCCACCGCATACGACTTCGGCGTATCGCCCGAGTAAATCGAACCTTCCGGATCCGCACCGATCACATGGATCTTCGGATTCTGTTCTTTCAAATAGCGCGCCGTGCCCGAAATGGTTCCACCCGTTCCGATGCCCGCAACGAAGTGCGTAATCGCACCGGCGGTCTGCTTCCAGATTTCCGGGCCGGTCGTGTGATAGTGTGCTTCGGGATTGTGATGATTATGAAATTGGTTCGGCTGAAACGCGCCGGGAATCTCCGCGGCGAGCCGGTTCGCCACGCCGTAATACGATTCGGGCGAATCGTTCGGGACGTTGGTCGGCGTGACGACAACTTCCGCACCGTATGCGCGCAGCAAGTCGACTTTCTCCTTGGCCATTTTATCCGGCATCACCAGGATGCAGCGGTAACCGCGAATCGCCGCGGCCATCGCCAGACCCGAACCGGTGTTACCGCTGGTGGGCTCGACAATCGTGCCGCCCGGTTTGAGCAGTCCCGCTTTTTCAGCGGCGTCGAGCATCGCGACGGCGGGGCGATCTTTCACGCTGCCGCCGGGGTTCATGTACTCGACCTTGGCCAAAACCAGGCACTGCGCGCCGTCCGTTACTTTATTCAGGCGAACGAGCGGGGTGTCGCCGATGGCTTCGAGCGCATCGTTGAAATAGTGCATGCCGGTACGCGTGTCCGACGCCGTGGTCGTCAAGGTTGTGGCCTCCAGGAAGGTCGTGGGAATGTCCTGCGCCTTCCGCGCTCGCGCGGAATGCCCCTCCGCTCGGTCACATTGCCCGGGGCGGGTATGATGTTTATAGAGAGGGAGGCACAATGAAACGCGCACGAGCCCTTGGGCTGCTCCTCGCACTCGCCGGCGTTTTCGTGCTGGCGGCGTGCGACGATTCCGCGTTGCCGCCGGGCGGCACCTATCAGGCCGTTTCGGGCGTCGTGCTCGATGCCGCAACGCAAAAACCGATCGCCGGAGCGACGGTGACCGTCGATACGGTGCTCACGACGACGACCGACCCGGCCGGCAAGTTTTCGTTCGCCAAAGTTCCCGTCGGCGACATCGATTATCAAGTGACGATGCCGGACGGTTCGTATCGAGCGTACACCAGCAGCGCGCATCTGGCCCCGGACAAGCCGCTGGCGCTGACGATAACACTCTCGCATTGACGCGACGTGCGCCGCGACTGTGGCTAGAATCGTCATCGCTCCCGACAAATTCAAAGGCCATTTGAGCGCGGCGCAAGCCGCGGACGCGATCGAGCGCGGCATGCGCGCAGTTTTACACGATGCGGAGTTCGTCGTTGCGCCGATGGCCGACGGCGGCGAGGGGACCGTCGACGCGTTTTTGCGCGCCGGTGCGCAGCGGCACGCCGCAAACGTGTGCGGCCCGCTCGGAGCGCCCGTGGAAGCGGCGTTCGCGATGATCGACGGAACGGCGGTGTTGGAGATGGCTGCGGCTTCGGGATTGCAACTCGTGCCGTACGACAAGCGCGACGTGCTGCACGCCGACACCTACGGAACCGGACAATTGCTGTGCGCCGCGATCGACGCCGGTGCCACACGCATCATTCTGGGATTGGGCGGCAGCGCGACCAACGATGCGGGAACCGGCATGCTGCGCGCACTCGGAGCGCGGTTCATCGACGAAACAGGTGAGGTGCTCGATCGCGCGATAGCGCGTTACGCGCGATTGGACGAGATCGATCTCACCGGTCTTGATTCACGCGTGTTGCACGTGCCGATCACCATTGCAAGCGACGTCGATAATCCGCTGTGCGGGCCCCGCGGCGCGTCTCGCACCTACGCCTCGCAGAAAGGCGCGAACCCGGCGCAGATTGCGTTGCTCGATTCCACGCTCGATCATATCGCCGACGTTGCGGCGCAGGGGCTGGGGCGTGACGAGCGCATGACGCCCGGCGCCGGTGCCGCAGGCGGACTGGGTTACGCGCTGCTGCAGTTTCTGCACGCTCGTATGGAGCGTGGCGTTCAAGTCATCGCGGAAGAATTGGATCTGGGCACGGCGCTGCACGGCGCCGCACTCTGCGTGACGGGCGAGGGGAAGATCGACGATCAGACGCTGCACGGCAAAGCCGTGAGCGGGGTGGCCGCGCTCGCGCAAGCGCAGCACGTTCCGGTCGTGGCGTTCGCGGGCATCGTCGAACCGCACGCCAAGCAAGAATTGGAAGAACGCGGTATTACTGTACGCCAAGCGGATTCGAGCATGCTGGAGAGCGCCGCGCGTGATTTCGCGCAGCATCTCGGCAAGCGCTGAATCTTGGCTATTTTGAGCTGATGGTGGCCTGCTTTTCCGACGCCCGGTTCACCGTGGAGCACTAACGCAGTCGCGCCTGAGGCGCTCTATGCATAGCGACCCACCGTATTGCCCTTCAATACCGCGCGTTCGCAGAGGCAAGCTAAGTGCAAGCGCATTAACTTTCCCGTCTGGGCCATAGGACAGCACGCGGCTCACCACGGATGGCGGCTATGAGCCACGCAATCCACGATAGAACGAGCACCGGAAACGCATTGACAACGTCATCAAGGTGATGGCCAATCGTCACCGCGGCTAAAGCGGCGATTGGCGCAATCACACCGAGAACGGCGCCCAACGAACAAAACAGACTACGTTGTCCTGCGCGGAAGTACTGCAGCATGCGCATACCCCAGGCGACGTAGGCTAGGAGAACGACAACAAAAGGAGCTAATGCCAGCATGAAAACATCTATTGTTGTCTATTGCTAGCGTAACCGCCAACAATCGCGGTTATGCCGCCGGTATCCGTTCGGCTGCTGCCGGTATCGTATGCGTCATTGGATGCACTCCATTGCATAGGGCTCATCCCGTAATGTCCTTTCACTCGCGAAGGGCGTGGCTTGTAATAGTGCTGCGGGGTACCCGAAGAATGGGGACGCTTCCTTGCCGGTCGCCTTATTGAAAAAAAGATGGCCGAGCTGGTCGCTCTTGGGCACTATACGCCGTTGCCTTCCGGGGGACGCCGGAAACCCGGCCATAGCGCCTACAGGCGTATAGCGTGGGTTACAGCGCGCTTCGTCCGTTATTGCGTGCCCGTAACCGTAATCGTACCGTTCATGCCCGGATGGTACGTGCAGACGTAGTTGTACGTGCCGGCTTTGGAAAACGTGTACTTCCACGATTTGCCGCCGTCGACGTCGCCGGATTTGAACGCATCCGCGGTGACGTTGTGCGTCACGTCGTCATCGTTTTCGAACGTCACCGTTTGGCCCGCTTGCACGGTGAGCGAACTTGGGTCGAATGCGAAGTCTTTCATGTGGACGACCATGGGCTTGGGCGAAGGCTCGGCGGACTGCGCGCCGAGCAGCGTCACGGATAAGGCAATGGCTAGCGCTGAAAGGAGCTTTATCATTGCTCCACGCTAGGTGCAAACGATGAAAGAACCATGAAGGCCCTTCAGACTTTTTTCATGCCCTCCGCATAGCGTGAAGGGGCTCCATATAGTGGTGCAGCACGAGGTAGGGTTGGCGAGCTGGCTCCGTTCGCCAATCCTTCTTTTTATGCCGGCGAGTTGGAGCGCTGCTCGTACACTTCCGCGGGCCGCATATACGATGCGCGCTGCGCGATTGCGCGGTCGATGACGCCGAGAACAACCTGCGCCAATTTCTCCGGATCGTGCCGCACCGTCGCCGTTTCGCTGATAACGTGCGCTTTGAGCGGCGTGAGCCCCATTGCGCGAATGCGCTCGATATCGGGCGCTACCGGAATCTGCCCTTCCTCGGCGTACGCTTCGAGCAGTCTGCTGGGCGGTTCGTCGTTGACGATGACGCAATCGCAGACGCGTTCACCCGCATTCTCCAATAGCGCCTCGACGTGATCGGCGGCGCTCATCGCGTCGGTTTCGCCGGGCTGCGTCATCACGTTGCACACGTACATTTTGACCGCGGGCGACGACGCAACTTCCCGCGCGATGCGATCCACCAAAAAGTTTGGCAGAATCGAGGTGAAGAGACTGCCCGGACCGAGCACGATGGCGTCGGCTTCGCGAATTGCTTGAATCGCCTCGCCGAGCGGTGCGGCGTACGGCGGATCGAAGAACACTTGTTTTATGCGCTTGTGCGACTTGGAGATATTGCTCTCGCCTTCGATTACCGTGCCGTCTTCCAAGCGCGCACACAGGTGCGCGATGCCGAGCGTGGCGGGCAGCACACGCCCCTTGATGTTGAGCACGCGGCTCGATTCTTTGATCGCGCGATCGAAGTTGCCCGTAATGCCGGTCATCGCGGCCAAAAACAGATTGCCGAACGAATGACCGGTGAGCCCTTCGCCTTCGTGAAAGCGGTAGCGGAAGAGGTCGGTCACCATCGCTTCGTCGTCCGCGAGCGCGACCAGACAGTTGCGCACGTCGCCCGGCGGCAGTACACCCAGTTCTTTTTGCAATCGTCCGGAACTGCCGCCGTCGTCGCTGACGGTAACGATCGCGGTGAGGTTCGTCGTCTTGCTTTTTAAGCCGCGCAGCAGCGTTGACAACCCCGTACCGCCACCGATTGCCACCACTTTGTAGCCGTGGCGCAAACGCATCGCGTACAGCGTGTCCAGAATGTGATCGTGACCGCCCATCGCGCTGGCGCGCAGAATCGCGAGCAGCCATTGCCGAATGCCCACAAAAATCAGTGCGACGCCGACGATGATGAAGATCCACGCTAGGTATCCGGGCGGGAAATAATCCGTGACGAAACTATCGACCAGTTCGTTCGCGTGGAGATCGAAACCGATCGCGACCAGATACCGATCGATGCCGTTCACAAGCAGAAGGATGCCGGCGATCGCGACGATGAGCCAGCGTTTGATGCCCAGGCCCGGATATGCCCAGCGCAGCACCGGTGGAACGCGACTCAGCGTCATCGCTTCAGGTCCCTCACATCCAGATACACGTCGGCGAGCGCTTGTGCTTCCAAATGCTCGTACAGTTTGCGCGCCACGTACACGGAGCGGTGACGTCCGCCCGTGCAGGCGATGCCGATCGTGAGTTGCGATTTGCCTTCGGCCAGATAACGCGGCATCAAGAAGTCCATCATATCGAAAAGCCGATCCAGGAACGGTTGCGTGGCCGGGTCCGTTTCGATGTATTCACCGACCGCCCGGTCCGCGCCCGTGAGCGGGCGTAGGCTCTCTACGTAGTTCGGATTGTGCAGAAAGCGTACGTCGAACAGCATGTCCAAGTCGAGCGGGATGCCGTATTTGAAGCCGAACGCGACGACCGTTGCCGAAAGCGGGCGTTCGGCGCGTTCGGGGCTGAACGAAGCACCCAAGCGCTCTTTGAGATCGGCGTGCGTCAGGGTCGTCGTGTCGATGACATGCGTTGCTAGTGCGCGAAGCGGTGCGAGCGCTGCGCGCTCCACGGAGATCGCCTCGCGAACCGAACCCGCTGACGCGAACGGATGGCGCCGCCGCGTTTCGCTGTACCGGCGCACGAGCACGTCGTCTCGCGCGTCCATGAACAGCAGCTGAGGCTTTATGCCGTCGGCGGAAAACTGCCGCATCAGCGGCACCGCGTCGCCCAACGTTCCGCCGCTGCGCACGTCGAGCGCCAAAGCGACCTCGCGCACCTGTGCGTCCTTAAGGAGCGAGAGGGTTTGCGAAACGAGCTTCGGCGGAAGGTTATCTACACAGTAAAAGCCCAAGTCTTCAAGCGTCTTCATCGCCTGACTCTTCCCGGCGCCTGAGAGCCCTGTCACGAAGACGAGCCGTTCTAAAGCCATGTAACGCACCCGGAGCGTGCATATCTCATGAAACTCTTTTCGCCTGAAAAGGCCAACGCCCTCATCCCCAAGCTCGCTCCACTCGTGGACGAGCTCTGGACGAAGCGGCGTGACTTGGCGATCCGCCTGCTGGAGACCGATCCGGTCCTGCGCGGCACCGAGCCGACGCCGCACTCGCGAATGGCGACGCCGCGGTCGCCGTTTACGCCGGGACGTTTCAGCGAGCAAAAGGCCGAGATCGTGCGCATCATCAATCGCATCGAAGCCTACGGATGCATCGTCAAAGACATCGACCTGGGGCTCATCGATTTTCCGTCGATGCGCGAAGGCCGCGCCGTGTACCTCTGCTGGAAAGCCGG